>DIAS01000035.1:19749-42062 GCA_002415855.1 Bacteroidales bacterium UBA5072
CAACAACCACAACAACCACAACCCTAAACCATTCCCCGTTCTTTCTTGATTACCTCATATGCCTCATTGATCTTCTGGAATTTTTCCTGGGCTTTTTTCCGGATTTCCTCTCCCAGGTATGCAACTTTATCTGGATGATTCTTTAGGGCAAGCTGGCGGTATGATTTCTTTATCTCTTCGTTGCCGGCATTTTTGTCAACCTCCAGGATGCTGTAAGCCCAATCAGTTGTTTGAATGAACATACTCTTCAGCGAACTGATATCTGCGTCATTTATCCCCAGGTCCACCGCGATCTGTCGTAGTTGTATGACTTCCGGTTCAATGATTGATCCGTCAGCCAGAGCAATCCCGTATATCAGGTGCATCAATTGCAGTCTTGATGGGTAATCCATTCTTGCCCGTATCTGCCGGGTTACATCCTTCAGTGGAATCTCCTGCTTTAAAATATCACGCAGCATCCTGAGCATTTCCGAGGATTCTGATTCACCGAATGCACCGGTGAGGTAATTACGCACAAAAGTGAGTTCCGATTTCATGACCCTTTGGTCTGCTTTCATCACTGCAGCAATCACTACAAGCAGGCTGATGATAAAATCACCTGTGGTGGTATCCTGGTTCCGGTTGGCAAATCTTTCGAGGTTTGAAGCATCAACAAACGATCCAAATGCAAAGCCAAGGATTGCCCCGATGGGTCCTCCGATGGTCCAACCAAGACCGGCACCGATCCATTTTCCGAATTTCGTCATGCGATGAGAATATTACACTTGGGTTGAGAATAACTGATGGAGCTGAAGCAATTGCGGCAGTAACGGAGTAATGTCATCGTTGATAACCACATGGTGCGAACGCGCTTTTCTTTCTTCATCCGGCAACTGGTTCTCCATAATGGCCCGGATTCTTTCATAGGACATATCCTGACGGGTGATAATCCTTTTAATCCGTATCTCTTCGGGCGATGCAACGGTAACATAGCGGTCAAACATCAGGTAAGCGTTACTCTCAAACAACAAGGCACTTTCCTGGATGATGTAGACATCCCTGGAATGGTTCAGGCACCATTTGCCAAAATGCTCTGCCACCTTCGGATGTACAATCTGGTTAACTTGTTGGAGCAGTTGCCGGTTATTGAAGATCATGGATGCCATCATTGCCCTGTTCAGCGATTTGCCGGAGAAAACTTTCTGTCCCAGAAGTTTTACCAGGTTATCCCTGATCTCAGGATCGTTTTCGGTAAGTTCTCTTGACGCCAGATCCGCATAATACACAGGGACGCCGAATTTTGAAAACACCTGACAAACAATGGTTTTTCCACTGCCAATGCCGCCGGTTATGCCAACCTTCATCATTTGCGGGTGATTAGAAACTCCGTTTCCTTTGGATAAAAACGGATATTACTTATGATTTTCGGCGTATCAGCCAGGAAAACCGTAAGTCTTTTAACCTGACGTTCCGAAATCGTATTGAAATCAATACTGGGTACCGGTGGATTTTTTGCCAGCCGGTTATAATTGCTGAGGCAGACGTTATAAGTTATGTTTACACGGCCGGGAATGGCAATCATGTTCAGGGAATCGGGAACATTCACAGGCACAACAGCCATGCTTTCATCTACCTCTGTAAACCTGTCAACAGGGATGGTAACCTGCACTTTCTCTTGTGAATAGGTTATCATGTCTCCAGGTTTCAGGTTGCATTGCAACTGAACCGTATCAGATAAATTCGTAAAGCTGATCGGATCAGTCAGTACGAAGGTCAATTCCCTTAGCAGAATTTCAGGTCCCGAAACAATTATACTGTCAGGTGAAACAACAATGTCGCCGTTCTGCATGAATTGCTGCTGGTAAAATTTATCGTGCATAGCCAGCACCGGCCGAATGATCACCTTTTTCACTGCAATATCCGTAAACCTGAAGTAAAGGGTATCGGGGGATATGTCCAGTATGGTTACCTGGTCAAGTTCGACGGAGAGCAATTCCTTAACGGTTTCCGTTACAATGAAGAAAGTGTCAGTTCCGATACTGTTAAGTGAAAATGAACTGATGTTGAATTTCAGTGGAACAAGATTCAGATTAAGCTTGCTTCGTAAAATAGTGAAACCCTTTGCCCTGATCCGGAGTTGAAGCTTATCGGGGACATTGCCGATCAGTACTTTGGTGTCAGGAAAACTCACATAACGGACCGGGTAAGTCACATCAGCCTCGTATACTTCTCCTAAAGAACGGACAAACCAGAATGCTGCTGAAATTACGACAAAGAAAAAAAAGGTCAGTAATTTGCGTTGCTGCAGCAACTGCATATCAGCTAACCTTTTCATGTATTTTTTTACTAAACCGGAAAGGCTCGGTATGATTTCTTTTTCGGTTCTCAATCAAACAGCGTTTAAAGTACAGGACAAATATACCTTAAACGCTGCATATTCAAACAATTATTGCTGCTGATTTTCAACATCAGTTGTATCACGCAGGACTGCACTTTTATCAATTTTTAACAGCACATTATTACCAACATCAACCGTAATAACGTTATCGCTTATGTTATTGATTTTTCCATAAATTCCACCGGCTGTGATAATGCGATCTCCTTTTTTCAGTGATTCCCTGAAATTCTTCAGCTCTTTCTGCCGCTTCATTTGAGGCCGTATGAGAAAGAAGTAAAAAACTACCATGATCAGAAGTAGGGGAATGAGAGAAGTAAAAGGACTACCCTGGCCCTGACCCTGTGGCTGGGTCAACAAAAAAATTCCTAAAAAATTACTCATCAGTCAATTTATTATATTAATAATTAAGAAATTACATTTTCAATATGAAGAAACAAAGTAATAACAAATTTATCACCCCTGCAAGAACAGGCATAATGCTCTGCCGTTTTTGCTTTCTCAAACTTCACCGATCAAGCCTCTGCCAGCCTTCACAATCCTTTTCTCATCCTTGAGATGTTTGAAGATCTTGTCGAGCAATCCATTAATGAATACACTGCTTTTCTCAGTGCTGTAGAACTTGGCTATCTCAAGGTATTCATTGATGGTAACCCGTGTAGGTATTGAAGGGAAAGCTACTGCCTCCGTAATGGCCATTTCAAGGATCAGCAGATCCATGTATGCGATACGCTCCACATCCCAGTTTTCGGTATAGGATTCCACCAGTTTACCAAATTCCTCTTTGTAGTGGATCACTTTCCGAAAAAGATCCCTGGCAAATTCTTTGTCGTCATCATTTTTAAACAGCGGCATCAGCACAGCGTTCTCTCCGTCATTTTCCCGGAATCCCTTCAGGGTTTTGGCAATCATGCTGATGACAAATTCTATTTCATCGTTCCAAAAAATACTTTGTTCCTCAAGAGTCTGGTATAAGCTTTCAGCACTGACAATTTCATTGGTGTAAACTTCCATGATCAGCTTTTTATCCTGTTCGTAACTTCTGACCGGATCTTCCATGTACTCCTTAAAAAAAGGAGCCATTCGAATGCGGTTGTGAAGTTTCTTAATAAGTTCAGGTGAATTTACCCAGGATAACCGTGTGGTGTTAAGGTACTGATTGAACTGCCTGTTGGTACGGATTTGCTGAATGATAAGATTATCCACGAATTTTGTATTGGGATTCAGATCTTCCCGTGTAGGGATCTTCTTTTGCCGTGCTATTTCTATACGAGCATTGGCATAATCCGCAATGTCTAAAATTAATAGAAGCAGATAATGGTAAAGGTCATAGGTCTTCTGGATACTGAAAAATAACTCTTTTTCATACTTATTCAATAGAGCGTCTGCGCTTTGAAAATAGGCGTACAGGAGTTGTAAGATCTTTATCCTTAATATCCTTCTACTGATCATGATTGAAAGAACCTGGTATTTCCGTTAAATATATTATACATTATCAAATGAGCTGCAAAATAAATGCATTTTTTTGAACTTTCCATTAAAAAAGGAAATTTCATAAGTTAATCATTTTTCATCAAAAAAATGATATTAAAGAAATCTGGATAAAGCTTTAATGGGAAAAATTTATATTTTTGAAATTGCATTTAATCTCTACTAAAAAAACCCCTGACTTATGATTGAACAAAGGAATGACAAAAATGAACCCGCCGAAGATTCCGAACACCGGGAGATTTTTTCCAGGGCGGTGAGAGCAGGAAAAAGAACTTATTTTTTTGATGTTAAGGCAACGAGAAGAAATGACTATTTCCTGACTATTACGGAAAGCAAAAAACGTTTTCACAAAGACGGACGCTTCTACTTTGAGAAACATAAAATCTTTTTATACAAAGAAGATTTTGAAAAGTTTTCAGAAGGTTTCGCCGAGGTGATAGATTTCATCAAAACTGTTAAGGCTTCAGAGCTGACAATGGAAGAAACAAACAGCCATGAACCAGAAGCGGACGGAGATTATACCACCGTAGATTTTGAGGATCTCGAAAGTGTGGCTTATGAAGAAAAAAGGGGGGAGAACTGATCCTGATCTGTCATTGTTTTTAGCCCGGAAAGATTATTCTTCCCGGGTTTTCTTTTTTGTGCAGGCTTTCCTGATCATTTTTCTGATCTGCTGGTTGGCAAATATCCTGACATTGGTTATGATGTAATCGGGATTCAGAAAATCACCAAACTGGTTGCATTCCATGACCATTTCGTCGAACATTCCCTGAACGGGTACCTGCAAGGGTATTATACTGAGAATTGTACAGAGTTCCTTGTCAAATCGAATATATTCAAGCTCACCCCTTGCTTTTTTTATGGAAAAACGAACCTCTTCGGTAACTATCTTTTGTTGAAAGGATGAATAAGAACGTCCGTCAGCAGTCAGCAAAACCGTAAAATAACGAAGTTTGAGCCCCTTGCCTCCCAAACCTGTTGAAATCAGAACCTGACTTTTATCCAGCAGTTTACTCTCCAGCAGAAGCCTGCATTCCTGCAAGGCAAGTGTGGCCCAGTCTTTCAATTGTTCAGGAGAACCATTGGTGTATTTCTCCAGTGTCCGGTAAGCCTCAATACTGTCGATATTGGCAAGCTGAACAAGCAGGTGCTTTTTGTCATCCAGCGTCAGATCATGCCGGAAAATGGTTTCCCTGTTTTTCAAAACTTCATCCGGATCGAAATCAATTTCAAGTTTTCTGGCATAATTGTAGTATTCCATCTGAACATCTGCATCAATCTGTTGTTCAAGTACAGTGAGGTTACCCTGAATATCTCCCAGCAATTCCTGAATCTTGTCGTATATGTTATCTGACTGAGACATACGGCTTTCTGCAATAACGTACAGTTTTATTTTAAAGATAGAAAATCTTGGTTAATTATCCACATAAAAACAAATATTTATCTTATGCATTTTGCACTTACAGGGTGGTCAAATTCCCTATATTTTGGTATTGCCAGTCAGCATCCTTCATTGTAAAATTGCAGCATTAAAATCATTTGATGAAGAGGAGACGATTATCAGATATTGACACAGGCAATAGCGTTTTCATTGCGGGCATGGATGGGAAAGGGGCTTTCAGGCAGAGAATGGGTGAGATGGGTTTTGTCAGGGGTAAAAAGATTACCGTCATTAAAAATGCTCCCCTCAATGATCCCATCGAGTTCAATATTATGGGCTACAATGTGTCTTTACGCCGGGCTGAAGCCTCACAGATTCTGGTTTCTGACCAGTACCAACCATCTTCAATTCATCAGCAGCCTTTTTCCGCAATTGGCCATCATGCAACGAACGACAGGATTGGGGGGAACAGGATCCGGGTGGCCATTGTAGGAAATCCCAATTCCGGAAAAACCACCCTGTTCAATTTTGCTTCAAACTCAAAGGAACATGTTGGAAATTATACAGGCGTTACTGTTGGGTCGAAGACCGCAACTTTCCGGCAGGATGGGATGTTGTTTGAATTAACCGATCTCCCCGGAACCTATTCAATTTCTGCCTATTCACCGGAGGAATTATTTGTCAGGGATTTTATACTCGAACAGAAGCCTGATGTGGTAATCAACATTATTGATGCCGCCAATCTTGAAAGGAATCTCTTCCTTACCACCCAGTTGATTGACCTGAATATCAAAGTGGTGGTGGCCTTGAACATGTTTGATGAACTGATCAGAAACCATGACCGGTTTGATTATAACGCCCTTGGCAGGATGCTGGGAATACCTTTTATCCCTACAATCGGTGCACGGGGCAGGGGCCTCGGCAGACTATTCCGGAAGGTCGCTGACATCCATGCAGGCAGGGATAGTATCCAGCGCCAGGTGAGGGTCAATTACGGATTTGAAGTGGAGCAATCCCTGGCCCGAATTGAAGACAAGTTAAAATCTGTTTCCGCCGGTGAATTATTCGGCGGGACTTCCCTCAGATTCATTGCGCTGGGTCTCCTTAGCAGGGATAATAGCATTGAGAGCCGGATCCGCCAGACAAGCCTGTTTCCTGAGGCCATCAAAGCAGCCGGGGAGGAGACCGGCCGCATCGAAAGCCTGATGGGCGAAAGGGTAGAGACAGTTATTACTGATGCACGGTACGGATTCATATCGGGTGCTTTAAAAGAAACCTTCACCACAGGACGCCAGGATCGCAGAAAGATCTCAGACAGCATTGACCAATTGCTGACGAACCGGTACTTTGGGTTTCCGGTTTTTCTGCTGTTTATGTGGCTGATGTTCTCAGCTACTTTTAACTGGGGGTCCTTTCCGCAGTATTGGATCGATCAGGGAGTGCATTTACTGGGAGGGTTACTGAATAACATTATGCCCGAGGGTTCCCTGAAACATCTTTTAATTGATGGCATCATTGGAGGAGTAGGGGGGGTAATCGTTTTTCTGCCAAACATCCTCATCCTGTTTTTCTTCATTTCATTGATGGAAGATACAGGATACATGGCACGGGCTGCCTTTATTACGGATAAACTCATGCACAAGATCGGCCTGCACGGAAAATCCTTCATTCCCCTCATCATGGGTTTTGGTTGCAATGTCCCGGCTATTATGTCCACCCGCACCATCGAAAACCGAAGCAACCGACTCCTTACCATGCTCATCAATCCCTTCATGAGCTGCAGCGCACGACTGCCGGTGTATATCCTGCTGATCGGAGCTGTGTTTCCCGGTTTTAAAGGTACCATCCTTTTCTCGATTTACCTTACCGGTATCCTGGTGGCGATTATCGTCGCCCTGGTGTTTAAAAATACGCTGTTTCGTTCAACCGATGCCCCTTTTGTTATGGAGTTGCCTCCTTACAGGCTCCCGACTGTGCGCTCCACCATGAAGCATATGTGGTTCAAGGCATCCCAGTACCTGAGGAAAATGGGCGGAATTATTCTGGTAGCCTCTGTGATCATCTGGGCACTCGGATACTTCCCGGTTAACAAGCAATCCTATATCAACCGCATCGGCAGGTTCATCGAGCCGGCCATACAACCTCTTGGTTTTGACTGGCGTATGGGGATATGCCTGTTGACGGGGGTGGCAGCCAAAGAGATTGTTGTGAGCACCATGGGCGTAATTTACAAAGCCGAAGTACAGTCAGATCCTTCGGTGAACCTGGGAGACAAGATTCGTGCGGCCAGCTACACAGAAGGCAGCCGCAAAGGCAAGCCGGTATTTTCTCCTCTGGCAACCTTGTCTTTTCTCCTGTTCACATTATTGTACTTTCCCTGTATTGCTACTGTCACAGCCATATATCATGAGTCGGGTTCCTGGAAGTGGGCTGCCTTTTCGGTATGCTTTACGACCGCACTGGCCTGGATCTTATCTTTCCTGGTTTACCAGACAGGGATGTTGTTTACTTAACGGAAATACCATGCTACAGGATATTATTACCTATTTATTGGTCTTTTGTGCTTTCGGTTATGCGCTTTCCGGACTTTACAGCATGGTTGTCCCCAAAAAAAAGCACCCCACACAATGCTGTACGGGGTGCCTGGGATGTTCTGCAGGAGCCGGGGCTGCTATTTTAACAAAACCGGAGCGCCATATCCGATCTTCTGAAGCGGTTTCAACTGGGTGGAAGCATCACCGGCTATCACATAAATCATCTGATCGGGTTTGATATACTTTTGTGCCAGTTGCTTGTGTCTTTCAGGGGTCATGCTTCTGACAACTTCTTCCTCCTTGAGCACATAATCGACTGGCAGGCTGTACTTGCTGATGGATGATAACATCGACAGGAGGGATCCGATGGTTTCAAACCTGCGGCTGTTGGATTTGATCAGGGCGTTCTTGGTGAAATCCATATCATCCTGGCTGATACCTTCACGGTAGTTCTCCAGTACGTTCTTATAAATGCCGACCGATTCGAAAGTAGCGTCTGACCTAACGCTGGTACTTGCCATAAAGGGTGCAGGATTCTTCATCTCGCTGAAGCCGGAACGGGCTCCATAGGTAAAGCCTTTTTCTTCACGGAGGATCATATTTAATATTCCACTAAAAGAACCTCCCAGCTTGTAATTCACAACGGTAAGGTCAAAATACTCCGGATCAGTCCGGGGAATTGACAGATTACCCGCATAAATGACCGATTGTTTGGCGCCAGGAACATCAATGAAATAGATAACCGTATGATCAGGAGCCGCGGGTGCCGTGTATACCGGGAAGGTCACAGGCTTGTCCTTCCAGTTAACTTCCAGTGAAGCAAGGGCCTTGGTCACTTCTTCCTGCGTTACGTTTCCGGCCACGTTGAACCGCGAAATCGACGGGGAGAAGTTTTTATCATAATATGCTTTCAAATCTTCAAGTGTGATTTTGGCTACCGATTCCTGGGTGCCTGACATGTTGTTGGCAAAAACATGATTATTACCGTAGAGTAATTTATACATGGCATTGGAAGCCAGATATTGCGGATCGGCTGCTCTTTGCTCGAGTTCGTTAATGGTACGGATCTTGGCCAGCTCAAACTGGGCGCTGTCCCATCGGGGATGTAACAACATCTCCTCAACGAGTGCCAGGGTTTTCTCAAAATTACGCGACAGACAGTTGGCCCTGACAACGATTTCCTCACGACCCGTATACCATTGAATACTTGCGCCCAGCAGTTCAATGGCTTCTTCAAGCTGTTCCGGAGTTTTGTCATGTGTACCCTCAATCATGGCGTCGGTTATCAGGTTAGCCACGCCGGGTTTTGCCGTATCATCCAGGAAGAATCCGCCGTCAATGGCCAGTTCAAAAGTAACCAGCGGAAGCTCATCATGCTGAATACCACGGACCATCAGACCGTTGCTCAGCTTCTTTTCCCAAACCACAGGAAGCGTAACGGAAGGATCCGTACCAACAACAGGGGCTTTTGAACGGTCGATAGCCGAGGCAGTCTTCTGCACGGGAGCAGCTTCTTGCGGAGCAGCAATTGCCACCTGGGTGGCCTGGCTGATATTCTCCTCGACAATGCCCGCACTGACCGAGTTCTCTGTCATCATTCCCGTTTGACCTTTTGGCACAAAACTGGTCATGACATAGGGTTTGCCTTTGATATATGTTTCATAAACCCGTTTGATATCGCCGATGGTGACTGCTTTGATGTTTTCAATGTCTTTTTCGATAAATCCCGGATCATTCTTAAAAGTATTGTAAAACGCAAGCTGAAGCGATTTGTAATAGACATTGTTGATGCCGTTGTAAAAATCAGTTTCCATAAGAGCTTTGATCCGGTCAATATCGTTTTGTGTGATGCCTTCCTTCTCAAAAAGCTGCATGGCCTCATTTATGCCGTTTTCAAGCTCTGCCAGATTATGCCCTTCATTGGCCCGCATGGTAATGGTGAATCGGCCGGCCATTTCCATGGGATAGAGATACGCTGTAACTTCTGATGTCAGCTGTTTTTCTTTCACAAGCACTTTGTAAAGTGGAGCCTTTTTTCCATCGGCCAGAATCCTGGCCAGGAAATCGAGCGCATAGGCATCCTTGCTGTAATTCTCAGGTGTGGGCCATGCCATGGTCAATTCCGGGACAGTGGCAAAATTGTCCTCGTGGTAAAGGCGTTTTGATTCCAGCAATGTCACAGGCATCGGGCTACGTGCGGGAACTTCACCATGCGGTTTGATCTCACCGAAATATTTTTCGACCAGTACTTTAACGGAATCTTTGTCAAAATCACCGGCCACAACCAATGTGGCATTGTTGGGGCCGTAGAACCTATCATAGAATGCCTTCACATCATCAACCGTCGCCTTCTGCAAATCGGCCATTTCACCAATGACCTGCCAGCTGTATGGGTGACCTGCACCAAACAGGTTCTTGTCGATCACATAATCGGTATGCCCGTAAGGCACGTTGTCCACACCCTGCCTTTTTTCATTTTGTACAACATTTTGCTGAACAGCAAAGGCTTCCTGAGTGACCGTATTGATAAAATAGCCCATGCGATCGGATTCCATCCACAACACCATTTCCAAGGCGTTCTTGGGGACCACTTCAAAATAGGTCGTAATGTCGTTGGTGGTAAAACCATTGAGGGTACCGCCCACATTTTGGATCATCTTAAAGTACTGGTCCTGGGCAATGTTTTCTGATTCCTGGAAGAGCATGTGCTCAAACAAATGGGCAAAGCCTGTCTTGCCGGTTTCTTCCCTGCTCGAACCTACATGGTACATGATGGCCGTAGATACGATAGGATCTGACTTGTCCTGGTGCAGCACAACCTCCAGCCCATTGGGCAGGGTATATTTTTCAAAGGTAATGGAAAGCTTTTTATCGGACGATTTACTGCATCCGCTGAATACCAGCATCAGCGCAATCAGTGCGCCTGCCAGGAGGAGAAGGGATTTCTTGTTCATACTTAATGGGTTTATATTTAAGGAAGTATTAATTATTGAATATTTCAAAAATAGTTAAATTCTGGCATATTCACCATAGGGCCACACAACAAAGCTCTTTTTATGGTTTACATCTATAAAAGTCCGCTGTTTGTAGATTACTTTTGCCCTGTACAGGTATTAAACCTATTTTTATTCATTGCATATTCTTGTTTACAAAACACACTATAAAACCATTCAATTATGAGCCATAAATATCAGCCAAAAAAGGATCCGGAAAGCAATAACCTTTCAAGGAGAAAATTTCTGGGAACGACTGCCACAGCTGCTGCTTTTTCAATGATACCGCTGAATTATGCGTTTAAAGGCGCACCTTTGGCTGCTCCCGCAACCAAACCCAATTCCCGTTTTGGCGGGGTCCAGATTGGGGCAATTACCTATAGCTGGCGGAGTATGCCCGGTGGGGCAGATAAGATACTGAAGTATTGTATCGAAACGGGCATTAGCTCAATTGAACTGATGAGTAATGATGTTGAAGAATATCTTGGCGCACCAAAGAACCCTATGATGGGCATGTTCGGCCCGCGTCCTGCCACACCCACTACCGCTCCTGCCGCTGCCGCCGCCCCTGCCACTGCCGCCGCCCCTGCTCCTCCAACGCGTCCGAAATTAACGCCTGAGCAGGAAGCAACCCTTGCCAAATACAATGGTGAAATAAAAGCCTGGCGTTTGGCGTTGCCGATGTCAAAATTTGAAGAAGTCCGCAAAATGTTTAATGACGCCGGCGTGAACATCCATATTGTAAAATTTTCACCTTCACGATGGTCAGACGAGGAGATTGATTATGCATTCAAAGCTGCCAAAGCATTGGGGGCCAAAGGTGTAACCGAGGAGATTGGGGAAGAGGCAGTTAAAAGACTTGCTCCCTTTGCTGAAAAACATGGCATGTATGCTATTTTTCATAACCACATGCAATTTGCTACGGCCGGTTTTAGCTATGATCCCTTCCTGTCAGTTTCACCGGCAGTCATGATGAATTTCGACGCAGGCCACTTTTTTGGTTCTACAGGTTTGCATCCTAACACCATAATTGAAAAATATCACCACCGTATCTTCAGCATTCATATTAAAGACAAAACCGGGCCTAAAGCTGATCCTGCCAACACCAATCAGGTATGGGGCCAGGGAGAAATGCCACTCGGTGAGGTCCTCCTGCTTATCAAAGAACAGAAATGGCCCATCCATTGTGATATTGAACTTGAATACGATGTTAAGCCCTGGTCCGATGCGGTAAAAGAAGTAAAGACCTGCGTCAATTATGCCAAGTCTGTTTTGTTGCTGTAACCAGATAGCCTAAAACTCCACCTTCCCGATCTTATTCATCAGATTCAGTATCCTTGCCTGCCTGCGCAGTAAATAGGGCGTAGGCCTGGCGGGGTTACGAACACGCGGGTTGGGCAACGATGCCGCAATCAGGGCCGCTTCACTCCTTGTAAGTCTGGCGGCAGGTTTGTGAAAGTACTTACGTGCAGCTGCCTCAACACCATAGATACCATTTCCGGTCTCCATCACATTGAGATAAACCACCATGATCCTTTTCTTGCTCCACACAACTTCGATCAAAACAGTAAAATAGAGTTCGAAGCCCTTGCGGATCCATGATCGCGCAGGCCACAGAAAGACATTCTTGGCAACCTGCTGGGTAATTGTACTCGCTCCGTGTTTGCGGCGATGCCGTTTGTTGTATTCCACAGCTTTCTGAACCGCTTCAACATCAATGCCCCAGTGCTCCAGGAAACGATTGTCCTCTGAGGCTACAACTGCCCTGATCATATTGGGGGAGATATCTCTGTAAGAAACCCAATCCTTGTGAATACCTGCCAGTTTTCCATCTGACTTCCTGACAAAAGCACGTTTGATCATCAGTGGCGTAACGGGAGGATTCACAAAGGAAAACAGGATGACAACAAACACGGTAGACCCAAAAAATCCAATTGCTGCCCATTTGATGATTACTAAGAACTTCCTTAGATACTTTTTCCATAATTGCTGTCGCGGGGAGACTTCTTCCCTGGACAATAAAACGGGTCTGTCAATTGCATCCTCCATACGGGTCATTTAATCACTTAAAATTAATAAAAAAAGACAGCGTTGATGCTGTCTTATATTGGGTATTCCTTTTTATGTTTTCGGTATTCTGTGTTCATTGTTCAGGATGCAGCAATCGTTCACAATATCCGGAATCCGTGCGAAATGATCACCGATTACAGGCTATCCACTGGTTACTGTGTTACTCATGCTTATGCTCCAATTCCCTGATCTTTTCCTTGGCCCTCAGGTAATATGCTTTGTATTTGATATAATGGTTTCCTTTTTCAAATTCCCAGAAAACATTACCTGCACGATAAATCTTGCCGATACAGGCTTCGAAAATCAGGTTGTAGTTAATGCCGACCAACCTTTCTGCTTCGAGTATGGAATTAAAGCGAACGCTTTTATCGCCAAAATGGCCAATCACGGGAACATTGTACTTTTTCTGCCCGCGTTTCAATACTAACCTGTTTTTCACCATGACTGTGTTTTTCATGATTTACGTAAATATATGCATTTTGTTGCAGCAGAACAATAATCCCCGGGCAGGAATCTATGCAAAACATACTTTCTGTCAGGTAAATAAACCGTCGTCCCTGATGAGCATCAGTATGGCATTATGGGGTACAATGACATATTTTTCGTTGTTGAATTCAATTTCCCAGCCGCTTTTTTGCAGGTAGATGGCTTCATCACCGACCTTTGGTTGAAGAGGGACGTATTTCACCTCATCGCTCTTGTCTTTCCAGGGTTCATCAATTTCATTAATGGCAGGAATTGGATAGCCCGGACCTACTTTAACAACATAACCGGTCTGGATACTCTCGCGCTCCTGAACACCGGGAGGAAGGTAGAGTCCCGTCTTGGTTTTGTCATGCGGTGTCTTAGGTTTGATTAACACCCTGTCACCCACTATAATAAACTTGTCAAGTTTTTGTATTCCGATTTCAATCGCCATTTTATACCGCTTAGTTCAATCAAAGATAATAAGAATAACGAATCCGTCATCGGGTCATAGGGATCAGACACAAGTTACGGGTCTTGGTTCAAAAGTATTTCATTAACCCAATCCTGGCTTTTTAACGATGAATTTCATGTCTAATTTCCTGTCATTCATTGCCCTTCGTCACTTTATAGAACGATTCGTCAATTCACACACAACAATTTTAGAGAAATACCGTACTTTAACTGTAAATAAGCGAAACACTTAAATCAACCCAATCAATCCATGCGCAATTATAAGCTATATACTGAACCGGTGCAGGCTGGCATTGTTAATGGCCAGGATCCGTTGTTCAGGGTTATTTACGATGAATCACCGGAGGCCATCTTCTTCTTGCATCCGGACAGCTTCGAGATTATCGACTGCAATGCAAAAGCCCTCCAATTGTTCCAGGCACAGGATAAGATTGAACTGGCCGGCAGAGAATCCTTTTCCCTCTACGATTCAGAACCGGTCGAGTTCAGTAAAAACCTGTTTATCGACACAATCAACAAGGGAATGGAACATACACAGGAGCTGGCCTTCAGATCGCTTAAAGGCAATGTGTTCTGGGGAAAAACCTCCATCAGAAAAGTTGATACCATCAACGGTTCACTGATCGTATTCCGCGTCAGAATGGTGGTTGATTATTTAAAAACAGCGGAAATGCTTGCTTCAATGATCAAACATACTTCCAAGGTGACCGGACAGGATTTTTTCTGCGTTCTTACCGAATTGTTATCCAAGAGCTTTGGGATCAGCACTGCCATGGTAGCAAGAATTGATCACAAAAGCAAAAAAGCGATAAGCTTTCATTGCTGGCACAAAGGCCTGACACTGGGCAACCTGAGCTTTGACCTGGAAACAAGTCCATCCATGAACGTGTTGAAGGGATACACTACCTTTTATCCCAGCAATCTTCATAACATGTTTCCGGACGATAAAATGATCAGGAAGCTTGAGTTGGTCAGCTACCTGGGTGCACCCATATTCGATGCCGCAGGGGAGGTTCACGGATTGCTGATCCTGATGGATGAAAAAACCATGGAGGAAATACCCAATTCAAGATATATCCTTTCTTTGTTTGCTTCCAGGTGTGGCGCCGAGTTTGAAAGGATCGAAACAGAGGAGAGCTACAGGAGCCGGATCCGGGAGTTGGAAGGGAGGATAGGCAGGCAGTGAAAAGTGATGAATGAAAAGTGAAAAGTGTACGATGAATGAACAATAGCTTACGGTAAAGGTAATCAGTAAATAGTGTTTGGTTTTTGGTCATAAGGCAGCTTCAATTTTTTCGCCCCTTCCGAATAAATTATCACAATTTTCCTATATTTGCATCCCGTTTCACACCCACACCCTGCTAGGCCCCGTAGCTTAATTGAATAGAGCATCTGACTACGGATCAGAAGGTTACAGGTTTGAGTCCTGTCGGGGTCACAAATGGTAATGGCCGCCATCTGGGCGGCCGTTTTTTTTTGGTGCAGGTCGATGAAAACACAAGCCATGGGTGGTGGGATGGTAAATTTGAGAAATCAGTCAAAACCCGAAAAATGAAAGTAGTATTTCTGGATGCAGAATCTGGAAAGATAAAAAAATCATGCTAGTTAAGCATTCATCTTTTTTAATGATTCTTCCTAATTTATTGATTTTCTGCAAAACAAATAGAACCAGGCTGGAATTCAGTTTCCCCCTTGTCACAAATGCCTGAAGCCAACTTGGTTGCTTTTTTCATGCTATACGCATGTTTTCTATTCCCAGGTATGAATTACCCAATTACGTTCCTGGGCAATCTTTTCCAGGTGTTTATCAGGATTAACGCAAACGGGATGACCAACCGACTGCAGTACCGGCAAATCGTCAATTGAATCGGCATAATAATAGGAATCTTCGTGGCTGTGATTATTGTTGGCAAGATAAAGGTTCATACGGTCGAGCTTTTCATCCCTGAAACAAAACTTACCAAGAGGTCGTCCGGTATATTGTTGATTTACAACTTCAAGTTCAGAACAAATTACTGCGTGCATTCCCAGGTGCTTTGCCAAAGGAAAACAAATTGAAGCAATTGCCGATGACAGAATGACCAAAATTGCTCCCTGTTCTTTGTGCTTTCTGATCTCGTTGATTATATCGGGACGTATGGCAGGAACAAGATCTTTTTCAACTATTTCATGGCATAATGCTTCGATTTCATTTTCAGGTGATTTAGCAAGACAACTGCTGAGCTTTTCTATTATGATTGCCGGATCAATTAAATGTAATTTGTACAATGTTGCCAGGTAATAAACATGGATCAATTTCCAGTTTGACAATAGTCCATTTTGATATGCCTTGCGCAAAAGCGCTTCTCCACTTTTTATTTTCAAAATGGTGTTGTCGAGATCGAAAAAGGCAACATATCTCATTTTCTGATTAATCTATCCTGAAAAAGTGATTTCCTGAAGGATTGTATATCATATTGAGAGCACCTGGCATAATACCCACATTGAAATGCTTTGAAAAGTGTAATTCCCCATCAAGGTGAAATGGGACTTCATGGCTGAATTCGATTTCTATATTACTGGACTGATAATAATTGACTTTCTTATTCCGTAGATGCGTTCCTTTAGGCACTTTTAGCAAAATCATGAATCGTTCAGGAAGGGAAAGTTTTTGTATCATGCAGACGTCTAAAAGGCCATCATTTGCAATTGCTTTGGGTGTAAGGTAAAAGCCACCAGCAAATCGTCTGCCATTGGATATTGTATTGATGAAACAATCTGTTTCCTGGTTGGTTTCTGCTGACAAAATGGTCATTCTTCTTTCTTTGTATAGCAGCAATGTTTTAATAATGTGATAGATGTATTTGTACTTTCCACCCTTCTTTACCTCACCTGGTTTAACATAGTTTTCAGCAGCTACCTGTGCATCGAATCCTAAGCCCATGCCATTTAAGAAGGGTAATCCATTGCAGATTCCTACATCAATTCGGGTTGTTCTTTTTTCGAATAACACTTTCCAATGTTCTTCCTCAAAGCGGTTGGGAAACCCCAAAATCTGTATAAAATCGTTACCAGTGCCGGCAGGAACAACACCAATTACAACATTTTTTACTTGGATAAGGGTTGAGGCAATTTCATTGAGCGTACCGTCACCACCAACACCAATAATATACTTCGAACCATTGTCAGCATAATGCCTGGCTAATTGAGCAGCATGGCCTGCCTTTTCGGAAAATACGACCAACGCATTAACAGAATATTTGTCTATCATTTCCTCTACTCTGGACTTCAACGTTTTTGCATATCCATTTCCCGCGACAGGGTTAATGATAAATACCCATTCTTTGTTTTGCACTTTCTCTATCCGTTGTTGGCTGGTCATCCTGTTATTGAAATGAATAATAATTTCCGGATCCGATTACTTTTTTCATTTCTGCTATGATATCATTGTCGGTTTTTGCTTTTAAATCAATGCAATTTACTGGTTTATTAATAACAACGCTAATTTTAGCACTGAAATCAATGTAAAACCGGTTTTTAGGTTTCAGGGAATAGAACCCATTGAGCGTTACAGGCAGTATGTCTGCATCTGAAGCCTTCAATACATAAATAAAACCTCTTAAGAAGTCATTCATATTGCCATTAAGTGTTCTGGTCCCTTCCGGGAATATGGCAATGGTATGATTTTTTAATTTTTGGATAATCTCATCGATCATCAGTTTGGTATTCTTTACGGTAGGTTCCTTCGTTGGCATATAGTCAATCATTTTCAGGATCTGGTTGAAAACGGGTACTTTCATCAAACGTTCATGTCCAAACCATGCCACATCAGGGCAGAATGACAGGATGGCCATAATGTCGAACAAGCTTGCATGATTGGCAATGATAATATATCGTTTGTTCTTGGAATAATTTTCAATACCATAAATTCTTAATCTTTTGCCTAAAATCCAAAATACCGATTTAGCCCAAAAAAGAACAAGATATTTTACAATTTTTCTATAATGAAGATAGGCAAACGGCAAGGTAATAATCGCCATTATTGATGTGTGTATATAAAGCGCTCCAAAGACAATCACTGAAATAAGACTTAAAAACCGGTTGTTCATGTTAAAGAATTGGTTGTATAATACCTGTCCTGCTCTTCAAGACTTAACTTATATTCTTTATTCACATTTTCTGAAGCACACCGCATTAAAGTAAGAATGACCTAAGACATCAAATATATGTCTTGTTCTGAAATATGTTGAAACTTTTCATAAACCAATATGAGAAATTGTACACTCCCTCTATTTTATAGAACTGCAAATTAGGTATTTTTTTCTTAGCAAACCCGGCGATCATGAGCGGGGGAGATGTTTAATCAGGAGTAAAAAGATTTCAGAAAGCTTATTTTTAAATTCGTTCTTGTACATTAAAACCTTTATCTTTCATTTTATTTTAGTTCGTTATTTATTAAAATAGAATGATTGCAATGATAGCTGAGGCAGATAAGAAAGAACTCCAATTGGCCAAAAACTTGTTGGAAAACCCTGGGATTGCAATCAAGATCATTAACGTTATTGGATTACCCATTGAAAAGGGAATTAAAAAACTACCTAAAAATTGGAGCGATAAAATTGGAGAAATTACCAAAAAGGCTCTGCTCAAAGCATCAGAAGCGGCAATATTTACCATTAAAGATATTCCGGGCAAAGGTTCTTCAGACAAATGGCATAAATTAAGCGTTGCAACCAGTGGGGGGGTCAGTGGCTTTTTCGGTATTGCTGCATTGGCTATCGAACTTCCAATATCAACAACAATAATGCTGCGTTCTATAGCTGAAATAGCCAGATCGCAAGGAGAAACTATTACAAGCACCGAAACTAAATTAGCTTGTCTGGAAGTTTTTGCTTTAGGCGGGAATAGCAAATCTGATGAAAGTGCAGAAAGTGGATATTATGCCATTCGTGCTCTTTTGGCTAAGTCGATCTCTGAAGTGGCGGAATTTATTGCGGAAAAAGGTTTTGTAGAAGAGGGCGCACCGGTTTTAGTCAGGTCGATAGCAAATATATCACAAAGATTTGGGATACAAATCACTGAGAAAGCTGCTGCTCAAGCAATACCTGCGATCGGGGCAGCTGGAGGAGCGATCATTAATACCATTTTTATTGACCACTTTCAAGATATGGCTAAGGGACATTTTATAGTCCGTAAATTAGAAAGAACCTATGGCAAAGAAATCATAAAAAGATTGTATGAAGAATTACCTAATATCAAATAATTAAATATATTCCAATACACTGATTTTCAGTAAATCAAGCAAGTTCTGGTTTGAATGCAGTCTCCTCAGGGTTATAGAGGAGGATAGAAGTCTTTCAACAATTTTCTTATGTAACAAGCCCGGAGGGATCATGAGCTGTTTTTCGGATTTCACGCACTTGTTTTTTCTACCAATTTCCCATTATGATTGACAATAGTTAGTTAATTTTAGACTACTGGATAATGATTCATTTCAAACAGGAAAAGAGTTTGAAAGAATTTAAATCGGGCAAATCGAATGAACATGGGTACTAATGCTGCATCAACTGCCGACGTTAATAAGCCTAGGGTACTTTCACTGGATGCTTTACGGGGTTTTGACATGTTCTGGATCATCGGGGGCGGTACACTGTTCCAGATTCTTTCCCGGTGCATTCCCGGCAGTTTCTTTCAGGCTATCGCCAATCAAATGGAACATGTTCCATGGGAAGGTTTTCATTTTGAAGACCTGATTTTTCCCTTATTCATGTTCATTTCAGGAGCTACCATTCCAATTGCAATACTTTCAAAGCTGGAGTCGGGAACTCCCAAAAAGGATCTGATATGGAAAACTGCCCGAAGAATGATCTTATTGGTCATTTTGGGCATCATTTTTAATGGAACCTTGCGCAGCGGTTTCGCAAATGCACGTTATGCGAGTGTTTTGGGACAAATTGGTATTTCCTATTTTATTGCTTCAATGATCCTGATCCATTCACATTCTTTAAAAACACGGCTCTTCTGGCTTATCGGCATATTGGCAGGTTATGCTGTTGTTCAGTTATGTGTACCTGTCCCGGGGTACGGAGCAGGTGATTTGACACCCGCAGGATGCATCAATAGTTTTATTGACAGAAATTTCTTACCGGGAAGAATGGGTCAGGGTACCTTTGATGCACTGGGTCTGATGTGTATTGTATCAGCTTCAGCGGTCACTTTAATGGGATCTATCGCAGGACATTTCCTGCTCAGGAGAGAAATCGGTACCTGGCGTATGCTTGGCATTTTAGCATCTATTGGAACCGCGCTCATTATTCTGGCTCTTGTTTTAAATCCATTTTATCCGGTAATCAAGAATTGCTGGACATCGACATTTAATTTGTTAACCGGGGGCATCAGTTTTCTCCTCATGGCATTGTTTTATTTGATCATTGATGTTTGGGGGCTAAGAAAATGGTCATTCTTTTTCCGTGTCATCGGCATGAACTCTGTTTTCATTTATCTCATTGTTGTGGGAAACCTTGTTGACATAAGCCATACATCCATGTTCTTTCTTGGCTGGATTGTAAACCTGCTCAGTGAAAATGCCGGTCAGCTGGTCCTTGTTATCGGTAATTTTTCCTTTTCCTGGTTACTGCTGTATTTGATGTACAGAAAAAAAATATTTATCAAAGTATAGCGAATTGTTAATGTCATTCATTTTTTAAAATTCCTAGAAAATGCAAACACTTCAGAAATTAGTAACCGCTATAAGCCTGGTATCATTGCTCAGTTGTATGACAAGCTGCCGTAATCCTGACCAGGATAATAAAATCCGTGGTTTTATGATCGATGCGCCACGGGCTGTCGAAACGCTGGATTATTATTTCCGGCTGATCGATTTTTGCCGGAAAGAGCAAATCAATACAGTCATTTTTCGCTTAACCGATGATCAGGGTTCAGCTTACCTTTTTACTTCCCATCCTGAACTGAATATGCGTGAAGGGGCTTTTACAGCGGCGGAATTAAAAAAACTGATTGACTATGCACAAATTCAAGGTATTGAATTGATCCCTGAGATCGAATCATTTGGTCATTCCTTGTACATTACCCAGACAAAGCGATATAAGTTCCTGAATGACAGCTCCGCGGGATATGACTTTAATGCATTGTGTCCCGTAAGTGACAGTACACTTCAATTAATGAAGGATCTGTACACAGAGATTGCTGGCATTTTCCCTTCCGGTTATTTTCACATCGGTTGCGATGAGGTAAACTGGGGGGGAAGCGAGTTGTCAAAAAAGGCTTTAAAAACAAGAACCAGAAATCAGATATGGGCAGCATATGTAAATACTTTAAACGGATATGTGAAAGCCCTTGGAAAAAAAACAATAATATGGGGAGATGTACCCATTTATGCCGAAAGGGAAGTTCTCGATTTGCTTGACAGGGATATTGTGATCATGGACTGGAATTACAGGGAAACCAGAAAAGAGCTGATAGACAGTATTGCCCGTGCAATTCTGAAAAAAGGATTTAAAGTGATCGGATGTCCCGGGGTAAGCTGGTGCAGCTGGGGCACCCGTGTTGGTGCGCTTCAATTCGAGAATATAAATGCCTACGCTGAAGTATATTGCAATTTGGAGGATCCAAACAACCTTGGGATCATCCTCTCCAACTGGGTACCCAAGCGTTATCTTCAGAACAGCCAGTGGGATACCTATACAATTGCTGCTGAAATCCTTAAAAACAAAGGTAACTATCATTATATGGATGCTATTCCGGCATTTGTTAAAGACCATTTCGGCGCAACTTTCGATGAAAATTGGGAGCGGATATTCAGGACAGTCTATGAAGAAACGCCAACCTTTTTATGCGGTGAACAGGATAGTCTGGAATTCTTCCCCTGGTTGTCGGAAAAACAAATCAAAGATATTATCGCAAGAAATGAACCACTGCACAACCGGTTCGGTGAAACAGCAAATCTCTTATCTGCTTATAAGGACAGTGTGAAAATGAACAGGAGCGATCTGGATGATTTTATACTTACGGTTGAATTTATGGAATATTGCTATCAGAGACAGAACGATTTATTACAATTCGCCCATTCTAAAAACATAGATTTGAAATCTGCTGAAGCCTATCTGAAAAAAGTTGCCCTGGCGGATCAAATTCAACTTGAAAAGATTAACGCTGCCTGGAGCAATGGCCGCCGGTCCAAACCTGATGAAACTGATAATAACTATATGTGGTCGTTTTATTTGGCGGCAAAGTATTCGAAGCACCTGAGTGAGGAACCGGGTGAACTGGTAAGAATCCTTGGAAAATGAACCGGCTGGATTACATAGTGATCATTACCTATTTCGTTTTAATAACACTGTACGGATTGTATCTGGTTCGGAGAGTCAAGTCGAGTAACAGCTATTTCCTGGGTGACAGGAAATTCAGCTGGTGGGTGATGATGGGACAGGCTTTCGGAACAGGCACCCACGCAGAAATGCCGGTTGCTCAAGCCGGGGCAACTTTTTCACTTGGTTTTTCAACCTTATGGTACCAGTGGAAGAATATGCTGA
>DIAS01000020.1 GCA_002415855.1 Bacteroidales bacterium UBA5072
ATGGCCGCATGAATGATTAACAATCGAGTAATCAAATTGTTTGAAATCGGCTGGTATGAAGATTTTTCAGAGGGTCCAGCCTTTCCTGTATTCACAATGAAGGAACTGATCGGCTTCAGGCATATTTGAAAAACCATATTTATCAGCATCCCATATCATGACTTCTCCGGCAAGCTTTTCTTTTACCTCATTGCGCAACGCAATATTCCCTAAAAGAACAGTCTCGGTAAGGGGCCCCGCCCATTCAAAATCGGATCCCGCCGGTGCTCCTCCCTTGCAGGCAAGTATCCATTCCTCTTCATGACCGGGTGATGAAGGAATAGAGGGTTCCGGAGCCTTATACGACTCACGCAGTGAAGCAGGAAGTATTTTATCATCAAGTATCTTACCCTTATCACCTATATACAGAGTCCCGCCAGCTTCCATCTTCATACCGGGATCCAAATCTTTAATCAGCAATGGACGAAGTCCGCCGTCATACCAGGTTAAAGAAACCGGCGGCATGGTTTCTCTTGCCGGAAACTCATATCTTACAATTGATCCTGAGGGATATGTTTCTTTATTCACAAGAGTTGAAACAGCCTGGACCGTTAGCGGGTATTTTAATTTAAGTGCGCGAAATATGGGATCAAGTGAATGGCATCCTATGTCGCCGAGGGCTCCTGTGCCAAAGTCCCACCAACCTCTCCATTTAAACGGATGATAAGCTGGATTATAGGGTCGTACTGGTGCCGGACCAATAAAAAGATCCCAATCGAGATACTCAGGTGAGGCCGGGGTCTCAGCAGGACGGGTTACTCCCTGAGGCCAGTATACCCTGAATAAACCATTATTTGGCCTGTCGGTCCAGACATGAACCTCACGTACAGGACCTATGACACCGTCCCAGATCATTTCCCTCAGACGCCTTGGTCCGTCACCTGCCTGCCCCTGGTTTCCCATCTGGGTTGCCACTTTATACTCTTTCGCTGCCTTAGCAAGCATTCTTGCCTCATACACAGTATGGGTAAGTGGTTTCTGTGTAAAAACATGCTTGCCCCGCCTCATCGATTCCATGCTTATAACTGCGTGGGTGTGATCAGATGTTGCCACAATGACAGCATCAATCTCTTTTTGTTGATCAAGCATCACTCTGTAATCCTTGTAACGCTTTGCATCGGGATATTTTTCAAAAACCTTAAGTGTCTGGCCGCTCCAGTCAACATCACAAAGGGCAATAACATTCTCGGTTTTAGCGACATTGTCGACATTATTCCTGCCCATACCACCTATCCCGACTGCAGCAATATTGAGTTTGTCGCTCGGAGCAATATGACCAAGGCCGGCAACAGCCTGGCGGGGGATGATGGTCAAGCCTGCAAGTGTTACTGCCGAAGTGCCGAGGAATCCGCGGCGGGTTATTGTTTTTGAGGACTTCTGTTTCATGGGATTATTTTTTATCAGGTTTAACCACAAAGGAACTCAAAGGTTATCACAAAGGATATCAAAGGACCTTTTTGAAAAGTTAAGGCTTTCCTCCGTGAAAAAATATCAAAATCACGGATTTTTTCTACAAAATGTAACAAAAGTATCATTTTATGTAACAACAGTGGTGGTTTTTTTCCTTTTGCCTGCTGAACTTTGATATCAGACAAGGCAATTTTCCTGTTAAAAAATGATGTTTTTTAAGACTTCTAATTACTAACTAAAAACAGAAATTATGAAAAAGCTTATTCTCCTGTTTTTTGCAGCACTATGCATAATTATTGCCTCGTGCTCAAAAGATTCCGGTTTTGCACCCGGATCAGATCCCACTCTTGCCTTTAGCAAGGGATACCCTGCTCATGTTCCTGTTATTGTTGTTCCTCCAGACAAGGATGGGGACAATGATGGCGATACCGATGATCTTATGGCTGCTTTTTCTGCTGCTGAACCTGGAACGGTAATAAAATTGACAGAAGGAGATTATCATGTCGGGACTATCGAACTTTATGGCTTCAACGGGAAGCTAACTGGTGCCGGAAGAGAGAAAACAATAATTTATCCGGCAGAATTGATAGCAATCAAACCTCAGGTTGAAGATAGGAATCTTTTACCTTTTTGGTGGCTTATTATAGGGGGTGATGTTACAATTTCGGACCTGACATTCAAAACCGGTGATGGTTCATTAATTTCTGACATTGATGAGGTTTATAATAAGACTCTGGCTTCTCTTATTGCAGTTAACAATTACAGTGAGGAGTACGATAAGGATGATCCACAACCAATGAATTTTAACATGTTAAATGTAAATATTATCTGTGGTAAAATGGAACCTGCTGATTCATACCTGGAAATGGGATATAATGTTCTGATGCCATTATGGATTGGCATGGTCTATTGGTGGCCACCACTTGAGGGAATAGAACTGACAAAAGGGAATTATAATATTATCAATTGTTATTTTGAAAGCGGATTTGATGGATTTGAGTTTTTTTCAATGGGGGAAGAAGCAGTAGCAACTGCCGACAAGGTAAAAACAAATGGTTGTGCATATGGAACATACTGTACAGCTAATTTCAATTCCAGAATAAATATTACTAACAGCATTTTCATGAATTCTGTCTGGTTTGACGTGTTCATGGAGGATAATGACTGGGGTCTGGT
>DIAS01000114.1 GCA_002415855.1 Bacteroidales bacterium UBA5072
ATGCACATGGAACATAAGGCCGGGGAGAAGATGTACGTTGATTATGCTGGTCAGAAGCTGCAAATCGTAGATCCTGAAAGTGGCGAGAACATCCCCGTGGAGGTTTTTGTTGCAATCCTTGGGGCCAGCCAGCTAACCTATGTGGAAGCGAGTTACAGCCAGAAGAAGGAAGACTTCATTGGTTCCTGCGAGAATGCATTGCACTTCTTCGGAGGCGTTCCCAATGCCATAGTCACAGACAACCTGAAGTCGGCGGTGATCAGGGGGAATCGTTATGAGCCGACACTCAACGAGGCGTTCCGTGACTTTGTAAGCCATTACACGATGGCAGCGCTGCCTGCGGCTCCTTACAAGCCCAAGTACAAAGCGTTGGTTGAAGGTGCTGTAAAGATCATCTATCGCACGATTTACGGTACCGTGAAGGAGAGAGTCTATTCCAGCCTTGAACTGATCAACCAGTCCATCGGGATAGCCCTGGAAGAGCATAACAACCGATTGCTTAAGAACAGACCGTTCAGCCGTCGGCAATTGTTCGAAGAAACCGAGCGTCACACACTAAACCCCTTGGCAACGCATAGGTACGAACTTAAGCACCGGGTTATCGTTACCGTGATGAAGAACAATTATGTCAACCTGACGGAGGATAAGCACTATTACAGTGTTCCCTATCACTACATCGGCAAGAAGGTAACACTGTTGTATAGCCAGAGCATTGTTGAGGTGTATCACCGCTACGAGCGTATTGCCATACACAACCGCAACCGGCAGCCATATATATACACCACGGTCATTGAACACCTGGCTTCAAAGCACCAGTTCATGAGTGACTGGAACCCGAACAAGTTTATCGAGCGTGGCCAAGAGATTGGACCAGAAACAAAACAGTACATCATCGAGTTACTAAACACTCGCCAGCATCCGGAACAGACCTACCGTTCATGCCAGGGAGTACTGAGCTTTGCTGCACGCGTGGGCAAAGAGCGGCTGAACAATGCCTGTCGCCGTGCCCTGCAGTACGGTGATTACGGGTACCAGACCATCAAGGCAATCCTTGAAAGGGGGCTTGACGGTAACACTGACGAGGAGCCTGGCAATGATAATCCATTACCCCCGCACGATAACATCCGCGGTAAAAACTATTACCGATAAATCTTCACGGTACTGGGTCCCGGTTACGGAACCCGGTACCGTATTTTGTTTAACTTAAAACCAGTAAAAATGAATGAACAAACACTTCACAAAATGAGACAGATGAAGTTCTTTGGCATGGTGAGGGCATTCCGGACAAGCATGGAAAACGGAAACATGGACAAAGTAACCAATGATGAAATGGTATCCATATTAATCGACTCAGAATGGGATGACCGTAACAATCGCCGCATAGAAAGGCAAATGCGCAATGCCCGGTTCCGCTACAAGGCCAATGTTGAACAGCTGCATTTTGATATAAACCGGAATCTTGACAAAAACCAGTTGATGCGACTGGCAGAATGTGCCTTCATTCAACGAAAAGAGAACCTGCTGATCACCGGCAGCACCGGTATCGGTAAAAGCTACATTGCATCTGCACTTGGGAACCAGGCCTGCACGCTTGGTTATAAAGTCCTCTATGCTAATACTGCCAAGTTGTTCTCAAGGTTGAAGATGGCCAAGGCTGATGGTTCCTATATCCGTGAGATCGGTAAAATAGAACGTCTGGATCTTCTCATTCTTGATGACTTTGGCCTGCAACCAATGGATGGATCTGGAAGATCGATACTCATGGAAATCATTGAAGACCGTCATGGAAAGCGTTCAACCATCATCACATCACAGCTACCGGTGGCTCAATGGTACGAGGTAATCGGCGAACAAACTGTGGCAGATGCAATCCTTGACCGTATTGTTCATGATGCTCACCGAATAGAGCTCCTGGGGGAATCACTGCGCAAGTCGTTTAAAAACAAAATCACAGAAGATGTTGAAACAATATAAAACTATCTAATTTTGTATAATGCTAAAAAAGCAGGAAAATGATCTTTCTTAGGAATGCAGAAGTGGGGTGGTCAAAACATATCGGCACAGGGTGGTCAATTTAGATCGGCAGGGGGTGGTCAATTTAGTCGGCATATCCAGTTTCGAATATAAAAAATATGAAAAATAAATCTATACAGGTTTTAGATTTTGTTTTAATATACTCGTATCCGCATGATACGAATTCACTTACAGAAGGATTCCTGATACATGATGGCAAATTGTATGAAAGCAGTGGTGCCTACCTCGATTTCCCTCAAACAAAATCATTGTTCGGCATCGTTGATCTGAAGACCGGTAAAATAGAGACAAAAGTTGAAATAGATGGGCTGAAATATTTTGGAGAAGGGATTGCATTCTTAAATGGCAAGGTGTTTCAATTGACTTACAGGACTAAAGTTGGATTCATTTATAATGCAAATACTTTTGTAAAAGAAGGAGAATTTGTCATTCCGGGCGAAGAAGGGTGGGGATTGACTACCGATGGCGAAAATCTGATAATGAGTGACGGAACAAATAAACTGACTTATTTCGATCCTAATGATTTTTATATAAATAAAATAGTTTCAGTCACTGAAAACGGCTGTATACAAGAGTATTTAAATGATCTGGAATATATCAAAGGCTTTATTTACGCAAATGTAAGGTTTACGAATACGATTGTGATAATTACTCCGTCGGATGGTAAGATTATTGGAAAAGTTGATTTGAGTCCTTTAGCAGATGAAGCAAAAAAAATATATTCTCACTCATTAGAGATGAATGGCATTGCATATGATCCGATTGCTGATGAAATTTTCGTAACGGGGAAATTCTGGCCCAGAATTTATAAAATTAAGGTTATAAAATAACAAAACCTGATAACGCCAAACATGTAGCTGGCCAATTGTTTTTACGATTTTTATGCAGGCATGTTAACCAGGAAAGAACCTTCTCAATTACCATCATTGAACGGAATATTGTCATTCCCCTTTTGCCCTTGTCCCCTCCGGTACTGGTGCATCATGCCTTTTCCTCTTCCCATTCCCTGGCCTTTCCCTTGAAAACCATACAATTCAAAGTACAATG
>DIAS01000079.1 GCA_002415855.1 Bacteroidales bacterium UBA5072
CGAATTCATCATCTTTCGGATTTACTTTGATAATATCGATGCTTTTCATTACCCGTTCGTATCCATCTATCTTGTCAGCCGGTATGCCTTCTGTATGGAACGCATAGAACACCACGGAATATATGCAATCCCCCTCTTTAAAAAAATAATCACGGACAGTGAGGGAATCCTTTGTGCTGTCAAGCATCAATACCTTTCTTCCATTTAGAACAGTTTCGGATTTGCCTAGGCTCTTACGTCCCTCATCATTATTTACCTGCAGTTGATAATCACGTCTCCCTTCAAGTGTGAGTTCTGGATTGTACCATCGTGGCCAGAAAACCGCGGCAACACCATTTTCCGATGTCGCGAAGATGTATGTTTTAACGGGGTATGCACCCGATGCATAAGGACGCCAATCAGCGGGGACATCAACTGTATAATCACCATCCGGGCTAATATATCGTTTCATGCCGGAGGCTATGGGTTTTCCAAGATCCGGACCTGCATATTCTTTAAAGGTGGCGACTGATAGATTTACATTGATAAAATTAATACTTTTCATTACCCGGCCGTATTCTTCCAGCTTGTCAGCCGCTATACCGTTTTTAGTATGAGCGTAAAACAGCACCGCATATTTGTAACCTCCCACATCGAAGAAATAATGACGAATACTCATGGAATTCGTGTAGCCATCAAGTATCAATGTCTTTCTTCCATTGATATCAGTTTCGGATCTGTCCAGGATTCTTCCTCCTGCGTCGGTAATTACCTTCACCTGATTATCACGTAGGTCTTCAAGAGTGCGCCAGGGAATGAGTAATCGCTGATAGAAAAGCGCGGATACGCCATTCTGCGATGTCGCGAAGAGGTATGTTTTATAGGGTTCTGCACCGCTTGCATAAGGACGCCAATCACCGGGGACATCAACGGTATAGTCACCGTCAGGGCTTATATATCGTTTCATGCCGGAGGCTATTGGTTTTTCAAGGTCCGGGCCCGCATATTCTTTAAAACCGGCGACCTCCAGTTTTTTGTGAATCTCAGTGCTTCTCATTACCCGTTCGTATGCTTCGAGCCTGTCAGCAGATATGCCGTTTTTACTGCCGCTAAAAAATGAGACCTTATATCTGTAATCCCCATCTTCGAAGAAATATTCACGAATACTTATCGAACCATCGTTGTAGTCAACTATTAATGTCTTTCTTCCATTTATAACAGTTTCTGAATTAGTGAAGTCCTTCCAGCCAACTTTTGCCTCTGCCTCACGCACCCTGGTACGCATTTTCTCAAGAGATTCCCAGGGGCTGTATGCTGGAGAAATGATCGCGGTCAGACCATTTTCTGGAGTTCCAAAGCGTATTAGTTGATTATATTTGGGGGAAAATGGAAATGCTTTCCAATTCGCAGGAATCTCCATTGCAATGTTTCCATCCGGACTCAGGTATTTCTTAATGCCTTCGACAACAGGCGGCTCATGGAATTCAAAGGTTTTAGCAATCCGATCATAAAGCTCAAAGGAAGCATCCGGACGCGTTGTTACAAATCCAAGTGAATATATGATTGATTTGTATGTAAAAACGTAAGCATGAACACGCAGAGTGCCATCTTCCACCCTCTTGTCGGAATCAAGTATCAATGCCTTTCTTGATCCTAGTGTTTTTTTGGCACTGACAAAGTTTCCATAGCCCTCGTTTGCCAGATGCATTTTGGCGATATCAAGCTCTTCATTAAGCGATAGTTCAGGATCGTGTGGCATCATAAGGATACTCAGAGCCTCAAGGCCGCCATCATTCGATCCAAAACTGATCAACTCGACTACATTATTAGGGTAGACAGGTAGAGACGGCGAAGTTACCCAGCGTTTGGGTATATCCAGCGAAAAATTCCAATCATCATTTTTATAGTGCTTCATATCGGAGTTTTCTGATTGAGTCATACCTGCTTGACTTGATCCCCGATCCGCTGATCGCCCATTTGAGAAGGAGAAGAAAACAAAGGCGGCTATAAAAAGCATAAGAACTGAAACAAGAGTCATCTTCTGGGTAATTTTTTTATACTCCAGTATCATGCTGATTCTCCCGCCTATCTGTGATTTATTTTCAATTATTCCGGCAAGAGAAGGCAGTTGGCGGTTTTGAACAAAACGCTCCAACAGATTGACTATTGTCCTGGCGTAATCGGTTGGTTGAGCCTTTTTTATTTTTGACAATACATAGGCATCACAGGCTGCTTCCTGATCTGCCCTCAGATAATGGAATGCATACCAGACAAGGGGGTTGAACCAGTAGATAACCTGAAAGAGGGTTGCAAGCCAGGAAACGCCAATATCATGCCGCTTCACATGGCCCAGTTCATGCAGAAAAATGCAGTACAATTCGTCTTTTGTGAGAGTGTCCAGAAAATGCGTAGGAAGCAATAATTGCGGTTTGAAATAACCATAAATTGCCGGACTTTTCACACTATCGGTAACAATTATTTCCACCTTCTTTTGAAATCCAAGGGTTGATCTGCATTCGTTAAATAAATCAAGAATATCTTTATCGGTTACCGGTTGTTCCCGTCTTACAGTCAGCCGGAATTTGCAGTTTTTGTATACAGTGACAGTACCAAAAGCCAGTACGCCGGCAAGCCAGAGGAGCATCAATGCCTTATCGAATGATAAATTAAAGCCGGATGTGTTTGTGGTTGCAGTCTCATGAGTATCGTGGTGCTCGGTGAATGATTTGTTTGACAGGTCGGCGTCAGGTGGAACAGCATAAGGTGAAAAATCGGGTGCGTTCTGAATAAATGAAATGCTTATTGGATGCGGCATCAGGTAGTGAATATAGGAACTATTCTCCGGCGGGGCAGGAACATAGTTATAAACACTTATCGGTGTCTCAACTACAACGGGTATC
>DIAS01000096.1 GCA_002415855.1 Bacteroidales bacterium UBA5072
TTTCGTATGCTGTTCTTGCTGATACTGTGTATTGGCGGATCATCCTGTAATAAAAATGAAGATTCGGGTCATCCTCTTCGACTCTGGTATAATCAGCCGGCTGTGGAATGGACCGAGGCCCTGCCCGTGGGAAACGGGCGACTGGGAGCCATGGTTTTCGGGAAAACAGGGATTGAACAAATCCAGCTCAACGAAGAAAGTCTGTGGGCAGGGTCAAAGCTTGACAATAACAACCCTGGTGCCCTTAGTCACCTCCACGAGATCAGGCAGCTGTTGCTTGACGGGAATATTCCGAAGGCCCTGGATCTTTCAAACAAATACCTGCTGGGAACACCGCCGCGAATCAGGTCATATCAAACCCTGGGCGACCTGTTCATAAATTTTGATTCGCGGAGTACGAAAGTGGAGGATTACCGCAGGGAGCTTGACTTGAGAACCGGCATTGCCCTTACCAGGTTTAAGCAGAACGGAGAAAAGTACACTGAGGAGGTTTTTGTTTCGGCTCCGGATAATATTGTTGTAATTCAGTTAAGATCCGAACGGGGCAGTATCAATGCCAGTCTTTCCCTCAGGCGTGAAAGGGACGCCATTGTAGAATCAGGGGAGAACACACTGGTGATGAAGGGACAGATTATCGATCAAGATAGTCCTGAGAGTGGCCCGGGTGGTGCGCACATGAGATTTGCTGCTAAAATGACCGCCAAAGCCACTGGCGGAACCATCACAGCGCAGGGCGATTCACTGGTTGTCAGGAATGCCTCTGCACTGCTTTTACTGCTTACTGCTGCGACTGATTATAACCGGGAGCTGCTGAACTATGACCGTACCATCGATCCCTTGCTGCTTTGTGAGGAGATTCTCGGCAAGGCGGAAGTCAGGTCTTACAGCAATCTGATGAATGATCATGTAGCCGATCACCAGGCATTATTTGACCGGATTGACTTTAGCATTTGTAATGTTACGCAGGACACCATTCCAACAGATATACGCCTCCGGCAGGTCATTGACGGGAAAGATGACCCGCACCTGGTGGAACTCTACTTCCAGTATGGCCGGTACCTGCTCATGGGCAGTTCACGTGCTCCGGGAGTGTTGCCCGCAAATTTACAGGGCATTTGGAACAACCATCTGGAGGCACCCTGGAACAGTGACTATCATACCAACATAAACCTGCAGATGAATTACTGGCTTGCAGATGTCTGCAATTTGCCGGAGACCATGGATCCTTTGATACGGTTTTTTGAAAAGATGATGGTGCCGGGCAGGGTTACGGCTTCGCAGATGTACGGTTGCAAGGGCTGGACCATGCACCACAATACCGATCCTTTCGGCAGAAGCGGTTTAATGGATGGCATTCAATGGGGAACCTTTCCCATGGCAGGTCCCTGGATGGCCCTGCATTTCTGGGAGCATTTCAGTTACACAAACGACACTGCCTATCTTCGCGAACAAGCCTGGCCAATTCTAAAAGGATCAGCCAGGTTTGTACTGGATTTTCTGAGTGAGGATAAAAAGGGGCAGCTCGTTACATCACCTTCCTATTCTCCGGAGAATGCTTATTTTATGCCGGGCACAACGAATCCGATGCAGCTGACCTATGCTGCAGCCATGGATATCCAGATCGCCAGGGAGTTGTTCATGGTATGCTGTAGCGCTTCAGAGATCCTGGGCGAAGAGCCACCGTTCAGGGATTCGATCCGGACCGCCATGAATAAATTACCACCGACACGTATTGGCAGGAACGGCACCATCATGGAATGGATTGAAGATTATGAGGAAGCCGAGCCGGGCCACCGGCATATATCCCAGTTGTTCGGACTTCATCCTGGTACACAGATCACGCCTGAAACACCTGAACTCTACAAGGCTGCTGCAAGTACCATTGAACGTCGACTTGCACATGGGGGAGGCCATACAGGGTGGAGCAGGGCATGGATCATCAATTTTTATGCCCGGTTACTCGACAGTGAAAAAGCAAACGATCACCTTTTGATGTTGTTGCGCAAATCCACTCTTCCCAATTTGTTTGATAGCCATCCGCCATTCCAGATTGACGGCAATTTCGGCGGCACGGCAGGGATTGCAGAGATGCTGATGCAGAGCCATGCAGGTTACATTCAGATTCTCCCGGCCCTGCCGTCAACCTGGAAGAATGGGCATGTAAAAGGATTGAGAGCACGCGGGAATTTCGAAGTGGATATCTACTGGACTGATGGAAAACTGAAGAAAGTTGTGGTTAAAGCCTTTGACAATCAGTATTGTAAAATTAAGTACCAGTCGAAAATCATTGAAATTGCAGTTGAAAAAGGAAAATCCTATTCCTTTGGTCCCCGGTTGGAAATCTGACATACTTTGAGATCCGGCAGGGAAGATTTTTTTCGTACTTTTAAGAACCATAATTGCTTGCCGGGATAAAAGGCAAAACAACGGATGAACCAAAACACGTGCTTTCCCGGTAGGTGCTGCATCCAATGAAATGTCTACAAAAAACAGGTATATGGAAAATCAGGAAAGGAACACCCGGAGGACATTCAAACGATTTTGCAAAACCCTTGAGTTACGTGATGATCCAGAATTAATAGCAGCCTATAAAAAAGTACACGAGGCAGAATTTTTCTGGCCGGAGATCATGCAGGGTATCCGGGAAGTGGGTATTATTGATATGGAGATCTATATTACTGGCACACGGCTCTTCATGATCATGGATACAGTTGCGGATTTTGACCACGATAAGGCCATGGCGGAACTTGCCACAAAGCCACGTCAAAAAGAATGGGAGGCTTATGTGTCACGTTTCCAACGTAGTTCAAAAAACGCCAGTGCCGAGGAGAAGTGGCTGGTGATCGAAAGGATTTTCAAACTGCCTGCCGGACTTTGATATCTTACCCATAAGCATGCAAGGTAATGTGGATTTGGAACTCGTAATCTGTTGAATGAATGAAACAATCTGTACTCATCCTCGATTGTGGCGCCACCAATGTAAAGGCTTGTCTGATAAACACTGCCGGACAGGTTATTGCATCGCATGCCCTTCCCAACAATACGGTTGCTGATCCTTTTTTTCAGGGCGGATTGATCTGGGATATTGATGATATCTGGAACAAGCTGGCCAGTTGCAGTCGACAGGTGAGCGCAGCAGCTGTTGACACAGAGATCACTGCTGTGACTGTCACTACCTTTGGTGTCGATGGCGCCGCTGTGAAAAAAGACGGAGCACTCTGCTATCCTGTGATTTCCTGGCAATGTAACCGCACGGAGGCTGTGGAAATGAACATCAGCAAATATTTCGAACGTGAATGGCTTTATCAGATCACCGGTCTGCAGTCGTATCATTTCAATACCATCCACAAGCTGATCTGGCTCAGGGAGAATCGCCCTGATGTTCTGAATGACATGGATTACTACGTTATGATGCCTTCTCTGATCCTGCAGCGGCTATCCGGCGAATTTATCACCGACACTACCATGGCGGGTACCAGCATGCTTACCGAAATGAAAAAGCGATGTTTTTCCAATGAAATATTGGCTCCTCTCGGACTAACCCAGGCTGATTTTCCGCCACTTACCGAACCCGGTACTGTGATCGGGAAAGTGACCACACACGCTGCTGAGGAACTGGGGATAGGCAAGCGTATTCCTGTTGTTGCAGCTGGGCACGACACACAGTTTGCCATTCTCGCCTCCGGG
>DIAS01000038.1 GCA_002415855.1 Bacteroidales bacterium UBA5072
CAGCACCTGGTCCGCAACTATAATCAAATGACTGTCTTGTCTGTGGGAAATCAAGGATTACAGCTCTGTTAATATAACATCCTGATAATCCGAATACAATGGATAATAAAATTATTGTTTTTTTCATATGACTGTCAGATTTGCACAGGTTTCAGACTGGAATTTTATTTGATCTCAGTTTAGCCAGAACGAGTAACAGGATCAGCGCAAAGCTTACCCCCATGAAAGTCTCACCGTATAGCATCATTCTTACACCGTATGAATCATGAAGCCATCCGTCAAACATTGTCATGTATGGGAAGGGGATATTCCCCAACGATGAAATCAAGGCATATTTGGTGGCAGCCATTCCCTTACCTATGGCATGCAGGACAATTGCAGAAAAAGCAGCGTTGGCCATGCCAAAAGTGAATGCATACGATAAGACTCCGATAACATATGCTTCAGGTCTGAATGAAAAGAAAGTCATTCCCAGGGTTACTGCCGCCATTAATATCCCTGCACCGAAATATGCAAGCCATCTGCCTAATTTATCGGCTATCCAGCCGCCCGCAACACTGCCGGCAACACATACTATTGCGTTCAGTGTTCCGGTGACGAGGGCAATGGTGTCAGGCTTTACCTTCCAGTCAGAAGCTACTGATGACCACAGGTTGCTGGCGGCACCTATACCCACAGGCAGAAGAATTACGATCATGGTGTAAATTGCCACCGGCGACTTCAGGAGACTCCTGATATCGGCCAGGATTATCCGGAATTTTTCTTTTATGAGAATATTTTTTTCAGCATAGACCTGAGGCACAAACCAGAGTGCCAGAGAGCAGATAAGTATCGTCATTGATAAAGTGATCAGGGCTATCTGATAGGAAAAATGAGTTGTGAGCCAAATGCCGGCTCCTCCACCCAATCCTTCACCTCCCAGATTTCCTGCCTGGTAACATCCTCCAGCCCTGCCTTTCTTCTCTTCAGGAACTGTTTTGGCCATGAAACCACCCACTGGTACGACTATCAGGTTTGCAGCAACCTGAGATATAAAGACGGATACAGTCAATATAACTGTCAGGCTGGTCTCGAGAGGTATGAAACAAAGCATTGAAAGTGTCAGGGCACAGAGGATATTGCCGGTCACATACCATTTATGGAGACTGAAAGATATATCAGTCATGGGTGCCAGCATGAAGCGCCAGATATTGGATGAAATTCCCAATGCTGTTATTGATGCAGCTGTTGCAACCGAGAAACCGTGTTGTGTCAGTATAAATGGCAGTGATACTGAAATAAATCCCTGGCTGATCCCTGATGGCAGGACGAGAAACAGAAATGTAACCGGGTTCGTTAAATTTCGTTTATACGGCATCCTGAGATATTCCGTGATCTTGCCTGTTCAACCATCAGGTTGTACAGAAAGTTCAACAATATAATGTGAAATTATACTGATTTTTGATCACTTCCGTATAGGAACACGAAATTTGTTTTACATGTTTAATATTGTTTAATTACATCTCTTCTGCCGGGGCAAAGCAGCAAAAAGCCATGAATAAGAAATATGCATGGCTTGAATCTAATCCCTAAAGGTATTTTTGCAATACGTCCATCAACTGCGATCTGGTGTGAACGCCGGCTTGTCTGTAAATAATTTCTCCCTGAAGGAAGATAATAAGTGTGGGAACACTTCGTACGTTATACCGGGCGGCTATCTCATTGTTCCTGTCAACATCAATTTTCAAAACCCTGACCTTGTCTCCCAGTTCTGCAGCAATCTCCTTTAGTATCGGCGCTTGCATTTTACATGGACCACACCATAGTGCATGAAAATCTACAATGACCGGGCGGCTATCACGAATCAGCGTATCGAAATTTCCCTTCATGAAAAGTCATCTGACTTTTGCTATTTCCTGCAACAGGTACTGCTTGCTCTTGACACCTACAATACGGCTCATTTCCTTCCCGTCTTTAAAGAGAATCATTGTAGGAATATTCCTTATCTGGTATTTTTGTGCAAGCGACTGGTATTGTTCGATATTTACTTTCCCCACATAGGCATTGCCATTGAGGTCTTCAGCAACATCGTTCAATACCGGTGCCATCATCCTGCAAGGCATACACCACTCTGCCCAAAAATCCACCAGTACAACCTTATTCTTTGTCTGATGCTGAAAATTCTTGTCGGTAAGGACAATTATCTTCTCATGATTGTCGACTACAGGAATGTTTTTCATTTTTGCCCTGGCTATAAGGTACAGGCCGCCAAAAATTACCAGTATGCTACCTATTATTATTATGATTTTCATATCAAGCTGTTAAAAATTGTTTTTGTTTGATTTTTATTTCATTCAGGAACTGCGCAGCTGCAAGGGCAGCAATGGTTCCGTCTCCTACCGCTGTTGTCACCTGCCTGAATCGTTTGGCAGTGCTGTCACCGGCAGCGTATACGCCTTCAATATTCGTCGACATGTCGCTTCTAACAATTATCTCACCCCATTGATTTAAATCAATTGTACCCTTCAGAAATTCGGTGTTTGGCACATAACCAATGAAAATGAACGCTCCGTCAGTCTTGAAATTCATGGTTGCACCTGATGCAAGGTTTTTAATGTCGACACTTTCAAGCTTCTCATATCCATAAAAAGCAGTAATTGCAGATTCCATAATAAAGTGGATCTTATCATTGCTTTTTACTTCTTCAACTGCATGTTCAAAAGCCTGAAAGGTGTCAAACTGATGGATTATCGTCACCTTACTCGCATATTTCGTCAGCGATACAGCTTCTTCAAGGGCCGAGTTGCCTCCCCCCACCACAATAATTTCCTTGCCGGTAAAGAAATCGCCGTCACAAGTGGCGCAATAGGAAATACCTCTGCCTTTGAAGGTGTCTTCACCCTTTACGCCAAGTGTGCGTGACCTTCCGCCGGGAGAAAGAATAACCGCATTTGCCGACCAGGCAGATCCATCCTTGAGAACAAGCTCTTTTTCTTCTCCGTTCAGGTCAAGACTGCTTACAGAAACATTTGTCTTAATATCGCAGCCAAAGCTTTTTGCCTGTTCCTTCATGATACTGGAGAGCTGGTACCCGCTGATACTTTTAACTCCCGGATAGTTTGCTATCTCGTGGGTAAGCACCATCTGCCCGCCGACAACACCTTCGTCTATTATAAGTGTCTTCAACCGGGCACGTGACAGGTAAATGCCTGCCGTAAGTCCGGCAGGCCCCGCTCCAATTACTATTGCATCATAGTGATTGACAGCGTTCATTTTATTCCGCGTTTACAACCGAGGTGAATTCCTTGTCAAGGATAGCTTTCACCTGGTCTTTCGTCTGAATGCTTGAAGTGGCTTTTACCACTTTGCCTGATCTGTAATAAATTGTAAAAGGAATCCCCATGAAACCGCGTACCTCGGGCAGATTACGGATAATATATGATTCCGGGTTATCAAATTCCATATCGTAGAACTTAACATGCCTGTACTCTTCCTCAAGTTCCTCGGCAATCCCGTAAACAGGGATACACATCGGGCCCATTCTTCCGCAGATGACCATAACGTTTTCGTTTTCGCTGATAGCTTTGTTCAGATCAGCAGCTGACATAAGGTGATTTAAATTTGTGTATAACATGATTTTTATATTTGAAATTCAGGAAGCAAAATTACAGTACATCGTTCTGACTCGAAAGGAAACGGTGTGCCGGCACGACAACCGTCAACTTGAAACAGGACAACTTTTTAATTGATTTGGATTAACTTTATGATCTTATAGTTTGTTAACCTGACATGAAAACAATACTTGAAACAGACAAAGATTTTATCTGCGATATCGATGCACCCTGCTTCCAGAATCTGCTGCCTGAAGAGGCAGCACTGGTTCGTTCAAGCAAAACCCAGGTATTTTTCCGTAAAGGTGACAACCTGACAAAACAGGGGGCGTTTGCCTCGTATGTTTTATTTGTCATTAATGGCCTGGCAAAGCAATATCTTGAAGGCGACGGAACAAAGAACTTCAATCTCCGGATAATCAGACCAGGAGAGTTTGTGGGTCTCTCGGCTGTGTTTTATGAAAATATCTTCAATTATTCATCCATAGCCCTGACCGATTGCCAGGTCTTTCTGATAGAGAAAGAAGCTATGGCCAAAGTAATCCGGCAAAACGGCTCGTTTGGTTTCGCCATTACGAAGAGGTACTGTGAGCAAAATGCAAACCTGCTCAATACATTGCGCAATCTTATGTACAAGCAGATGAACGGAAGACTGGCAGATGCATTATTATACATCGACAGCCTGAGGAGCGAGGCTGAAGAGATATTCCAGCATCTCTCACGCAAAGATTTAGCGGATTTTGCCGGGATTTCAACCGAAAGCGCCGTTAAACTGCTTAAAACCTTTGAAAAAGAAGGACTGATCGAATTGCACGAGAAGGATATAAAGCTGCTGAAAAATAATGCCATGGTTGATATAAGCAGGAGAGGCTGACGCATCGTCAATCTTCCTGGAATTACCTGCAATGACAGATGCCGAAATCATAAAACTGATACTGCAGGGCGACAAGGGAAAGTTCGCAATACTTGTCGGGCAATATCAACAACTGGTATTCCGGACATGTATGGGCTTTCTGCACAATAAGGACGATGCTGAGGATCTTACCCAGGATGTTTTTATTCAGGCTTATCAGTCATTATCACGGTTCAGGGGTAACGCGGCATTCTCAACATGGCTGTACCGGATAGTCATTTAAGAGGCAGCAGGTAACCGACTGAAAAAGAAAAATATGAAGTCACAGGTTGTGTTGTGACCTGACCAGGGGCTGATGGGAGATTTACTGAATAACCGATTTCAAAATCAAAATTGCCTGCATAAACGCAAACCGGCAAATAGAACCTGGTATTCAGTAACCCGAATTTGCCTGATGTATCAACAATCGAATCCAATTTATCAATTATACTTCCTTCGCTTTCATAAACAACGGTTTCAGATCCAATGAAGGCTGATATTTCAGGTGCCAGTACTATTTTACCGGATGATCCAAACCTGCCAAGGGTAATATTGGCAAAAATATCAGGGGTCAGGTTCATGCCAAACTCCTTACCGAACAGCGCATTAAAGAATATATATCCTCCTATCCAGCTATTCCTGAGTGTTAGTCCTGTCCCCAGATTGTTATTAAAAACTATCTCGGTAGAATCGCTTACATTGAAGAAATACCTGCTGTAGGAGACACTGAAGCTAAGACTCTTTTTCTTATTTAACGGTTCCCTTATTCCCGCGGTGACTGCAGTCGAGTTATAACCCGGATCAAGCCTGTTATACCATGAACCTGATACCCCGGCATATAAACCCCTGGAATGAATCCAGTAGATGCTTCCGTAAGCTGCGTACATGTCGTCAATCAGTTCTCTCCCGGCATACAGTGTCTTGCTGTCGAAGATAATTCCGCCGTACAGATATGATTTAACCTGCGGTTGTCCGTACAGGTTGCTTAATGTTCTGTCATTCCCGAATACGTCTAAAAGCAGGGAATCCACCCTGTCATACTGCGAGTAGAGTGGCAATCCGCACTGGAACAGCAGCCATAGGACAGCAACCTTTTTCATTTTTCCGGTAATTTTTTCTTCTTTCCTGCAGTTATCCGGTAAAGGAGGCCGGAACTACCTGGCAGTATTTCCGGATCTCCTCACCTTTCAGCAAGCCTATCGCTGGCCGTTCCCGTTTCCGCCTGCCGAATTATCGCTGTTTTCACCACGGTACTGCATCATCTGCTTATTCTGCTCTTCTGCTGCAGTGCTGTGACGGAATTCATTCTTCTGCTGCTGATTCAGTTGATTATTCTCCCTGAGCATGGCTTTCTGTTCATCGTTCAGCGAGCCCTTAAATGCTTTCTTCTTTTGGTTCTGGGTCATCTCCTTGTTTTCAAGTATACCTATCTGTTCCGCTGTCAATGAATTGCGAAATCTCTGACGGTTCTGCTCCAACGACTGGCTCTGGCCCATGGTAGCATTTTTATCCTGAACCCTGTTCTGTTCTTTTGCCTGGATCTGCTCTTTTGAACCTGTCTGGTCCTTTGTCTGAGTCTGATTCATAGTCCGGGTCTGGCTCTGCAATTGTGTCTGGTTTTGATCCATAGTACGGGTCTGGGTCTGATCCATAGCCTGGGTCTGGTTTTGCAACTGTGTCTGAGTCTGATCCATTGTCCTGGCCCGCGTCTGATCCATTGTCCTGGTCTGCGTCTGGTCCATTGTCCTGGTCTGCGTCTGGTCCATAGTCTGAGTCTGGTTCTGCAACTGCGTCTGAACCTGAGCCTGATCATTACCGGAAGGATTCCCCTGTACCTGGTTCCGTGACTGCTGTGCCAGCGTAACTCCTGTCATAAGAAGAAGCGCCATGCACGTCGATAAGATTCTTAATGCAAGATTTTTCATGACTTTTCTGTTTAGTTCTACATAATCAGAAGCTTGCCTGATTTTTCAATCATTTTCAAATGCTTCTTTGCAGTTAAACCGCATGAAACCGGATTTACCCTACTTTTAAAATTTTTTTTTGATTTTTATTCCGCATACCAAATCTGCCAGAGACAATGTTGCCTGGGATTGCCTGTTTCGTGAGCGGCTAAAAGTAGATATTCAAGAAAATTGTGGGAGTAAAAGGAACTGCTTCAGCATACAGACTTATGGTTGTGCTTTCATCAGTCGGTACACGGGTGTAATTCGAATAGCGTATATTTTCAGTGTTCAGAACATTCAGAACAGATACCCCGGCGTCAATATTTACCTTCCATTTTGAAGGCTGGTATATCAATGCTGCGTCAAGCCGGCTGTAGTATTGCATATAGTCAACCACTTCCGGCAACTGGCCGGGATCAGGAAATCCTGTACCAAACACATAATTTACCGAGAAATGGAAAGACTTAAACCTGGCCAGACCCGCTAATTTTAACTCATGCCTCTGGTCTTGCATAGCCGGAACATATTCATCGGTCGGGAAATAGGGAAAATATTCAACTGTTTTACTCAGGGTGTATGAAATCCAGACCGTTTGACCCTTGAAATCCTGCTTTATAAAAATATCCAGCCCCTTTGTCTTACTGTCGCCATTATACAGGTTTGTCCCGGTGGTGGTTTGAATATACCGGGTAATCCCATCCGTACTTTTTAAATATCCTTCTGCGCTAAAAATAAAACCTTTCTTATTGTAGGTAAGTCCAAGGGTGATGTTTTGCGAACTCAGCACCGAAACATCCCTTCCGTCACAGGCAGACCATGCCAGTCTGTAATTTCCCGTCGTTTCAATGATCATGTTTTTGGCCACGAACTGGTTATACATTCCGGCAGCGGCGTTTAACTTCAGATTATCACTGACCCTGTATAAAAGGGAAAGACGCGGTTGAATGAATGCTTTCCCGGCAGATGAATGGATGTCTGCCCTCAGGCCTGGCCTGAGAGTGAGTTTTTTGAACAGGTTAATATTATCCTGAATGAAAAAATAAGGGACGGGAAGCTGTTTATCTTCATTCAAAACAGTATTTCCCAATTCTGTCTCTACGCGGTCTGTGTAATAAAACAGCGTACCGAGACCTGCATCCAGCTGATGTTTTTCTGAGACAGTGAATGTATTTTCTATCCTTCCGTTGACTTCCTTTACCGATGCCATGTACTGATCATGGATGCTCGAGGTTATTTGCTGACCAGAGATCCGTACAATTTCCTCATCATGCGTCTGATCAGTTTGCAGGGAAGAAAAACTGATTATAAAGTTGCTTGTGTTTTTAGCCTTCCAGTTCAAGCCGTAAAACAGTGTACCGCCGACCTGATTGTTCTTTTCAGAATGATTAAGCATAAGGGTTCTGTGCGTGTTCGCATCGTCGAAGGCGTAGGCGAAATTGTCACTCCCTCCGTAAAGGCTCAGGTAATAGTTGCTGTGGGTACTGCT
>DIAS01000015.1:0-109019 GCA_002415855.1 Bacteroidales bacterium UBA5072
TCTGCATAACTCTTACCTGCACTGAGGAAGTGTGAGTCCGGAGTAAAATATCTTCAGGATTTGAATCTTCCGGCGAAATTCTGGAAATGTAAAAGGTATCCTGCATATCCCTGGCCGGATGCTCAAGCGGAAAATTCAGACCGGTAAATACATGCCAGTCGTCTTCGATTTCAGGACCTTCAGCAACAGTAAATCCTATTTTGGAAAATGCTGCTATTATTTCTTTACGGACAAGAGAAACGGGATGGCGCGAGCCAAAAGCTATTGGATCAGGAGGAAGTGTAAGATCTCCGGAAAAGGATTTCTCCGATTGCCCCAAGGAAGATTTGAAGGCTTCATACTTCTGATTAGCAGCACTTTTAAGCTGATTTAAAATGGCACCGGTAGCCTTTTTATGCTCAGCTGCAACATGTTTAAATTGCTGAAAAAATGTAGATACTATACCTTTCTTGCTTAAATACAACAGGCGAAACTGCTCAAGTTCTTCATTATTTGAGATTTGGTACTTGGCAACGGCTGCAAGATTCTTTTCTATTTGTTCAATCATAGGTAATATGCAGTTATTCAGAAATATATGCTTTGACTATTCTTATATCAGTATAGGGCCGATTTCGCTGATCAGTTGTAGCGGATGCTATACTGTCGATGGTTTCAAGACCTTCAACAACTTCTCCAAAAACTGTATAGGCATTGTCCAAATGAGGAACGCCTCCGGTTGTTGTATAGGATTCTTTCTGAATTTCAGTGAAAGCTGTGTGCCGGTTAGATTTTTCAAGCGATTCAAGCTGTGAAAGGTTATATACTTTGCCCTGAACGATATAGAATTGAGAACCCGATGACTCTTTTTTCGGATTGACATCGTCAGAGAGCCTGGCTGCTGCTATAGCACCTTTTTTATGGAAATACTCAGGTGAAAATTCTGCAGGAATAGTATAGTTAGGACCTCCATCGCCAAGAGGCTGCCCGGGACGAGCATTCCTTGAATTGGGATCTCCTGTTTGAATCATAAAACCAGAAATTACACGGTGAAATAGCACACCGTTATAATATCCCTGGTTAACAAGTTTTATGAAGTTGTCCCTGTGCAAAGGGGTATCGTCATACAGCTTAATTTTAATGTTGCCTGAGGTGGTCTCAAGTGTGGCATAGGTTTGAGCATTTACCATGGGGGTATGAATAAGGGTAAAGAAAAGATACAGCGCGGAAAATAAAAGAAATTTTGTTTTGTGCATACGTACTGGTTTTTCAAATATATTTACGCTTTTATACCGCGTGAAATTATAAAATTTTTATTCATGATTTTTTATCACGTGTATTTATTGAGAAAGGAAACATTTCAATTCATTATACCAGAGATACTGCATAAAATTTCGATTCATTGAACCATTATCAAAAGCTTGGAGGACAGGCAATCATTTATGGCCTTGGCAATATTGTACCAAGAATACTCAATTATGCTGTTCTGACTGCTTATTATACACGCCGATTCTCCGTTGAGGAATACGGAGTCATAACCGAATTGTATGCTTATGTTGCCATATTGATGGTTTTGCTTACCTATGGTATGGAAACAGGACTTTTTAAATTTTCAGTTAACAGTGAAAATAGGGACGTTGTTTTTTCCAGTGCTTTTTTGTGTATTTCTTTCACATCTATTCTTTTTTTGCTCGGTGTGCAGCTATTCAGACATCAGATCTCCGATTGGATTGGATATGCAGGAAATCCTGAGTTTATTGTCTACCTTGGTGCCACTGTATCTCTTGATGCCGTGTCTGCATTGGTTTTTGCGAAGCTGCGAATTGAAAACAAGGTAAGGCGGTTTGCCCTACTGAAGATCATCAATGTCCTGATTACGATTTTTCTTGTATTTCTTTTTTTGGAAATCCTTCCCGAGATAAGATTCATTACAGCATCTGATTGGTACGTAGTGCATTTAAAGAATATTGAAGTTGGATACGTTTTTATTGCCAATGTCGTGGCAAGTTTTCTGGTACTTCTTTTACTGTTATGGGATTTAAGAGCAGTGAGAATTACTGCCAGCTTTAGGTTGCTTGGAAATATTCTTGCCTACTCTATCCCATTGCTGATATCCGGAATGGCTGGAATTTTCAATGAAACCATCGACAGAATTCTTTTAAGAAGATTTTTAAAAGAAGGACTGAATCCATTACATGAACTCGGAATTTACGGCGCAAATTACCGGATTGCTGTCTTGATGACTATTTTTGTTCAAATGTTCAGATATGCTGCCGAGCCTTTCTTTTTTAATATGTATAAAAGCAAGGATGCAATTCAGATATATGCAAATATTCTGAAGTACTTCACCATATTTTTGATGATAATATTTCTGGGCGTTGCTTTGTGTATTGATTTTTTCAAATATTTTATTGACAGCAGTTACTATGAGGGACTGGGGATAGTTCCCGTAGTGTTGATGGCAAACGTTATGGTAGGAATGTTGTTTAACGTTAACATGTGGTATAAACTTACGGGACATACCTTATACGGAGTTTATATTACAGGTATTGGTGCCTTGATTACTGTTTTGCTGAATGTAATTCTTATTCCTTTATATAGTTACCATGCATGTGCATGGATACATTTACTGAGTAATTTTGTAATGTTTATATTAACGTATTTCATTGGACAAAAGTTCTTTAAGATTGATTATGACATTAAAAGAATAATTGTTTATGTAGGATTTGCTTTGGTACTTTATTTTGTTGGATATTTCCTGCAAACGGATAATGATTTTTTTAACGTCGGGATAGGTGTTACTTTTGTATTTATTTATTTCATTTATTGTAACAGAAAAGAAAACCTGATGAACGTCTTTTTTAAGAAACATGAAAGTTAAAATCGTAAACCAGTCAAGACATCCACTACCGGCTTATAGTACTTTACTTTCAGCAGGAATGGATTTATACGCAAATTTAGCAAGTCCTGTAACACTTCCTCCCATGCAAAGAGCATTAATTGGAACGGGTTTATTTATAGAATTGCCGGAGGGATTTGAAGCACAAATCAGGCCTAGAAGTGGCCTGGCCTTAAAAAAGGGAATAACAGTATTAAATACGCCGGGTACAATTGATGCAGATTACAGGGGAGAAATAGGAATCATACTGATAAATCTTTCGATGGAAAATTTTGTTATCAATGACGGCGAACGTATTGGTCAAATGATTGTGTCAAGGCATGAACGCGTAGAATGGGAAGATGCGGGTGAATTAAGTAATACTAAAAGAGGTGCCGGAGGATTCGGTCATACAGGAATTTAAGTAATTATAGTATAATATGACTTTTTTAAAAGAACGGAATGTTGGAAATATTGTATGCGGGATATTATTAGTCCTTACAACCTCTGCAATAGCCCAAGAAAGTGGTATTCCAAGAATGCCATTGAATACTATTAGCAGGCAGGAATACGACTATGCATTCGGGGAGGCTACAAAATTTTATCTATTCAGCAATTATCAACAGGCAGTAAATTTGTATAATGAATGTCTGAAGATTAATCCAAACAGCAGTGCGATTAACTTTCAACTATCTAGAATATACATGCAGGCTGGAGAATTTGAACTGGCAAAGCAATATGCAAAGAAGGCTTGTCAGGTTAGCTATGATAATAAATGGTATTTACAACAGCTGGCTCAGACCTATCAGGTAAAAAATGAAGTTGATAGTGCTATACTGGTATACCGACAAATGCAAGAACAGGATCCGGATAATCTTGGGCTTATTTATATGATTGCCTCATTGTTTGAAGTGGCCGGAAAATATGACGAGGCATTGAATAATCTGGAGTTAATTGAAAGTAAAGTTGGTCCGTCAAAAGAGGTTGCTATTGGCAAATATCGGATCTTCCTTGCTTTGAAAATGGATACAAAAGCCCTTCAGCAATTAAAAGTAGCATTGAAATGGAGCAATGAGGAATATGCAATAGTGGGTATGGTAGCGGAATATTTTCGGGAACATCAGCAACCGGATTCAGCACGTTTTTACTACCAACAAATTTATCCGGAATATGAAAATGATGCCAATGTATCATTTTCTTTTGCAGAATTTCTTTTGGAACAAAAAAGTTTTGGTGAAGCAGAAAGTGTGTTGGTTAACGCAATGAAAAGTGTTGATATAGAAAATGTTTCGAAAGCAAGTTACTTGTATAAAATAGTTCAGGAAGAGAAGTTGTATAACTTAACCAAACCTGTGTTGGATACTGTTGTAACAGCCTTTTATTTTACTTATTATGATGATATTCGCAGCATGTCTGTGTTTTCGGATTTGGAATTCCGGTTGGGCAATTATGCAAAATCAGCAAACGCTATAAAACGTATTATCTCAAAGGATCCTTCCAATTATGCAGCATATGAACAGCTAATCTTTTGCGAGAACTATACAGGAGAATTGGACAGTGTTTTAAAATATTCAAATTATGCAATTGTAAATTTCCCGGAACGTCCAGTTCCTTATTTGTTTATTGGATCAGTGCTTTATCAAAAGAAGGAATATTTACTGGCGTCCAAAAGAATGGAGTATGGTTTGGCAATTAGTGATAACGATGAGCTGAGGCTTGAATTTTACTCGTTATTGGCTGAGTGCCAGGAAAAACTCAACAATTTTAACAAATCCGAGGAATACTTTAAAAAGGCACTTGAAATAGATCCTGTCAATTTGGGAATTTGTAACAATTATGCTTATTATCTTTCATTGAGAAGCAAAGAACTTGAATATGCAGAGAGGCTCAGTAAGGTTACAATTGAAAAGGAGCCAAAAAATTCTACTTATCTCGATACATATGGTTGGGTTCTTTACAAATCAGGTAAACTGAGAAAGGCACAAAAGTTCATTGAGATGGCCATTGAAAGTGGCGGAGCTAATAATGCGGAAATATTGCACCATTATGGAGACATTTTGTATGCACGCGGGAAATATACCAATGCTATAATAGCCTGGAAAAAGGCATTAATGTTTGCTGAAAAAGAAAAGTCTGAGATCTTAAATGCCAGTATACTGGGGGCTGAGTCAAAAATCAGGAGGTAAATTTTAATGATAATGAATCGGTTTCTGATTTCTGTGATTGCTGTATTTATAGGTTTCCAGGGCTTATTCAGTCAGGAATCCATTGAAAAGATAAAAAGGAATCAAGAGAATACGCTGAAAGAAATAGAATATGCTAATAAGCTTTTGTTGGAAACACAGGGTAAAACAAAAGAATCACTCAATGAATTAATCTTGATTAATCACCGGCTCAATAAGAGAAAGGAATATGTTTTCGGGATTGAACTGGAAGTAAATGTTCTTTCTGCCATCATTGAGGAGAATCTAAATGCATCATCAGCACTGCAGGTCGAGATTAATAAGATAAAGAAAGTTTACGGACAGCTTATTTATAATCTGTACAAGAACAGAAATTCCTATTACAGAATGATGTATTTGCTTGCTGCAGAGAACATGAATCAGTTTTACAAGAGGGTGAGAATTATAAGAATTTATAACAAATACCTACGCAGTAGGCGCGATAAGCTTGAGAGTTTAAGAGAAGAGTTATTAAAAAAGAATGTGGAACTGGAAGAACTCAGAAATCAAAAAGATGCACTTGCAAAAAATGTCAAACGCGAAAGTAGTCAAATTGAAAGGGAGATAAGCGCAAAAAAAGTTTTACTGAACCAACTCAAGAAGAAACAAAAGGATATTGAGAATGAAATTTATGAAAAAGAAAGAACGGCAAGGAAGCTGGGTAACGAATTAAGACGGATCATTGAAGAGGAGCGAAAGAAAAGTAAGAGTTCAGGATCAAAGGAGCTGCTCACACCTGAGGAGAAAATCATTTCTGGTGATTTCCAGAAGAATGAAGGAAGGCTGCCATGGCCAACTGAAATGGGTGTTATTACCGGGAAATACGGTGAACACCAGCATCCTGATTATAAGTCAGTGACCATTCGAAACGACGGGGTTTACATTTCTACTACAAAAGGTGGATTCGCCCGGTCAATTTTTAAAGGTATTGTTTCTCGGGTCTTCTCAATTCCGGGTGAGAATTACACGGTAATCATCAAACACGGAGATTTTTATACCTTGTACCATAATCTGATAAACGTTTATGTTAAAGCTGGCCAGAGTGTTAATACAAAGGAAAATCTGGGTACAGTGTTTACAAATGAGAATACAAGAGAAACTATACTGTATTTTCAGATCTGGAAGGAAACAGACAGAATGGATCCGGAGATATGGCTTGCGCATTGAATGAAATGCAACAAATTTTTAGTAAATTAGCATTAAAATTGATGAAAAGGGTAACAATTGCAGATTATTTCAGTATATAAATTGTAATCGTAACAAGAAATATAATGGAAAAGTCGCTTAAAATTGTCTCAAAAATTGAAAATTTGAGAAAAGTGGAAAAGTTGGTTGATGATTTATCCACTGAATTTAATATAAGTGCAGATATTTACGGCAACATATTGATAGCAGCAATTGAAGCGGCAAACAATGCAATATTGCACGGGAACAAACTCGATGAAAGCAAAAGTGTCGATATTCATGTAAAATTGGAAGATAAAAAGTTAAAAATAAAAATTGATGACGAAGGTAACGGTTTCGATTATAAGAATGTACCGGATCCTACAGCACCTGAAAATATTGAGAATGTTAACGGAAGAGGAATTTTTTTAATGGAAAAGTTATCTGACAAAATCGAGTTTACGCGAAATGGCGCCACGGTAGAACTTGAATTTAATATTCGGTAAAATTGAAAATAGGGTTCAATTATCTGAACGTTAATAGAAAATTCAATCATTCAGCGGAGGCAAGAAACCTCATTGGGTATATTCTCGAAAAGGAAGGGAAATCGTTAGGTGAAATCAGTATCATCTTTACTAATAATGCTGAAATACTTCATATTAACAAGTGTTATTTAAAACATGATTTTTATACAGATGTTATAACATTTGTAAATAACCACAGGAACACTATTTCCGGGGATATTTATATCAGCATTGACCAGGTTATCCTCAATTCATCAAAATATAAAACCGACAGACTGGAAGAGCTTTTCCGTGTCATCATACATGGAGTATTGCATCTTATTGGTTATGTAGATGAAAATGAATTAGATAGAAAAAGAATGTCTGTTAAAGAAGATTTGTATCTTTGCTTTTTGAAGGAAGATACAAAACTGGGTAAGGATGAACTTGTCTTATGATATCATTGTAATAGGAGGGGGCCACGCTGGTTGTGAGGCAGCGCATGCTGCAGGCACATTGGGTGCCAAGGTTTTGCTGATAACAATTGACATGACCAAGCTGGCACAGATGTCCTGTAATCCAGCCATGGGAGGAATTGCCAAGGGACAGATCGTTCGTGAAATCGATGCATTAGGGGGATGTTCTGGTATTGTAACAGATACCAGTATGCTGCAGTTCAGAATGTTGAACCGTTCAAAGGGCCCTGCAGTGTGGAGTCCGAGGGCCCAATGTGACCGAACACTGTTTACCCTGGAGTGGCGGAAATTGATTGAAGCCAATAAGAATATTGATATATGGCAGGATAATGTAAATGGTCTGATTATTAAAGAGGGTTCTGTTATTGGTGTGAAAACTCGAACAAATGCCGTATTTAAAGCAAGAGCAATCATACTTACAGTAGGAACCTTCGGAAATGGCCTGATCCATATTGGACGGATGAATATGGAAGGTGGTAGAATTTCTGAAACAGTTTCAAAAGGATTAACCGAGCAACTTAAAGAGTATGGGATCGTGTCGGGCAGGTTAAAAACAGGAACACCTGCGCGTTTAGACGGTCGTTCCATAAACTTTGGTGTGTTGGAAGAACAAAAAGGAGATGAAGACATCAGGAGGTTCTCTTATTTAAAAACAAGTCTTCCGGAAAAACAATTAAGCTGTTACATTACTTATACAAATGTAACTGTACATGAAATATTGAAAAAGGGATTCCAGGATTCACCTTTGTATAATGGTACGATAAAGGGTACAGGACCAAGGTATTGTCCCAGCATAGAAGATAAAATTGTTACTTTTCAGGAAAGAGAAAGGCACCAGCTTTTTTTGGAACCAGAAGGTTGGGAAACCAACGAGTATTATATAAATGGTTTCTCTTCATCCCTTCCTATGGACATACAGTACGAAGCCATGCAGAAAATTAAAGGACTGGAAAATGTAAAAATATTCAGACCTGGTTATGCCATTGAATATGATTTTTTTCCACCGACTCAGTTATATCCTAGTTTAGAAAGTAAAATTATTGATTCGCTCTACTTCGCCGGGCAGGTTAATGGAACAACAGGATACGAAGAAGCCGCAGCGCAAGGAATCATGGCCGGGATCAATGCATATTTGAAATTGGAACATAAGGAGCCACTGATCCTTCAAAGAGAGGAGGCTTATATGGGTGTGTTAATTGATGATCTGGTTACAAAAGGTGTTGATGAGCCTTACAGGATGTTTACCAGCAGAGCAGAATACAGGATTTTGCTACGACAGGATAATGCCGATGAACGGCTGACTGAAAAATCAATTGATCTTGGATTGGCGACTAAGGAAAGAATTACAACCTTCAGAGAAAAGAGTTCTATCCGTAAGAAATTGAATGAAATTCTGAATAAAACAAGCATTAGTCCCGATCAGGCAAATAAATATTTAAAAGGTAAAGATTCAAGCATTTTAAAGCAAAAAGTAAAATTAATCGATGTCTTACTAAGGCCTGAAGTTGCCCTGAAGGATCTGTTGGGCCTTGTCGATACGGAGCAGATTAATTTTCAAATGCATGAGTTTTTTAGCCAGGAATTGATTGAATCCATAGAAATTGAAGCAAAATATGGGGGCTATATCACTAGAGAAAAGCTGCTTGCCGACAAGATGGGAAGGTTAGATGGTATCCGGATCGACAAGGGCATTGATTTTGATTCTTTACTTTCTATTTCAACAGAGGGTAGATTTAAACTAAAGAAATACAAACCTGGGACAATTGGACAGGCAGCGAGAATTTCCGGAATCTCTCCAAGTGATATCAACGTATTGTTGCTTTATATGGGTAGATAACTGAGAATAAATGAATTTGGTAATTGTTCCACGTGGAACAATCAAGTCAAGCAATCAGCCCCATGGAAGAAAATACCCCAAAACAGGATCTGGTCAATAAACTACCGCAGAAACCCGGCGTTTACCAATTCTTTAATTCGCAGGGTGAAATACTCTATATTGGAAAGGCCAAGAACCTGCGCAAAAGAGTTTCCTCTTATTTTGTTAACGCTTTGCCATCGAGTTTTAAGCAAGAGGCATTGGTTAAAAAAATTGCCGATATAAAATACATTCTGGTTGGAAGCGAGTCGGATGCTTTGTTGCTTGAGAATAACCTTATCAAGGAGTATAAACCAAAGTACAACATCCTGCTCAAGGATGATAAAACCTATCCATGGATCTGTATCAGAAATGAACGGTTTCCCCGGGTCATACAAACAAGGACTTATTTGACGGATGGATCGGAGTACTTTGGCCCTTATACTTCGGGTTTGATGGTGAAAACACTTCTCGATCTGATCAGACAATTATACAAGCTGAGAACCTGTAAGCTTTCACTGGGTGAAAAGGCGATTCAAAACGGAAAATTCAAACGATGCCTCGAATTTCACATGGGAAACTGCAAGGGACCCTGTGAGGGACTGCAGTCCTCTGAAGAATATATGCAGGCCATTGTTCAAATAAGGGAGATTTTGAAGGGCAATTATCACCAGGTGATCACGCATCTCCGCCAATTGATGGAACTCTATGCAAAACAATTGATGTTTGAAGAAGCGGCAGTAATCAAACAGAAAATTGAAATACTTGAAAAATTCAAAGGCAAATCAACCATTGTCAATCCTAAAATTAACAATGTAGATGTCTTTAGCATAATTGATGATGAAAATTTTGCCTTCGTAAATTTTCTTAAAGTTGTGAATGGGGCAATTGTCCAGGCCCATAATGTTGAGATCCAGAAAGTGCTTCAGGAAGATAAGAGAGATATTCTGGGATATGTAATTTTCGATTTGCGGGAAAGGTTTAAAAGTGATGCAAAAGAAATTATCGTTCCCTTTCAGCCTCTGGTAAGTCTGCCTGATCTGATTACTGTTATTCCCTTGCGGGGTGATAAAAGGAAGTTGCTGGATCTGTCCATGCGGAATGCATTTTCCTATCGTTCTGACCGTATGTCATTTCGGGCAGATGATAAATGGTCTCAACAGGAATCCATGGTATTATCGAAATTGCAAAGCGATTTAAGGTTAAAAACTACACCTTACCACATTGAATGTTTTGACAATTCAAATCTTCAGGGTTCGGATCCAGTTGCTTCCTGTGTTGTTTTTCAATCTACCAAACCTTTGAAAGCTTCATACAGGCATTACAACATAAAAACTGTCAGGGGTCCTGATGATTATGCTTCTATGCAGGAAGTTATGGGAAGAAGATACCGCCATTTGCTGGAGCAAGGCGAAGAGCTTCCGGATCTGATTATTGTTGACGGTGGAAAAGGCCAATTGAATGCAGCTGTTAAAGTGCTCAAAGAATTGAATATTTACAATAAATCAGCGATAATCAGCATTGCAAAACGACTCGAAGAGATTTACGTACCAGATGATCCTGTGCCACTATACCTTGATAAAAATTCGACCAGCCTTAAATTGATTCAGCGGATTAGGGATGAAGCACACCGTTTCGGAATAACCTTTCATCAGCATAAACGATCGGGTAACCAGTTAAAATCGGCCTGGAACAACATACCGGGTATCGGAGAAAATACCAGGAACAGGATACTTAGTACGGAGCCGGATCCTGAAAAATTAAGAAGTATGGATCAGGAGGAATTAAAAAGGACCATTGGCAGTCGGGCGGCGAAAATTTTGCTGAATTATTTCAAAAATACGGAAGATCACCCATAAAGAGTAAGAGCAGGCGCATTATTTGTTTCGGAAGATTGTATAATCAACAAAATCACGCAAAGTATTTCTTACGTTGGTATCGCCAAAGCCCTCCAACTCCTCCAGAGCTCTGATGGAATATTGCTTCATGGTTTCCTCAGCGAATGAAAGGCCCTGATTTTGGGATACAAAATCAAATATCTCCTTGATTTCATGATTTGACCCTCCGGATTTATTGATTAACCGGAGTATTCTTTTCTTTTTAGAGGCCTCGGCTATTTCTAACGCATGAATAAGCGGAAGGGTAAGTTTTTTCTCCTTAATATCATTGCCTGCCGGCTTTCCTGACAGGCTATTTATTTGATAATCAAGCAAATCATCCTTAATTTGAAAGGCGATTCCAAGAAATTCGCCGAAACGGTGCATCTTTTTAACAATTTCATCAGACATACCAACTGACTTTGCTCCGCATGAACTGCAACAAGCTATTAACGTAGCTGTCTTTTTGCGAATAACTTCAAAGTACTCTTCCTTTGTTACGGAAAGTTTCCGCGCATTTCTGATCTGCATCAGTTCTCCCTCGCTAATTTCTCTAACCGCTTCCGCAACATAATTCAATATCTCATATTCCTTATTGTTGACTGCCAGCAACATGCCCCTGGCAAGCAAGTAATCTCCCAGCAGAACGGATACTTTTGACTTCCAGATAGCATTAATGGAGAAGAAACCTCTGCGCGAATGTGAGTCATCAACAACATCATCGTGAATTAATGTGGCGGTATGGAGGATTTCTATCAATGCGGCAGCCGTGAAAGTAGAAGGATTGGGCTCTCCATGGAGCCTGGCGGAAAGAAATACCAGAATGGGACGCATTTGTTTGCCTTTCCTCTTCAACAGATAACCCATTACTAGATTGAGGAGCGGTACACGCGTCCTCATGACTTCTTTAAAATACCTGTCAAATTCCAACAACTCCTTTGCTATAGGCTGCTTAATACGTTCAATGGATGACATTCTTTCCTTATTTGATTCAAATTTAACAAATATCTCATTTAAAATAGTTGAAACTTTTCGAGACGGAACATTCTTCAGGCTGAACAACAAATCCTGATGTATTTGGTTGTTTTTGGCGTTATTATCGTATGCTGCTGCCTGTTATTGCAAGATATTTATATATATTTGTATATTATTGAATTTTGCTTCATTATTTGTCATAACTTTCATGATTTAGGACAGATCGGTACAAAAGGATTTATTTAACAAGTTAATCACTTAAACTAATGAAATTTGAGGGACTTACGGCAGAACAGTTGGAAAAGGCTGCCAACCTATTAAAAGCAATTGCACACCCGATGAGGATAGCCATCCTGCAATACCTGGATGGGGGCAAACAAATGAATGTTACCGAAATACATGAATACCTGAAAATTGAACAATCGACTACATCTCATCATTTGGGGATATTGAAGGACAAAGGTATCCTGGGCTCAAAGCGCGATGGTAAAAACACGTTCTATTATATTAAAAATGAGAATCTGAGCAATATCATCGAATGCGTGAACAAGTGCGCGTGCTGAGTATTTTTATATTTTTTATCCGTGCCGGATGATTTATGTCAGCCGGCTTTTTTTTGCTAAAACCAATCTGTAATGGCTACAAAACCGCGTCTTTTCCTGTTTGATGCCTATGCCCTGATCTATCGGGCATATTATGCATTCATTAACAGGCCAATGATCAACTCAAAGGGCATGAACACCTCCGCAACTTACGGATTTACCTCAACCCTCGCAGATATTTTGAAAAAAGAAAAACCGGATTATGCTGCAGTTGCATTTGATCCGCCTACTCCGACTTTCCGGCACAACATGTTTACCGATTATAAAGCCAACAGACTTTCTACACCTGAGGAAATAAAAAATGCAGTGCCTGTCATTAAGCAGATCATCCAGGCTTTTCATATCCCGGTTGTGGAAATTGACAATTATGAGGCAGATGATGTGATCGGCACCCTGGCAAAAAGAGCAGAAAGAGAAGGTTTTATAACTTACATGGTAACTCCCGACAAAGATTATATGCAACTGGTTTCTGAACAAATATTCATTCTGAAGCCATCCAGATCAGGGATTGAATATGAGTTAATCGGTATTCCCGAGGTGAACAGGTTCTTTGGTGTGGACCAACCGCAGCAGGTAATTGATGTGCTTGCACTTTGGGGAGATGCTACGGACAATATACCCGGTGCACCAGGGATCGGCGAAAAAACAGCAAAGGAATTAATCGCCCGTTATCAATCTTTGGAGAATCTACTGGAGCATCTGCATGAGCTGAAAGGTCGGCAAAAAGAAAGCCTGTCGGTGAACCGGCAGCAGGTTATGCTGTCCAGGAATCTGGCCCGGATCAATACGGAGGTTCCGGTGAATATAAGCTTTGGGGAATTTAAGATCCGGCCCTGGGATGAAAAGCTTCTGGCCGAAATCTTTCGAAACCTTGAATTCAGAAGCCTCTCAAACAGACTCCTGAAAGATGACGAGACTTCTCCTGTACAGGGTACCTTGTTCGACAAACCGCAAGAAATGAACACTAAAGTGGATACAAAGCTTTCCTCCATATCCAGTATTAGCCACCAGTACCATGTTGTACAGCACGATTCCCAGTTGGATGAGCTGATCGAAAACCTGCTCGAAAAGAGGGAATTTTGTTTTGATACAGAAACCACCGGCCTGAACACCCGGAGTGCGGAGCTTGTTGGCATATCATTTTCCTATGGCGCTCATGAGGCCTATTACATTCCAGTACCTTCGCAATTTGAACAGGCCATGACGTTGTTGAATAAACTTCGTCCGGTATTTGAAAATCCTGCCATAAAAAAGGTCGGACAGAACCTGAAGTTTGATATTCAAATGCTATTGAACTATCAGGTCTTTGTTAAAGGGGAATTGTTCGATACCATGATCGCCCATTATCTGATACAGCCTGATTTCCGACACAACCTCGATTATCTTTCTGAAATCTATTTGAATTACCGGATGGTTCCGATTGAAGATCTGATCGGGAAAAAAGGTGACTTGCAAAGAAATATGCGGGATGTTGAAATACAGCTTATCAAAGAATACGCATGTGAAGATGCCGATATTTCCTGGCAACTATATCAAATCTTGAGCAGGGAGCTCCAGGAAAGAGGTTTGGTGCCTCTTGCACAAACAATTGAAATGCCACTGGTACGGGTACTGGCAGAAATTGAGTATGCGGGATTCAGGATTGATAGGGAGGTATTGAAAAAATATGCAGAGACATTAAGAACAGATTTGCAAAGTATAGAAAATGAGATTTATCTTATGTCTGAATTAAAGTTTAACATTAATTCGCCAAAACAACTGGGAGAAGTCCTGTTCGAAAAAATGAAAATTGCTGACGGTACCCAGAAAACTAAAACCAAGCAATATTCCACCGGTGAGGAGGTGTTGCTGAAGCTGGCAGATAAGCATCCTATTGTTAATAGGATACTTGACTACAGGGCGACACAAAAACTGCTCAGCACGTATGTTGATGCTTTACCGGAATTGATTGATCGGAAAACCGGGAGGATCCATACATCTTTTGATCAGGCCTGGGTAAGCACAGGAAGGCTGAGTTCAAGAAATCCCAACTTGCAGAATATACCTATCAGAGACGAACGCGGAAGGGAGATCAGGAAGGCTTTCGTTTCTGGTGACGAAGACCATCTGTTGTTATCAGCAGACTATTCACAGATAGAATTAAGGATTATGGCACATTTGAGCCAGGATCCCAACATGATCGAGGCATTTGTGAAGAATGCCGACATTCATGTCTCTACAGCTGCAAAGATCTATAAAATTGGGGAGGATGAAGTGACTGCAGCAATGCGCAGCCAGGCTAAAACAGCCAATTTTGGCATAATCTATGGTATCTCATCGTTCGGTCTGTCCCAGCGGCTGAGTATCTCACGTTCTGATGCATCTGCTCTTATCCAGGGATATTTTGAAAGCTTTCCTCTGGTAAAAGCTTATATGGACAATGCTATAAGAATTGCCAAGGAAAAAGGGTATGTCGAAACCATTATGGGGAGACGAAGATTTTTACCGGACATACATTCTGCTAATGCTGTTGTAAGAGGAGTCGCGGAGCGAAATGCCATCAATGCCCCCATCCAGGGATCAGCAGCCGATATCATCAAACTGGCTATGGTGAACATTCAGGAAAAGCTGGGTCGCTTTAAGACCAGAATGATTCTCCAGGTACACGATGAATTGATATTTGATGTCTGGACTGCAGAGTTGGAGCAAGTGAAAGCGCTCGTAAAAGCTGAAATGGAACACGTTATGAAATTAAGGGTACCGCTGACAGTGGAAATAGGTACCGGAAGAAATTGGCTGGAAGCACATTAAGAATTGTTATCGGCTTGCTGTACCTGCTCAGTATTCCTTCACTTTGATAATTTCGTCGAGAAACTTTCCACGTATCTGCTGCAGACGATCAACATTGGCACGAGGAGCGTAAATGCGCACTACCTCCAGGATCTTTCTCAAGAATATATACCCGGCTGCACAGTCGAAATTGCTGTTATCCAGATTGTTCTTAACATTCCGTGTAACTGTTTTAAACAACGACCAGTTCAGATGATCCGGGATTGTTACATAAAATGTTCGTTCGTCTTCCAGGTCTTTATATACATGATCAGCAAGTCTTTCAAGGCTAAATACTTTATGAATGCTGATCAATCCCGGGTAGTTGATCTTCTTTCCGGGCATGAACTTAATCCCATGATCAAGATAACACCCTTGTAATTCAGATATTAAAGAGTAATTATTTAATCCTTTAATTCGGATCCCGTAAAGTTGGGTATTGTGGGTGAATATTTCAGCGGGACAAGCATCAAAATTGATCCCTGCGTAATTGCACATCTGTTCAGAAATCCTGAAAATTGTTTCAGCAGGATATTGTTTATTGGTAATCAGAAAAATGGAATCCGGTTTTGAATCGTGGGGCATATTTTCTCCGTGATAGCCGGGAAAGGGTTCAAGGTTCTCAAGCACCAGCGTGTTTTGTAAAACATAATGATCTACGTGCTGCAGGACTTCTTCTTTCAGAAGATACCCTAATGATTCAATCAAATGCTGCTTTTCCATGACTGTAATTATTTAAGGGTATATAAGTTTGACAAACTTAAAGCCGCTCCTGTGTTTCAGGCAAACCATTTGATGAGAATACTCCTGATCGATTCAATCTTCACGGGCTTAACCATATAATCATTCATCCCGGATGAAATGGCTTTCGTCTTGCTCTTGGTATTGGCAGTTGCGGTCATGGCAACAATTGGCATCTGGTAGCCCAGTCCCCTTATCTCAACAGTAGCCTGAATGCCATCTCTTTCAGGCATAACCAGGTCCATAAATACAATATCAAATCTGGCACTTTTTACCTTCTCAACTGCTTCATTTCCATTTTTGGCGATCTCAATCCTGTATCCAAGATTTAAAAATATGGTCTGGGCAACCCTGATGTTGATCTCATTGTCCTCTGCCACAAGAATGGAAAGATCAGGCCGTACCTTACGCACTAATTCCCCAGATGATCTTTCTGCATTCGGAAATGATTCATACAGGCAGTTGACCAGATCTCCATGTTCGAAAGGCTCAGTAAAGTAATAGTCTATACCAAAGCGCTTTGATTGAATGAAATTCTCAGATTTGTGATTCGAACTGATCATGAATATCAGGTACAAATCTGTGAATTTATCATCTTTCAGCCTTTTAGTAAGTTGAAAGCCATTCAAACCGGATTCATCCAGGAGGAAGAGAACATGATAATAACCGAGTTTAGCTTTTAACTTTTGCTGCAATTCGTTGTATTTTCCCGGGTTATATTCAAATACCTCCGCATTGATCTTCTCGTGTTCAAAAAGACGGAGTAACCGCTGCGTGTTATGAGGAGCGCTCGCAACAACCAGTGCATTTACCTGGGAGAAATTCTGAATCTTATCGTTTTGCAGTGATTTTAAGAGCTTTTCATTGGAATATACCTCAATCGTAAAACTAAACCTCGAACCCGGGTAATTGGGTTTTCTGGAAATGGAGGAAGGACTTTGCACGGATATTTCTCCATGCATCAGGGTCACCAGCTGTTTTGCAATGGTCGTGCCGAGACCTGATCCGCCGTATTTTCTCGAAGTAGACTCTTCTGCCTGTGTAAAGGAATTAAAAATACTTTCGATCTTGTTCCTGGGGATGCCTACTCCCGTATCTTCCACATAAAACAAGAGCACAAGATTTTGGTTATACTCTTCCTCCAGTTCCACACCGACTATGATCTCTCCTTCATGGGTGAACTTGACGGCGTTGCTGATAAGGTTTGTTAATACCTGACGAAGTCTGAAAGGGTCACCAATGATATTCTCAGGAACATTGGGACTGATCCTGAGATTGAATTCCAGTTTCTTTTCTTCAATGATCGGACGGAAAAGATCTACGGAAAATTTGACTTCCTCCCGGAGTTTGAATGGTATTTCTTCCAGCTGCATTTTACCGGCTTCTATTTTCGAAAAATCCAGGATATCATCAATCAGTGTTAGTAACACATCAGCTGAACGCTTTACGATCTGAACATATTCTTTCTGGTTTTTGGTCAGGTTTTCCTGATCCAGTGCTTCGGTCATGCCTATTATCCCGTTCATGGGTGTCCTGATTTCATGACTCATCTTTGCCAGAAATTCCGATTTTGCAGTGTTGGCAGCGGCTTCATACTTTCTGGCTTTCTCAATGGGAGTGACATCCACAAATGCACTCAGCACATACTCCTCATCACGGATAATATAGGGAAGATCTTTTTTGAACACGGCAACTTCTTCTCCTTCATGCCGGTACAAAACAAACTGGGTAGAATCGAAAGCAGTATCCATACCGGAATCATAATAATCCTTTGAAAGCATAAAACGGTCAGTAAGGTTTTTACCGGTGACCTGTTCATCCTGGTTCAGCAGAAGCATTTCGCGGGCTGTCTGGTTCAGAATTCTAACCTGCTGGTTCTGATCAATTACCATAATCCCAACCGGCAAATTATCGAAAATCGATTGCAGGGTGTTGAGTTCAAGATTTGTTTTTTCGCGTAAAGACAGATTTTTGCCCAGATTCCCATAAAGAAGAAGCAGGAACATAAACAGGATTATTGTGCTCAGTACAGCTGAAATGATTACCCGGTTCAGGATAAGATCAAAAACAAAAGCCTTCCGCATGGAAAAAACGATTCCGAACTTTTCGTTCAGGATGTTCAGGGGAGCATAGGCGGAAAACAGCCGTTCCCTCTTGCCATTGTACACTACGGATTGCTTTGCAAAGCCCGATAATTCACGATCGATATTCGCTTTCAAAGGCACAATATCAACTGATTCCACAGGCAGCCGTGCATTGTTATACATGATCTTCCCTTCATTATCAACCATCCATTGCCAAAAATTGCCATTGTGATGATAATGGTCGAAAACCGATTGAAGAAAGTCAGGCAAGTCGAGGGTAAAAGCGACATTGGCATATAGCAGATTATTGCTGAATACCGGGAATGTATAAAGGTATTCCTCATTGGATTTCATCACAATCTCACGGTCCTGTAATTCATTCTGACGCTGGGTAACGAAAGGATCGACCAGAAGCCTGTTCTTTTTGTTGAAAGACAGATTCAATACATTTTTATTGCTATCATAGATATGAACGTTCTTGATAAGGGCACTGTTGTTGGTAAGCAATAACTCAAGACTCCTCAGGCCATCCTGATTGATGTCATCGCTGCTGATATCAATAGTCAACAGGGCATTGGAATAAAGCAGGGCATTTACTTCATTTTCAAACTTCATCAGTGCGCCTTCGATCTCACTTACACTAGCCTCTGCCTGACCGGACAGAATACTGCGTTGAAAAGCTATCTGGTTCCTGTAGATCGATATATTAAAATAAATATTGAGTAATATAACGATGATGGTAATAATAATAAAAGAGAATGTGTACTTCTTCATCAGAATCCAATTGAAATTAATCTATCAAAATATGAAATATTTCTAAAGGTACAATAAGTATTGCCAGATTTCTTTGAACAGCACCCTTATGTAGTCCTGTATTTTTGATTTTCACCGGTAAACAGTTTAAGGTAGCTCCGATATCTCGATTCATGCAGGATACCGTCTTTGCATGCCTCCATTACTGCACATCCGGGCTCATGTACATGGGTGCAGTTATAGAACTGACAATTCCTTGAAAGCTTGAAAATGTCGTTGAAATAAAGGCCAATTTCGTTTTTTTGCAGTTCGGTTACACCAAAACCCCTTATCCCGGGAGAATCAATAATGAAAGTACCCTTGCTGATTTCTATCATTTCGGGGTAGGTGGTGGTATGCTTACCGGCAAGATGAAAAGAGGAGATCTCATTGGTTTTTAATTGTAAACCCGGACACAACCGGTTGATCAGACTGCTTTTGCCCACACCTGAATTTCCTGCAATCAGACTCAGTTTATCCTGCAGTTGATCACGAACCATTTCCAGATGAATATGCTTTTCGACAGAAATATCCATTACCTTATAACCCGCATATTCATAAATCGCTCTGACTTCTTCCAACCAATGCATGCGTTCGGCATCATAAAGATCCGTCTTGTTGATCAGCAAAATGCATGGGATATGATAAGCTTCGGCTGAAACCAGAAACCTGTCGACAAATTCAAGCGGAGTTTCAGGAAACCTGAGGGTGATCATGAGCAACACCTGGTCAACATTGGCGGCCAGGATTTGTGTTTCTCGCGACAGGTTAATGGATTTTCGGATAATATAATTCTTACGCTCGTAAATTTTGGTAATGGTACCGTAATCCTGGTCGTCTGTTTCAAGCTCAACCTGATCACCAACCGCAACAGGATTGGTATTTTTGATCTCCCGTATCCGGAAATTGCCTTTCAGCCGGCACCTGACAAGTTTATCTCCTGTTCTGACCAGGTGCCAGCTCCCGGTCGTTTTTACAACTATACCTTTGTTCAATGAATGCTTCGAAAATTGTATTTTTACCCTGCGAAAATACAGAAGAGATTCGTAATTTTAAGTATGCAATAGCCATAAAATGAAGGAAAGCAAGAAATATGAAAACAATCAGACAACATCATTTTATTAATGCAACACCCGAGGAAGTATTTTCAGCCATTACCAATCCGTTTACCATTGAACTCTGGAGCGGTTATCCCGCTGAGATGGATGCAAGGGAAGGAACCGAGTTTTCGATCTTCGAAGGAGATATTGTTGGAAAGAACCTTAAAATCACAGAGAATAAGCAGGTGGTGCAGGAATGGTACTTTGGCGAACGACAGGAGGAGTCAATCGTGACCATCGAACTCAAACCTCACCAGCTTGGAACAAAAGTTACCCTGGAGCATACCAACGTTCCCGATGACGAATTGGATGATTTTCAGGAAGGATGGAAAGTTTATTATTGGGGAGCAATTAAAGCGTTTTTTAAATAATTATAATACAATAAAATAAACTATTCAACTTTAAATAAAGCTTAAAAGATTTATAGTTTGAAAAGAGAAGATATTGATCTGATGGCACCCGTGGGGTCTTTTGAATCACTCACAGCAGCCGTCAGGGCAGGTGCAGATTCTGTGTATTTTGGTCTGGGCAGGTTAAACATGAGGGCCAGATCCTCCATAAACTTCACCCCCGCTGATCTTGAGAAAATCATGAGGATATGCCGGCATTTCAACAAAAAAGCATACCTGACGCTGAATGTTGTCTTCTATGATCAGGAGATGGACGAAATGAAACACATGGTCGATCTTGCAACAGAAAATGGTGTCGATGCAATTATCGCTTCTGATCAGGCAGCTATTCATTATGCCTGGCAACGGGGTATGGAGGTACATCTCTCTACCCAGGTGAATATCAGTAATGCAGAATCACTCAGGTTCTATGCTGCCTATGCCGATGTGGTTGTGCTCGCCAGGGAACTTTCACTAGAACAGGTGGCTGTCATAAACCAGACTATTGAAAGGGATCAGATTAAGGGGCCGTCTGGTATGCTTATGAAGACCGAACTGTTTGCCCATGGCGCATTGTGTATGGCAGTATCCGGCAAATGTTACCTCAGCCTTCATCACCACGGCTATTCTGCTAACCGGGGCGAATGTCTTCAGGATTGCCGGAGAAGTTATACTGTCAAGGAAAAGGAAGGTGGATTTGAGCTTGATCTTGAGAATGAGTTTATTATGTCGCCCAAGGATTTGTGTACCATCCATTTTATCAACAAAATTATCGATGCAGGAATCCGTGTTCTGAAGATCGAAGGCAGGGCACGCTCGCCGGAATATGTAAAAACCGTTATTGAATGTTATGACCAGGCACTTCAAAGTGTTGCGAACGGTTCTTATACGCATGAAAAAATTACCGCATGGCGTGAAAGGCTATCCACCGTATTTAACCGCGGATTCTGGGACGGATATTATCTGGGCCAACGGCTGGGTGCCTGGAGTGATGTGTATGGATCCAAGGCTACACAAAAGAAAGAATATGCTGCAAAATGCATGAATTATTTTGCCCGGATCGGAATTGCTGAATTCTTATGCGAAGCAGGTTCTCTGAGCATGGGCGACAGCATTATCATCATGGGACCAACCACCGGTGTGATAGAATTGGTCGTTGGTGAAATCCGTGTTGATCTGGTCAAAGTAAGCAGGACAGCTGCCGGTGATCGCTTTTCCATTTCTGTTCCACGAAAAATTCGACGGGCTGACAAATTATACCGGCTTTCAGCTGAAACACGGTAAGCCTTTGTCATTTAATTGTTTTTTTGTACTTTCATGCAACTCGTAAACCTTAATCCCTTCCCGTATGAAAGTACCTGCAATTTCAGTTACCCTGGCAAAGATTGTCATACCGTTATTTTTGCTACTTTCCCTGGCACAATGCAAAAAGAGCAATAAAGCGCATTTGCCCATTAATCCTGCTTTTACCGAGAAAATAGCTGCTTTTACTTCCGGCGTTATTTCATCCGAATCTGTAATTCAGATCGTCCTGGCTGAAGATTATCCCGGCGGGGATATCCTTTCTGCTCCTGCCGGAGAGGGCCTATTTCGTTTTAAACCTGCTGTTAAAGGCCAGGCTGTATGGGTCGATAAAAGAACCATTGAATTCAGGCCGGCTGAGAAACTAAAATCCGGGGAAACCTATTCGGCAAAATTTTTTCTTTCGAAGATCCTTCGGGTTCCCAAGGATATCGCCGTCCTTGAATTTACCTTCAGCGTGGTGGAACAAGCTTTTGCAGTGAGTATTGAAGGTTATCAAACACATAATGAGAATGATCTGGTCTGGAATCGGATAAAAGGTGCAGTTAACACATCTGATGTCATAGATAATGAGATAATTCAAACATATTTCAAAGCATTCCAGGATAAACGTAATCTGAAGATCAGCTGGGAGCCAGGAAGTGACCAAAGAACATTCAGTTTCACAATCGATAGCGTGAAACGCGCCGAAAAGCCTGGCAGAGTTGAAATTCTGTGGGATGCCTCGCCGGATTACAAAAAAATTAACGGGAAGCAGGAGGTTGAGATCCCTTCTTTGAGTGATTACAAAGTCATGGACATAAAAGTAGTACAGCAGCCCGAACAATATGTACAGATCATGTTCAGTGATCCCATCAGGAAAAATCAGAATTTTGAAGGACTTATATTCCTCGATGGCAACACATCGCTCGAGTATTCAGTTTCCGGCAATATAATCAAGGCATTTCCCGTAGTAAGGCAAAGCGGGGAAACCGGGATAACCGTTCGCCAGGGTATTGTCAATATCTTAGGGTACAGTTTGAAGGAGGATTTTGTTGCCGATATCAATTTCGAAGTACCTAAGCCAGCCGTGAGATTGGCAGGCAAAGGTGTCATCCTGCCTTCAACAAAAGGCATGGTCTTTCCGTTTGAAGCAGTAAACCTGAGCGCTGTAGATGTAAAGATCATCAAGATTTTTGAGAACAATGTCAGCCATTTTCTGCAGGTAAACCGGCTCGATGGAAGCAATCAGCTAAAAAGGGCCGGCCGGCTCGTCCACAAACAAACCGTGTTGCTAAACTATGAACCAGCTGACCTGGGCAAATGGAACCGTTTTTATCTCGATTTGGCCAAGCTGATCACACCGGACCCGGGTTCAATTTACAGAGTGGAGATCTCTTTCCGGCAGAAGTATTCCCTCTATCCCTGCAGCAATACACCGGAAGAGTCAGAAGAACAGGTGGAGGCAGATGATTATTCTGCGGAAATGGCAGAAACCTCTTATTGGGATTCTTATGAAGAGTACTATGACGATTATGATTATGATTATGATTATGATTGGGAAGACCGTGATGATCCCTGTACACCTTCTTATTACAGGCAGAATAAATGGGTGGCGCGCAATATCCTGGCTTCCGATCTGGGAATTGTCGTAAAATCAGGGACTGATCAGCAAATCCTTTGTGCTGTTACCAATCTGGTTACGGCAAAACCCATGGAAGGAGTTGAAGTAACACTTTACAATTTTCAACAACAGCCCGTTGCCACAGGGACAACCGATAATAATGGATTTGTTACTGTACGGACCACGGAAAAGCCCTTTTTACTCATTGCCCGGTTTGAAAAGCAGCGCGGCTACCTGCGCCTGGATGATGGGTCCTCCTTATCGCTTGGAGCGTTTGATGTTTCCGGGAATGCCGTTCCGAAAGGCATCAAGGGATTTATTTATGGAGAAAGGGGTGTCTGGCGTCCCGGCGATACATTGTTTCTCACCTTTATGCTGCAGGACAAACAGAAATTATTGCCCGCATCTCACCCTGTGATTTTTGAATTATACAATCCGAAAGGTCAATTGTTTGCTCGAAGCACAAAGACTTCTGGTATGGATGGGTTCTACTCCTGGCCTGTTGCCACCTCACAGGATGCCCCGACAGGAAACTGGAATCTCCTGGTTAAGGTTGGCGGCACACAGTTTACACGGAATATCAAGGTGGAAACCGTGAAACCCAACCGGCTTAAGATTGATCTGAAGTTCAATACAAAACTACTTTCCGCATCCAATCCTTTGCTCAGTGGCAACATGTCAGTCATCTGGCTGCACGGGGCCGTGGCCTCCAACCTGAAAACCTCTGTATCTTTCACACTGACCAAGGCTGCCACGGTATTTGAAAAATATCCGGATTTTCAATTTACCGATCCGGCTCGGAGCTTCGAGGCGGAAGAGCAGGTTCTTTATGAAGGTTACACAGATGATAACGGCAAGGCAACTATCCCAGGCCGGATAAAAGTTGACCGCGCATCACCGGGGATGCTTAACGTAAATTTTACTACCCGTGTGTTTGAAAAGGGAGGAGATTTCAGTATCGACAGGTTCAGCATGCCCTATTCACCCTATGCTGCTTATGTGGGTTTAAAAACACCGGAAGGCGACAAACGGGGAATGTTGCTGACCGATACCACCCAATGGGTTGATGTGGTACTCGTCAATGAAAACGGCATGCCGGTTAGCAGGCCCGATCTTGAGGCAAGTGTTTACAAGCTCGACTGGCGAAACTGGTGGGAATCTGCAGACGATGAGCTGGCTGATTTTGTTGGGAACACATATAACCGTCCAGTTATTTCAAAAACAATTGCAGCGGTGAACGGCAGGGCAAAATTTGGCTTCAGGATCAACCGTCCGGACTGGGGAAGATTTTATATCCGTATCGTTGATCCGGTCAGCGGACATGCTGCCGGAAAAATTGTGTACATTGACTGGCCCGGTTGGGCCGGGCGCCCCATGAGAGACAACCCTGAAGCTGCAAGCATGTTGACATTTAATTCCGATAAAAAGCAATATACAGTTGGAGAAACTGCGGAAATAACCATTCCTACGGGTGGCATGGGTCTTGCCTTGTTCACGGTTGAATCGGGATCGCAGGTATTGCTGAAACAATGGCTCAACGTAACGGGTCAGGAAATCAAGCACCGGTTCGAGATCACACCGGAAATGGCTCCCAATGTATATGCATATGTCACCCTTATTCAGCCACATGCAAACACTGAAAATGATATGCCTATGCGGTTGTACGGGGTAATACCCCTGCTTGTCGAGGATCCGCAGACAAAGCTCGCACCGGTAATCAGCATGCCCGATGTACTGGAGCCTTTGCAAAAGGTAACGGTCCAGGTCAGTGAAAAGAACAACAAGGAAATGACCTACACCCTTGCCATTGTGGAAGAGGGTTTACTTGACCTCACCCGGTTTAAAACCCCAGATCCCTGGAGTGAGTTTTATGCAAGGGAAGCGCTTGGCGTCAGGACCTGGGATCTGTATGATGCTGTCATCGGTACTTATGGAGGCAAGCTGGCCAGCATACTCGGTATCGGAGGGGATGAAAATGTTGTCCCCGGTGAGTCAGCTGAAAAAGCCAACCGTTTCAAGCCTGTTGTCAAATACCTTGGACCTTTTACCTTACCTGCAGGAAAAACAAGCAAACACCAGATCAGTATCCCGAATTATATCGGGTCGATCAGGGCCATGGTTGTTGCCGGGAAAAACGGAGCTTATGGATTTTCGGAAAAAACGGTGCCGGTGAAGAAGCCTTTAATGGTACTGGCAACACTCCCACGCGTACTTGGTCCGGGAGAGCAGGTGGATTTGCCCGTTACCGTATTTGCCATGGACAATCAGGTAAAACAGGTGAATGTTACCGTAAAAACCAATGGCATGCTCCGCCTGGAAGACCAGGGAACAAAATCAGTTACATTTAGCCAGACCGGAGATAAGATCGTTGGATTTACACTCAAAGTTGCTTCCAGAACCGGAATTGGTAAAGTACAGGTCACAGCTTCAAGCGGAAAATACACTTCCACCCACGATATTGAACTGGATGTAAGAAATGCAAATCCCCCAGTCACAACCTTTATCGGAGGAACTGCTGAATCAGGAAAATCCTGGGAAGCAGATTTCAGTCTGCCGGGAATGGAGAGTACCAATACGGCAATTCTTGAAGTTTCGGGAATTCCACCGATTGATGCAGGCAGAAGATTGAAATACCTTATCAGTTATCCCCATGGATGCATTGAACAAATTACTTCTGCAGTATTTCCGCAGCTTTTCCTCGCTGATGTTATGGAACTCGACGATAAAACGAAGGCTGCCATTGATTTGCACATCAAAGCCGGTATTCATAAACTGAACGCCTTCCAGATATCTGGAGGAGGATTTGCTTATTGGCCGGGTAACTCGCAGATCAATTCGTGGGGGAATTCCTATGCAGGTCATTTTTTGCTTGAAGCTGAGAAAAAGGGTTATGCATTGCCCGGCGGACTCAAATCAGGCTGGCTGAAATCACAGAAGCAACTGGCCCGACAATGGACGCCCATGCAGAACAAAGAATTATGGAGGCAGGACGACCTGGAACAGGCCTATCGATTGTTTACACTGGCCCTTGCCGGCGAACCCGAGACAGGGGCAATGAACCGGCTCAGGGAATACAAGTTGCTGTGCCTGCAGGCAAAGTGGAGACTGGCTGCAGCTTACGCATTGACGGGACAGTCTGCGGTTGCAAAGGAGCTGATTGCCCGTGAAAGCACAGATATTAAGCAGTATAATGGTTTTTATTCAAGTTATGGTTCAAGAGAAAGAGACTGGGCCATGATGCTCGAAACCATGACACTTCTCAACGATCAGACAAGAGGAGCCGATCTGGCCCGAAAGATCTCGGGCGTCCTTTCTGCCGGTTACTGGATGAGTACCCAGTCAACAGCTTACTGTCTGTTGGCCATGGCTAAGTTCGCACAGGGCCGGACCTCCGGGAAAATGGAATTCACCTACAAACTCATGGACGGAAAAACACTGACGGTTGCATCCGGAAAACCATTTGCGCAGGTTTCCCTTCCGATCGGCAGGAATATAAAAACGGGCCATATTTCCGTGACAAACAAAGGGCAGGGAGTACTCTTTACAAGGATCATCATGGAGGGTGTACCGGCAGCCGGTGAAGAAAAAGAGTTCAGCAACAATCTGGCCATGGAGGTGCGTTACAGAACCCTTGAGGGTGAATCACTGGATATTTCCAGGCTTACCCAGGGCACGGATTTTGCTGCAGTGGTTGAAGTTCAAAACGAAGGATTGATGGATTACACGGACATGGCTCTTAACCAAATCTTCCCTTCGGGTTGGGAAATTCAGAATAACCGGATCACGGATATGGAATTGCCGGGTCAAACAGCAACACTTTTGTATCAGGATATCCGGGATGATCGCGTATATACCTATTTCAATCTGATGCGGGGTGAGAGGAAGACCTTTGTAGTACAGCTGAATGCTGCTTATGCAGGCCGTTACTATTTGCCTGGATATTACTGTGAGGCCATGTACGACAACAGTGTTAGTGCCATGAAGAAAGGACAGTGGATCGAAATTGTAACTTTGGGAAAGTAGATCACTTTGTGTGTCGCGCTACCAGTTCAATGAACTGATCAAAAAGAAATTCCGTATCTTTTGGCCCGCTCGACGCTTCAGGGTGGAACTGGGTTGAAAAGAAGGGTTTGCTTGTATGCCGCATACCTTCATTCGTTTGATCATTCAGATTCAGAAACAGCGGTTCCCAGTCGGCAGGAAGGCTGGCATTATCAATGGCATAACCATGATTCTGCGAAGTGATATAGGCTTTGTTACTGTCCTTCAGCAATACAGGCTGGTTATGGCTCCGGTGACCGTATTTCAGCTTATAGGTGTTGGCACCTGCGGCAAGAGCCAGTAACTGATTGCCCAGGCAGATTCCGTAAATAGGAATATCTTTTTGCAGGGCCTGGCGCAGATATTCAATGGTTGCAGTACATTGCTTCGGATCTCCGGGACCATTGGAAATGAACAGCCCATCATATTCTTCCCTGGAAATATCATAATCCCAAGGTACAAGCACCACAGTTGTGTCACGCTGCAACAGATTACGGATAATGTTGTATTTAACCCCGCAATCAATCAACAGGATACGGTAGCGGCCCTGGCCAAAAACTTTCTTCTCACGGATGCTGACCTGCTCCACGAGATTGACCAAGTTAGGATCGTATAAGCTTATATCCACATTGTTGTATACAATTTTTCCAAGCATTGTTCCTTCTTCACGCAGGACCTTTGTCAGTTCCCGTGTATCAATGCCGTAAATGCCAGGAATTTTGGATTCCTTGAGCCAGGAACCCAGACTTTTGTTAGCATTCCAATGACTATATTCATCAGTATAATCCGAAATGATGAGGCCAGAAATATGCAAAGCATAAGATTCAAAGAATTTGTACATGGAGTCTTCCGTAAGATTTCCCGGTACACCATAATTCCCAATTATCGGATAGGTAAGCGCCAGTATCTGGCCTTTGTACGAAGGATCTGTAAGACTTTCAGGATACCCGGTCATGGCCGTGTTGAAAACAACCTCACCTGAAACTGATTTTTCATATCCGAAAGAATACCCGTCAAATACCTTGCCGTCTTCAAGTATTAGTTTAATATCTGGTCGCTTATTCATGAATAACAATAAAATAAATTACTATTTGATAAAGGTCAGGATAATTTCCTTGACCTGTTCCGGACTAATCTTTTTAGCCAGAATCCTCTTATTCTCGTCGAGGATGAAAATCTGGGGAGTGGTCATAATATCGTACTTCAGCTTGAAGTCATACGAATAAGGGTTCCATGCATTCATCCAACCGTACAGACGGTGCTCGTTCACGAAATTCACCCATTTTATCTTCCCGTCTTCCCCAAACAGGGTGCTTATTGCCAGTACTTTAACATCAAGTTGCCGTAAGGTGTCCTCGTAAATCTTATAGAGCTCGGGGACTGCCACTTTACAATGTCCGCATTCAGCCTCCCAGAAAATAAGGACAAGATACTTTGCCTTGATCTGTGACAGATTAACTTTGGTACCTACATGGGGATACCGTTGCAAAGCACTATCTGCCAATGCATTCATAAAATGATCCGCAGGTACAACCATTAATTCGACTTCAGGAGCAATCTGGCCAATTAAGAGCGGTTTGGTTTTATCCACCCGATCCTTCAGTTCAGCGAGGAATTTTTCATCGCTCCACCACGAATCCTTCAGGTAATATTTCTCAGCGAGGTGAACCTGCACGGCATCCATCCCCATGATATTACTTTTGGCGTAATAATTGAAGAATGTAATCAGCATGTACCTGAAGACGCTGGAATCGGTACGTGACTTTTCCATGAAATAATCAATCTGCCTGATCAGGGAATCAGGAACCTGCGGAATAACCTTGGTCATGTAATTCATGATCTTGTCCTCGTAAAGCGGGGTTCGCAGGAGCCGGGCATCCGTATAATTAAAATTATCAAAATAGTGATTCCGGTAGTAATAATATTGCCAGGTCGAATCCTTGACCCTGCCGCTTTCGTCCTTGGGAGGATATGGAACAACAACATCCAGCGTTGATCTTAAAAAAACAGAAATAAACAATTGCGGGTGTTCTTTTTCAATGGCTTCAATCCGCTCAGTACGGGCATTGTACAATATTCTGAGCTCATTTCGCAGATTGTTTTTAATATTAATATCATTCTCAGATCTAATAAGATGCGTAATACTATCTGATTTATTAGTTAAAGCAACCATGTACTTTTGAAAGTCAAGGAATACCTGGTTTTCATCAGATCCTTTTATCCGGATCGATTTCAGAAAATCAGATGTATCGGCCTCCAGTGAAAATACCTGATCATTGCCTATAACAATGTCAAAGTACCTGGAGCTGGGTAAAAAAACAACGTACATACCCTCCGGGAGCTTTGTTTTCCCATGGAACACACCGGTCCCCTTGCTGTCGAGGTTTACAGTATCATCCGGGTACATCGATTTGCTCAGGTAGTGCCCCAGTATTACCCGTTTTTCAGCCAATCCGTTGATTTTGATGCTGATATCGTAACCCTGGCCTGATGTGAGGGAGGAAAAAATTGCGGTGCAAAACACGATGAAAAAACTTCGCAGAATCACCATAATGTGAAGAATTATTAGTCAGTTTTGTTTACAATCGGGCAAAAATAGCTATTAATTGGTGAATATAAAAATTGCCGGATGCCTGTCAGTCAGATTTCCTATATTTGAGAAAAATATCAAATCCGTACAGGGTATGTACAGTTTGCAGGATTGTCAGACCATCATCAATAAAAAGTTGGAGGAGCTGCAGCTCCCGGTTGCACCGGGTAATTTATATGAGCCGATCCGTTACATCCTTGAACTGGAGGCCAAGCGGATCCGACCTGCACTGGTGCTCATGGGGTGCAATGTATATTCGGAGGATATTCAGCCTGCTGTTTTCCCTGCGCTGGCCATTGAAGTTTTTCACAATTTCACCCTGATGCATGATGACATCATGGACCAGTCGGCCATGCGCAGAAATTCTCCGACCGTGCATGCCAAATGGAACCCAAATATTGCCATTCTTTCGGGTGATGCCATGCTCATCAAAGCGTATGAATTGCTTTCAGCCACCCCGGCAAAATACCTCCGCGGCATCCTGCCCGTTTTTAATCAAACTGCCTTGCAGGTTTGTGAGGGACAACAGTATGATATGGATTTTGAACACAGCTACTCGGTTTCAATTGAAGAATATATCAGGATGGTGGAATTTAAGACCGCCGTTCTGGTTGCAGCTTCTCTCAAGATCGGTGCGCTTGTAGGCGGTGCCGGAGAAACTGAATCAGCATGTTTGTATGCATTCGGGAGGAACCTGGGAATTGCTTTTCAGCTGCAGGATGATCTGCTGGATGTATATTCGGATCCCAGTGTCTTTGGAAAAGTATCCGGGAATGATATTGTTTCCAACAAGAAAACCATCCTGCTGGTCGAAGCGCTTGATCGTGCCAGGGGAAACAAACGCCGGGAACTTTATCACTGGCTGGGCATGAGTGAATTCAACAGAGAAGAAAAAATCGCCGCCATCAGGTCCATTTACCAGGACCTGGAACTGGAGAAATCAGCTAATGCCAGAATCAGTTGTTACCATGATCTGGCACTTGCCAATCTCAACACGCTTACGATAGCTCCTGACAGGAAACGCGAGCTGCTGGCTTTCTCCTCCTACCTGATGAACAGGAAGAAATAAGAACAGGTACTCTTTACTGAACCTTGGCAGAAAATACAGCATACTGCGCCGAGGTAAGGGAATCAATCTTATTGCTTAGCTCCGACTGATTAAAACTCTTGCTGATGATTGCCAGGTTTTGCATGACCTGGAAATTATACATGATTTCGTCGTTGATGCTGGAGATAAAGTTCCTGTTCTGATCGAGATAATAAGTCAGTTTCTCATTGCTGAGGTCGGTTAGTTTTCTGACAAGGGCATTCCCTTTTTCAAACTGGTTGCACTTATAGTAAGCATTGGCAACCTGAATAACAGTATGGTCAAACGGGATCTTTTCATTGGGGGTTATATCCATGCAACGATCCAGAACGCGGATGGCTTCGGCAGTATCCCCTTTGCTGATCAGATCCTCGGCCAGCTGTATAAATCTATAGCGGATCCTGACAATAGAGGTCGTCTGAACATGAAAATTATCAAGATATACGGCAGGATCGTTCATCGCACCCCAACGGAATTTATGCATCAGGTTATCATAAAGCCTGTCACTGCCAATCCGGCCGGCCTCGTAACGGCTATTACCCGGTGATTTGATCGGAACCAGCCTGTAAGCAAACCCATCCAGCTGCATATAGTCTTCCAGTCCCAAAGTACCTTCATGACCAAGGGAGGCAAAGTAGACCGGCCTTTCCCAGTTGTTGTGGGCAAGTATATCGAGAACTACCAGAGCGCTCTTTCCCATGTTGTTACGGTTATATTTCCATTCAATGACAGGGACGATCTTGTCGCGATCCTTGGGGGATACGGTGCCATTTTGTATAACCAGTGCCGTGTCCACCGGCAGCCTGAAGTTCCGCGTGGGTATGAAGTTAAACTTTTCGCCGGAACTTGTTTCTACTTTTGCCTGGGGCAGATCGGAAGTGACAAATTCCATGATGTCCTTCAGGTCCGCATACTGGGCTGTACGTTCCTGCACAAATATCAGATCTCTTGTGCCGTTGATATATTGATCCGGTCGGAGAGAAATTGGCAGTGTATCAGATTCATAGGCTTTCCTTTTCATCTGATCAATATGCCAGTCCATGTTTAGCAGCATCAGGTTAACCACCCTCACGTCAGTCCTGATTCCCTCAACTTCCTGCGCATACCAGAGCGGAAAGGTATCATTATCGCCTACCGTAAAAAGGATGGCATTTGGTGCGCAAGTGTTCAGATAATCATAGGCTATATCACGGGCGGTATATCGTCCTGACCTGTCGTGATCATCCCAGTTTTCGCTGGCCATGATACCCGGAACAAGCAGGAGGCAAATCAGCGAGATCAGCAGGGCGGTAATTCCCTTCCTGAGTTTTGAGCCCAGGGAGTCATAAATGGCCATTACGCCAAGGCCGATCCATATGGCAAACGCATAGAAGGAACCGGTATAGGCATAATCCCTTTCACGGGGCTGAACCGGTGTCTGGTTGAGATAAATCACAATGGCCAGACCGGTCAAAACAAACAGCAACATGACTACCCAGAAATTCTTTACATCACGCTGCAGGTGAAAGATCAAGCCGAACAATCCAAGCAGCAGGGGAAGAAGAAAATAGGTGTTTCTGGAAGGGGTATCCCTGAAACTGTCAGGCATTTTGTCCTCCTTGCCGATGAGAACCTGGTCTACAATCCTGATCCCGCTGATCCAGTTACCGTTGAGCGGATCGCCATGACCCTGGCTGTCATTCTGCCTGCCTGCAAAATTCCACATGAAATATCGGAAATACATGTGACCGACCTGGTAGGTAAAGAAAAACCTCAGGTTACTCAAAAATCCGGGTGGATTTTTGGGTGATTCGTGGTCATACAGGATGTTTCCTGCATTATCTCGTACGATGTTGTTTTCTGCATCCCTGCGGGGCTCATACAGCCTGCTTTCCTTAAGACCCGCCCATTCCATATAAACATTAATATGTTCGTTGTCACTGCTCCACATTCTGGGAAACAGGGTGGTATAGGCCGGATCGTACTTGTAAGAGAATTTTCGGTTTGTAATCTTATATTTCCCGTCAACCGGAGAATAAGTGGGTTTCCCTTCCTTAATGGCAACCGGTCTGGCGTTAAAGTACTGACCCTTTATCAGCGGCCGGTCCCCGTATTGTTCACGGTTGAGGTAGTATTGAAGCGCAAACACGGTTTCAGGATTGTTCTCATCCATTGGAGGATTGGCAAGTGACCGGATAACGATCATGGAAAAGGAAGAATAGCCGATGAGGATTACCGTAATCATAAGCAAGATGGTATTCAGGATCGTTTTGCCATTCCGGTAAGTCTTCCAGATTCCATATACAAGGCCTCCTATAAGCAGCACTGCATATATCAGTACGCCGGAGTTAAAGGGCATACCGAAGCCGTTGACAAAAATGAGCTCAAACCTGCAGGCAAGCCATATTACCCCGGGAATGACCAGGTACATGAAAGCACCAAGCAATAAAACCGATGCTGCCAAGGCCTTGATGACACCCCATGTGGTAACTTCGTATTTCCTGAAATAATAGATCAGCACAATGGCCGGAATCGCAAGCAGGTTCAACAGGTGAACGCCTATTGACAGCCCCATCAGGTAGGCGATCAACACCAGCCACCTGTCAGCATATTTTGCGTCGGCATCGTTTTCCCATTTTAATACCGCCCAGAATACCACAGCCGTAAAAAGCGATGAACTGGCATATACTTCACCTTCGACGGCTGAAAACCAAAAACTGTCCGAGAAGGTGAAAGCCATGGCCCCAACAGCACCGCTTCCCAGAATGATAATCTTATCACGCAGGCTTAACTGTTCCGGACCTGCTTTACCGTTTGTCTTTGCCAGGGGATTCCGGTAATCCGTCAACCGGACCGCCAGGTGGGTAATTGTCCAGAATAAGAACATGACCGTAAAGGCGCTTGCAATAGCTGATGAAGCATTGACCATCATCGCTACCTTATCGGTATGATCTCCTGCAAAGAGCGAGAAAAATCTTCCCATGATCATGAAAAGCGGCGCTCCGGGAGGATGACCTACCTGTAGTTTGAAGGCACTGGATATGAACTCACCACAGTCCCAAAGGCTGACGGTTGGCTCGATGGTTAGCAGATACACTGCGGCGGACAATGAAAAGATGATCCATCCGAGAAGGTTGTTGGCAAGCCGGAATTTCATGCTTTTGAATAATTTTATTGTTAATTTGAAGGTGCAAGTTTTTGAAAAAAAACCAAATTAAAAAGCGAATATCGCATTAACAATTTTAAGTTCAGCTGAAATGATGTTAATTTAAGCCAATATAATATAAAATGTACTGATGAAAAAGCGGGAAGGCATCGTATACTCAACAAATCCGGATTTTGTATTCGATTCAGGGTCAGCAGAGCAGGATATAACCCTGCCTCCTGCACGGCAGCAACTCTATGTTTGGCTTGATTCCAAAGCCAGAAAAGGTAAAACAGTTACCCTGATCAAGGGTTTTATCGGGAATCCTGCCGACCTGGAAAAGCTGGCAACGGCGCTAAAAAAGTACTGCGGTACCGGTGGATCTGTCAAAGAAGGAGTGGTAGTAATCCAGGGCAATTTCAGGGAGAAGGTCATGGCTTTTTTGGCAGACAAAGGTTTCAAGGCCAAAAAGGCAGGAGGTTAGGCAGTTCAGTTTTGAAATGAAGAAGATACTCCAAGAGCGGATAATTGGCTGGATCAAAAGAAGAAAGTACTGGCTAAGCTGTTGTATTTTACTTTTTTCCGGATATATTCTGCTAGTGCCGGGAGAACTGTTTGATGATCCGGCCTCCACAGTGATTTTGGATAAAAACGGCCTGTTGCTGGGAGCCAGGGTGGCAGCGGATGGACAGTGGCGGTTCCCGACAGGTACCCATGTTGCTGAAAAAGTCAAAATAACAACCCTGGCATTTGAAGACAGGTTTTTTTATTATCACCCGGGGTTCAATCCCGTTTCCCTGTTCAGGGCGGCCAAGTTAAACCTGAAGTACGGCCGGATCGTCAGTGGCGGAAGCACGCTTACTATGCAAACCATCCGGCTGTCGAGGAAGGATAAACCCAGGTCGGTATGGGAAAAAGCGGTAGAAATTGTCCTGGCCACACGACTGGAGCTGAAATATTCAAAAGATGAAATTCTTTCCCTGTATGTTTCACATGCACCGTACGGCGGAAATGTTGTAGGCATTGAAACGGCCTCATGGCGTTACTTTGGAACAGGAAGCGACAATTTATCCTGGGCGGAGGCTGCCACGCTGGCCGTTCTTCCAAATTCACCCGCTCTGGTACATCCGGGAAAAAACAGGGGAATATTGCTCCTTAAACGGAACCAGTTGCTTGAGCGCATGGCTGAACTGGGCTGGATGGATAGCACCACCCTCCGCCTGTCATTGTTGGAAACCATGCCTGATAAGCCTTTGCCTATGCCCAGAAGCGCGCCACACCTGCTCGACAGGTTTTGTCGCGGTTACGCAGGCAGGATAAGCACCACCACGCTTGACGCCACACTGCAAATACAGGTAAATGATCTGGTGGAACGACATCATAAAAAGCTGCAGTACAATGAAATTCATAATGCAGCGGCCATTGTGATCGAGGTTGAAACCGGCAGTGTCAGGGCATACGTAGGAAATTGCGGATATCCGGGTGAAAGGACGCACGGGAATGAAGTGGATGTAATATCTTCACCGAGAAGCACAGGTAGCCTGTTAAAGCCCTTGTTATACGCAGCCATGCTGGATGATGGCAAGCTGTTACCAGCAAGCCTTGTTCCGGATATTCCGCTTAACCTGAATGGATTTGCCCCGCTTAATTTTGATGGACAGTTCGAAGGTGCTGTGTCTGCCAACAGGGCGCTCTCAAGATCGCTCAATGTCCCGGCTGTTTTAATGCTGAGAGCTTATGGTGTGGAACGCTTTCACAACCTTATCAGGACACTGGGCATGAGAACAGTGAACCGGACAGCAGACCATTATGGACTTGCACTAATTCTGGGAGGGGCTGAAGGAAGTCTCGAAGAAATGACCAATATCTATGCCGCCTTGTCGCGGGTGTTGAAACATTATGGCGCAACTGGACAGTATTATCGGTCAGATTACAGGCCACCTGACTATATTGCCGGCGTGGAACATATCACGGGACCAGGCGGTACGGAACCTTTCGGATTTAACGCCTCTTCGGTATGGTATGCATACAATGCCATGGAAGAAGTTAACCGACCTGAAGAGGAGGCAGGGTGGAAACAATACAGTTCATCTCGGAAGATTGCATGGAAAACAGGCACGAGTTTTGGATATCGCGATGGCTGGGCAATTGGAACATCCCCCGATTATGTTGTCGGGGTCTGGGTGGGAAATGCCGATGGTGAAGGGAGACCAGGACTCACCGGGATAGCAGCAGCAGCTCCTTTGCTCTTCGATATTTTCGGATTACTTCCGGCTTCGGGGTGGTTCAGTCCGCCTGCCGACGAACTGAAGGTTGCTGTTGTATGTAAAACCAGCGGTTACCTGGCCGGTCCCAATTGTCCGGAACCAGATACCGTGCAGATTCCGCTGAATGGGCTTAAATCACCGCCCTGTCCCTTTCACCGGTTGGTCCATTTAAATGCAGCCATGGATCTCAGGGTGAGCAGTGATTGTTACCCGGTTGACAGTATGGTTCACATACCCTGGTTTGTCCTTCCCCCAATCCAGGAATGGTATTTTAAAAAACGTCACAGCGATTACCTCAGCCTGCCTCCTTACAAAATAGGATGCGAGCCCTTCAGCAGAAAATCCATGGACCTGGTTTATCCGCGGGAGGAAATCAAAGTCTATATTCCGGTGGAACTCAGCGGAAACAGGGGAAGGGTCATTTTTGAGGCGGTGCACAACAATCCCGATGCTGTAATTTACTGGCACCTGGATGACCAGTTTATTGCGGCTACCAGAAACATTCACCAGGTAGAGCTTTTACCGTCACCCGGGAAACATGTGCTAACGCTGGTGGATGATGCCGGTGAAGAGTTGATCAGGAAATTTCAGGCCGTTGAACCCTGATATAGCGCCAGGGCTTGCTTTTCCATGGTTCCCCGGCATATGCAATACCAAAACGCGGTGTTTGAATAAAATCAGGTTTTTCCAATCCGTTTTCTATCCATATGCGTCCGGATGTGGATAAATCTTCCCCGTAAAATGTCCGGTCGATTCCCAGGGCTTTCGTAAGCTTTCCCGGTCCGTTGATCCCCTGCAGGCCACGTATGAGTATAGCCTGGGGATGATTTTCGGGACCGGTGACAACGTTAAGCATCCAGTACATCCCATAAATGAGGTATACGTACACCAAACCACCGCGTGCAAACATAATGCTGTTTCTCGTGGTTCTGCCAAAACGGGCATGGGAGGCCTGATCTTCAATGCCACTGTAGGCTTCAACTTCTGTGATGAGGTGACGATGGATGCCAATGCTTTTTCTGACAAGGATTTTACCAACCATGTCGGGAGCTACCTGAAGCACATCTCGTTCAAAGAATTCACGGGTAAGCCGCATGGCACGGAGGTACCTATAATATCAACATGGCATCGCCATAAGTACCGAAGTGATATTTTTCCTTGATGGCAACCTTGTAGGACTCAAAGAGAAGTTCATAGCCTGCAAAGGCTGAAACCATCATCAACAAGGTGGATAAAGGAAGATGGAAATTCGATATCATGCGTGTCGGGACACTGAATTCATAGGGAGGGAAGATGAATTTGTTAGTCCATCCGTCATAGGGTTTGAGGTGTCCGGCGGTGGAAACAGAACTTTCGAGCGTGCGAAGAACAGTTGTACCCACGGCACAAACATGCTTATGGGCATCCTTGGCGGCATTTACAATATTGGCGGCCTCTTCCGTAATGATGATCCGCTCCGAGTCCATTTTATGTTTCGTCAGGTCTTCTACATCTACGGTTCTGAAATTACCCAGGCCGACATGCAAGGTTATTTCGGCAAAATGTGATCCTTTGATCTCAAGACGTTTAAGTAATTCCCGGCTGAAATGCAAACCTGCCGTAGGTGCAGCAACTGCCCCTTCATGCTTGGCAAATATGGTCTGGTACCTGTCACGGTCTTCAGGTTGTACGGCTCTTTTGATGAATTTGGGCAATGGCGTTTCCCCCAGCTTGAACAAGGTCTTCTTGAATTCATCATAGTCGCCGTCGAACAAAAAGCGAAGCGTGCGTCCCCTGGAAGTGGTATTATCAATCACCTCAGCAACCAGCGTCTCATCATCATCGCCGAAATAAAGCTTATTCCCGATCCTGATCTTCCTGGCCGGATCTACCAGCACATCCCATAACCTTTGTTCACGATTCAGCTCACGCAGCAGAAAAACCTCAATCTCGGCGCCGGTCTTTTCCTTATTGCCATACAACCTGGCAGGGAATACCTTGGTATTGTTCACAACAAGTACATCTCCTTCACCAAAGTAATCGATTACATCCCTGAAAACCTTGTGTTCAATTTTGCCCGTTGTGCGGTCTACAATCATGAGTTTTGATTCGTCACGCTTGTCAGCCGGGAATTTGGCAATCAGATCATCCGGAAGATTGTATTTATACTGCGAAAGTTTCATAGTACTTAAATGATGAAGAATGTATCAAATAAACCAAATATATACGCAAAGCAGAAAAAAAGGTTACAAAAAAACTAAATTTCTTTCAAATTCTTCGATACTTAAAGCATCCTTTAATAAAAAATCTCCTGTAGCTGTCCTTACAAGTCCTGTCAGATGAGCCCCCGAGCCCAGTCCTGATCCTATATCCCGGGCTAATGACCGGATATAGGTTCCCTTGCTGCAAACAACACGAATTTCGATATCCGGGAGATTAAAAGCAACTAGAGAAATCTCATGAACCGTTATGTCTCTTGGAGGCAGGACAGGCTGTTCACCTTTCCGTGCCAGCTTATAAGCCCTTGTGCCATTAACAAATTTGGCCGAATAACTGGGAGGCACCTGAGACTGAATCCCGCCAAATCCTGCCAGAACACTTTCAACATCCTGTTTACGGATGTTCCCGTAAGGATAATGGTTATCGATTTCTGTCTCCAGGTCAAAGGACGGAGTGGTTGCACCAAGCCTGATACGGGCAAGATACTCCTTGGGCTGCGCCTGGTATTTGTCAATGTTCCTGGTTTCTTTTCCCGTACATAAAATCATCAGACCGGTGGCCAGTGGATCAAGGGTTCCGGCATGCCCGATTTTCAGCTTCTTCAGGTTAAGCCTGTACCGGAGGATGTTCTTTACTTTGTTCACCAGATCGAAGGAGGTCCAGTACAGGGGTTTGTTGAAAAGCAGTACTTTACCCATAGAGAAACTCTCCGACAATGCATTGATTTCCATATTTTCGTCTCAGAGAATGGTGCAGATTTGCTATGCTTTCTTCGGATCCCTTGGTTTTTTCATGATGGCCCATATTTCGAATGCAAAACCTATCAATACAACAACTGGAGCCAGGGTTATCCTTCTGAAACTGAAGATTTCCTTTTCATTAAAAGTATTGGGATCAGGTGATTTTCCTCCCATCATAAGCAGAAAACCGACAATAATGATCACAAATCCAATGATCAGATAAATGTAATTTTCGCGGCTAAAAGCAAAACCGGGAATGGACTCTTTTATTTCGGACTTTTTTGCCATACGTGTATAGAATTAAGTGTACAGATTGTCTGTCTTCATGTTCAGGTATTTATTAACCGATAACAGGGTGGAGATCCACGCTATCAATAGACCTATGACAAGGATGCTGGCAAATACAATACCCAGGATCTGGAAATCGTAAAAGCTGTAGAGACCCTCGAGTTGCTTCTCAGCCATAAAGATCACTGCCAGAATCAAAAACATGGCAATGAATGCCGCAACAATTCCCTGGGTCACGCCTTTGATCAGGAAAGGACGTCTGATAACATGGTTGTGCGCACCTACCAGTTGCATGGTTCGGATGATAAACCGCTTGGAATACACGGTCAGTCGAATGGTATTGGCGATCAGGGTAACGGCAATCAGAAAGAGCAGTATGCTGAATCCCAGAATGGCCAGGCTGATTTTTCGGATATTCAAATTGACCGCATAAACCAAGTCCTTCTGATAGGCAACATCAGCAACCTGAGGATATGCGCGGAATTCTTTTTCAAGAACCGCAAAGCTGTCGGGATTGGCGTAAGGTGCCATAAGTTTGACATCGATGGAGGATGGAAGCGGGTTTTCACCAAGAAATTCAACAAAATCCTCGCCCAGTTCTTTCTTGAAGTCCTCTGCAGCCTTTTCACGGGTAATATAACGGGTTTCCTTAACGGATTTCATTGCATCGAGCGTTTTTTGCAGGCTGAAAACATCCACCTCCCGCACATCATCGTTGAGGTATACGGATATCCCGATGTTTTCCCTGACATAATCCGATAGTTTTTTGGCATTCAGAACAAGCATACCGGCAAGACCCAGCAGAAACAAAACCAGGGTAATACTCACAACGGAAGTTAAATAGGAGGCGGTCAGCCGGCGTTGAATGGTATTGTCTTTTCCCTGCATCTGTTAACTTTCACCTGCCAAAGATAAAACAATTTCTCAGAAACAGGATTACAATAAAAAACCACCCTTCAGGCGTTTCAGCAAAGCCTGAAGGGTGGTTTGGACAGATGATACAAACCCGCAGGTTATTTCATCCGTGATGCTTTTACGCTGTTGACGGTCCTTTCTTTTGCAACAGGGAACCTGATTGCCCTGAATGTTAAAGCACCGGTACTTTTCATCTGGTTCCCGCTCAGGGTGAACTGCATGACCTGGACACCTGATCCTGAACCACCCCAGTCACCGGTTGAATTTGCCGGGAAGTATCCGTTATAAGGATTTGTCAGCGATTGCTGCGCGATCAGCTGGCCATCCAGGCGTGCTGTAACGATATAATTGGTTTGTGCTGTGACATAGCACTCGTCGTAAAGGTCGATTCTTACAGTATAGGTACCGGCTTCAACCGTACTTTCATCTGAATAAGTGATGTTTTCATTCTGAATGCCGTCGATTTCACATCCGGGATTGGAATCCAGATCGAGCTCGCCTCCGTTGGTGGATACCAGGTTGGAATAGTATATCTCCTCACCGTCGGGTTCTACCAGGTGGAGGTCAACATCATTGGGCTGATCCCATGACAGGCTGACCTGTAACTGACCTGTTCCGACCTCAACAATACTGACAGGCAACTCATAGATTGCGCTCACATTGCCATAATCATCCACAATGGCAATGATGATCACAAATTCTTCACCGGGGATGCTGGTCGACAAAACCAGGGAAAGCGTATAAACAATGGATGTACTCTTTGTAGCTGAAAGATATTCAAAGTACCCGCTGGTACCTTCAACACCCACCAGCACTTTTGTGGCCGGAACAGAAGCATACACTGCAATCGGGTTGGAACCACCTTCGATCACAGAACTGTTTCCCGTAACATCGGTCACTTCGGGCATGTTATCACCTGTAGAAGCTGCAGGAAATGAACCCGATACAAACGTTGCTCCGTCAACAGAAAGAAAATCTTTCACACTTGTTTCGTCTTTATCCTTTTTACAGGACCCCAGGCCCAGTAAAATCACACTTGCCACCGCCAGCGCACCGAAAATCTTAAAATTTTTACTCATAAATCATGAATTAAAAGGTTAATGGAATTGAAATTTCAACAATGAGGTAAATACAAAGTGCAATAATCATAAGTAACGAAAAGATTATCAAACAGGTTATAATTTACTGGAAATAACTGATAAATAATCTGAAAACTTTGATTAACGTCCGTTTTCAGTCCACCAATTCTGTCCAGCTATGCAGGTCGGGTTCTTCCCCGTTCTGAATGGCAATAAGCTTGTTGTAAAGCCTGGTGGAAACAGGACCGGGGTCACCGTCGCGGCAATATTCGTAGATCTTGTTGTTGTCGGGATCAACGATTTTTCGGATCGGAGTGATAACAGCTGCAGTACCGCAGGCGCCTACCTCTTCAAAAGTGGGTAATTCCTCGAAGGGAACAGGTCTGCGTTCTACTTTCAAACCCATGTCTTTGCAAAGCTGCTGCAGGCTCATATTGGTAATGGAAGGAAGAATGGAATTTGATTCCGGTGTGATGTAGCAATTATCCCGTATGGCAAAGAAATTGGCAGGCCCCGCTTCATCAATGTATTTCTTTTCTTTCGGATCAAGGTAAAGCGTAGTCGAAAAGCCCTGCTGATGTGCAAGTTCCAGTGAATTCAGACTGGCGGCATAATTGCCGCCGACTTTGAAGCGGCCGGTACCCAATGGGGCCGCCCGGTCAAACCCCCTGCAGACCATTATGTCAACCGGTCTGAATCCTTCTTTGAAATAAGGGCCGACCGGAGTTACAAAGACCATGAACATGTATTCCCTGGATGGTTTTACGCCCACTTCGGGGCCTGTACCAATGAGCAGGGGCCGTATGTAGAGCGATGCACCAAAACCGTAAGGAGGTACAAATCTTTCATTCATTTTCACTGCCATAAAAATGCATTTCCTGAAAATCTCAGGCGGCACAGGAGCCATTTTTATGCCTTCCGCGGTATCGCTCATACGCCTGGCATTTGCTTCCCACCTGAATACCCTTATTTTGCCGTCAGCACCACGGAATGCCTTAAGACCCTCAAAGGCTTCCTGACCATAATGCAGACAAGTGGCAGCCATATGCATATTTATAATTTCCGAAGACGACACTTCAATTTCTCCCCATTTCCCGTCTTTAAAATAGCACCTAACGTTATAATCAGTTTTAACATAACCAAAAGGCATGTTTTTCCAGTCGAAAGTTTCCATGGCAGAACGTATGAGATTAGGTTTCAAAAATAGACATTTCAAAGCGATCCGCCAATTGGTAAAAGTCATAAAATCATCAAATTTTCATGTTTTTTCACCTGATATTCAAAATAAACAAATAATTTTATAGTTTTATGAAAAATATGCATTGAGCATGGAACATGAAAAAAACCTGATTATGGTTACATGGGACTTTACCGAAAAGTCCGTGTATGCCGTAGAACACGCTGTTCAGATGTCATCGATGATCAATGGTGAAATCGCAGTGGTTCATATTGTTAAAAAAGAACAGGAGATCAGGGATGCAGAAAAGCGCATGTCGGATGAAATCAAACAGAGATTCAATGACCCGACCCTGAAATTTTCTTTTGTTGTTCGTGCCGGATCAATCTTTCATACCATCGGAGACCTTGCTACCGAGTTGAATACGCTGCTGGTTGTGATGGGCACACACGGTATCATCGGTATGCAGAAATTTCTGGGCAGCTGGGCCCTGAAGGTTATTGCCAGCTCAAAAGCCCCCTTTATTGTGGTACAGGAATCGCCAAAGAGCGAAGTCATGAAAAACATCGTGCTACCGATCAACTATAAACGCGAAACCAAAGAGTGTGTCAGCTGGACACATTTCTTTTCAAAAAAATTCGGTACCAAGTTTCACCTTTTCCGTGCTAAATATGCCGACAGTAATTTCCGAAAGGGATTGGATTCCAATATGTTTTTCATTACAAAATATTTCAACAGCAAGACCATCCGGTTTGAATCTCAAATGGCCGTCGGAGAAAATGATTTCGGGAAGGAGACAGTTCAATACGCCAAAACAGTTGATGCGGATGCCATTCTGCTGATGACTACACGTGACATTGGCTTTACCGATTATGTGCTGGGACCCCAGGAACAATATATCATCGCCAACAGCGAAAGAATCCCGGTTATTTGCATCAATCCCAGACCGGCTAAGCTTGGTGGGGGATTCAGCGCAAGTGGGGGATAAGGGAAGAAGGTTGATAAAAGGATAGAACGAAAACAAGGATTTTTCCTTGTTTTTGTTTTTTCGGAAGAAGTGAAATCAAAGCAAGGATGAACAGCAAGGAAAAACCCAGGTTGGTATTCGCCACCAATAACATGCATAAATTTAAAGAAATTCTTCACGCTATCGGTGACAAAGTTGAACTGCTTAACCTGGCAGACATCGGATTCAAAGGTGACATTCCCGAGGACCAGGATACCATTGAAGGCAATGCAACCCAAAAGGCCTTTTTTGTTTATGAGCATTTCGGATTGAATTGTTTTGCTGATGATACGGGACTTGAGATCGATGCCCTGCAAGGGGAACCTGGCGTATTTTCCGCCAGGTATGCCGGTGAAAGCTGCTCCTTCGAAGACAACATGAACAAGGTTTTGTCCAGAATGACCGGGGAAAAAAACCGGAAAGCCAGGTTCCGTACGGTTATTGCACTGGTTGAAAAGGGTAATCTGACGATTTTCCAGGGAGAAATTCAAGGGACTATCCTGCTTGAAAAGCGAGGAACGGAAGGATTTGGTTATGACCCCATTTTTCAGCCGGAAGGCCGTCAGGAAACATTTGCTGAAATGTCACTCAACGATAAAAACACGATATCACACCGGGCACTTGCCGTTGGTGAGCTGCTTGCCTATTTTTCACGACAGCAGGAGGAAAAATGAAAAGAACCAGTATTGTTCTGCTGACTGTAATTGTCAGCCTGGGATTTACCGGCATCCGTGCACAGATCCCCAACGGGTCCTGGCGCGATCACCTGCCGTACCTTCAGGGCAACAGGCTTGCGGAATATAACGGGCGGATCTTTTGTGCGACCCTGGGGGGTGGTTTGTTTTCTTTCGATACCCGCGATAACAGCATCCGGAAATATTCCAAGGTAACCGGTTTGTCGGATGCAGATATTTCCACAATCGGTTACGGCGCCTCTGCCAACATCCTGGTGATCGGTTACAAAAACGGAAACATTGACCTTGTTTCAGGCGACAGCGTTATCAACATCCCGGATATCAAGCGGAAGATGATCTCCGGTGAAAAATCGGTCAACAACATCTTTTTCCTCAATAACCAGGCCTATCTGGCCTGTGGATTCGGGATAGTTCTATGTGACCTTTCCAGACATGAAATCAAGGATTCTTATTTCTTCGGGCCGGGCGGGTCACAAATCTTTGTTAATGATATCACTTTCGACGGGCAGTATTTGTATGCCGCCACGGCACAGGGTATTTACAGGGCTGAGTACACCAATCCGAACCTGGTGGATTTCAATGCATGGCACCGCATGGAAAATCTCCCGGACCCAGGCTCGGAATACCGCTTTCTGGCCTGGCATGATAATCACCTTTTCAGTATTTACCGCAATGCTGTTTCGGGATACGATGAAATCATCACCCTGTCCGATTCTGGTTGGGAGGTATGGCCAAATAATTACAACGATGCTTTCAACTACCTCGGGGAACAGCATGGTTACCTGGTGATCTCTTCAACGCTGAGGACCAAGGTATATGGCAGTCAGGACCAATTGATCCGGGATGTTCTCACGTATTATGCAAATCATTCCCTGTATGACTCCAGGCAACGATTGTGGTATGCTGATCCCTATAGCGGGATGGTCAGATTGGATGAAGCAGGAAATGGAGAAGTGATCCATCCGGATGGTCCGGCTTACAGAGACGCCGGTGATATTGAGATTCTCGGAGGCGAGTTATGGGCCGGCGGCGGAACAGATAACTCCAAATGGTCGGGTTACGGGGCCTATTCTTTTATCGGCGAGGACTGGAACAGCTATAATGAAAATACAATTCCCGAATTGGCCGGGTTTCTGAATATTTCTGAGATATCAATCGATCCGATAAACCACGGCCATGTAATTGGCGGTTCTTTTGGATATGGTATAGCCGAGTTTCAGGATGGCAAGCTGATCGACATAATCGATGAGACAGACGGTGTCCTTCAGCCGGTTCCCGGTTATGATCACGGTTATGTACGGGTTACCGGTACTGATTTTGACCAGAACGGAAATCTCTGGATATGCACCTCCAACAGTGAACAGGGCGTGTACCGGCGAAAGGCCGGAGCTGCTCTGGAACCGGTGCAACTCGATTTTGACGGCTTCGGATTTAACACCACTACCCGTGAACTCATGGTGAGTACGCAGGGCCAGGTATGGATTACCCTGGAAAATGAAGGCGTACTGGTACTTCAGGAAAGCGGAGGGACCACTTTACGCGAAAGGTTCTTTATCGTGCGCAACCAGGTACCCAATTTGCTCGATAAGGTATATGCCGTTGCGGAAGACAAAGAGGGGGATATTTGGGTGGGAACCAACAAGGGTCCGGTGATTTATTATAACGCTGCAGAAGTATTCGATGAGGAGGTGCTCACAGGAATTCAGCCTGAAATACCCAGAAATGACGGCACTTCTTTTGTGGACCTGCTTTTGTCCACTGAACGGATCAATGCCATTGCAGTGGACGGAGCCAACCAGAAATGGCTGGCAACCGAGAAATCCGGTGTTTTCCTCGTATCACCTGACGGCAGGAAGGAGATTTACCATTTCTCAGAAGAGAACAGCCCGCTATTTTCCAACAATGTACAGACGGTGGCGGTTAACGACAAAACAGGCGAAGTCTTTTTTGGTACCGCCAAAGGGATCATTTCCTTCAGGGGAAGGGCGACCGAAGGAGGGGATGATTTCGGGAACGTGTATGTTTTTCCCAATCCTGTCCGCGAAAACTACCAGGGTGACATTACCGTTACAGGTCTTGTGGAGAATGTCAATGTTAAGATAACCGATATCAGCGGAAATCTTGTATTCGAAACCGTTGCACTGGGCGGCCAGGCCGTATGGGATGGCAGGAACTTCCGGGGAGAAAGAGTACAGACAGGTGTTTACCTGGTCTTCTGCACCAATGATGATGGGTCTAAAACCCATGTAACCAAATTGCTGTTTATCCATTAGGAAATGACAACAAAAGGCTGCAGGTCATGCTGAACAAAACTCGGGCCATTGTGCTTCATCAGGTCAGATACGGTGAGTCCAGCCTGATCGTAACGCTGTATACTGAAAATCATGGCCGGTTATGCTGTATGGTGAGCGGCGTGAGATCCAAAAAATCCAGGTTCCCTTCGACCCTTTTTCAGCCGCTTACACTGCTGGAAACGGATTTTTATTACCGGGCCAGCCGCGATCTGCAAAGGATGAAGGAGGCAAGCTGCCCCTTTCACTATGCTACTATCCCGTTCAATGTCACCAAAAGCACCATGGCCATGTTCCTGTCGGAAATTCTTTATCTTACCCTAAGGGAAGAGGAAAGCAATCCGACCTTGTTCTCCTTTCTTTTTCATGCTTTTCAATTACTTGATACCCGGGAGGAAGGGATCGTAAATTTTCACATCTGGTTTATGCTGATTTATTCCCGGTTTCTTGGAATTTTACCCGGGGGGTTGAACCCTGTCAAAGAGGATACTGTTTCTCCGGATCTCCAGCTCTTTTATGGCCTCCCGGAAGAGGCTTCTTCGGCTTTGTCGGAATTTCTGGCCAGTCCCCAGGGACCGCCCCCTGACATCCGGCTTTCACATGCCAGCCGGACATTGTTGCTTGAACGGCTGATCCGCCATTATTCGCTGCATCTGGATGGATTCTCGCGGCTTAAATCCTTTGCTGTTTTGCGGGAAGTCTTTGGACAATAGCACCTGAGTATAAAAAGAGTCAGGACCAAAGACTGCAAGGTCGGTGGTAAGAACTGGTTCAAAATATAAGTATAATTTTGCAAGAAGTACAACCGGTAATGAACACGTTCCGTGAAAAGGAAGAGGGCTCTTATACCCGAAAAACAGGACTTCCGCCTGAAAGTCCTGTATTCACAGGAAAACATAAACCTTCACCTGCTGAATTGGAAGTGCTGGTTGATGATGACCTGCCGTGCGAAAAAGAACAGATCAGGGAAATCCGGAAACCCGACTTCCTTGTGGATAATAACAAGGTAAATCTATTACAATTAATGATTTAGCAGATATTACCTTAATCGAGGCTTTAGGTAAAGCGAATGTATTTCATTATAAAGCGGGACAAATTCTTATAAAATAGGTTATGAAGAAACAGAACGTCTATCCCTGGCTGGAGATGGCCAAGCGGTTGCAGGCAATTGCCCAGGCGGGGCTTGAGTATTCGGAAAACAAATACGATATTGACAGGTATCAGCAGATCAGGCAGCTAAGTTTGGAGATCATGCATGATTTTACGGAATTACCCATGGATAAGCTGATAGATGTGTTTTCATCCGAAAAGGGCTACCAAACGCCAAAGGTTGATGTCCGTGGAGTTGTATTCCGGGGTGACCAGATCCTGATGGTCAGGGAGACAATCGATGGTCGCTGGTCGGTGCCCGGGGGCTGGGCAGATGTGGGGCTGACACCTTTTGAAGTAGCCAGGAAAGAGGTATATGAGGAAGCGGGGTTGGAGGTCAGGCCGATACGGATGCTGGCCGTTCTTGATAAAAAGTGCCACAGTCATCCGCCCGATCTGTATCACATTTACAAGATTTTCATTCTGTGTGAGGAACTGGGAGGGGACTTAAAAGGCGGTATGGAAACCAGTGAAACCGGATTTTTCAGTATGGATAACCTGCCTCTCCTTTCAGAGCCGAGAATAACACGGGAGCAGATCACCCTGATGTTTGATTACAGGAATAATCCCGGCAAAGAGGCAGTCTGTGATTGATTTGGCACAGTCATGCTTACCGAAGGGAAGGATGACAAAAATGCTCAGGACGACAAGGCACTGTTTCTAGTATTCCCCCCAGCTTTTTATGGCAATATCCTCCAGTGAAAGCTTGCACACAGCAGTAAGAAAAGCGCTGGCCAGCCGGCTGTTGGTAATCAGCGGAATATTAAAGTCCACCGCGCTCCTGCGGATATGGTAATCGTTGCTTAATTCACTCTTGGAAAGGTCTTTGGGGATGTTAATGACCAGGTCGATCATTTTGTTTCTCAGGTAATCAAGCGTGTTGGGTTTTGCCTCTTCATCGGGCCAGTGCAACATGGTGCAGGGTATCCCGTTCATTTCAAGGAACTGGGCAGTACCACGGGTGGCAAAAAGGTTATAGCTCTTTTCCGCCAGCAATTTGCAGCTGTTTACAAGTTCCACCTTGGAACGCATAGGGCCGGTTGATAACAAAATATTTTTCTTGGGATAATTATATCCTACCGAAAGCATTGCTTTAAGTATTGCCTCGTAGAAATTCTCACCGATACAACCCACTTCACCTGTAGAGGCCATATCGACCCCGAGAACAGGATCTGCTTTCTGCAGGCGTGAAAAAGAGAACTGGGGTGCTTTCACCCCGATACAGTCGAGATCAAATACGGATTTACGGGGTTTTTCAACCGGTTTGTCGAGGATCACCTGGGTAGCAAGTTCAATGAAATTTACTTTCAGGACCTTGGAGACAAAGGGAAAACTGCGGGAAGCCCGCAGGTTGCATTCAATGACTTTTATATCGTTGTCCTTGGCCAGGAACTGAATGTTAAAGGGGCCTGATATTTTGAGCTCCCTGGCGATCTGCCGGGAGATTCGTTTGATCCTTCGCATGGTTTCGAAGTATATCTTTTGCGCGGGGAACACAATGGTGGCATCACCCGAATGAACGCCGGCAAATTCAACATGTTCACTGATGGCATAGGCAATCAGCTCCCCTTCCCTGGCGACGGCATCGAGTTCAATTTCCTTGGCCTGCTCAATAAATTCTGATACCACAACGGGATATTGTTTGGATACTTTGGCAGCAAGGCTGAGATAATGTTCCATTTCATCCTTGTTGGATACAACGTTCATGGCTGCCCCGGAAAGCACATAAGAAGGCCTGATGAGCACCGGAAATCCGACCTCATCAACAAAATCATAAGTCTCACGTATGCTGGTAAGTTCTCTCCATCTCGGCTGGTCAATTTGAAGATCATCGCAGAGTGTGGAGAATTTGTGCCGGTCTTCCGCATTATCGATCGAAAGGGGAGAGGTTCCCAGAATATTCACCTGCTGATCATAAAGACGCATTGCCAGGTTGTTGGGGATCTGTCCCCCCATGGACAATATCACGCCATGCGGGTTTTCCAGTTCAACAATGTCCATTACCCGTTCAAATGATAGCTCGTCAAAATATAACCTGTCGCAGATATCATAATCGGTGCTGACCGTTTCAGGATTGTAGTTGATCATTACCGAACGGTAACCTTCTTTGTTGATGGCATATAGTGCGTTGACACTACACCAGTCGAATTCAACGCTGCTTCCAATGCGATAAGCGCCGGATCCAAGTACTATAACAGATTTATGATCACCTTTATATTCAACATCATTTGAACGGCCACTATAAGTAAGGTAAAGATAGTTGGTCATGGCAGGATATTCGGCAGCCAGTGTATCAATTTGTTTGACCACGGGAACTATGCCCAGCAGCTTGCGGTGCTTTCGCACTTCCAGTAAGCCCTCCTGCATGTATTCCGGCATATCCTTCATGATCGAACGGGCGATCTGAAAATCTGAAAATCCATAGACCTTGGCTGACCGGAGCAGATCATCGGGCAGATCAGCAAGCGAATCGTACTGTTCAAGCTTGTTCTTGAGTTTGAAGATGTTTTTAAGCTTGTGGAGGAACCAGGGGTCGATGCGGGTAAGTTCATGTATTTTTTCAACCGAATATCCCTTGGAAAAGGCATCTGCTATCACAAATATGCGCATATCCGTGGGTTCGGACAGTTCACGCTCCACATCATCGAAGGCAAGGTCACGGTTGCCGACAAAGCCGTGCATACCCTGACCTATCATGCGCAATCCCTTCTGTATGACCTCTTCAAAAGTACGGCCAATGGCCATGACTTCCCCGACACTTTTCATACTGCTGCCGATCTGCTTGGAAACGCCGATGAATTTATTCAGGTCCCAGCGCGGGATCTTGCAGACAATGTAATCGAGAGCGGGTTCAAAAAAGGCAGAGGTGGTCTTGGTGATGGAGTTCTTTATTTCGTGCAGTCCGTACCCCAGGGCAAGTTTGGCGGCGACAAATGCAAGCGGATATCCGGTGGCTTTGGAAGCAAGGGCGCTGGAACGCGACAACCGGGCATTGACTTCAATAACACGGTAATCTTCGGAGTAAGGATCAAGGGCATATTGTATGTTGCATTCGCCGACGATTCCGATATGCCGGATTATCATAATGGCAAGCTGCCGGAGAACATGATATTCCGAGTTTGTCAGGGTTTGTGATGGCGCTACAACAATGCTTTCTCCGGTATGTATGCCAAGCGGATCAAAATTTTCCATGTTGCACACCGTGATGCAGTTGTCGTAACAATCCCGCACCACTTCGTATTCAACTTCCTTCCAGCCCTTGAGGGATTTTTCGACGAGTATCTGCGGGGCATAAGAAAAGGCCTTCTCGGCCATTCTTCTCAGTTCCGTCTCATGGTTGCAGAACCCGCTGCCCTGTCCCCCGAGCGTATAGGCTGCCCTGATAATGATGGGATAACCAAGTTCAACAGCTGCTTTTACAGCATCCTCCACATCGGTGACGGCGAAACTCTGAATGGTCTTCACCCCGATCTCATCCAGTTTTTTAATGAACAAATCACGATCTTCGGTATCCATGATCGCCTGTACCGGAGTTCCCAGAACACGGACATTGTGCCTTTCCAGGGCCCCGTTCTTGAACAGGGCTATACCGCAGTTCAGGGCGGTCTGTCCGCCAAATGACAAAAGAATTCCGTCAGGTTTCTCCTTTTCAAGGACCTTCTCAACAAAATAGGGCGTAACAGGAAGAAAGTAAATGGTATCGGCAATCCCTTCGGAAGTTTGTACGGTAGCAATGTTAGGGTTAATCAGAACGGTTTTAATCCCTTCTTCCCGCAGCGCTTTTAATGCCTGCGAACCCGAATAATCAAACTCGCCAGCCTCTCCGATCTTAAGCGCTCCGGAGCCCAGCACGATTACTTTCCTGATTGAATTGTCCATCTTTTTTAAAACCTCAAAGAAAATTAGTCCTATATTTGGCCCAAAAATACAAATATTTTTAAATTCATCTTGCATACTTATAAAAAAGCGTATATATTTGCATCATTAATGAATATCTATTCATCATGGGAAACAGAACAGAAAGGCTACTGGCCATAAGAAACATCATCTCGTCACAGAAGGTATCCAGTCAGGAGGAATTGCTGGACCTGCTCGAGAAGAAAGGATTGAACTATACACAGGCAACGCTTTCAAGGGACCTGAAATTCCTTAAAGTGAATAAAATCTCTGATATGGAGAAAGGATACATTTATGAACTGCCTGATCAGCACCATATACCAGGCCACGAGCTCGCGGAGAGCTATGCGGCGCAAGGCTTTGTTTCCATCCAGTTTGCCAACAAGCTCGGGATAATCAAAACCCTGCCGGGTTACGCTCCCAGCATAGCTTCGCTTATCGATAAGGTAAATCCATTTGAGATAGTCGGAACCCTTGCCGGCGATGATACCATCCTCATTGTGCCCCATGATAATGTTACTGAAAAGGATATTATTAATACTTTGATAATTATTATACCTGAATTAAAGGATAAAATTAAGTAATTGCACATGAAGAAGGAAAAAGTTGTGCTGGCGTACAGCGGGGGACTGGATACCTCGGTTATCCTGAAATGGCTGATCGATAAAGGATATGAAGTGATCGCCTATATTGCTGATGTGGGTCAGGATGATGATTTTCAGGAAGTCGAAAAAAAGGCGGTAAAAATTGGTGCTTCCAAAGTATATATCAGAGACCTGAAAAGGGAATTTGTTACCGATTACATATTTCCTGCACTGAAAGCCAACGCTATGTATGAGAGCCGTTACCTGCTGGGCACTTCGCTGGCAAGACCGTTAATTGCCAAATACCAGATAGAGATTGCGCATGAAGAGCAGGCGGAATATGTATCGCATGGTGCCACAGGAAAGGGAAACGATCAGGTAAGGTTTGAATTGTCGTATTATGCCCTGAATCCGAAAATCAAGGTGCTTGCACCCTGGAAAACACAGGAATTTCTGGAACAGTTCAAAGGAAGGACTGATATGCTGAATTATGCCCGGGAAAAGAATATCCCCGTAAAAGCTACTGTTAAAAAGCCTTACAGCGAGGATGACAACCTGATGCACATCAGCCATGAGGCCGGTATCCTCGAAGATCCTGGATTCAGGCCCGAAATGGATATGCTTACCAAAATCGTTCCCCCACAACATGCGCCGGATAGAGAGACGCAAATTGAGATCCATTTTAAGGACGGAATTCCGGTAAGGGTTGTAAATAGCCAGGATGGCGTGAGCATAACCGAGCCTTTGGCATTATTTGTTTACCTGAACAAAATTGGAGGGGAAAACGGCATAGGTTTGCTGGATATGGTAGAAAACCGATTTGTCGGCATAAAATCGAGAGGCGTTTATGAAACTCCGGCGGGCACAATCCTTTTACAGGCGCACATGGATATCGAAGGCATAGCCATGGATCGCGAGGTGATGAGGCTTCGCAACATGCTTTCACCTGTTTTTGCCGAAATCGTTTATAATGGATTCTGGTTCAGTCCCGAAATGGAGTTCTTAAGGGCTGCTATCGACAAAAGCCAGGAACTGATTGACGGTATCGTTTACCTGTCCCTCTATAAAGGCAATGTCATTATCAACGGCCGGGTATCCCCAAGTTCACTGTATGACAAAGATCTTTCCAGTATGGACATTGCCGGGGGCTTCGACCAGAAAGACAGCGCCGGTTTTATCAAGATCAATGCGATCAGGCTGATGGCCCACAATGCCATCACCAGAAGGAAAAGGAAATAACCCTGAAGTATTCCGGGTATTTTTCAGGAAAATTAACACTTCAGGACGCAATTCCCGAAGGTTGAATTAAACTGTCATGAAACTCTGGGAAAAGAATATCAAAACAGACGAACTGATCGCGCGGTTCACAGTGGGCAGGGACCGTGAACTGGATCAATTGCTGGCACGTTATGATGTGCTGGGCTCCATCGCCCATATTATCATGCTTGAAAGCATCGGCCTGCTGACAGCAAAAGAACGTACGGCATTGCACAATGAGCTTCTGCTGATCCATGAAGCTGTTCTGCAGGGTAGTTTCACCATTGAGGAAGGGGTGGAGGATGTGCATTCGCAGGTTGAATTACTGCTTACCCGGAAACTGGGCGAAACCGGGAAGAAGATCCACGCAGCACGATCACGTAATGACCAGGTTTTGCTGGATATCAAGCTGTTCATACGGGAAGAGCTGCATGAGGTGGTGGAGATCACCGGTGCGCTTTTCCAGTTGTTGATAGACCAGAGTGAAAAATACAAACACATGCTGATCCCCGGATATACACATTTGCAGGTAGCGATGCCATCTTCTTTTGGCCTCTGGTTTGGCGCGTACGCCGAATCCCTTACAGAGGACATGCAATTGCTCCTGGCTGCCTACCGTATTGCCGACAAAAATCCGCTTGGTTCAGCGGCCGGATACGGGTCCTCCTTCCCGATCAACCGGCAGATGACTACGGATCTCCTGGGTTTCGAAACCATGCATTATAATGTTGTCAATGCCCAGATGAGCCGCGGTAAAACCGAAAGGATCAGTGCCTATGCATTGGCATCCCTGGCCGGTACATTATCAAAAATGGCAGGCGACATATGCCTGTTTGCCAGCCAGAATTTTGGGTTCCTGACACTGCCCGAAGAACTTACAACAGGCTCAAGCATCATGCCGCACAAGAAAAACCCAGATGTATTTGAGTTGATACGGGCAAAATGTAATAAAATACAAGCGCTGCCCGGCGAGGTGGATCATATCTGGATCAACCTGGTTTCAGGGTATTTTCGTGACATGCAGATCATCAAGGAATCGTTTCTGCCTGTTTTTGGGGAAATGAAGGACTGTATCCGGATGATGGCCTACGCTGTCGGGAGGATTATACCCGCCAGCGATATTCTTACCGATGATAAGTACAAGTATATCTTTTCGGTAGAAGAGGTAAATAAACTGGTACTTGAAGGAATGCCCTTCCGTGAAGCCTATAGGGAAGTGGCCAAAAGGATACAGGAAGGGACCTACAAGGCAGAGGGGACCGTGCATCATCATCATGAAGGCAGCCTCGGGAACCTGTGCAATGATAAGATTGCCCAGAAGATGAGAGCCCTGGTGCAGCTTTTTCATTTTGAGAACAAGGATGAAGCGTACCGCAATTTACTCATGAGTTAGAAGAAGCGATGGGAAAGGAAACAATTGTAGTGAGGGTTGAAATATCGACATTGCTGGGCCAGCACGGCAAAATCAGTCCCGGAAAAATGGACCGGCTGGCAAAGGTAATTACCAACCTGCACAACAGCGGCAAACATGTGCTGGTGGTTACTTCCGGTGCCATTATCCTGGGAGCCGAGAAGCTCAAGCTCCAGAACCTGCCTGATACGCTGGTGGAGATGCAGGCGACGGCAGCCGTTGGCCAGGCCGAGCTGATCAGGTGGTACCAGCGTTCGTTTGATGAGTACAGCCAGATCGTTGCCCAGGTGCTGCTTACCAGCGATATTATCGGCTATCCGCAACGCGTGAAAAACACCCGGAATACATTCAACACGTTGCTGAACATGAGCATTATCCCCATCATCAACGAGAACGACCCGGTTTCTTCCTCGGATATCGAATATGATGACAATTACCCGCTTGCCCTGATGGTGGCGAAAATTGCCCAGGCCAATTTCATCGTTATCAAAATGGAAACGAACGGAAAGTACATGATCGTTCCGGGGGGCAGCTTCAAAGCCGTTGTCGTGGATGGTGAAACGGAGCTACAGGAAAAGCTTGAATCCATATGCAATGTGATGATTCCCCGGGACACGGCTGTTGAATTGCAATTCCCGTCATCCATTGGTGAAATTGTTTTTTGATGTAAAATGCAGGAAAGGTTGATATACAATATAATGGATTACAGAGAAGTACTTAAGAACAAAAAAAGAATTGTGGTGAAGATCGGAACCTCCTCCCTTTCTTATCCGAATGGAAGGATGAATTTCCACAGTATTGAGAAGCTGGCTTACGTACTGAGCGCTGTGCGGCGCCGGGGGGTCCAGGTTATCCTGGTCACTTCGGGTGCGATCGGGATTGGTGCAGGCCGCCTTGGCATTACCCGCAGGCCCCAGGAACTGGCCAAAAAGCAGGCCCTGGCAGCAGTCGGTCAGGCTGAACTGATGAAGATCTATCAGAAATTCTTTGATGGTTACAACCAGACAGTTGCACAGGTCCTGCTTACAAAGGATGTGGTCACCATTCCGGTACTGAACCGGAATGCCGGAAGAACCTTGCACAAACTGCTCGACATGGATATCATTCCCATCATCAATGAAAATGACACCATCGCTACTTACGAAATTGTATTCGGCGACAATGATACGTTGTCGGCCATAGTTGCCTCGCTTGTTGAAGCTGATCTGCTGGTTATGCTGTCGGATATCGACGGATTGTATTCGGCGGATCCGCGGACGGAGGCAACTGCAGAAATCATTCATTCGGTGCTGGAAATCACACCGGAACTGGAACAGCTTGCCTCGGGTGCCGGATCCTCTTTCAGTACCGGCGGCATGGTTACCAAGATCTCAGCTGCCAAAATCTGCCTGAGAAGCCGGATTGACTGCATCATAGCAAGCGGTACCGACCCGGCCATCATCTTCGATCTGCTGGCAGGAAAGGAGATAGGTACGCATTTTGTTGCCAGCCAAAAAAAAGCCGTCAGACATGTATGACAATTCAGAGAACCTCAGCAAAAAAGCAGGTCAGGTAAAGCTTGCAGCACGTGAACTGGCCAAAGCGGAAACAAGCCGGAAAAATCAGGCTTTGTTAGCTATAGCAGAAGAAATCGACAGAAACCGGGATGCCATCAAAACTGAAAACAGCAAGGATGTCGCTGCCGGAAAAGAGAAGGGTCTATCGGGAGCAATTATCGACAGGCTTACCCTGAATGACAAACGTATACAGGGATTAATTGAAGTGTTAAATGATGTTGTCAACTTAAAAGATCCTGTAGGGGAAATTTTCAACATGAACACCCTTCCTAACGGGCTGAAAGTCGGACAGATCCGGGTACCCATCGGCGTCATAGGCATTATCTTTGAATCCCGCCCGAATGTTTGCATCGAGGTTGCTGCATTGACAATAAAATCAGGTAATGGCGTTATTCTGCGCGGAGGATCCGATGCCATTCACTCCAACCTGCTGCTTACCAGTCTTATCGGCAAGGGACTTGTAAGGGCAGGTCTACCTGAAGATTGTGTCGGCATTGTAAAGGACACCAAAAGGGAATCGGTGCTGGAACTGGTTAAATTAAAAGACTTTATTGATGTCATTATACCCCGGGGCGGACTTGAACTGATCCGCTTTGTTGAGGAAAACTCGGTAATCCCTGTTATCCGGCACGATATGGGTATCTGCCATACTTACGTCGATGAATTCGCCAACCTGGAGATGGCTTCAAAAATCTGCTACAATGCCAAAGTACAACGGCCGGGGGTATGCAATGCCATGGAGACCCTGCTTATCCACAGCCGTGTGGCCGGACAGTTCCTTCCCCTTATGAAGGAGATCTATGACAAGGCCGGCGTCATCCTCAGGGGTTGTGAAAAGACGAGGAAAATATTGCCTGGCATTGAAATCGCATCTGAAATTGACTGGCGCACGGAGTACCTCGACCTGATCCTCTCCGTGAAAGTTGTTGAGAACGTGGATGAGGCAATCGACCATATCAACAACTTCAGTTCGCATCATTCGGATGCCATCGTCACCGACAGTTATACGCAGGGCATGCGGTTTATCCAGGAAGTGGATTCGGCTGCCTGCTTTATCAATGCCTCCACCCGCTTCAGCGATGGCAATGAATTCGGCCTTGGAGCTGAAATGGGGATCAGCAATCAGAAACTTCATGTAAGAGGGCCCATGGGATTAAAAGACCTCATGGCACCCAAATACATCATTTTTGGAAACGGCCAGGTGAGAACCTGACCAATCTTTGAATTATAAACCGTAAATTCATTTACCATGCAACCACTGAGTGAATTCATGCAAAAACTTGAGGAGATAACCGTTCAGGCTTCTCAAATCGACAAGGAGCTTTTCGAAACGTACAATGTGAAGCGCGGTCTCAGGAACCAGGACGGATCAGGGGTACTGGTGGGCCTCACCAATATCGGCGATGTTGTGGGATATGAAAAGAAGGATAGTCTGGTTACCCCTTGCGAAGGCCGTCTCTATTACCGGGGCATCAATGTGGAAGACCTTGTACACGGATTTCAGAAAGACAAAAGGCATGGATTTGATGAGACGGTGTATCTGCTGCTTACCGGCAAGCTGCCCAATAAAGATGACCTGGAGCTGTTTTCTTCCTATATGGCCGGACATCGGGACCTGCCCAACAGTTTTGTGAACCTGATCCTTTCGTTCCGGGGGAAGAACATCATGAACATGCTGGCCCGATCGGTGCTTGTCATGTATACACAGGACGATGAGGCAGAGAATTATTCACATATCAACCTGTTAAAACAGTCCCTCAACCTCATCGCCAAATTCCCGGTCATTGCAGCCTATGTATATTTCGGATTCAGGCATACTTACCAGCGGAAATCCCTGATCTTCCGTCACCCCGATCCCGAGATGAGTACAGCCGAGAATTTTCTCTATATGCTGAAGGGAGAGGATTATTCAAAGCTGGAAGCTGATATTCTGGATCTGGCACTGGTCCTGCACGCCGAGCATGGCGGCGGTAACAATTCCACCTTTGCCACCCGCGTGATCAGTTCGGCAGGGACGGATACCTATTCTGCCATATCAGCCGGTCTCGGATCACTGAAAGGATACCTGCACGGCGGAGCCAACCTGCAGGTCGAAGAAATGATCCGGGATATCAAAAAAAATGTAAAGGACTGGAAAGATAAGAAAGAACTGCTGGAATACCTGCAGAAAATCCTGAAGGGTGAAGCCGGCGACGGCTCGGGTAAAATATATGGTATCGGACATGCCATTTATACATTGTCCGATCCCAGAGCCATACTGCTGAAGGATAAGGCAAGGGACCTGGCCGAAACCAAAGGCAAAGCCGATGAATATAATCTTTACGAATCTATCGAGGAACTTGCCCCGGAAGCGTTTGCCAGGTTCAAGGGCGGTAATTCCAAGGTGGTGAGCGCCAACGTCGATTTCTATTCAGGGTTTGTTTACAAATGCATCGACATCCCCAAGGAGCTTTTCACACCTATCTTTGCCATTGCACGTATGGCGGGTTGGTGTGCCCACCGGTTGGAAGAAGTCACATTTGCCTCCAGGAGGATCATCAGGCCTGCCTATAAAAACGTGTTCGGCAGGATTGATTATGATCCTTTGGAGGAAAGAGCATAAAACCCCCTATAATTTTAGGGGGGCATTGAAATATTGCTGTCTTTTTCCTATATTTGCCCCAAAGAACTAGGGCTATATGATGTTGATAATTAATATTTCCGCAAATTCAAGAAAAACTCGACAATATTGAGAATGGTATTATAGTGCTTAAGGGCCATTCTCTGCAAACAGGAATGGCCTTTTTAATATAATCTGAAATTTAAAGTTACAACCTATATGATCAGCAAGGGAATGCCAGAAAAGAAGGGCTTGTATGACCCTTCCGAGGAAAAGGACAGTTGTGGTATTGGTTTTGTAGCCCAGATCAGGGGCATTAAATCACACGACATCATCCACCGGGGTCTCGAAGTGCTTGAAAACATGTCACACCGCGGTGCTGAAAGCGCAGACAACGTGACGGGCGATGGTGCAGGTATTTTGATACAGCTTCCTCACAGCTTTCTTCTTTCAAAGGGAATCAAGGTTCCGGGAGAGGGCAGGTATGGTACGGGACTGGTTTTTCTGCCGCAAAACGAAAAAGACAGGAAGGTATGCGAGAAAATACTGGTGGACACACTTGTAAGCGAAGGACTTGATGTTATCGGATTTCGTGATGTTCCTGTCGATAATACCATCCTCGGCGAAATCTCAAAGAGTTCAGAACCTTTCATCCGTCAGATCTTTGTGGCCGGTAATTTTGAACAGGACGAGTTGGAGCGGAAACTGTACATATCACGGAAACAAGCCGAGAAGAAAGTACGGGATGCGGAATTTGAAAGCCGCAGTGCATTTTACCTCCCCAGTCTGTCGACCAAGGTAATGGTATACAAAGGGATGTTTACCTCGCACCAGCTCCGGCTGTATTTTACCGATCTGCGTGATCCCAGGCTCGAAAGTGCCATAGCCCTGATCCATTCACGGTTCTCTACCAATACTTTTCCCACCTGGGATCTGGCCCAGCCGTTCCGTTATCTGGGCCATAACGGGGAGATCAATACCATCAAGGGCAACCGGATGTGGATGAATGCACGCGAAGCGCTCATGAAAACCGGCATTATCGGCGAAGATCTGAAAAAGATCTTCCCGGTGATCGAACCGGAGAAAAGTGATTCGGCTTCGCTCGACAATGTTCTTGAATTCCTGGTACTTACCGGCAAATCCCTTACTCATGCCCTCAGCATGCTGATCCCGGAATCGTGGAATGATAAGAATCCGATCCCCGAAAGCCTGAAAGCTTTTTATGAATACCATTCCACCATTATGGAGCCATGGGACGGCCCTGCTTCCATCGTTTTCAGCGACGGACGGTTTATCGGCGGCACACTCGACCGGAACGGGCTAAGGCCATCCCGTTATATCATCACCAAAGATGATATGATCGTCATGGGATCCGAAGTGGGGGTGCAGGTTTTTCCGCCTGAACAGATCAAGGAGAAGGGACGCCTGAGACCCGGTAAAATCCTGCTGGTTGACACAAAATTCGGCATTATTGTGCCAGATGATGAACTGAAACGGCAGCTGACGGAAAGAAATCCCTATGCCAACTGGTTGAAGGAAAACAGGATCGAACTGGGAGACATTGTTGTGAAACAGCGGGTGCCGACCACGCTTGGGGATGAGCATCAGCACTACCTGAAGGTTTTTGGTTACACCAAAGAGGATTTTGATGTCCTTATCAAACCGATGGCGCATGAAGGACAGGAACCGGTCAGCTCCATGGGCAATGATACACCGCTGGCAGTTATGTCGGACAAACCCCAGCGCCTGTTCAATTATTTCCGGCAGCATTTTGCCCAGGTAACCAATCCACCGATTGACCCGATACGCGAAGGGCTTGTCATGTCGCTTACCAATTACATCGGTTCGGTCTCCCGTAACCTGTTGGTGGAATCATCCGCACACTGCAAGCTGATCAAGTTCCGCAGTCCCCTTGTTACCAACACCGACCTGGGGAAGATCAGGAACCTCGATCAGGACCAGTTCTCGCACGTTGTTATCCCGATGCTTTTTGCTGCGGATACAGACGATCCCGGTTCAACCCTTGAAAAGGCAATCCGCGAGATCTGCAGCAAGGCGGAGGAGGCTGTCGACAAAGGCTGTAACTTTATTATCCTGTCTGACCGCGGCATCAGTCCCGACCTGGCGCCGATCCCTTCATTGCTTGCGGTTTCGGCAGTCCATCACCACCTCATCAACACGCAAAAAAGGATGCAGGTTGGTCTTATTGTAGAAACAGCCGAACCACGCGAAGTGAATCATTTCGCCCTGCTGTTCGGTTACGGCGCAAGTGTTGTGAACCCTTACGGGGCCTTTGCCATCATTGAAAGGCTTTGCCAGACAGGTGAGATCCGCGAGGATTATGTTACAGCACGTGAGCATTTCATCAAGTCAATCGACAAGGGATTGCTGAAGGTCATGTCGAAAATGGGAATATCCACACTTCGAAGCTATCACGGATCACAGATCTTTGAAGCCATCGGACTGTCAAAGGAAATCGCCGACAGGTTTTTTACGGGAACAGATTCCCGCATCGGCGGGATCGGATTGGAAGAAATTGCAAGGGAGGCATTGATCCCGCACCGCATGGCATATTACCCCGATAACCAGGAGAACCTGGAACCGGAAACCCAGGGAGTATATCACTACCGGCGAAACGGGGAACAGCATGCCTGGAATCCGGAAACCATCGGTTTGCTTCAATGGGCCACCCGCACCAACGATTATAACAAATTCAAGGAATTCAGTGCACTGGTCGACCATGAAAATCGGAAACCTCAGTTTATCCGGGGATGCGTGAACCTGAAAAAGGGCAATCCAGTACCCCTGGATGAAGTTGAACCGGTGGAATCCATCCTGAAACGCTTTGTTACCGGTGCCATGTCATACGGGTCCATCAGCAAGGAGGCTCATGAAGCGCTGGCGGTCGCCATGAATACTATCGGTGGCAGGAGTAATACCGGTGAAGGAGGAGAGGATTCCGCACGTTTCGGGATACGCGAAGACGGAACCAGTGCAAGAAGCGCCATCAAACAGGTGGCGTCGGGACGGTTCGGGGTTACCACCAATTACCTGATCAATGCCGATGAAATTCAGATCAAGGTGGCGCAGGGCGCCAAGCCGGGTGAGGGCGGGCAGCTGCCGGGGCATAAAATTGATACCATCATCGCCAAACTCCGGCATTCCACCCCCGGTATCACCCTGATATCTCCTCCGCCCCATCATGATATCTACTCCATTGAAGACCTTGCCCAGCTAATCTTTGATCTAAAATGTACCAATCCGCGGGCCAGGATCACAGTCAAGCTGGTTTCGGAAAAGGGTGTGGGAACCATTGCTGCGGGCGTGGCCAAAGCTCATGCCGACGGAATTACCATCAGCGGTTGTGAAGGAGGGACCGGAGCAAGCCCTGCCAGTTCAATAAAGCACGCGGGGTTACCAATGGAACTGGGTATAGCGGAAGTTCAGCAGACCCTGGTGATCAACAACCTGCGTGATCGTGTTGTGCTGCAAACCGATGGACAGCTGAAAACAGGGAAGGATGTGGTTTATGCGGGACTTCTGGGAGCCGAGGAATTCGGATTTGCCACGGGCTCACTTATCGTGCTGGGATGTATCATGATGCGCAAATGCCATCTGAACACCTGTCCGGTTGGGGTGGCTACCCAAAATCCGGAACTGAGAAAGCGTTTTGTGGGGAAATCCCAATATCTCATCAACTACTTCCGCTTTGTAGCAACCGAGGTTCGGGAAATCATGGCTGAAATGGGATTCAGGAAATTTGACGATCTTGTCGGCCGTACCGATCTCCTGGAGCAGCGCAAGGATATCAACCACTGGAAGGCCGGCAAGCTCGACCTTTCACAAATCCTATACCGACCTGCCGAGTCAGCAAAATTCGATACCCATTGCACCTGTTTTCAGAAGCACAAGATCGACGAAGTGCTTGACCATGAGCTGATCAAGCTGGCCAACAAGGCCATCAAGAATTCGGAAAAGGTCTGGATATCACATGATATAACCAATACCGACCGGACCGTTGGTGCCATGCTGTCCGGTGAAATTACACGGATCTACGGTGAGGCAGGGCTGCCGGACGGAACAATCATCTGCAAGTTCAAAGGATCCGCAGGACAGTCTTTCGGAGCTTTCCTGGTGAAAGGAATTCAGTTTGAGCTCGAGGGCGACAGCAATGATTATCTGGGGAAAGGCCTGTCAGGCGGAAGGATTATTGTTGTGCCACCCAGGGAATCAACGTTTAAACCCGATGAAAACATCATAGCAGGGAATACCCTTCTATATGGCGCAACCAGCGGAGAAGCCTACATACTCGGAGAGGTCGGCGGAAGGTTTGCAGTCCGTAACAGCGGGGCCATTGCTGTTGTGGAAGGTGCAGGTGATCATTGCTGTGAATACATGACCGGAGGGCGGGTCGTGGTGCTGGGCAGCGCAGGACGTAACTTTGCAGCGGGGATGAGCGGCGGTATTGCTTATGTGCTTGACAAAGACGGTGATTTTGACTATTTCTGCAACAAAGGCATGGTTGAACTAAGCCAGGTGGGCGACAGGGACGACCTGATCGAACTGCAGCGATTGATACATAACCATTACCTCTATACACGCAGTGAACTGGCTGAGAAAATCCTGGTGAACTGGGATGAATACCTGCCAAAATTCGTCAAGGTTATTCCGCTTGAATACAAGAAAGTACTTGAAGAACAGAAGATCTCGCAGCTGGTTCAGAAAATCCAGCGCACGGAGGATGAGCCACATTTCCATTATTAACAGAATACTTGAACCGCTTATATACTAAGATATGGGAAACCCGAAAGGATTTATTCAGATAGCAAGAAAGGTTGCAGGATACAGACCCCTCAATGAAAGAACATCTGATTTTGGTGAGGTGGAACAAACCCTGAATGAACAGGACAGGCAGGACCAGGCCGCCAGGTGCATGGACTGCGGTGTACCTTTTTGTCAGTGGGGCTGTCCGGTGATGAACAATATGCCGGAATGGCAGGATGCAATCTTCCAGGGTAACTGGCAAAGCGCCATTGACCTGCTGCATGTCACCAACAATTTTCCGGAATTTACGGGCAGGATTTGTCCTGCTCCGTGTGAAAACGCCTGTACGCTTAATATTCATGGCGAGCCGGTAACGATCCGGGAAAATGAGGCAGCGGCAGCTGAAAAGGGATTTGAACTGGGCTTTGTAGTACCTAAACCTCCTGCACTACGCACAGGCATGAAAGTTGCCGTTATCGGTTCAGGTCCGTCAGGACTGGCCTGCGCCGACCTGTTGAACAAATGGGGACACGAGGTGACTGTTTTTGAGAAAGATGATGCTGTCGGAGGATTGCTGCGTTATGGCATTCCTGATTTCAAGCTTAACAAGAAGGTCATCGACCGCCGCCTGGATATCCTGCTGGAGGAAGGCCTGGTTTTCAAAACAAGCACCCATGTGGGCGTGGATATCCGGGGGGAAGAACTGTTAAAGGAATTTGATGCCATTTGCCTGACCATTGGTGCCATGAAACCCCGGGAACTGACAGTGGAAGGCGCCGGACTCAGGGGCATCCATTTTGCCATGGATTTTCTTACCCAGCAGAATAAAGTCAATCGTGGCATGCAAATCCCCGAAAAAGAGAGAATTCTGGCAACCGGCAAAAATGTTGTTGTTATCGGCGGAGGCGATACCGGCTCGGATTGTGTGGGAACTTCCATTCGCCAGGGTGCCAAAAGCGTGAGGCAAATAGAGATCATGCCAAAGCCTTCCGAATCGAGGCGCCAGGATAACCCCTGGCCTTACTGGGCCAACATCCTGCGCTATTCAAGCTCACATGAGGAGGGCTGTGAACGCAGCTGGAGCCTGTCAACAAGAAAGTGTATCGGTGATAACGGATCGGTTAAGCAGCTCGAAGTGGTAGAGGTGGACTGGGTAAACAACAATGGCCGGATGGCCATGATTGAAAAGCCGGCAACAGCAAAGATCATCGAGGCTGATATGGTATTGCTGGCCATGGGATTTGTACATTGTGTGCACGAAGGGATTGCAGGCGAATTCAAGCTCGATTTCGATACCCGCGGCAATATCAAGGTCGACAGGAACTTTCAGACCAGCAAGTCAAAAGTCTTTGCTGCCGGGGATGCCGCCATTGGCGCCAGCCTGGTGGTACGGGCAATCTTCCAGGGCCGGAGTCTGGCACGGGCTGTTGATAATTACCTGAAGAGAAAGGATTGACGAGATACGTCACCTAATAAAAAAACATGTCCACCGCATACAAAGGGATCCTTTACGCAGTTATCACGGCTGCCTTATGGAGCGTCCTGGCCATTGTTATGAAGGTATCTCTGCGGGGACTAACACCGGCGGATATTACCTGGTTCAGGTTTGTCCTGGCATTTACCATCCTGGCATTTTATTATTATCTGAAAAAACCTCATTATCTGAGGATCCTGAAAAGGCCACCGCTGATCCTTGTTATCGCCACCCTTTGTCTGGCAGCAAATTACTATGGATTTATAGAAGGGGTAAACCTCACAACCCCCAGCATTGCCCAGGTATTTATTCAGCTTGGGCCGGTTTTGCTGGCCGTGGCCGGCTTTATATTCTTCCGGGAAAAGGTAACCTGGAGGCAGATTACGGGATTGATATTGTCTGCGGCCGGGCTGCTGGTCTTTTACAATGAGCAGCTCAATCTCATCGTTACGGGTAAGGCCGCGTTACACGCAGGGATCATCTGGATACTTGTTGCTGCGATCACCTGGGCAGTCTATTCTGTGCTGCTCAAGGTGTTGGTGACCAGATATCCGCCCATGCAACTCAACCTGGTTGTTTTCGGACTGCCGGCTATCCTTTATTTTCCCTTTGTGAACTTTCATCATTTTACCAGCCTCCATATTACCGGATGGCTGATATTGCTGTTCATGGGACTGAACACACTCATAGCTTACGGTTTGCTCTCCCTTGCGATCCATTATATTGAGGCCAATAAGATCAGCGTGATTTTAATCCTGAATCCCATCCTGACATTTGTGCTGATGGCCGTTATCTCAGGTTCCGGAGCCACCTGGATACAGCATGAGCATTATTCCCTCATTACCCTTGCAGGGGCAATGATCGTCCTTGCTGGAGCCGTCCTTACCGTATTCAAAAAAAACAAATCCGCGAATGCCATAGGTTATCGAAACAATCGGTAACTTTATTATATATTTGCCTTCTATCTGTTTCCCATGCCCATCCTGACTTCAATAATCAACTGGCTGAATGTGAAAAGGGTCCATCAAATGGACCTTTTCAGGAAATATCCGGCGGAAGTACAGTTGGAAACCTTTCAAAAGCTCGTCAGCCGTGCCGAGGGAACAGAATGGGGGAGGAAATACGGATATGCATCCTTCAGCAGCATTGCGGATTTTCAGGCAAGCGTTCCCATACAGACCTACGAAGAGGTCAAACCTTTTGTTGACAGGCTAAGGCAGGGTGAGCAAAACCTCCTTTGGCCGGGTGACATCAAATGGTTTGCCAAGTCCTCCGGCACAACCAATGACAAAAGTAAGTTCATCCCGGTGAGCAGCGAATCGCTGAAGGAATGTCATTTCAAGGGAGGGAAAGATGTACTGGCCATTTATTGCCAGAATAATCCTGAAACCAGGATCTTTTCGGGAAAGGGATTAACCCTGGGCGGAAGCCATAAGATCGATAATTTTAACAACCAGTCGTACTATGGTGATCTGTCAGCCATCCTCATTGAGAATTTACCCTTCTGGACAGAATTCATCCGTACGCCCAGCCAGGAAGTTGCCCTGCTGGAAAGATTCGAGGAGAAGCTGGAAAAAATTGCAGGAGAATCCGTGCAGGAAAACGTTACCAGTATTGCAGGTGTTCCGTCATGGAATCTTGTAATGCTGAAGTATATTGTTGAACATACCGGCAAGAGCAATGTGCTTGAGGTATGGCCCGGACTGGAACTTTTCATCCACGGAGGGGTCAGCTTCACACCTTACCGGGAACAGTTCAAAAAACTGATCCCTTCGGAAAAAATGAATTATGTTGAGGCATACAATGCTTCCGAGGGCTTTTTTGCTATCCAGGACGACCCGTCCGCATCGGATATGCTGCTCATGCTTGATTATGGGATCTTTTATGAGTTCGTTCCCGTGGAACAGCTGGAAACGGACAATCCCGACTCACTAACCATCAGCCAGGTAGAAAAGGATACGAATTACGCCCTGGTTATTTCCACCAATTCGGGGCTGTGGCGTTACATGATCGGGGATACGGTGAGATTTACCTCGCTGTATCCGCATAAAGTAGTTATTTCTGGCAGAACCAAGCATTTTATCAATGTCTTCGGCGAAGAAGTTATCGTCGATAATGCCGATAAAGCGCTAAGAATCGCCTGCGATAAGACCGGCGCGGAAATTATCGATTACACGGCTGCACCGGTATACATGAGCGATGAACACCAGGGCGCACATGAATGGCTGATCGAGTTCAGCAACCTGCCGGATGAACCGGATTACTTTGCGGCACTCCTTGATCATGCGTTGATGTCGATCAATTCTGATTACGAGGCCAAACGGTACCGGAACCTCACCCTGGATAAACCCATCGTTCATGTGGCAGCTCCGGGTACGTTTTACCGCTGGCTGCAGGAAAAAGGGAAGCTCGGCGGGCAGAACAAGGTACCCAGGTTGTCCAATGAACGAAAATACCTTGAGGAATTACTTGAAATTCATGCACGGATTAAAGCAAAATAACCTATGAGTATGCACATTGCAGTTGCCGGGAATATCGGCTCGGGCAAAACCACCCTGACCAGCCTTCTTTCCAAAAACTTTGGCTGGGATGCCCATTACGAGGATGTGGAAGACAATCCCTACCTGAATGATTTTTACAATGACATGCAACGCTGGTCCTTTAACCTGCAGATTTATTTTCTGAATACAAGGTTCAACCAGGTGTTATCTTTCCGCCGTTCGGGCAAAACACTGGTACAGGACCGGACGATCTATGAAGATGCCTATATCTTCGCTCCTAACCTGCACTCCATGGGACTTATGTCCACCCGTGATTTCGAGAATTACTTCACCTTGTTCAACATGCTGGGTTCACTGATCCAACCCCCCGACCTGGTTATTTACCTGCGTGCTTCCGTTCCGACACTGGTTAAACAAATTCAGAAGCGCGGAAGGAAATATGAGGACAACATCCGGCTGGATTACCTCAAAAGGCTGAACGAGCGTTATGAAGCATGGGTTGAATCCTATAAACTTGGCAAGCTGCTGATTGTCGACGTGGACACTATCAATTTCATCGATAAACCCGAAGACCTCAGCGTGGTGATCGACAAGGTAAATGCCTCCGTGCACGGACTGTTTTAGGCACCAGTGGGCAACGCTCAGGGTGACCTTTGCCTGCCAGGCTGAGCGTAAGCCTAGTTTGTTAATATACTGTTGTCTATTGTATTTCTGATCTCTGCCCAAACCTCATTCCGTATTTTGGCCCCCGCTTCCTCAATTACTTTACCGGCAAGCAGCGACCCGATCTTCCCGCATTGCACCGGGTTGAGTTCCCGGATGTAACCGTACAAATACCCGGCAGCGTATAGGTCGCCTGCTCCCGTGGTATCCATACACTTCACCGGGATGGCATCAACGGCATATTTTTCGCCCTGATGGTGGATCAGGGATCCCTTTGAACCGACCTTGACGATGGCTGTATCACAGAGGACGGAAAAGACTTCAAGCGATTTGTGCGGATCTGATTCTCCGGTAAATGACCTGGCTTCTTCTTCATTGGCGAAGACGATGGGTTTGTATTGCCCGATAAGCCGCTTCAGGAAGGCAAGGTTCGCTTCAACCACGTTATAACTGGCCAGGTCGAGCGACACGGTCATACCCTGCTGCTGCGCCAGAATGAAAGCGGTTTCTACGAGTGACTGGTTGGGAACCAGGTACCCTTCGAGGTGCAGGTGATCATAATTGCGAAAAAGGGAGGCATTTAACCGGTTGGCGGACAGTTCAACGGCAGCTCCCAGGTAAGTGGCAAAAGTACGTTCACCGCCCGGTGAAACCAGTGAAATGGCAGTACCGGTACCGGTATTCCCGGGTGAAAGCACCGGTGCGATCCCGCTTTCTTTCAGGTCTTTTTCGAAGAACCCGCCCAAAACATCCTCCCCTACGGTTCCGATAAAGGCTGTTTCCACCCCAAGCCGGGCTAATCCGTGAATGGTGTTGGCTGACGATCCTCCTGATGCCATGTGCTTTTTGAGCGAACGACCGGCTTCTTCTACCTCCCGGGCCTTGCCGGCATCCACCAGCTGCATGCTGCCGCTGGGCAGATCAAACTTCCTGAGCAGAGCATCATTCTCCAAGAAGAGGATGATGTCGACGAGTGCATTACCGATTCCGAGTATTTTTTTCATGGGTAATTACAGGATTTTTACATATTAATTTAACCACAAAGAACACAAAGAAAAACACGAAGACCACAAAGGGTTACGTGCATTGAATAACTCTTTGTGGTCTTTTTGCATGCTCCTCAGCTAAGACTCGAACTTAGGACCCTCTGGTTAACAGCCAGATGCTCTAACCAACTGAGCTACTGAGGAATTTTTCAGGCTGCAAAAATAATAGATTCAGTTGAATTTTGCAAAGGAAATGTTTGAATTCTGTGACAGGTTTCTCTGAAACTGTTGTTTCTCCCTGCACGGGAGTCACAAATGCCAGTGCAGCGAAGCGTATGCCTTCTTAAAATTGTGTTGGAAAGACAGGGTTAATGAAGCAATCTGTCAAAATTTATTTGACTTAACATTTTATTGCCCTAACTTTAATTATAAAATTGATATGCAGTGGCTTTATTGCAGAACACCTGTTATTGCCCTTTGTAGTTTTAATGCTGATTATTAACTTAAAACCTGCATGATGAAAGCATACGTTTTTATAATATTGAATGGCTGCCTGCTGTTTACTGCAGCCTGTAAGAAAGACAACGAGGAGGAACTTCAGAACATACCGGACCAGCTTTTCGGTTCCTGGGCATACCATGAGGAAGAGACCTGGCCGGTTCAGGATGTAGGCTTCTTTTATAAATTCAAAATGACAGATGTCTTGCACGGCAGTTATGAATTTCTGTGGCAGGAGGAATATCCTGTGGAAAACAACATAGTAAGTCCGGGTGCAGAGAAAGGTTCCTTTGTGATCAGCAATGACAGGATCATGCTCACAGCCACTGATTTCGGTTCACAAATGGAAATTGGCACCGGAGACCTTCTGGACAGCATCAGCTGGTACACCGAGGATGACACGGAATTTCAGGTATTTGAATCCATGGGCTCCATGCTTTACAGGTTTGATGGAGATACCCTGGTTTTGTTTGACGATTTTGAAGGAGATGGCATTCCCGATTATGAAACGCCTTTCATCAGGGAGAACTGGACCATGCCGGAGTAAAATATTCGATAACCGGATTAAAACAAAACCGCCTGAAATTCATTGATCTCAGGCGGTTTTGAAAACTTCACTTATTCACCTCGTTGTCCGATCAGGATTCGAACCTGAACAGGCAGAACCAAAATCTGCAGTGCTACCGTTACACCATCGGACAGCGCATTTTCGAGGTTGCAAAGTTATACAAAAAACTGTTCCTGCAAATTATTTATTTCTGGTTGAGGGACTTTTTTGTGGAACAGACAACCAGTTGCCATTCGGGTCAACCACAAAACTTTTATCTACCAGGGAACTCCCGCTGCAATACTGGTCACGCTGGGATTCCTCCAGGATATCACATGTGCTTTGTGAGATAGCAATAACCTGGGTTTCCGGTACCCGCAACCTGATATCCACATCGGCGAACAGCCAGAAATCCTCATCATCGGTCCTGAAGTATTCATCGAGGTGAAGGACCGAGTCATTCTGCTCCCACTGGTATTCCACCCGGTCGAGAAATTCCTGGGAATTCTTCATGCCCACGTTTTTCACATGCCGGTCAATCGTAAGGTACATTTTGCTGTCCTCCGACGGAACGATGGACAACCTGGCCTTGTTGTAAAGCGCTTCATCCTGTTCATTGTAATTGAATTTGTAGTCAAATACATAGTAATGCGTTATGCTCTTGTTTTCCATATTGTCCATCGCACTGATATATATCCGCGGGTACCCGGCAGTTTCAACCAGGGTGGATCGGGTGCCGGTTGCCCCCACGGCAAAGTTGGTGCTGTTGACAATGACCAGCACAACAAACAGGATCAGGGCAAGGATCCAGGCGGAGATCAACGCGGCCCGCAACCCCGGATGCCGGGTCCTGATGTTGAAAATAATCTTGATGCCACCATAAATGAGTGCAACAATCGGAATCAGAACAAGTACGATCAAGGCAGCCACAACAAGGTAGTAATGGCCCGAGGAAACGAACAAATGAGAAAGGGCCGGAACATTAACCCCGTGCCAGAGCTGTAAATGTCCGAAAGCACTGGAGAAGCCCAGCAGTACCATGATCATCCCGGCAAGGAAAATGCACCCGATCACCAGGAAGAAGATCCCAATGACAATGATCATGAACTTAAATATGGCCACGACCACCAGTCCCACCGCCCGCATGATGTTTTCAAGGACGGACCTGGTCCTTTCAGCCGCGTCGGATTTTCTTAGATCGGAGAGGTTCGATCTGACCTTATCATACTCGGCATTGACCGATTCCTTGATGGTTGACAGGTTAACAGGTCTTCCCTTCATCTGCAGCCTTTCGGCCGTGGTACGCGCTTTGGGAACCACGATCCACAGGATGGCATAGATGATGATCCCCAGTCCTTTCAGGAAGATCAGTGCGACAAAGGCCAGCCTGATCCAAAGGGGGTCAATGTCAAAATACTCTCCCATGCCGGAGGCCACACCGCCCAGATAGCTGTTCTCACTGTCGCGGTATAAACGGCGGTGGTATCTTCTGTCATAATAATCTTCTTCAGCCTGCCCCGAAGTTTGACCGGCATAAACAAAATCCTCTACTTTGCCCAGGATACCGATGATTTCCTTAACGTCTTCGATTGCTATGGCCTGCTTGCTGGGTGTAAGCCTGTTTTCAAGCAATTCGGCTATCCGCTGTTCAATATCACCCACGATCTCCTTGCCGGATTCTCCCTCCGCGGCAAAATGGCTTTTCAGGGATTCCAGGTAATGGCTGAGCAGGTTGTATCCATCTTCGTCGATGTGAAAATGCCGGCCACCCATATGAACTTGTATTGTCTTTTTCATGTTGTTTAGTTTTGCGGGTTATTTTTTAAGTATTGAGTCGACAGCTTCGATAAGTTCCCTCCACGAGGCTTCCAGTTCTTTCAACACATCCCTGCCTTTGTCGGTGAGGGCGTAATACTTCCGCGGAGGGCCCTGGGTGGATTCCTCCCAACGGTAGCTCAGCAATCCCGCATTTTTCTGACGCGTCAGCAAGGGATAAAGCGTTCCTTCCACAACGATCAGTTCGGATTCCTTCAGCTTGTTCAACAAGTCAGTGGCATAAGCGTCACCTTTCGAGAGAATAGAAAGTATGCAGAACTCCAGTACTCCTTTTCTCATTTGCGCTTTTACATTTTCGAAGTCCATGGTATATTTTTTTTTGGTTTAAACAATTCCTTATTTTTTATTCCTGCGGAAACTCTTTTTCACGCTTTCGAATTCATCGGTTACAAACCTGCCAATGTTGGAGGCATTAACCGGATCGCCCCGCATTTCAAGCTTCTGGGCAGTAGTCCTGGCCTCCGGAACAACAATCCACAGGATGATGTAGACCAGGAAGCCTATACCAAATATCAGAAAGAGGATGAAAAGAATGCGTACGATCACAGGATCAAGACCTACATATGCGCCAAGGCCACTGCAGACTCCGCCGATGATCCTGTCATCGGGATCACGGTATATCCTGCGTGTGCCGGAGTGTCTTTGCTGCTGTGATCCAGGTTCATCCTCCGCTCCGCTTATTTCACGCGGATCACCCATTACCCGGATAACTTCTTCAACATCCTGCAGGGTCACCACCTGCCTGTCGGTGCCCAGCCGTTCGGCAAAAAGCTCCGAGATCCTCATTTCAATGTCATTGATGATATCCTCCCGTTCCTTCTGGTCGGAAAAATAACCCTCAATTCGGTCGAGGTAATCTTTCAGCCTGGTGTAGGCATCGTCGTCGATATTGTAAACCCTGTTGCCAAGGTTTACCGATAAGGTTCGTTTCATGGTCGTTAAGATTTAAAATATACAAACTACTATATTCTTGGTTAAAAGTATGTTATCGTTCTCCAGCAGGGAAGCCGATCCGGCATATCCCTGGCAGTTTATTCCTGCATCGCCTCCGGTTTGTCCCATCAAGGTTTCAGGAATCATACGAACCGTTTCTCTCTGAAAGGACCCGGGTTTTCCCGAATAGTCCCCGGGCTCGCCTGATTGCAGGATAGCTGCAATCACCAGAGGCACCGTTACAATTACAAACCATTTCATATTGTTATTATTTATTTTCATTACTTGGTTATAACAGCATAAATCCTATACAAAGATATATAAAAAAAATAGATATATGCAATACATAGTAGTAAAAAAATTAAAAAAAATCGGTAAATAGCAGAAATTGAACGGTAAATGGTAAACGGTGAACGGTAAACAGTAAGCGGTAAACAGTAAACGGTAAACGGTAAACGGTGAACGGTTATCAGTATTCAGTATATGGTAATCGGAATCAGTATTCGATATTTGGTGTACAACATACGGTCATTCCTAAACCCAAAACCCATACTACCGAATACTGAATACTGGTTTTTGATTACCGGCTGCTGAAGTCCCTTCATGTTTTAGTAGCTGTAAATTTTATTACTTTTAGTTTTTTTTACAACAAACCTGTTCCCCATGCGTGCAGTGATACAACGTGTACAATCGGCCTCCGTCGTGATACGATCGGTCGAAAAGGCCTCGATTGGTAAGGGCCTGCTTGTGCTGGTAGGCATCGAGGATTCGGATGGCCCTGAGGATGCAGCCTGGCTGTCGGGTAAAATTGCCAGGTTGCGCATCTTCAGTGATGAAAACGGCCTGATGAATTTGTCGGTGACAGAGGTTCATGGCGAAGTCCTCGTGGTCAGCCAGTTCACATTGCATGCCAGTACCAGGAAGGGAAACCGGCCGTCGTTCATTAAGGCAGCTAAACCTGAAACTGCCATACCTTTGTATACAGCATTTCTGGAAAGATTGTCGGCCGCTTTGGAAAAACCTGTTCATTCAGGTGAATTTGGGGCAGATATGCAGGTCGGACTGGTGAACGATGGTCCGGTTACCCTATACATGGATTCTAAAAGCAAGGAATGATGACATTACGTGATGCACAGCAGAAGGTGGATCAGTGGATCCGCAATTATGGGGTCCGCTATTTCGGTGAGCTTACCAACCTGGCCTTGCTGATGGAAGAGACTGGTGAGCTTGCCCGGATCATGGCACGGGAATATGGCGAGCAGTCGGCCAAACCATCGGAAAGTCCAAAACTTCTCGGTGACGAAATGGCTGACATATTGTTTGTTTTGATATGCCTGGCCAACCAAACCGGTATTGACCTGGAGGAGGCTTTCGAAAAGAACCTTGCCAAGAAAACCAGCCGTGATCATACGCGGCATCAGAAAAACCCAAAGCTGGGGGCAGGGACTGAGTAGTAACCGGGAGCAGCGGCAGCACGGATCATTAAGATGCTGAAGGAAGAATCAGCGTGGCAGGGGTTATAGAATCTTCCAGCAGAATTAGAATTTCATCTTTAATCTTTCATTATCTTTGCACCCAATTTCTGACTGGTAAGTAATGACTGCCTGGTACTGCCTTCCGCAAACTCAGGACTCCGTGTATGTCCCCCGGTTGTCCGACACCACTGTTTCACAAGACCTACGGCAACAATTCATTCCATCGGACGCGAATGAAACAAATGACAAGCTCTTTCTCGAGCAAACATTCAGCCTGATCCGTCAGCAGGCGGCAACGATTCCGACATTACCGGAAATCCAGACCGGCACACTTTTACTGGGAACGAATTCTAATGCAGAGAATTACACCGGATGGAATACAAACAGGAATTTCTTTGTTGAGAACGGTTTGTCCGGCGTGGTTTCCGAATTAAACCGGCATATTTCACCGGGGTCTTCTCCTGTTTTCAACACTGCACTCAAGCCTTCCGGTATCACCCCGCATCAACGGAACCTTAACACTTACGACTGGTTTCTCGGGTTCTTTCTGCTGGTTACGCTCCTTTTCATCTGGATCAGGATCTTTTACAGTAAATTTTTCGCCACACTGGCCAATGCACTGATCAGCTTTCAGATCTCTGCCAAAATGTTCCGGGAAAAGAATGTTCTGTTGCACCGTGTTTCCATAGTTCTCGATTTCATTTACATCCTGGTGATTACCATTTTTGTTTTTGAACTTGCCATGCATTTTGATCTGGTCCATACTGCCATGAGCCGGTTCAACCTCTTCCTGCTCTTCCTCAATGTTTTCATTTTCTATACGTTGCTGCGCCTCCTGGTACTTCGCCTGACAGGATATCTTTTCCTGGTTCAGTCCCTTTTTTCGGAATACACGCACAACAATTTTGTGATCAACAAGGGAGTCGGAATAGCCCTTTTCCCGGTTGTAATAATGGCTCATTACTTCCCGCAAAGCCTGATGTCACCGGTGTTGATCGTGGGAATGGTTTTATTTGCTGTTGCTTTCATTTTAAAAAGTATCCGGGCATATCAAATAATTATTCGTAAAGATGTATTAATATTTTATTTGATTTTGTACCTTTGTACGCTTGAAATTTTACCCCTTCTTCTTGGGTACAAAGTTATTACATCACTGATATAGAGTATTTAACAAAGAAGAGACCTCCATATGAAGATAAAGAGAATACTTGTTTCTCAGCCCCGACCGGATTCCGAAAAGTCTCCTTATTTCGAATTAGCGGAAAAAAACAATGTTAAAATAGACTTTCGACCCTTCAGTCATGTTGAAGGTGTTCCATGCAAAGATTTCCGGAAGCAGCGGATCGATATCCTTACCCATACTGCAGTGATCTTTAACAGCAAGACAGCCATTGATCATTTTTTCCGCATGTGTGGAGAGCTCAGGATCATCGTCCCCGATACGATGAAGTATTTCTGCATCTCCGAATCAGTGGCCTTTTATCTGCAGAAGTATATCATATACAGGAAACGTAAGATTTTTTTCGGTGCCGGAACCATCAACGATCTTGTCGAGATTGTGAACCGCCATGGCGAGGAAAAGTACCTGCTGCCATTCTCCGACCTTCCTCATGAGGAGCTTACGGAATTGCTTGACAAACATGGCATACAATATGAAAGAGCAATTCTTTACCACAACGTCAGCTGTGATCTGTCTGACTTTTCCGTCATCAACTATGACCTGCTTGTTTTTTTCAGCCCTTCCGGGATCAAATCGCTGATGAAGAATTTCCCGGAGTTTCAGCAGAACGACATTAAAATAGGATCGTTCGGAACGGCTACTGCCAAGGCAGTTATTGATGCCGGGTTGCGACTCGATCTGCAGGCCCCGCGACCTGAGGCTCCTTCCATGATCATGGCCCTGGATATGTTTATCCGCGAACAAAACAAGAACTGCAAGAAGTAACCGATTCCGCCAAAAGGGATCAGGCTTCCCGAAAATATGCCCGGACGGCTGTAACAACAGGGCCCTAAGTTTCGTACAACAAGGGCAAACATTATTTCATGAAGCCGTTAATCTCAGAGAAGTTAGGGAAACTTTGCAGACGTTGTTATAAGAATTCTACCGTTGATATCATTTGTCCGGCTTGCAAAAATGAACTGATTGCCCTGTTCGATAATAAACTCACCTGGCGGACGGCTTACGAAGTGGAAAAAATCAGCAAAAAGGCCATGCGTTATACACGCAACGAGGAAGAGGATGAAATGCTTTAACCTTTTTTAACGCAATTGCTGCTTCGTATTCGGGTAATGTTATCGTTTTACACTAATTTTACACCTCAAACATTTAATTTTTAAGTATGAAGGCATGGAGTAAACTCCGGAAGGTCAGAATTCTTCTGATTGCGTCAATGGTCGTCGTTTTGTCTTTCGGTTTTGTGGCCCTGAAGGATAAGGAATTTGAAATCATCAAAAGCCTGGATATCTTCCATACGTTATTCAATGAACTTAACCGGTTTTATGTGGATGATACACAGCCGGACAAGCTGATAGAATCTGCCATTAACGGGATGCTGACGTCGCTTGATCCGTATACTACCTATATTCCGGAAGAGGATATGGAGGATTTCACTTTTATGACCACCGGTGAATATGGCGGGATCGGCGCACTGATCCGCAGAGGCGGAAATTTTGCCATCGTACTGGAACCTTATGAGAATTTTCCGGCCCAGAAGTCTGGACTCAGGGCAGGAGACACCATCGTCACCATCGACGGGATATCCACGAAAGGCAAAGAAATCAGTGAAGTCAGCGAACTTTTAAAAGGAACGCCCAATACTTCCCTGGTCCTTAAGATCAAAAGAATCGGAGCCAAGGGTACCCTGGAGAAAACACTGACTCGGCAGAAAATTACCATTCCCAATGTACCTTATTATGGCCTTGTTGCAGATCATATCGGCTACATTCGACTCATCGGCTTCACCAAGGATGCCGGTGTGGAAACGCGGGAGGCTCTCCTGAAGCTGAAGGAAGCAGGCGCCAGTTCAGTTATCCTGGATCTGCGCGGAAATCCCGGAGGACTGCTGATCGAGTCGGTTAATGTTTCAAACCTGTTTATTGCCAGGAACCAGGAAGTTGTCAGTACCAGGGGCAAGGTAAAGCAATGGGACAATATTTATAAAACAACTGCCGATCCGGTTGACACCTCCATCCGCCTGGTCGTACTGGTGAACCATGGATCTGCCTCCGCATCGGAGATTGTTGCCGGAGCCCTGCAGGACCTCGACCGGGCTGTGATCATTGGCCAGAGGACTTACGGGAAGGGGCTGGTGCAAACCACGCGTCCGCTCAGCTATAATTCCCAGCTTAAGGTAACCACGGCAAAATATTACATACCCAGCGGGAGATGCATCCAGGCAGTCGATTATTCCCACCGCAACGAGGACGGCAGCGTGGGATATATTCCTGATTCACTGATCAGAGAGTTTTCCACCCATAATGGCCGGAAAGTCTTTGATGGTGGCGGAATATCACCTGATATAGCATTGGATCCCCCGGAGCTCAGCAATATCGCCGTGAGCCTGTATACAAAAAACCTGATCTTTGATTACGCCACGCTCTATTACTCCAACCACCTGAGTTCTGCGGATATCAAAGGCCTGAAGCCTTCGGAAACCGAATACGGCAATTTCCTGAGTTTTCTCAAAGGGAAAAGCTATGACTATTCCACGGAAAGTGATGACCAGCTGAAAGCCCTTGAAAAAGTTGCCAGACAGGAAAAGTATTACGATGGCGCAAAAGGTGAATTTGAAGCACTGCAAAAAAAACTTGCTCACGATAAGGAAAAGGATCTTCAGACATTCAGCGGTGAGATCAAGGAATTGCTGTACGAGGAAATCTCAAGTCGCTATTTCTTTCAGAAGGGCAGGATCATGGCATCCCTCGATGATGATCCGCTCCTGAGCAAAGCCGTTGAGATTCTGCAAAGTCCCCAGGATTATGCCAATGTGCTGCAGAGATCATTTGGTTCCGCCAACGTTAAAGCCGGCATGACCCACCTGGCCAATTAAAGGGTATGTCTTCGCTGCCGGATATAATCCGCGGCCAGTTCATCATAAGCAACAGCCAGTAAACGGGTCAACTGGTGATCGGGATTGTAAATCATGCTTCCGATACGGCGTACAGGTAAAACCTTTGGGGAAGTCCCGGTAAGAAAGACAGCCTCAAATTTGTTTAATTCATCAATTGAGATAGGGTCCTCAATAAGTTTAATATTCAATTTTCTACACAGTTGAATTACCTTGTTGCGGGTAATCCCCTTCAGCACCTGGTCACCGGGAGGCGTCCGGATAAGATCATGCCGGATAAAAAACACGTTGGACCTGCTGCCTTCCGACACCAGTCCTGCTTCATTTACCAGAAGTACTTCATAAAGATTTTCAGACCTGATATACTGTTCGGCTTTATCACGTACCCCACGCGTGAGCTTTTTCACATTGGGTTCTGGCCGGGTTGCCGTAAACAATGCCGTATCAGCACCTGCCGAATACATGGATGACGTGGGATAGAAATGAGGTATGAAAAAGGCATACACAACGGGGGGCACGCCAACAGGAAAATGCAGCACGATCTTGATGTTCCCGGCAAGGATGTCGTTCTTCCGGATCAGATCCCCGAGCAACTCCCGGAACTGCAGTGGATTAACGCTGTAGTCAAAGCCTGATAACTTTACCGAACCCTGAAGCCGGTCGAGATGATCCTCCAGAAAAAGACAGATACCTTCCTGTATCCTCAACACTTCATAAAGGATGACCCCTTTGCCCGGAATATCCGGATTGAATCCAGCCGTCTCCTTTAAAACTGCGTTCCTGGAATAGTAATGGCCGGTGTAATCAGACATGGGACTGTCCGGTATAGTTAAAGTAATTATTGAGCAAGGAACACATATGTCATTGTCCCTAACTGCTTGGCAGGAGCCTTAGGATCGGGATTGAACCGTGCTGTGGAGGCGGAACGATAGGCTTCCTCACGCAGGCAATCATCGGGCGTCGATTTGTTCTCGGCAATGAGGGCAGAAATGACCTGACCCGATTGATTGATGACAATATCCAGGATGACGGTTCCCCCTCCCTGGCATTTGTAGGTGGGAATATAAACATAGCTGTGCCAGCGTCCTTCGAGGAAGTATGAAACGGTGGTATTATCCTTCCTCAGCACATTGGGAACATAAAATTCCTTTTCGTCAGCTTTGGTTGATTGAGTTTCCCGGGCAACAGCATTTTCATCCTGTGATTCAGCCTGTTGTTCCAGGGCTGCTCCTCCGGCCTTCAGGGAGGATATACCGAGTTCCTGCATTACCTGTTGCTCATACTTCTCAGTGCTGATCTGCTCGTCCAGCTTACTTGACACATTGGATGCGATGTTGTGAAGGGTTTGCCGGTCCAGTTGCGGCATGGCATCACCATAACCTTCCTCTGATAATTTTTGTTCCGGGCTTTTTTCCTCAGGCTGCTGAACCTCTTCATGAAATTCAATCAATACCTCCTCCTTTTTTAACTCCCCTATCTCCCCCAGCTTAAACCAGAGAAAAGCCGCAATTACCAGCAGGTGAATACTGACGGCACCCAAAATGCTGTTAACATTGTCTGTAAAAAAATGTCTCAATTATCCTAAAAATTACACAGCAAAAATAATAAAATGCTTATTATCTGACTTGAATTTATGCCTCGGAAGCAGCAAATCTTTATTTTTGAGAACATAAAACATGCCAGGATGAAGGCGTCATATCTTCCGGGGATAATTTTCATGCTTGCTGTTGGCACAACCAACCTGCAGGGCCAGTTTTATTCAACGGGTGAGGCACCTGCGGCAATTAACTGGAACAGGATCCGGACGCCCCATTTCACCCTCCTGTTTCCCAAAGGCTTTGACCGGGATGCCAGTTCCCTCGCAAACCGGCTGGAGTATTACAAGACCAAAACGGAAAGTGATCTCCATTATACCGTGAAAAAGTTTCCGGTGGTTTTGTACAATACTTCCGTACTTTCCAACGGATACGTTACACTGGCCCCAAAAAGAATGGAACTTGTACCGGCTTCCCCTCAGGATGGCTATGCGCAGGAATGGTTCACTCAGCTTGCTTTACATGAATACAGGCATGTTGTTCAGCTCAGCAAGTTCAACCAGGGTTTTACGCGCGTACTTTCCTGGTTCACGGGAGAAATAGGTACAGGTGCTGTGGCATCAATGATCCCCAGGTGGTTTTACGAAGGGGATGCGGTTTACAACGAAACCAGGCTTTCAGCTGCCGGCAGGGGAAGAATTCCCGGATTTGAAATGCCCCTCAGGACAATACTGCTGGATCAGTCCCGGACATATTCCTATGACAAAGCCGTTTTCGGATCTTACCGCGATTTTGTACCAAACCATTACCTCTACGGTTATAAAATGGTCAGCCATGCAGTTACGCAATACGGTGACGATGTATGGTCAGAGGCAATCCGATACACGGCCGGACACCCCTATTTCTTCTGGCCTCTTGCCTTTTACCTGAAAAAGAACTTCGGGGTTTATAAAAGCGAACTGTATGCACAAACGATCGACACACTTAAAACGCATTATATCAGGCAGGAAGATACGGTCACTTTTATAAACTATGCAATCAGAAACTGCAGAAACACCAATGTTTTTGCGAGCTATACCCTGCCCAAAGATGCCGGCCATGGGAAATGGATCGCCCTGAAGACAGGTTTGGACGAACCGGCAAGTTTTGTGAGTATTGACACCACCGGCAAAGAGAAACAGTTATTCATTACCGGATATACCACAGGCCTGAAATGTGATATCCATGATGAACGCCTCGTATGGGATGAAATCCATAGTGATCCGCGCTGGGCACAAAGTAATTTCTCCATCCTGAGAACCTATGACATCAGCACAGGGAAACAAAGGACCATTACAGCCAGAACACGTTATTTCAGTCCGGATTATTCCCCTGATGGCAACCGTATTGCTGTTGCAGAAACCGATCCAGACAATAAGAATTATATCACTGTATTGGATGCATACTCGGGCAAAAACCTCCTGCGTTTTCCCACACCGCAGAACAAAGCGGTCCAGTTCCCCGAATGGATAAGCCTTACTGAAATTGTTGCCATTACCGTATCTGACCTGGGAAAACAACTTGAGAAGATCAATCTCGAACAGGGAAAATGGGAATCGCTGTTTCCGGTCACCAGGTTGGATATTTCGGAGCCAATTAACTATAAGAACTACATATTAATAAGAGGATCATTTAAAGGAATAGAAAATATATATGCCATCAGCAAATCAGATCCCTTGTCAGTCTTCCAGGTTACTTTTTCGCGTTTCGGGGCTTATCATCCCGCAGTCAGTGACGATTCCACGCAGCTGCTGTTTTCGTCCTATTCCGGGATGGGATTTGATGTCACCAGCATCCCGCTCGACAGCTCGCTCTGGCAGCCTATTCAGTTTACTGCTCCGGCAGCTGAAGTAAGAGATTCCCTGCCGGCAGTTGTCTACCAGGCGGAACGCTACCGGAGAGCCGGTCATGTTTTCAACATACATTCCTGGACGCCCTTTTATTTCGATCCTGAGGAGCTGACGGTTTCCGTGCAGGATGCCCGTTTATATCCGGGGGTTATGTTGTTTTCTCAGAATTTATTAAGTACGGTTATCTCAAGAATAGGATACAGGTATAACGAGGGCAACCATGAATTTATACCCGCCATAACCTGGCGCGGGTTGTATCCTGCCGTTGAATTATCCGGAACATTCGGAGGACTTGCTGAGGAAATTCACTTAAAAACCTACCTGCCGCTCACCTATAACAGGGGAAAAAATATTACGCAGGTGCAGCCTCAACTGGAATACGAACACAGCGGAACAGTGTATCCCGAGGATGAAGGATACCACACAGGAATTGATTATCTGCATTACAAGGTTTACCTTTACCATTACCTTCGTCCGGGCTATCGTGATCTTTTTCCGAAATGGGGCCAGTATGTGTTTGCAGCCTTTACGCATACGCCTGAGGCGAGTGATGCTTTCGGTACCATGCTATCTTTACAGGCAGGCCTCTACCTGCCCGGAATTTTCCCCCACCACCACGTGATAGCCATGTCAGGTTACCAGATTCAGTTCAAAGGGGACCTGTTCATCCCGCTCAATCGTGTTATCTTTCCGCGCGGTTATCACAGCAGCGTTTCACGTGAATTCACCAGTGTGCTGCTCAATTATTCTTTCCCGGCGGGTTACCCGGATCTCTCGCTCGGTCCCCTTTTGTACCTGAAACGCATCCGGGTCAATCTGTTTCACGATTGGAGTTACGGCAAGGAGATCCGCGTAAGCGATGAAACAGGTACCGGTACCTTCACCGGCAATTATCGATCCTATGGGACTGAAATTGTGGCCGATACACATATTTTCAGGATTATCTTCCCGATTGCGGCAGGGATCAGGTTAGGGTACATACCCGGAAAACAGAAATTCTTTTCCGAGCTGATGTTCAGCATTGATACAGGCGCACTTTGACTATCAGCTGCGGACATCAACGCTGTTTTCCGCAATCCTCGCAAGTTTCCCGAGACAATTCACAAGCTGTCTTTCAATTTCCTGAAAAGTGATATCGCTTCGTTCACCTGTATATATGAAACCCACATGCATACTGCCTGAAAGGGCATCAAGCTTCCCCGCCAGGAGGTGCCTGTGAAGCCGGTAGGCCTCCCTGATCCTCCGGCGGATGAGGTTACGGTCAACAGCACGTTTGAATCTCCTTTTGGGAACTGCGATCAGTACCTGTACCGGAACATCCTCAGTTACTGGCGTCAATATATAGAAAACCTTGAACAAACCCAGGTTAAAGCTCAGTCCTTCGTTGAACAAAGCATCAATGTGCTTTTTCAGCGACAGCCTTTCTTTCTTGCCAAATGAAAACAACCTGTTCATTTTTTGAGCACAATTCTGATCACGGATCCTTTGTTCATTTCCGACTGGTGAACGAATATCCTTCCGTCGTGGTATTCTTCCACAATTCTTTTTGCGAGCGATAATCCCAGGCCCCATCCCTTTTGTTTGGTCGTAAATCCAGGCCTGAAGATGGTCTGGAACATTGATTTTGGAATGCCTTTGCCCGTGTCACGGATATCCAGATAAACTACCTGGTTGAAATCGGACAGTGTAATCTCAATCTCGCCCTCACCATGCAGGGCATCAATGGCATTCTTGCAGAGGTTTTCAATCACCCATTCAAAAAGTGCAGTATTAAGGGGTACAGTAATCGCCTCTGAGGGGACCTTCAGACTAAACCTGATCTTATCCGAAGATCGCGTTCTGATATAATTTACTGCGGTTTCAATCACATTCAGGATATTTTCCTTTACCAGCACAGGTTTTGATCCTATTTTGGAAAAACGCTCCGTGATCTTTTCAAGTCTCTTCACATCTTTCTCAAGCTCTGTCAGCATTTCCTTATCACCTTTGCGGATCCTCATCATCTCCAGCCAGGCCATCAGAGATGATATGGGTGTCCCGAGCTGATGGGCCGTTTCCTTGGACATGCCCACCCATACCTGGTTTTGTTCGTACCTCCGTGACGTGCGGAAGGCGAAATACGCGACCAGGATGAAAAGCATGACCACTCCCAACTGGATATACGGATAGTATAACAACCGGATCAGGAGCATGGACCGGCTGTAATACAGGTATTGTTTCTCCTGTGGCGAGAGGACGATGACAATGGGATCAGCATGCTCTTTCAATGTTTTGAGCTTCCGGTCGACATAACGGGGCTTTTCCATGCGGGCGGAATCCAGGTTTCTTGTAAACAGGATGTTGTTCAGTGAATCCGTCACAATCACCGGTATGTTCTCATTGTCCTCAATCACCCCGGCATAGAAGTCGAGGTTGGGATCATCCGCATTTGAATTCACTATGCGCTTCCATACCTCGGCCAACATTTCAGCCTTCTTGCGTTCTTCCCGGGCCATCTTCTTAACCAGCTGATTTGTGTAAAACAGGGAAGCAATTCCGATAATCACAGCAGTGATGAACAGGAAAAACTGCCAGCGTTGTTTTTGTCGGTATATGTTCAAATCAAGGGTTATTTTGAAGTGTTATTCTGCAACATGTTCTACGGAATCTTCATCTTCGTTCCATTCAATGATAAAATCAGAACCGTCTTCGCGGGATTCCGGGTGACTGACCTCCTCCTGCTTTTTAACCGGTTCTTCCCACTCAATTTTGAAGTTATCGGATGAAGGTTTGCTTTCAGCGGAACTCTCCTCTTTCAGGTTTTTGTGGGTGAGATCAAATGCCCTTCTGCGGTCGAAACGTACATCAAAATTTTCGGGGGTACCGGCAATGATCAGGGGGATAGTTGTTTGGTCGGCCTGGTTTTCTTCAATCAGGAAATCGTTGATCTCCTGTTTCTTCTTCCTGGCCTTGTTAAAAAGCACCTCGGAAAGCAAAACCCGCATCCGGTAATCAAATTGATTGTCAAAAGAATGCTGTCCCGAAACAGCAATATTAAATGCTGTGGAATTAATATTCATTTCAGGCAAGGTTACCAGGCGGTTGTTGATGTAAATTACATTTTTCAGGGTCTTGAAGCGGATGTGCCTGAGTTCCTCCACACTGATGTATTTTGAAAGCTTGAGCATGGGTTCAAACTGGACAAGCTCGCCATTGGTGATTTCGATATCAGCCTGGGCCTTCAGGCTTTCAGGAATGTATTTCAGGGCAGGGTCCCACGTAGCCGTGAAACTTACCGTGCCGCCCAGAAGACCCTTTACGTTTTTATCTATGATGAAATTTTGGGTAAAATTGTTAAATGCAGTAAACAATTGCTGAATATTGATCATCTGGGGTCGTGAGTTGCAGGTTATTGTCATCATACGGTCGAAACCCCTTGTAATCATAGCATTTCCCGTGATCGACCCATCCGGGAATCTGAGGAAGAAATCCCTCACATACAGGGAATCTCCCAAAGCCTGGAGATTCACTGACACGTCGGAAGCAATGAACTTACCGGCAACAAAGTTCTTTGCCTTCAGCCGTGCCTTTACCTGGATATCGGGATAAAAAAGTGAATTTCTGGCTGCAGATCCGCTCTTTTTTTTGTCTGTAGAGAATGCTAAAAGATTATCAATGTTTAAATTATCCGTGATTATCTCGAGAGTTGATTCAAGTTGACATTGTCGGATGAGATATCCTGCAAGGTTTTGCACCGAACCATTTACCAGTAGGTCTGTCCCGTTCACCCGCAGTGTCAGGCTGTCAACCCGCAGGGATTTGTTCCACACGACTTTGCCGGTAATATTCTGAATATCCCATGGCTGATCCTTCATCTTTATACCAGCTTCCCTGAAGGCAAAGGTGCCGTTTTCCAGGAAATCCATTTTGCTGACTGCCGAATCATTCAATTGCTTCAGGCTGCCGGAAGCGGAGAAATCGGAATTTACAAAGCCTTCCAGCTGATCAAAGGCCTTCAGTCCGGCAAATTCCCTCAAAGCAGCAAGGTCGAAGTCACCATGCACCGCTGCACTGAACAGCAGGGCATTTAAATCGCGCAATACAAATGCTCCGCTGATCTTTCCACTTCCCTGGTCAGCATTCACCCGGTCAAGGCGCAGTTCGAAATTTCCCGGCCGCGTGCCCGCAACGGAACCCTTCAGGTTGATGTTGCTGATTGTTGCGCCGGTAGCTTTGTTTCGGGCTGTGCAGCCATTCAGTTCAAAAACTGACCGGATCAACAGGTGATTTCTGTCCGACAGGGATCCCTTGATAACTGCAGTTAACTTTCCGTTCCCTGAAAAGCCGAACTGGTCGGGCAGCAGGTCATCGGCCGGTAAAAGCGACATGAGTTCAGCCAGGCCAAATTTCGGCATGCCCAGGGTAAGATCGATTGTATTCTCCTTACCGCTGACATATTCACCGGAGATGTTTGCCACTGCCTTGTTCAAATGAACCTTGCCCTGACTGATCCTGAAATGCTTCGCACCATATGCCATTTTCATGAAAACATGAAGGGAAGCATCCCGGAAGAGAGCTTTATCCCGGATTGTGATACTGTCGAGTACAAAGTTACCGCGGGTTTCTCCGGAAAGGATACCGTTCGAATAGGAACCCCTGAAGGTCGCACGTCGTGCATAGGTTGAAAGCCTGAATCGTTCGGGCAGGGAAATGATCCTGACCCGGCAGGAACTCAGCAGGATGCCTTTCAGGTTAACCGAGTATCCTGAACCGGTTTCTTTTTCCCCGTTTTCCCAGATATTCAGGTTGTGTCGGTTGTGCCGGTCCCAAAGGATATTCAGACGGCCTTGCACGACCTCGATCTTTTTCAGTTCATACCGCTTATGGAGGAGTTTCAGCAGATCAAACTGAAAAGAGATGGATTTAGCCTGCAGCAATGTATCGGCAAAGGTGTCCCCGAAATCCTCCGCATTGAAGTTCTCCCCCGAAAGCACTACAGGATTCGAAATTTCAACCGTGGCATTCGGAAATCCTTTCAGCACCCTGAACCGGACCTCTTTCATGGACAGTTCCGTAAGGAGGTGTTCGTTAAGGTAGTTCTGCAGGTAGCGAACGATAGCCTTCTCATAAAAGACCGAAAGAATTGCCGATGAGATCACGATCAGCGTGACTAGTGATAGCAGGGTAATGGTAAAAAACCGGAAGGGCTTACTGAATTTCATGTATATTGGTTCGACTGATCATCTGAATGGAATGCATCCGCAAAGATAACTCATCCCGGCTGATGATTATTGTTAATGATTTTTGTGAACCGTGGAAGTGACTTTGTGTTGACCAATGTCTTTCCCCGACATAAGAAAATGATTGACAATGGCCAGGAGTCTGTTCCCATCAATGGGTTTTGGAACATAATCATCGCACCCGGCCAGCTGCATTTTTTCTTTATCGCCAGCCATGGCATAGGCGGTTTGTGCGATCACGGGAACCTGGGGATTCATTTTCTTGATCAGCCGGGTAGCTGTAAGGCCATCCATTTCAGGCATTTGAATATCCATGATGATCAGGTCTATTTTGTCATGCGACCGGAAAAACTCCGCGGCAATTCTGCCATTGATAGCATGCAGAACTTCCACTCCGGTCTTGGACAGCAATTCACGGAGGTATTTGAAGCTGTTGTGATCATCTTCAGCTACCAGGATGGTTTTCCCGTACCAATTGTAGGAATGCTCATACTGGTATGGTTCGTTTGTGTCTGAAGGCAGGATTGTTGGTTTTAGGAAAGGCAGGGTGAAAAGGAAAGTGGTCCCTTTTCCTGCAATTGAATCAACCCACATTTCGCCTCCCAGCAGCTGTACCAGATTCTTGGAAATGGCCAGGCCGAGTCCCGCCCCCATGATATTCCTTTCTTCCGACAACCTGGCACGTTTGAATCTTTCAAAAATCATATCCAGTTCCTCACGTGATAATCCTATGCCGGTATCCCTGACAAAAAACTCCACCTGCTTATCATCTTTAACGGAAAAACCAAACTCAACGGAACCCTTTTCCGTGAATTTGATCGCGTTATTGACCAGGTTAACCAGGATCTGCCTGAGCCGGAACGGATCTGTTTTCAGGAAGACCTTCGGGTGATCCGCGTCAGGGGAGAATATCAGCTGCAGGTGCTGTTTGTTGAACCGCTTGCACGATTCTTTTGAAGTGATCAGCAGTTCTTCGCCCAGCGTACTTAATTCACAATCCTTTTTGACGATTTTAAGTTCACCGGCCTCGATCTTGGCAATGTCGATGATATCATCCACCAGGTTTAGCAGTAATTCACTGCTGGTGCGGATATAATGGGTAAAATCCTTTTTCTGGTTGTCCGGGATCTGTTCGGAAGCCAGCAGGTTCGAAAACCCGATGATGGAATTCATGGGTGTTCTGATCTCATGCGACATGTTGGCCAGGAAGGACGATTTCAGCTCGTCGGAAGATTTTGCTTTGCTGGTCTCCCGCTGCAGCTTTTTTATGTAATCGATCCTGTCGGTAATGTCGATAATGATACCGCGTCTTCCGGTAATTTTACCATCGTGGACAATGTTGTCGGTATATACCGATGCCGGGAATCTTGAGCCATTTTTCCGGATAGCAATGTAATTCGAATTTTCAATCCTGCGCTGTCCCAGGATGTCCTCCTGGTCCGATTCGGCAATCAGGGTTTCAATCAGATTCAATCCTTCCGCGAGCTCTGCCGTTGTATAACCGAAAGCTTTGTGCCAGGCCTTGTTCACGTAGGAATAATTTCCAAGCGAGTCTGTCTCAAATACACCTTGCGGCAGCATGTCAGACAGTTCCCTGTATCTTTGCTGATTGTCCTCGGCATTCTTGAGCGCCGTATCGCGTTGTTTTTCCCATATTTTCAGCTGTGACAGCAAATTACGGAATTCGCGGTAGATCTGTTTGATTTCGCGGGCAGAATTACGCAGGTCAATGGAATGACTGGTATCCAGGTGGTTTCTGGTAAGAACGGAAATATAATTGGTCAGGGTCTCGAGGTGCCATACAATGTGCCGCGAAGATATAAAACTGAAAACAACTGCCATGCAGAAGATCAGTAACAGTGAGAGGATATAAAAAGTGTTCAGCCTGTTCAGCAGGGCTTTTTGTTTTACTTCAGCTTCCTCATGAAGTGCGGTGAACAGCGTTTCGATCCGGGTACTTTTGTCTCTCAGTAACGCAGTAAGTGCCAGGTTTTTCCTGATTCCCGCCTGCCTGTCGATGTCGACTAGCCGCAGAAAGGCCTCGGCATAACTGTTCAGGAGGTCCCCTGTGCTGACCTTTTCATCATCACGCAATCTTTTGTTCCCGGAAATAGAAGCCCTTAATGCCGGCAGCATCTGCCGGAACAGTTGCACTGCAGCGGTATCGTTATTGAAGAAATAGTCATTCTCGATCTTTCTGATCCTGTAAACATCGCGGTTGGTAAGTCCCGGAGCACTTTCAAGCAATTCCCTGTAATCGGTCAGCTCACCTTCCAATCCGAAATTCCGGTACCCGCGTTTATAAACCAGGTAGGTCAGGCTGTCGAAGGTGTTGTTGTATTGCCGGATATTATCGGCAAGTTCCCTGATCTGAAGTGTAATTCCATAGGACCCGGTGTGTCGCGATTCCTGAATATCCTTCAGCTCCAGCCTGATCTTCTCGCTTACATGGAGGTGATAGCTCAGGTAGGGACTCTGGCCTTTGGAGAAAAAATCGAGGTTGGCGGGCTCCACCGTCAGAAAATCATTGACTGCTTTGGTATCTTTGAGAAAATCAATGTAAAGGGAATTAATGTCCTGAGAAACCCGTGCAATCCCTTTTTCTCGGGAATGATACACGACGCTGGCAGGGATCATTAAACCAGCGATTAGAAGCATAAACACAATGAACCAGGCCAGAAGCCTGTATCTTAAAGAATTAAGCATTCAAATTTACGGGTTTCTTGAACTACCCAAAGTACTCAATAATCACGAATGCTATCAGGAGAAATTCAAAAAGTTATTGACATTTTGGTGAAAGGGAGAGAAGTTATTAAGGAAAATTCTGATGCTGAAGGAAAATTCTAAAAACCTCTTACAGAATCTTCCTTCAGCATCAGAATTAATTAAAATGCTAAAGCCAATCCAACTGTAAAGGGATGCAGTTCCGGTCCTTTATCTTCCACGAACATCGGCGTGAAATAGTAATCCCCGAAAATGCTGAAATTCCCGAAACCAATACGTGAAGTAAGACCAATACGAATGGGATTGATGTTGAAGTCATCCTTATTCTTGTCTTTGCTTTTGCCGGATTCATTGTCGTAAACCACTTTGGTATGCGAGGCCAATTTCAGTCCGACAATCGCTCCAGCTGATATATACATTCTCTTGGCTCTGACGGTATTTGGAAATTGTACCTCCAGGATAAGCGGGATCCTGAGGAATGTTGTGGTCAGCTTGCTTTTGGTAACATCTGTCGTGTCAACCCCGACAACATAGTCATCCTCTTCTGCAATGGTATTATCACCGTCGAAGAAGTAATTATTGAATTCAAGCCCTAGTCCGATTACCGATCCGAAATGAGATGTGCCGAATCCAAGGCTGTACTGGGCGAAGTTCAGATTAATAGCAGAGGATCGGCCGGTATTAAGGTCCATGAAGGAAGCGTCGTCCTCACGCGACATCGTAAAGTCAGCATCCAGAAAATTGTTGATACCCCATTCAAATCCTGCCCAATGCCCTCTGAACCTGGGATTGGTAATCCGGTGACCATGCTCGTCAACGCGTGAAAAGCTGATATCGGTATCATCACCTCTTTCTACAATGCTGATTTCCTTATCACCTACCCTGATACGGGTTGAATCGTGGTTTTCGATGACCTGGAGGATCCCTTTGTCCCCTACCTTCACATAGGTGGAATCATCATCTTCAATGACCTTAACGATCTCCTGGTCCATTACCTTGACATTTACTTCGTCCCCGTTGTCATCAACGATTACCGGGGCATTGGTTGCATCTTGCGGATGTTCGGCTTCCTCCGGGTTGGTTTTGTGGTCCATGATTGTCTTCAGTGAATCCAGTTCCTGTGCGCTTATACCTGCTGTAAAAGAAATTAACAGCAACAATGTGAATATGTTCTTCATAATGCCATGATTTAAGGGATTAAACAATTGATATACTCTCGGACGTTCGGGAGAGGGAAAAGTTACAGGTGCTATTTTATTTTGTTCCCTGAAAAGGAGAAGCTTTCACTTTCGATCAGAAGGCTTGTAACTTTGCCGCTTTCATCGGTAATTTTATCAACCGACAATTGTGATTCGGTGAGGTAATTGAATCCGGAAATCGCAGAATTTGCAGTTTTCCAATAGTCTAAACGTCTTAAAAGGTTACCCAGGCGTGAATCAGCAAAGGAATCAGCAGAACCTGTCCGGTCCGGTTGATTCCCCGGGAGGCTTTGGGTTTTGGCCGGTAGATGGTACGTGACAGGCGGGGGTTCCGAAGAAGTACGGACCCTGACATCCGAAATCGGATCGATGGCAGCCATGGTTAGGAGCATACTGCTTTCAACCTTCCTTTCTTCAACAGGGTTTGTTTCCCGTGCCGGAGATTCCATATGCTTTTGGGGTAATACACCAACCGTCTCTCCCTCATGCTTCATGGGCTCCTGAGGCGGCCTCTCCGGTCGGATTGTTTTTACCGGCTGTGTTTGCGTCAATTCTGTTTCTGCAGGTCCATGCAGTACCAGCATCAGTAAAAGTGTAACAGAAGCTGCCAATCCTGCAGCATAATATAAATACCGGATTGAAGAGGTTGCTGGACCTTTCTTAAGTTTGTTCTTCCCCCGAAATTGAACGGCTGTCTCGGGCTTTAGTATGATCTTCCGGTACAGGTTCAGGTCATGCTGGCTGCCAGGATGCGCGGAAATATAATCAGAAAGCCGCTTCAGATCGGCGTTTTGCAGCAAACCTTCGCAGGACGCGATACAGAATTCATCAAAATTTTCCGGGGTAATTTCTGACACCTGTGCGAATTCCTTTTTCAGCAAATTTTTTTGGGGATATTCGCAAGATCCGGCAAGAGAAAAATTAGGGTCATACTCCGGCAGGTATTTCTCATATTCCGGGTTTTCTGCCAGAAATGCCATCAGGTCGGCTGCAAGCAGTGGATCCAGATTACCTTCGAGGTAATCCAGCATATATTCTTCAAAGTTATTTTTGTTAACGGTCATATGCCCTATATTACTGCTTCAATGCTGCCAATGTAATTCTTCAGGAACAACCGTCCCCTGAAAATGTAAACCTTCACCTGCGATTCCGTGAGGCCGGTTATGGAGGAAATTTCATCATAGGAATATCCCTCATAATCGCGAAGCAGAATCACGCTGCGCTGGTCTTCCGGAAGCTTTGACACAGCCTCGTCGAGCAGCTGGGACAATCCCGAGTACTGAGTGGATGCTGCCGGGCGGTCATGCTTCCCTTCCTCAAAAGCCGTTACTCTTTTTTCTTTCCGGATCATATCGATCATGGTATGATAAGCTGTGGTGAACAGGTATGCTTTCGCTTTTTCAGCGGGTATTTCTTTCACTTTTACCCAGAGTTTCTCATATGTGTCCTGCACGACATCCTTGGCTTTCTCCTCATTTTTGAAGTTTTTGAGGATAAAGCGGTAGATCCCGTCGGAAAAGTCGTCCACGCTCTTGTTGTATTCGGCAACAGTCATGTGTAAAATGAGATTCAGGAGTATGACGGATGAGAGGATATAAAGTTACAGAAAAATTTGAAAAAAGGGACAAGCGACAGGAGATGAGGTACAGGGGACGTGTTATTCAGAAACTGTATTTCAACCTCAGGAAGCACAGGTTAATCCTTGTACGTTCCCTGTTCATTAAAGCGTTGAAATGTTGCCAGATCAGGGAAAAATCAAGATTTTCCGATAAGGAGTAATCCATCGACGGTCCGGCAAAGTAACCCTCCTGATCAGGGAACCACATGGCGGCAATCGTAAGATTCAGCAGGGGAGTGGCGGCCCAGGTGAACTGGCCGAAGGCTGTGAACTCCGAAAAAGCGAGATCTTTTGAAGAGAATGTTCCTGAATAGATATTGCTGAAACTATCCAGATCAAGCGGATTGCTGCAATACATGAGCTGGACCTGCGTTGTTGAATTATTTGTGAAGATCCTGTCGAGTCCGGCTGTAATAAGAAAGGTGCTTCCCTGCCTGTGGGCATCCTCATATTGACCGGGCGGACCAAACCATGTACCTTCTCCCCGGAACGACATGCTTCCGACAGGTCCGGACCAGCCGGCCCCGATAACTGCTTCATCACGGTTCATTAACCCGGCAAGGAACTGAAAATCGTAATTCCACACGTTGAACCTGTAAAGCCCGGCTGCAGTTATATCATTTTCCGCGTCGGCCTTCAGTGCAAATTCTGCTACAGAAGATGAGGACGGAAAGAACTGAAGCCTGATGGCATCACTTCCTGGCCTTTCTGCATAATCAAAATCAAAATAGGAGTAGGCATTGAAAATATCATTCGGATTCCAGACAAAGGTCTGCCCCCAGTTGATTCGCTGCCTGCCCAGCGTTACCTGGAATTTATTGTAGTGAAGATCAAGCCACAAACGATCAACTGTGGTATTCAGCAGAACAGACTGCTCTTCGATGATATTCCAGGACATATCAATCATGCCATCATCATCACCGATTAACCCGGCATACGGTCTGCCATATCTTACCATGTCCCCAGTAAAGAGCCGGTTCCGGAATTCAGCGGCAAAAGTGATTTTGTCGTTCAAATAAGCTTTAAAATTCAACCTGTTATGCACAAGGTTCTCGTTCAGAAAAGGGCCGGAAATGGAATCAAACATCGAACTTTGCATGGTGGTCAGATAACCGTTCAGGGTAATCATCTTTTCTTTCTCCTGAGCAAGCCCCGGAAAATAAAAAGAGGAAATTACAGATAATATGAAAACTGACTTACCAAGCATGTTCTCCGGGAGCATTGACAGGCTATTCCAGTTTGACATCCGAAACGACCTTTCCGTCTTCAAGCGTAATTACCCGATGTGCCATTTTCACAACCCTTGGATCATGTGTTGAAAATATAAAGGTGATTTTCTCTTCATGATTGAGTTTTTCCATGATCTCCAGCAGTGTAGTTGCTGCTTTCGAATCAAGGTTGGCAGTGGGTTCATCGGCCAGCACAAATTTTGGCCTTGATGCAAGAGCCCTTGCCACTGCAACCCGCTGTTGCTGTCCACCCGACAGTTTTGAAGGCCTGCTGTCAATTCTGTCGCCCAGGCCAACTGCATTCAGTAACTCGAAAGTCCTTTCATCCCTTTCCTTTTGCGGCCATTTCTGAAGTGTCATGATGAATTCAACATTTTCCTTTGCTGTCAACACAGGTATCAGGTTATATGACTGGAAAACAAATCCTATGTTATTTAACCTGAAGTCAATAAGTTGTGATGACTTCAGCTTCGACAGGTTGGTCCCGGTAATGATTATCTCTCCCGATGTGGGCATGTCAAGCCCGCCTATCAGGTTCAGCAGCGTAGTTTTCCCCGAACCTGACGGGCCTACGATTGCGGCAAATTCAGCTTCCGCAAAATCCAGGGTTACATCATTTACAGCATGGACCTTTACTTCATCCGAATTGTATATTTTATTCACATTTTTCAATTCAAGTACCTTCATGGCTATCTTGTTTATCTATTGCATTATTCAGTTCTGAGTGCTTCAACCGGGATTAATTTCAGCGCCTTGCGGGCCGGCCATACCGAAGAAATTATTGCGGTGACAATTACCATTATCGTAATAAACATGAAAAAGCCGGGGGTAACTTCCGGATACACCTTCGCCGCAAATCCGATCGCCTCAAATCCTTCACCCCAACCGGTAAAATGAATTCCTGTTTTACCAAGAACTTCTGCAAATGTCCAACCCAAAAGCATACCAGCCACCGCACCGACCCCAGTCAGAAAAACGGTTTCCAGCATGATCATTTTAAAGATCCTGCTGCGATTCATACCAATTGCCATCAACATTCCCAGTTCTTTTGTCCTTTCAAGAATTGCCATCAGCATGGTATTGATAATACCGAATGCAAGTGCCAGCATGATTATACCAATGAATATGAAATAATACATGATCATGAAATCGTTCATCATGGCTGCATCTGGCGCCAGCTCTTTCCATGTCCTGACTGAATTATCGCCCGAAATCCGGCTTAGTTTTTCCCTGACAGGGCCGACATCATCCATGTTATGAAGCAAGATGGCAATTTCATGCGTGAGGATCTCACTGCCTCCGTAAAGACTTGCCAGTTCCCCTGCATTTACAAAAACAGAGGCCTGGTCAAAACCCGTGTTCGTTGTTTTATAGATACCGCATACTCTGAAGATCCCCTGGATCGGTGTTCCTTCCTGATCTGAAATTGTGATCTGTACTTTGTTCCTGATCCGGTAATCGAGCGCTTTGTCAGTTATCAGAAGACCGTATTTGTTCAATTCCTTCCTGCTGAATTCCTGTTGCAGGGCCTCCCTGAAATCCCCGGGCGATCTGAACCGCTTATCCTTAAGCTTGTCAAGCCTTGCAAGAACAGCTGGCGGGACTTTTTCCCCCTTTAGCTTTTCAATGGCACTGTCCGTAACAATATATTGCTTCAGCTTCAATATTTCGGCAGTTTTGTCACTGATCAGGATGTCACCGTGACTTTGCTCATCAAGATATCTTCCGCCATTGGGTACGATTCCTTTGTAAATCTCCGTTACCAGTCTTTCTTTTTCAGCATCGACACCATAAATTATCACCCCTGCATTTGCCCAGGGGGTATTTGCCATGGCAACTATCTTTGTCCTTTTAACCCACGCGGAAACTTCCTTCAGAGAATCCATGTCCCTGGTAATTTCTCCAAGATTTCTTAGGGTAAGATCTATCTCCTCATTTTTTATGAATTCTTTGTGATGGATCTGAATATGCGATACTTCGTTGCTAATGGCGGCATGAAGACGTTGCCTGACCCAGCCTTCCATGATACCAACAAGAAGCACCCCCGAAATAATGCCAAGGGTTACGGCTGTTATTACCACCAGGCTTCTTTTTTTGTTACGCCAAACGTTCTTCCAGGCGATTGACCATATCATAAGCAGTTCGATTATTAACCTTTCAGGGCCTCAATTTCTTTCATTTTGCCAATTTTTCGCAATGGATAAAGTGTTGCCAGCACCACCATGAAGGCAACAATCACGGCCTGCCAGTAAAAATAAGGGCCGAACCATGCCGTGGGCATTATGGCATCCCATCCCCAGTCTTCCATCATATTGGCCAGATCACCTTTCAGTACGATCGGATAAAAGTAGAAGTACAATATCAGCGGTATACTGGCCAGTAATCCGCATACCAGACCAATTGCGCCAAGAAATATCATTTCTATTGTAACAATCCTTTTCAGTTTCTTTTTCTGCATCCCAATTGCCACAAGAACACCGAATTCCCTTTTTCTCTCGGAAACCATCATCAGAACCGTTCCGAAAATGCCAAAAAAAATTATAAAATAAAGAAGTCCAAGCATTGCCTGCCCGCTTTGGCTGTCACCCTGAATTTGCTGATACAGGATCGGATTAAGTTCATACCACGTTTTGGCTACGGTGTTATTATCCGGCAGGAGTATGTTAATCTTAGCTTTCACCGTTTTCAATACCCGGTCTGACTTACCTGTAAGGTTGACAACCAGCGAGGTTATCTTGCCTTCAGCATCGTAGAATTTCTGAGCTGCAGGTATTGTCATCATGATCAATTTGTTATCAATCTCGGGAGAAGGGATTTTTATGATCCCCCGTACCGGGAATATCCCGGTTGCAGATACTCCGTGATACCCCTGCCCCATCAGGATTACCGAATCTCCGATAGCGACCTTAAGATAACTGGCGAGCCTGTCGGACACAAGAATCCCCTCGTCATTGGCTGTCAGAAATCCATTTGATACTTCAGTGCATTTAAGGATCTCCGGCATACAGTTTTCATTGTCCTCATCCGCAAGACCCAGTTCAAGCTCAAGCCTGGCCGACGATGAAAAGGATCTGCCAAGATTCTTTTTCACCTTTTCAAGAACATTATCCGGGATTGCGCCTGCATGCTTCAACCGGGTTACAGCTTCATCAGTGATCCTGTATTTTACCAGCTTGCTTTCAGGATCCGAGAAATTTCTTTCCATGACCGGATCGATCGCAATGACGGCGGCGCCTTTCGTCTGAGTCCCGCTGGAGGCAAGCGTAAAAGATTCGAGGTGCGGGGTAACGGAAACAACCTTATCGATTTCCGAAATTGCAGAAGCGAGCGAGTCATTATAATCGAATGAATTGTCAATTAACGGATTATCCTGATATTTTACATGTTGCACCTGGATGTAGCCGGTAAACGATTCGATAAGATTGTTGATCATATGATCATAAGTGCCAAGCTGGTAGGATCTCATGATAACCGCAAAAAAAACCGCGAAGAAAACAGAGGCAGAAGTAATGATAGTCCGGCGTCTGTTCCTCCAAAGATTTCTCCATGCTATTTTGAATTCCTCTTTCATGCGACTTGCCTTCTGATGTCAGCGCACTCTTTTCATGTTCTGCTGAGAAAAATAGCTTTCGTCGACAGGTATGTCGTATTGTATTTCCCGGATCTCAACAAGGGTTTTGTTTTCGGGCTCTTCTTCGGGGACCAGTTCAATTTTTGAGGTTATCGTTCTTCCACCCATGACTTTTATATCCGACCCGGTTTCGGTCCTTACCAGGTAACCATCTTCATCATACAATTCAGCCTTTAATACCAGGAAATCCTTCTTATCAATCCACCTGATCTGTTTGCCCCAGACAATGGAAGCATTTTCCCTGGCGGTCATCCTGATCTTATAACATAAACGGCCTCCGATGCTCTCTTCTCCTACAATTTCGTGGGTATAGTCAGTGACAACCGAAGATTCCCTCAGGATATCATCGTTTGTGTAATCCGATCCCATCCAGCCTTGCGACATCATGGAAGGAGGAAGTTTTATAAGACGGCTTATTGTAGGATTCCAGGTCCACATTTCAGCGACTCTTTTCAAGAAAGCCTGTCCTGCTTCTTTGGGCGGAGCAGTAATCAGTGTCAGCGCATAGTCTCTGCCAAGGGTCCAGCTTTTGAATTCTATTGTCCTCTGCCAACCGGGCCTGATGATGGTCATTGACATTACACTGTAACTGCTTTTCTCACCATTGAATTTTTCATCAGCCTTTCTTACAACATCAGTTGCACTGATCGCCTGGGCAAACAACGTATCCGATCCCGGTACCAGTATCAAAAGAAACAGTATGGCAGCCAATCTGAGCTTCATCTATCATCGGTTTTAAAGGGGAGTTAAAAGGTAAAAAGAAGGATTACAATAAACAAGTGATTTGTGCGAATTAAGTGCTGAAATTGTTCATGAAATCCCCGTTACGGGATTTACCCGGCGTTATTCACTTTCAGGTATTCCGTGCCTGAGATATCCCTGTTACTTCTTCCTGTATAGTTTTACATACACAAGCATGCATCTGTACTCCTTCGCCACCACCCAACTGTTGTTCAGTTCGTCAATCTCCTCATCGGTGAACATGTTAAAAACGTTGGAGTAAAAGACGTACCGGTCGGTTTTTAGATCAGCCCGGTGAAACGATCTGTCATCATCATTCACTTCAATGTAACGAATGGGCACGATATTGGGCACTTCGGACCCCACCTGGTCAAACGGGATGTTCTTTTCCTCCAGGTACCGGATCATTTCTTTGCGCAAATGATGGTAGGGCAGATGTGCCAGGTTGGCATCCCAGCTGTTGGCAATCTTTCCGGGATAAATCCAGAAGTTTCCGCTTACAAGTCCCGCAAGGGCCAGTATAAACAGGATCCGTTTAGAACGGAACCCCGGATTGATAAAGAGCAGGTAGGCAGCCAGCAGGGATAGCAGGTAGAAGAAAGTGATCAGGTAGCGGTGACCGTTCAGGATCCTGTAGATCAGCATGGAGGGGAGTGAGAAAATCAGCGTGGCAGTCAGCAGGAGCAGCAGCAGCTTTATTGTGGGATCAGTAAGCAGATTCTTGCGGTTAAGCCTGAAAAAGGCCAATACCGGGATGATCCAGACAAACACCCTGCCAAAGTCAACCATTCGCCAAACCAGGATGATGACATTCCTGGCGAAGCCCTTGCCGTTTACCTGCTCAAAGCACCCCGACCAGGGTGAAGCGGGATGATAGAGGAGCCATCCTGTCCGGTAAAAGTGATAGGCCATCCAGGCAATGAACAGTCCCAGGGCGGGAATATAGGGAAGTGCAGTACGGAACAGCCCGAAATGACTTTCCCGGTCCCTTGCGCTGTATAGGTTAAAAATACCGAGGGCTGCAACAACCATAAGACCCCGCATGTGAGAAAAAAGCAGGCCGGCAACGGCCCATGCCAGCAGGATTCTTTTTTCGCCCAGGATGGCGTTTATGCCCAGAACCATGAAGAACAGCATAACCAGGTCGGTGGAAAAAACTACGGTCTGTGACAGGATCACGGTATCGGCAAAAACAAGGATCATCGCAGGGACGATGTACCTGTCGCCGAAGAGGCGGTCGATCAGGTCACGGGTTTGCCACACCAGTCCCAGTGTAAAAGGGAGCATCAGTAAATGGGCAGTGAACAGGCTTTTACCGGTTATCTGCCAGGCAAAAGCAAGTAAATAGGCCAAGGCGGGGGGATATCCGGGGTCCATCTCCACGGGCAGAATAAGGCTGTACCGGTGACCGGGAAGCCAGTGTGCAATTTTTGAGTAGAGGATATCCTTGTCCCAAAAAAAAGGTACCCGGCACGTGAAGGAGAATAGCAGGAGAAAGAAAAGCAAAAAAGGGATAAGCTGTAACCATTTTCTGGCAACAGCGGGAGCAGTGTCAGAAGAGACGGCAGGGTGGTTCAAATGGGTCATGCTGTATTCATTGGATGTCAGTCGCCCTCTGACTCCGCTCAGGAAGACAAAGACTACTCCTTAAGCGCCTCAGCACCGCCGACGATCTCCAGGATCTCTCCGGTGATTGAGGCCTGACGGGCCTTGTTGTAATTGAGTTCAAGTTCCTTGATGAGTTCGGTGGCGTTGTCGGTTGCCTTGTGCATGGCTGTCATGCGTGCCCCGTGCTCAGAAGCATTTGATTCAAGCAGCGCCCTGAAAAGCTGAACCCGGAGCGTATAGGGGATCATTTCGTCGAGAATCTCGATATCCGAGGGTTCATAGATATAATCGAGCCGGGATTCATATTTGTCTTCCGTTTCCTGGCTGTGCAATATCGGAAGATAAAACTCCTCCGCGACTTCCTGCACCGCGGCATTACGGAACTGATTATAGATCAGCTTAATTATCCCGTACTTTTCCTGAACGAAATCATTCATCAGGGAATTGGCAAGCTGAACGGTCTGATCGAAATTCAGCTTATCAAAGAGCTGGTGATAGGTGGCAGCAACCCTGTAGTTTTTGGCTTTCAACTGGTCAGCGCCTTTTTTACCGATGGCAATGATGTCAATTTTTCCGGCCTTATAAGCAGCTGAATATTGTCCGTTGATGGTAAGTATTGCCTTCTTGACAATATTCGAATTAAAGGCTCCGCAGAGGCCTCTGTTGGATGTTATGACCACGATCAGCACACGGCCTGTATCAGTTGTCCTGCTGAAAATATTCTCATGGCCTTCTTCGATACCGGCATTCACCTGTTTGATAATATCGTGGAGCTTGATATAAAAAGGCCGGAGTTGGAGAATAGAATCCTGCGCCTTACGCAGTTTCGCGGCAGATACCATTTTCATGGCACTGGTGATCTGCCGGGTTGATTTCACCGAATTCAGCCGAATCCGTATTTCTTTCAGGTTGGCCATATAGCGTTACACAATATACAACAACATCCAAAAACTTTTTATTTCAACCGTTCTGCGATCTCTTTGGCGATATCGGTGAGCAGTTGCTCGGTTTCCTCATTCAGTTTTCCTTCTTTGAGCGTGGTCAGAATGCCTTTGTGCTTGAGTTCGATAAGATTGAGGAATTCTTCTTCGAAAGTCCTGATGTTTTCAACCGGTACATCAGACAGCAGGCCACGGGTACCGCAGAAGATGATGGCAATTTGTTTTTCCACCGACATCGGATTGTGCAAGGGTTGCTTCAGGATCTCAACGTTCTTGGAACCTTTGTCGAGCACGGCCAGCGTAGTGGCATCGAGGTCGGAACCGAATTTTGAAAAGGCTTCCAGTTCACGGAACTGGGCCTGGTCCAGCTTCAGGGTGCCGGCAACGCGCTTCATCGATTTGATCTGGGCAGCTCCTCCGACACGCGAAACGGAAATACCTACGTTGATGGCAGGGCGTATACCCGCGTTGAAGAGGTTTGTCTCCAGAAATATCTGTCCGTCGGTAATTGATATAACGTTGGTAGGGATGTATGCAGAAACGTCACCAGCCTGGGTCTCGATGATGGGCAAGGCGGTCAGTGATCCTCCGCCTTTCACGATCGGCCTGATCGAATCGGGAAGATCATTCATCCGGGCTGCAATCTCATCGTTGTTGATGATTTTTGCAGCACGTTCCAGGAGACGTGAATGCAGGTAAAATACGTCGCCGGGATAAGCTTCACGTCCGGGGGGACGACGAAGCAACAGGGAGACTTCACGGTAGGAGACAGCCTGTTTCGACAGGTCGTCGTAAATGATGAGGGCTGAACGGCCGCTGTCCCTGAAATATTCCCCGATGGCACAGCCGGCAAAGGGTGCATAAAACTGCAAGGCAGCAGGATCCGAAGCAGTTGCCGCAAGTATTACTGAATACGGCATGGCGCCATAAGCCTCCAGTGTTTTTGCGATGTTGGCAACCGTGGATCCCTTTTGGCCAATGGCCACGTAAATACAATATACGGGTTCCCCCTTGTCGTAAAACTCTTTCTGGTTGATGATGGTATCAATGGCAATGGAGGATTTTCCGGTCTGGCGGTCGCCGATGATCAGCTCACGCTGACCCCTCCCGATGGGGATCATGGCGTCGATCGCCTTGATACCGGTCTGCAGCGGCTCGTTAACAGGGCGCCGGTAAATAACGCCCGGGGCTTTGCGTTCAAAGGGCATCTCGAACGTTTTGCCAACAATGGGACCCTTGCCGTCCATCGGATCACCCAGGGTATTGATAACACGACCGAGCATACCTTCGCTCACATGGATGGAGGCGATCCTGCCGGTACGTTTTACCGTATCTCCCTCCTTGATCAGGTCGGAAGGTCCAAGCAACACGGATCCGACATTGTCTTCCTCGAGGTTCAGCACGATACCGCGGACGCCGCTGTCGAATTCGATCAATTCGTTGGAGCAAACATTGGACATGCCATAGATCCTGGCAATGCCATCTCCCACCTGCAAAACTGTTCCGATCTCGTCCAGCTGGGCCCTGGTATCAATTCCCTGCAGCTGTTGTTTTAAAACCTTTGATACTTCTGATGGTTTAAGCGCCGACATTTTATCTTATTTTATTTGGTATTATCAGGAATGTGAATTGATTAATTCTTCTTGAATTCGTTTTAACTTACTGGCGATGCTGGCGTCCAACTGCTGATCGCCGACACGCAGGATGAAACCACCGATCAGTTTTTCATCCAGGGCCTCATTCAGTTCGACCTTTGCGTTGAATTTTCTTGCAATGAGCTTAAGTATGGACTGCCGTAAGGCTTCGTCGATTGGAACAGCCGTGACCAGCTCGGCAGCCTGAATTCCCTGCTCCGATTTCATCAGTGTGAGGAAATGCCGTGATATGCCGGCCAGAAATTCTTCCCGGCGCCTCTCCAGCACCAGATTCACAAAAGAAATGGTGAGGTTGTCGAAGGAGGTCCGGAACATCTCCCCAAAAAGCTTTGTCTTTTCGCTGGCACGGATCACAGGACTGAGGATGACGTACTGGAGATCAGGTATTTCCCGGATGCACTGGAACAGCAATTCAATATCTTTTTTCACGACATCCAGCGAACCGGCATCTTTTGCAAGAGCAAAAAGCGCCTTCGCATAGCGGACGGAGATTTTACTTTCGTTCATCGTTTAACCAAAGGTCGATTATCAGTTGAATTTTACATCCACCAGCGATTTTTCGATAATTTCCTTTTGTTTTGCAGGATCTGACAATTCATGCAAAAGGATCTTTTCAGATATCGCCACGGAAAGCTCTGAAACCTGTTTCTTGATGTCCTGGATGGCTGCGGCCCGCTCGTTCTTGATAGCCTCCCGGGCATCCTCAATCATCTTATGTCCTTCCTTTTTTGCCAGTTCACGCGACTCACTCAGCAGGGCGTCCTTTAATTCGCGGGCTTCCTGCAGGATCTTATCACGCTCCACCCTGGCTTCGGCAAGCAGCTTTTCATTTTCAGCATGCAGCTTGCTGACGTCTGCCTTTGCCTTCTCAGCGGCCTGCAAGGCTTCAGCAATCGACGTATCACGCTGTTTCAAGGCTTTCAGCATGGGCTTCCAGGCGTACCTTGCCAAAATAAAAAAAGTTATGCCAAAAACCAGTAACGACCAGAAAATCGTTCCAAATTCGGGAATAAGCAGATCCATATTCTTAGGTTTTAAATTCGGTTAAAACCGGGACACGCACCAACCGTGCGGGTCCCGGAAAAAACTACGACACTACGGCCAAAAGACCGACAATTACTGCAAAAAGGGCCACGGCCTCAGGAAGAGCGGCAATAATGATCATGTTTGCACGAATATCTCCTGCTGCCTCCGGCTGGCGGGCAATAGCTTCCATAGCACTGCTACCGATCTTGCCGATACCAAAACCGGCACCCATAGCAGCTATGCCTGCGCCAAGCGCACCGCCCAGTTTGGCGATTCCTGCTCCTGCTGCAGCTTGTAAAATAATTGATAACATGGTGTAGATATTAAATTAATAAACAAAAAACTCATGCATTTTCCTGTTGATGTTCCTCGTGGTGTTCCGCCAAAGCCAGGCCGAAATATATGGAAGAAAGAAAGGTAAAAATAAATGCCTGGATGAAGGCAACCAGTAGCTCGAGGAAGGTCATGAAAACATTAAAAAGAACTGAAACTACAGAAATCCCGTAGGCCAGGCCCGTCGACATCTCGGCAAAAATATAGATGAGCATGATGAAGGCCATAACGATTATATGACCTGCGGTGATATTGGCGAAAAGCCGGATCATCAGGACGATAGGCTTTGTAAATATACCCAATGCTTCAACAACAGGCATAATGGGGATAGGCAGTTTCAACCACCAGGGAACACCGGGCGTATTAAAAATATGTTTCCAGTAATCACGTGTACCGCTGACCGTAGTAATAATAAAAGTAAGTACGGCAAGTACCATGGTCATCGCAATGTTGCCCATGAGGTTGGCTCCGGCCGGCGGTATGGGGATGAGCCCCAGCATGTTATTGATCCAGATAAAGAAGAACAGGGTAAGCAGGTAGGGCGTATAGCGCTCATATTTGGGCCCTACAGAAGGTTTGATGATATCGTCGCGTACGAAGATTACGATCGGTTCAAGCCAGGTCTGCCATCCGCTTGGGGCGCTTACGGGATTTTTCCGGTAGGCCCTGCCCATGGATAAGAAAATGTAAAGCAGGAGTAAAACGCCAAAAAACAGGGAGGCTATGTTCTTCGTTATGGAAATGTCGAATGGCTGTGATCCGTCCTCTTCGAAAATCTTGTTCTTGTTCTTACCTGTTGTTTCAAGCCGGAATCCTTTGTAGGTCGCATGACCATGCTCAAATTTTGAGGACATGAAAATGGTCAATCCCCTGGATTTGCTGTAAAGGATGACAGGAAGCGGTATGCTGATATGTTTTTTCCCGATCGACATAATATGCCACTCGTGCGCATCCTTGATGTGGTCAAATATAAAATTACCGGGATTCAGCTTCTCGGTTTCCTCACTGCTTTCTGATCCGTGTGCCGCGGATACACTGTCCGCTGAGTGCTCTTCCTCTGCGTTCAACGAGGCAAACCCGCTGTTTGTCCAGGGAAGCAGGAATGCCAGCATCAGCAAGGCCTTACATATCTTTCTGTGCATACCCAAAAATGTGGCCATAAATATAAACAACTAATTTGAATATTAATTTGGCAAAGTTGTAATTTCTTTCTTGCGTTTTACGAGGTTAACCATTACATAAAGATCATAGGCCGTATAAGCAACATAAAGTACTGAAAGCGTAACTGCGAAAGGTACTGCTGATTTCGGTGAGAGGAGCACATAGATCAAAACCAGCAACAGATAGATCATAAGCTTGATAACCTTGGAGAGCATAAATCCCCTGACAAACTGATTATGCGGCCGGCTGACCGTGCGGTAAAAAGACACAAAAAATCCGGAATTTATCAGGAAGAATATGGCGACAAGAACGGGGAAGAAGCTGAAGTACCAGAGCGGGAAGAACGTTTTGAACAGCACGATGCCTGCAAAGAAAAGTATAATTGACAGGAGGAACAGTCCGATAATGGTTTTGAGCAATCCTGAATTCATGGAATTATTTTTTCTGTCGGAGGAAATCCTTTAAACTATTATACAAAGCGAGTAAAACTGACAAAAACGAAAGTACAACAGTAAAAACAGGAAAGCCGGGTTTCAACCATTGATCAAGCTTCATACCGCCAATAACCCCGATCAGGATTATGACCACCATCTGTATCGCCAGGTTAGAATACTTGGCGTAGTCATTTAGGCTTTTTGCTGTCTTCTCCGGGCTTTTCGGTTTCTTTTCCGGCATAAGGGGTTGATGTTTCTGCGGTCATGCTGCAATTACCGCTGAATTTTGCACCTGGCTCAATGGCTAATCTGCGGGTCACAATATCTCCGGTGAGGGATGAAGTAGCTTTCAAAGTCAGTAATTCCGAAACACTGATCTTGCCTTCCACCTTTCCTTCAACCACTGAGTTTTTACATACGATCTCACCTTTTACGGATCCGGTTTCTCCGATGACCACCTTGCCTTTTGTCTTGAGGTTACCCGTAAGTGCTCCGTCAAAGCGGATGTCACTGTTGGTGGAAACGTCGCCGTTTATTTCCGTACCAACCCCAATTTGGTTGATAACGTTGTTTTCAGTCTCGATAATTTTAGCCATGAATAACTGTTTTTAAATGAGATAATGAAAAGAACAAGCTCCGGCAGGCATTTGCAGACATAACCAGTATCCAACAAGTCACCGCAATGAACTCCTCCCAAATGCCGGCTGAGGAAACCGTCTTTTCAACAAATATAAGCATTACGATAGAAAATGCCTACTATCAGTAACGCAAAAAAAGATATTTTATTTCGGATCGTATGCCCACTTCAGGTATATGGAACCCCAGGTAAATCCGGCTCCGAAGGAAGCTAAGATGATGTTATCGCCTTTTTTCAGTTGTTTCTCATATTCCCAAAGGCACAAGGGTATGGTTGCGGCAGTGGTGTTGCCGAACTTCTCGATGTTGATCATTACCTGGTCCCTGTTGATTTCCATGCGGCGGGCCGTGGCTTCGATGATGCGCATATTGGCCTGGTGGGGAACCAGGAACTTTATATCATCGTGGGTAAGGTTGTTACGTTCCATGATCTCCACAGATACATCTGCCATCTTGGAAACTGCCATCTTAAATACTGCCTGGCCTTCCTGGAAGATATAATGTTGTCTGGCATCAATGGTTTCATGCGTAGGAGGATGAAGCGATCCGCCTGCATGCATGTGCAGGTGTTTGGCCCCGGAACCATCTACGGCAAGGATCGAATCCATGATCCCGATCCCGTCAGCGGCAGGCTCCAGTAAAACAGCCGCAGCGCCATCGCCAAAAAGGGGACAGGTAGCCCGGTCTTCATAGTCGACAATGGCCGACATCATGTCGGCACCCGCCACGATCACCTTCTGATAGGCTCCGGATTCAATGTATCTCCTGCCGGTCTCCAATCCGAAAACAAAGCCTGAACAGGCTGCGCCTATGTCAAAACTGAACGCATTGGCGAGACCCGCTTTGTCGCTTACAATATTGGCTGTTGCCGGGAAATGCATATCGGGAGTGACGGTGCAGCAGATCAGCAACTGAACATCCAGGGGGTCGGTAGCTGTCTTTGCCAGCAATTCTTTTACCGCCTTGGCGGCCATGTATGAGGTAGCCCTCCCCTTTTCCTTCAAGATTCTTCTTTCTTTGATACCGATTCGTTGCATGATCCATTCGTCGCTGGTATCCACCATCCTGCTCAATTCTTCATTATTGAGTATGTAAGAGGGTACATAACCACCGACACCGGTAATTGCTGCTGTTATTCGGGACATTCTCTAAAGGCTTCTTTAATTTTTTCGCACAAATTTCCGTTAATTACTTCTGCGGTATGAAGTATCAGGTTTTTGATGGCAACATCATTTGAAATGCCATGCGCAATCATCACCGGAGCATTGATCCCGAGGATGGGGGTCCCGCCATAATGGACAAAATTGAACTTTTCAAAAAAATCGTCTACGATCTTACGTTTCCTGATCATGCCGTAAAACGCTTCAGCTTCTTTCAGCATAACATTGCCAACGAAGCCGTCGCATACCATGATATCTGCCTTGCCGCTGAACAGGTCACTTCCTTCGACATTGCCGACAAAATTGAATAATGCCGAATCCTTCATCAGCTGGTGGGCTGCCTTGGATACCAGGTTGCCTTTCCCTTCTTCTTCGCCTATGTTAAGCAAACCAACGCGGGGCGAGGCTATATTCAATACCTGCCTGGCATAAATATCGCCCAGTATGGCGTACTGGTTGAGTTCCTCCTGGTTGCAGTCGGGGTTGATCCCGACATCAAGCAGCAGCATGGGCGTGTCACCCTGCTGGGGAACAACGGCAGCAATACAGGGGCGAATTACACCAGGAATGGATTTTATCACCTGCATGGCCCCAACCATCATGGCCCCGGTATTCCCCGCACTGGCAAATCCGTCGATTTCCCTGTGCGACAGGAGCCTGAATCCCAGTACAACACTGGCGTTCTGCTTTTGGGTGAATGCCCTGGCCGGGTGCTCACCCATTTGGATGAACTCGGTGGTATGAACGATCTCAAAAACAGACGGATCAAAATTCTTGCGTTTGCAGATAGCCCGGATGGCATTTTCATCGCCGATCAGCACCAGACGTGTTTCTGAAGGCAGACTTCCGGCAGCCAGAATGGCACCGCCAACTGTGGCCTCCGGAGCATAGTCGCCACCTAAAATGTCAATACCAATTTTCATGATCAAAAGGGATCATTGGATTACCGGACGGTTTATCAGGCAGCTACTTCTTTCTTGATGGCTGGTTTTCCTTTGTAAAAGCCGCATTCGGGACATACCCTGTGATACTGGATAGCAGCCCCGCAATTCTGACAGGTTCCAAGAGTAGGCACTACGGCCTTGTCATGCGTCCTTCTTTTGTCTCTCCGCTGCTTCGAATGCTTACGTTTCGGATTAGGCATAATATTTACTTATGAATTATGAATTGTGAATTGTTGTTTTTTGTTGTGTGTTGTGGGTTGTGGGTTGTGGGTTGTATGTTGTATGTTGTATGT
>DIAS01000015.1:109285-111841 GCA_002415855.1 Bacteroidales bacterium UBA5072
TGTATGTTGTATGTTGTATGTTGTGTGTTGTGTGTTGTGGGTTGTGGGTTATTCTTTTATCAGCATTTCATCGAGCCGCTTCAGCATTTCGGGGTCACATCCCGTTTCTCCGTTCGGCAGATCGGGATGCACCTTCCGCATCGGGAGGCTCAGGCTGATGCATTCATACAGGTAATGCCTCAGATCGAGCCGGGAATCTTCGGGATGCAGATAAATGATCTCATCATCCGGCTCCCTGTCTGTTTCGCTGAACCTGACCACAAGATGACCGGCGTATGAAACAGGCAGGCTGAAATATTCCAGGCAACGGTCACACTGTGCCTGTAACTGGCCCGACAGATCAACGGTAAGATCAAGAAAACTGGTCTTCCGGACCAGCTCAACCTTCACCTCCACGTTTCCATCAGGTATCTCAAGGTGGTCATAAGCTTCAAAGAACGGTTTTTCAATGGCGAATGCAAAATTATGAACACCTTCTTTCAGCCCTTTGAAATGAATAATATACTGATTTTCAATTTTCAAAACTCAGCCGAATAAAAAAAGTGGTGCAAAAGTATGAATAAAAATCAAAAATGCAAAGGAATTTGCAATTGAAGAGTGACTGGTGACCGGAGACTGGTGACTGGAGACTGGTGGCTGGTCACTCTTCGAGTTTTTCCATAAAGTAATTCTCCACCGTCTCAATAAGGGTGTTGATGAAAAAATCATCCTTGATGACATACCGCATTGCGCCGAACTGCATGAACTTGTTGATAAGTGCCTTATTCTTTTCACGGCTGAGGATAACCACGGGGATATCATTTTTAAGTTTGTGGATCTTTTTCAGGGTATCCAAACCAGACATAGCCTGAGATTCCCCCTCACCCAGGTAATAATCCAGTACAATGAGGCTTGGATGTAAGTTCAAATTGTCGAGGCATTCTTCTCCCGAGAAAAATGATCTGACATCGAATCCTTCCCTGCATTTAAAGGTATACTCCATCAAATTCAGCATCATCTTATCGTCGTCAACAAAAAAAATAAGTTTATTATTCATGCGCGAACCCTGGGTAGATTAAATGGAAATCTTTCGACAATATTACCGAGTACGTTAAAATGCTCAAAAATGTTATAATCAAATAGCAAGGAATGACCGGATTTATAGAAAAGTCAGCAAATAAAGAAAGGGCTATCCCGTGGCCGGCTGGCCATTCGGGAATAACCCTCTTAACCGAAGAACGGGATCAGAATTTCAGGGAAACACCAAGCTTCAACCAGGAAATCCCATAACCCAACTCACCATTCACGGAGAAATTATCCGTGAAATAATAGCGGGCACCTCCGAAAAACTCGGCTAAAAAACCGTTCCCGGCAGAGCTGGAATAATCATCCAGTTCCGAATCGGATGTTTTTGTAAATGCGAGCTCAGCTCCCATGGTGATTCCGCCGTACAAGTCGAGTTTATCCACCAGATCGGTGAAATGATAGGTTCCGCGTGCTCCGAACATGAAAGTGGTGACCTTCCAGTAATAGTCTGTACTCGGCCAGGTTTCTTTATACGATGAAAAGGCCATGATGGCGCCCACGCCAAGATTACCCGGTCCCAGGTCTTCTCTGAGGCAGTAATCTCCCGAGGCATAAATAACGGGCATAATATTGGAATAGCCTGTTCCGAATGAATAATAATTAGAACCCAATCCCAAACCAGCACTCACAACGATATCACCTTGATCGAAAAGCTGTGCCCTGACGGGGGCAGCGGGAAGTAACATAGCCAGCAGAAGGCAGATGGTCAGGATCCTGATAATTTTTTTCATCTTGCGTGAAATTTAGATTAGTGGTTTATTAAGACAAAATTATAAAAAGCAGGGCTTGCACATGTCTATTAAACGCATTTTTTTGACAATTATTCGGTTTGCAGGGTTATAAACAGGAAATTGAAGGACTAAACCTGCAGGCAGGTATAAATCTCAGGGGCGTACCATAACAAGAATTATGCTATCCCGTTTTGTTAAAGTAATCAATTTAGAATTATATTTGTGACTATAATTTTTAAAAGACAACAACAATGACACAGTTGGTTGGTGAAGTAATCCAAATCATTGGTCCTGTGATTGATATAAGTTTTGAACGCGCAGGAAATGAGTTACCAAATATTCATGATGCCCTGGAAGTTAAGAAAGATGACGGACAGGTTGTTGTGGTTGAATGTCAGCAACACATCGGTGAAAACTCCATTCGTGCGATTGCCATGGATTCAACCGACGGGATGCGCAGGGGGATGAAAGCAACTACGCTGGGCGGCGCCATCAGGATGCCGATCGGCGAACAGATACGCGGCAGACTGCTCAATGTAATCGGTGACGCCATCGATGGCCTTAGTGCCGTTGACAAGAAGGGCGGTTACGAGATCCACAATGATCCTCCCAAATTTGATCAGCTTTCCACGGAAACCGAGGTTTTGTTCACCGGTATCAAGGTTATTGACCTGCTGGAGCCATACCCCAAGGGAGGCAAGATCGGATTGTTCGGTGGGGCTGGTGTCGGAAAAACGGTTATCATCATGGAGCTCATCAA
>DIAS01000080.1:0-272 GCA_002415855.1 Bacteroidales bacterium UBA5072
TTGCGGCATAGTAATCACTGTTTGAAATGAGATCGGAGTTTTCCCCCTGGTTTTCCTGCATGTATTTGTCGAAAAGCTGCTGAGCTGCGCTGTATTTGCCATTCCCGTAAAGCTCCATTCCTTTGCGGTAAGGATCGTCCGCCCCGGTGTGATAAAAGGTCTGCTGCGCGGAAAGCACTGTGCCCAGGGTGAACATTACTAGCATGTTAACTGTATGTTTCCAACTCATAAAAGGTATATTACGGTCTAAAATTACAGATTAATAACGGATA
>DIAS01000080.1:509-10645 GCA_002415855.1 Bacteroidales bacterium UBA5072
TAAAATTACAGATTAATAACGGATAAACTCCCCGGCTTATTCTGTTTAAATTAACAGCGGTTTGTTAATTATGCAGGTTTTTTATTGTTGATTAATGGCTATTTTTGATCATTTTTAATTCAATCTGCTGCAAATGCCAGACGATATCGTCATTCAATTTGAAAATTCATCGCTCTTCCAGGATGACCATCTGGTTTTGTCCGGGGTTAATTTCACCCTGTGCAGGGGTGAGTTTGTTTATCTGATTGGAAGAGTCGGAAGTGGAAAGTCAAGCCTGATAAAGACCATTAATGCGGAACTTCCGCTGAAGACCGGAACAGCCCGTGTAGTGGGGTTTTCGCTTGAAAACTTGTTGCGCAGGCAGATCCCGCTGCTGCGCCGTAAGCTCGGTATCGTTTTTCAGGATTTTCAGCTCCTGACGGACAGATCGGTATATGAAAACCTGTATTTTGTTTTACACGCCACTGGTTGGAAGAACAAGGAAGAAACCGACAAAAGAATCACCCGGGTACTGGAAAAAGTGAACCTGGAGAACAAGGGTTTCAAAATGCCCCACCAGTTGTCAGGCGGTGAACAACAGAGGGTGGTCATTGCCAGGGCCCTGTTGAATGATCCGGAGATTATCCTGGCGGATGAGCCCACCGGCAACCTCGATCCTGAAACTTCCGAAACCATCATGGCGTTGCTGAAGGAAATCAGCGAAAGCGGATGTGCCGTGCTGATGGCCACCCACAATTATACACTCCTCAAGAAATTCCCGGCACGCACCTTGAAATGTGATGAAGGAAAGCTGCTGCAACTTGAGGAGAGTTCGGAAATTGATTTCACGATGCTGGAATAATGCCATATCCAGGTTGTAGCGCGGGTTATGGCCGGGGAATAATGTGTGTGCCGGGATATTAGTCTGGAATTGATGAACAGGATCCGTCAGGTCTTAAAAGGTATCACGAAAAACGAACTTGTTAAAAACTCCGCATTTTTAATAAGCAGCAACGGTTTGGCACAAATCGTAACCTTTCTGCTTTATCCTTTTGTTGCACGTTTGTATACGCCCGGTGAATTCGGGCAGCTGGCGATCCTCCTCAGTATCAACAGCCTGATTGTAACCGGAGCCTCCGGGAGGTATGAACTGGCCATTACTTTGCCCAAAAGTGAGACACAGGCTTCGGATTTGTTTGTCATTGGACTGAGGATCGCCATAGTTGTTTCTTTGCTTGTCGCTCCGGTAGTTTTTATAATTCAGATGACCGGGCTTCGTCAGGAATTTGGTCCTCCGGTAACCATTTGGTTTTACCTGATGGGAATTATTGTGTTCCTGGCTGCTTACCAGCAACTTATCAACAGCTGGTGTGTCCGGTACAAATTGTTCAATATTATTGCAGTTTCAACCTTGGTTCTAGGCGTTTCAAATTCAGTACTTAAGCTGTTACTGGGTTTTCTGAAAACTCACGATGGTTTGTTCTATTCATTTTTCATAGCCATGTTCCTCACAACCCTGTATCTTTTTCTGCGAACAAGGAAAACAAGCAGCCTGCCGCCATTTTTTTACCGCAGTTCCTCTGTGCTCGATACGGCAAAAACCTACGTTGACTTTCCGAAATTCAATATGGCCAATGCACTGATCAATACCTTTTCGGGCAACCTCCCGGTTTATGCACTCAGCCTTTATTTCACCGAAAACCTTACGGGACAGTTTTCCATAGCTTTTGCCTTATTGTTCCGACCTGTAATTACTTATAACAATTCGGTTTATCAGGTGCTTATGCAAAAGCTGGTGGAGATGAGGCATGCCCGTAAGGCAATCTGGCCACTGGTCCGGAGTTATATACTGAGAACGATGTACCTGTCAATCATTCCGGCAATTGCGCTGATCTTCCTGGTGCCCTGGCTCATCAGCATGTACCTGGGAGAGAACTGGACGGAGGCCGGCCGTTTCTGCCAGTTGATGTTGCCTTATGCACTGCTTACCCTCATAGGCGGCTCGCTGACCTTCGTGCCAAATATGTTCAACAGACAGCTCGATTCGCTGGTCATTAATATTATTTACCTGATTCTGCGCATAGGAGCACTTGTTGCAGGGGTCGTCACGGATAATGTTTATGTGGCCGTGAGCCTCTTTGCCCTGGCAGGGATAATGATCTTCACTTACCAGATCTTCTGGTACAGAAAACTCCTGATGGAATCAGACAGGATGATTTATATGCCGGAACCGGTGTCTTCTTTATATCCCCATGGAAACCCGGAGAATCTTGCTTGACCTGGACAAAGGGTTTATTTGGAAAACAGGCAATAACCTTGCTGTTAAAGGTTATGCATTTACCCCCGAAGGTAAGTTTCTCAGGGAAGAAGCATTACTGCGACATCTTTTGAAGGGTGCAAATGGTGAAAAGGAATTCGTGCAGTTGCTGAAAGAGTTGAATGGTGTATTTTCTTTTGTTTACGAAGGTATTCGTGAGACCCTGCTTTACACTGATAAGTCAAGGTTCTTCCCGCTCTTTTTTCGTCTGGTTCCCGGTGTGGCCATATCCGATGATCCCGAAAAACTGCTTGCCCCTCAGGATCACCTGAACGATCATGCATTTGAAGAATTCAGGTACACAGGCTATACAACAGGAAGCGATACGTTGTTTCAGGAAATCCTTCAGGTGCCGCCGGGTGAACTCGTAACCATTGGCCCGGATCGTGACATGGTCCGGACCAGAATTTTCAGTTATCAGGTTAGGGCTTGTGAGTTAAGGCATGATCATGATCCTGTTGCAGCCATGGCTGTTTTCATTGAAAAGGCCGCAGAAAGGCTTGTCTTATCAATCGGAGAGGCAACGCCCGTTCTTCCGTTGAGCGGTGGCTACGATTCAAGGTTGATCGCCTGCTTACTAAAAGCCCGCGGCTATTCCAATACCATTTGTTTTACTTACGGGCGCAGGACAAAAGAAACGGAAATATCCCGGAAAGTAGCCGGACATCTCGGATTCAAATGGTACTTTGTGGATTACGAAACCCTGCCCGGTGATTGGTTTTCCTTGCATGATGAGGTTTTTAAAAAATATTATCACTATGCTGCCGGCTTCACCTCCATGTTTTACCTGTTGGAATTCCCTGCCATGTTATACCTGATGCAGCAGGGCCTGATCCCGGACAGCAGCGTTTTCTTGCCCGGCCATTCAGGCGATTTGCTGGGCGGCAGTCAGTTTACAAAAGCATTTCCTGTGCAACTCAGCCATAAGAATGTTATCAGACATCTCCTCCGGGAGAAATTTATTAACTTCCCTTACAATCGCAAATCTTTTGGCGTGTTTCATGGCAGGGTAAGAAATCAGCTGGACCTGAACAACCGATTTTTGGCTTATAGCATATTTGAGGACTGGGACATACGTGAAAAAATTGCAAAGCTTATCATCAATTCATCCCGGGTATTTACCTACTTCGGTTATGAAGTGAGGCTGTTTTACTGGGATGATGAGCTGGTAGAGTTTTTCCGGCGACTGCCTCCGGCAGCCAAGAACTTCAAGAAAATGTATAACCGATGCCTGGAGGAATATTTCTTTTCAGGACACGGGGTGAAATTCAGCGATGATCTTATGCTGGGTCCTTACGAGATCAGGCTCCAGAGGCTGAAGAATTTCATCAAACCTTTATTGCCAGGATTTATAAGGCGCCACTACATCCTTAAGAACGACTGGGGCTGTTACGATAAATTTACCAGCGGCATGTTAGCAGAAATCAATCCGGCGGTACGAAAAAGGCTTCCCTGTCGGGGATTCAACAGTGTCATCATCAATTGGTATCTGCAAAAGATCTTGATGCGGTAGGGTAAAAACCCGCCTTCCGGTCTTTATATCAGAAAAGCTTTTCACACAGGAATAAAAAGACATTACTGAACAATCATCATTATAAACATTTCAATACCATATTGTTATGAAAACAACATTTGCAAACACAATGAAAGGTCTGACACTGGCGCTGATCATTCTTGCCATGTCAGCCACACAGGCCAGAGGCTCAATAGGGAGCCGTGATAAAGCCGCACAGGATACGGCATTTAAGGCTTATTCAGGAAAGGTAATTGACAGTGAAACCAAGAAACCGGTGGTTTTTGCCAATGTTTACCTGATAGGAAGCGCATTGGGAACCGTAACGAACAATGAAGGTGAATTTATCCTGAAGGTACCCATAAATGAACTGGACCGGAAGGTTGGTTTCTCAAACCTCGGATATAAGAACCTGGTGGTAAATTTAGCTGAACTGAAGGAAAAGGACAACACCATCAAGCTCGAAAGCGCAGCTACGCCACTCGAAGAGGTCGTTATCCGCAGCGATGATCCGTTGGAATTGCTGAAAATGGCTTACAGGAGGATCCCTGAGAATTATAACACCGATCCTGAGATGCAGGTAGGATTTTACCGTGAAACGGTGAAACAGAACCGCAATTATGTTGCTGTTGCTGAAGCAGTGCTCGATGTATACAAATCATCATACAGCAGCCTGATTGATTATGACCGGGTAAAAATATACAAAGGCCGCAAAAGCGAGGATGTCAAGAAAATGGATACCTTGATGTTCAAACTGCAGGGTGGTCCAAGAACCAGCTTCCTGCTTGATGTTGTAAAGAATCCCGGGGCAATATTATCAGAAGACTATATCGGGGATTATGATTTCAAGTTTGCAGGATTTGCAACCATTGATGGCAGGGACAATTACGTGATCGAGTTCAATCAGAAGCCCGAGGTTGAGGAACCCTTATACAAAGGGACCATTTACCTCGATACCAAGAACATGGCCTTTGCCAGGATTGAATTCGCATACAGTGACAAAGCCCTGGACGTTGCCGATAATGAACTCGTCAGGAAAAAACCAATGGACCTCAAGATTGATGTTCTGGGAGCCACTTACCTGATCAATTACAGGATCCTCGATGATAAATGGTACCTGAATCACGTAAGATCAGAATTGTCCTTCAAATGCAACTGGAAGAAAAAGCGTTACAACGCTACTTACATCACCGCGCTTGAAATGGCAGTTACTGACCGCAACACGGAAAACCTCAACAAGGCCAAATATAAAGATCAGGCCAAATTCACGGATGTTTTCGCTGATCAGGTGAATTCCTACAAGGATGAAAATTTCTGGGGCGAATACAACTACATCAAGCCCGATGAATCCATCGAATCGGTGATCAACCGGCTGAATCGCAAGCTCAAATGGCAGAACATCAATGAAAACTAAGCTGCACAGATTATCATCCCCCGTTATGGTTTTTGAAACAGTTAAAGGTATCCGGGGGATGATTTGTTCAGAATCAGCATGAAAATTAAACCAGTGTATTGTATATTTACGCTCCTTGACACAAATGATTAAAAGAAGCAGCACATGACCAGAACGGTTGACACAGGCGAAACAACAAAACAGCCGGCAATTATCAACATACAGTCGTTTGAAGTATTGTTCAGACAGTATTACCAGATGCTTTGTGCCTATGCCATGCGGTTTGTTAATGATGCCGATACAGCCGAAGAAATTGTCCAGGACCTTTTCTATAAATTGTGGGAAAAAAGGGAGGAACTGTTGATCAATACTTCGGTTAAGTCATACCTGTTCTCCGCTGTCCACAACCGTTGTTTGAAATTCATCGAGCACCGCAACGTGGAAACGAAATACCGGAACTACTACCTGTTGCATGAATCGGAAATTGACAATGAGCAACATGATACAGCCGGTGTACACGAGCTTCAGGATATCATCGATGACACGCTCAATTCGCTTCCTGACCGGTGCAGCAGAATATTCCGGCTTAACCGGTTCGAGGGTCTCAAATACCACGAGATTGCCCGGCAATTGTCGATCTCGGTGAAGACCGTCGAGGCCAATATGGGGAAAGCACTGAAACTGCTGCGAAAGAATTTGAGAAATTATGTTGAGATTGCTTAATAAACAAAGATATGTTCTTAAAGAATAAAACCGATTGGAGCCTCCTGGCAAAATCTCTGGCAGGTGAGACGGATGAAAAGGAAAATCAGGCCATCCACAAATGGCTTGATCTTAGTCCTGAGAACAGGGCATTATATATGGATATAAAATCAGATTGGAAGATGATGGATAAGATGAAAACGCAGTTTAATGTTGACAACGCCTGGAATAAACTTCAAAGCCGGATAATTGCCCATGATGAGGCCGAAATAACGACGGATTATCCTGTCAGGAAGATACAGCCCTTCAGGTATTTTCTTACCCCGGTGCGCATTGCTGCTTCAGTAATGCTGATAGCGCTGCTGGGTGTTTCGGTCATATTCTTTGCAGAGAGGATGCAGAAGGTTGATGTGACGACTGCTGTGAATGAAAGGGGTAAAAAAGTATTGTTGCCCGATGGATCGGCTGTTTACCTCAATGGCAATTCGAGCATACAGTATGCAAAACACTTTACCAAACGATCAAGGGAAGTGAAGCTTGCCGGTGAGGCATTCTTTGAAGTAACGCCTGATAAAAGCAGGCCTTTTATGATACAGGCCGACAATGCCTGCATCAAGGTGGTGGGAACAAGCTTTAACGTGGATGCCACCGGAATTGACAATCAGGTAGAGGTATATGTGTCAACCGGAATCGTTGAACTGTCCGATGCAGATAACGCCAATAACAAAGTGCTCCTGCAGCCGGGCAATATCGGAATGCTGCGCCGCAATATTGTAACCTCCAGAAAGGCCTTCAATGAAAACAGCATCGCCTGGAAAACCGGAGATGTTGATTTTAGCGGCCTGATGTTATCTGAAGCCATCGGTTTGCTGAATGAGATCTATAACGTCACCATAACCTGCCGGGAAAAAGATATCGACACGATCGTGATCGATGAAGGAAAGCATTTTCATAATGAATCCCTCGATGATATTCTGAACGTCATTTGCAGACAGAACAGCCTGAAAGTTGAAAAATCGGATAACATGATCTATCTTTCGGGACAGTAAAGTTTCTTATATGCTACAAGGCAGGTTTCTGGCAACCATCCTGTTATTGGGAATTTGGATCCCGATCAGGGCACAGGATTCCCTGCTTTACCGGACTTTGACGATCCCCGATACCGTTTGCACAGTTGAATCGGCCTTGAGGATCATTGAGCGCCAGACGGGTCTTTCCCTTTCATACAATGCCGGTCTCATTAACAAGAAGAAGGTAGTCTCTTTCGTGGCCAGAGGAGAAAGGCTTATTGATGTGCTCAGCCGAACGCTTGATAATCCGGCGCTTGATTTTAGTGTGATTGGCAGGCACCTGGTGATTTATCAACCGATGAAAGTGGCCGCAGCCAATCCGGAAAGTACTGCAGATTCCGTTTATTATTTTGAAATCAGGGGAAGAATACTGGACAGGGCTGACCGGCAGCCTTTGCCTTATACCAGTATTTATATCAAAGGCAAAAGCATTGGCACTGTCAGCAATGAAGAAGGAAGATTCGTACTTAAGCTCAGTTCCGTTTACATAAGAGATACAGTGACCATTTCTTGCATTGGTTACAAGCATGTCATAAATCCGGTGTCTTCTCTGATCAATTCCGACAAGGACTATCTGCTGAAAGCCGATATTGTTTCTATCCAGGAAGTAATTATCAGGAAGTTAAGCCCGGTATTGCTGCTGCAGGCTGCTTCCGATAAAATCAAGGACAATTATCCACAGGACCCGGCAGTACTGACCTGTTTTTACAGGGAGACCGTGAAGCAGGGGAACCGCTACACCATGGTCTCGGAGGCGATCCTCAACCAGTATAAGCCGGGTTACAGGACTGATGCCTCCTCCGATCAGGTTAAAATACTGAAAGGAAGGAAAAGTGAGGATATCAGTCGCAAAGACACAGTGATCCTCAAGCTTAAAGCCGGTTTAAATACCATGCTTTTACTCGATGTTGTGAAGAACATGCCGGACTTTCTTACGGGGGAAGACCTTGCGGAATATGATTACAGGCTTGCTGACATTGTAATCGACAAAGGTCAGGACAATTACGCCATTGAATTCAGTCCCAAACCACATTCCCTGACTTCGTTTTATTCCGGAAGGATCATCCTGGGCATCCAGGACCTGGCATACAAATGGGTCGAGTTTTACATCGATCCTGAGAATCTGGACCGTGCAACTGATTTTTTTATTGTCAAAAAACCGGCTTTTCTCAGGGTTTGGGTTTTACATGCCAATTACAAGGTTGCCTTTCAGCAGTCGGCCGGAAAGTACTATTTGAGCATGATTCAATGCGAGACCGAATTCAGGATCAGGAATAAGAACCAGTTATCCGGCTCAGTTTTTAATACGGCACTTGAAATGGTAGTGACCGAAATTGATACCGTGAATGCCAGCAGGTTTCCCGCCAGGGAAACAGCACGCCTCCACGAATTCTTCACCGAGCAGATCGGGGCTTATGATGAATCATTCTGGGGAGAGTACAACTTCATCACACCGGATGAATCACTTGAGAATGCCCTGATAAAACTGAGCAAGCAGTGGCAGCAGTAGAAATAAGTGGTGAACGATGAACCACCGCAACACACACAACAATCACAACAATCACAACAATCACAACAATCACAACAATCACAACAATCACAACATTTCCAACATAAATATTACCTTTGTCATAGCATCGATCCAAAATCAAAAGGCTATGGAAGATATCAAAAGCCCGTTGATCAGGGAATTCATGGAGATTGCCGGCGAATACTGCCTTTTAATGGAACAGGCTTCAAAAATGCGTACCGGTGAACTCTTCAGCAAACTGCAGCAATTATTGCCACAGATCTATCTGAAGGGATTAAGCCTGCCGAGGCCGAAATACTGTTATGAGGAAGAACAGAAGAGATTTGTTGGTGAAGATGATTATGCCATGATTCTTGATGCCCTGCAACAGAAAATTGAGCTGGTAAGAGGCATTGCCAGGATGGTGCCCGGAACACGGCCCGGTCAGCAGGAGTTGCTGAGTTTTAGCCTGGCAGAGAATTTTGCCGACATTTACGAAGAATTGAAAAACCTTGTTCAGCTTTATGAAGTAGGTATTCCTCAGGCCATGAATGATGCAGTATGGTTAAGCCGTACCGGCTTTGAGCAAAGCCTTGGCCTGAGAATGATTGAGGGACTTAAAACATTGCATACCATTATTTATAACAGGAATACCGAAGGTTCAAGGGCAGTAAAAGGCGATGATTTTGGCGAACCGGCCGGAGATGATGAAGATGAACCCTGGTATGCCGATGATCAGGAGGAAGTATACGGAGATGACGAATGATCAGCCCTATTTTAAGAACATTGACGATGAATATCTGAAATCTTTACCTGTAAAGATTTTTCCCGGTACCATTAATCTTATCGATCATCCATCGGCATGTGAAAGAATTAAGCACATTTTGGCGGAAGAACGTATTATCGGATTTGATACCGAAACCAAACCTTCGTTTAAAAGGGGGCAGTATCACCGGGTTGCCCTGCTGCAATTATCCACATCAGACCAGGCCTTTCTGCTCAGGCTGAATAAAATGCATCTACCCGAATATATTATTGATATTCTCGAGGACAGCAGTATTATCAAGGTAGGGGTGGCACTGAAAGATGATCTCAACGGACTGAAAAAGGTCATGGATCTGGATCCCGACGGATTTATCGACCTGCAGCAGTTTGTCAAGCAGTTTGGCATCGAAGATAACGGTCTGAAAAAGCTGGTCGCCAATATACTGGGTTTCCGCATATCAAAGAAATTGCAAACTTCAAACTGGGAGCTGGATCTGCTTTCGAAAGAGCAGCTCGAATACGCGGCTACGGATGCCTGGGTTTGCCGCCAGATGTACGAGGTTCTGATCAACCACCGCCAGGTTTAATATCAGTTCGATGAATGGTTATGTAAAAGTCATCCTGAAGCCGGGCAAGGAACAATCGGTTATGCGGTTGCATCCCTGGATATTCTCAGGTGCCATTAAGAAAATCGACGGCAAACCACTCGAAGGTGATATTGTTGAGGTGTTTTCGCATGAGCAGGAATTCCTGGCAATGGGGCACTACCAGATAGGTTCCATTACGGTCAGGATTTTCACTTTCAGGCAGGTCAATCCCGATGAGGACTTCTGGAAGCAAAAAATTCAACAGGCATACGATGTCAGGAAAGCCCTGGGACTTACCGG
>DIAS01000174.1:0-14986 GCA_002415855.1 Bacteroidales bacterium UBA5072
AGACGAAGAAACAGATCTATTCGCTGGCATTCTTTATCTATGCCCTCAGCTGGCATCACATGGCCACAGGCGACCAGGAATCACTTGAGAAGGCCGTGGAACTCTTTAAGATCATTGAAAAATACAGTTTTGACCGGGAACTTAACGGTTATTTTGAAGCCTTTGATCGAGAATGGGGTGAAATCCCTGACCTGCGTCTGAGTGCAAAGGATGCAAACGAGAAAAAGACGATGAACACGCATCTTCATATCCTTGAGGCATATACCAGCCTGTACCGCATATGGCCTGATGTAAGGCTGAAGAAGCAGCTACGTAATATGATTCATATTTTTGTAGATAAGATCGTTGATCCGGCGACCTCTCACCTGAACCTCTTTTTTGATGAGAAATGGAACTGCCGGTCGACCCTGGTATCTTACGGTCATGACATAGAAGCTTCGTGGCTTCTTTATGAGGCTGCAGCAGCGCTCGGCGAGGAAGAAAAAGTAAAGGACATCTCTCTCAGGATCGCCACGGCGGCACTGGAAGGACTGGCTGACGATGGCAGCCTGATATATGAGAGGGATGACGCGATAAAGCATACCGACAGGGACCGTCACTGGTGGGTGCAGGCAGAAGCTGTTGTAGGTTTCATCAATGCGTGGGAGCTGAGCGGCGACAGAAACTGGCTTGATCGTGCAGTCAGGGCATTTGAATATATTAAAACGCACCTCGTCGATCATGTTAACGGCGAGTGGTACTGGAGCATACGTGCCAACGGCGTTATCAATACGTATGACGACAAGGCCGGGTTCTGGAAATGCCCGTACCATAACACGAGGATGTGCCTGGAGATCATGGAGAGGTACAAAGTCCAAAGTAAAGGGTACAAGGGCTGAGTTGGTGGAAAGGATTTTCTGCCGTACCGAAGGAAGAGTTCTTAATCTGACACAAATCTCTTGATATCTGATACTTTCCCGACAACTACAAGAATATCTTTTTCTTCAAGGGGTTTATTGATATCATAGTCCATGAATACCCTGTAATTTCTCCTGAATATTGTGGTCATTTTATTTTCTTCGGGCGGCACCTTCACCGCAACTAACCTGAGGTCAAACCTGCCTTTTATATTTATTGCATCAAGGCAATGGTTAATGTATTTTGACGGGAGGTTCACCTCGGCAATTGCATATTCATTATTTATCTCTGTCAGTTTTAAGGTGTTCTTAAGCTGAAGCATGGTTGAAACATGCCAGGCTATCTCCTCAAGAGGGAGTACAATCTCTTCTATTCCTATCTGTTTTAATATCTCCCTGTGCATCTGATTGACTGCTCTTCCTATAATCCTTTCAACCTTAAGGTTCTTCAGGATGGCAAGGGTAAGTATTGATGCGCCAATATTTTCACCTATGGCTACAATTACAGCATCAACATCATCCCATGGCAGCGATTGCATGGCATTCATGCTTGTAGAGTCCATTTTCATCACTGTTGTTATCGAATCTTTCAGTTCTTCAAGTCTTTCTTCATGATTGTCAATACCGATAACTTCATGACCCAATTGAGTGAGATCGGAAGCCAGTTTTGAGCCAAATCTTCCCAATCCGATAATTATGTATTTCATTGTGTTTTCAGTTTTCCGGGGTTAATTAATTATGATGTCCAATTCAGGGTACTTGTAATATCTTCTGCGATTTGAGAGCATAAATCCGGTGAACAAAGTTAAAGGTCCTATACGGCCGATGAACATTAAGATCATTATTATTATTTTACCTGCCTTACTAAAAGTTGCAGTATCCGCAAGACTAAGTCCTACAGTTCCGAACGCCGAGACACACTCGAATAAAAGGTGTACCGGATTCTTTCCCGGTTCTGAAATAAGAAGTGAAAAGAAGCCGGTGGTAATTAAGATTATTGACAGGATTATTATGGATAATATCCTTATTAGAGTTCTCGAGCCTATTTCCCTGTTACCCAGTTTAAGCTGATCTTTTCCCCTTATGCTGTTCCATGCAGATCTGATTGCCAGGGCAAAGGTGGTAGTCTTGATACCGCCCCCGGTTGAACCAGGTGAGGCACCGATCCACATTAATATCATCATCAGGAAGACAGTCGGATAACTCCATGCCGAGATGTCCACTACATTAAATCCTGCAGTTCTTGCACTTACGCTTCCGAAGAATGAAGTAATTATTTTCCTGGCGTCGCTCATACCATTCATACTCTGAGCATTCTCGAAGAAATAATACAATCCCGTGCCCGCGAACAGCAATATGATTGTGGTAATTAAAACGATGCGTGTCGGGATATTTTTTTTGCCAGACATGACGGGCAAACTGCTTCGCATTACCTTCTTTATAAGGATGATTATTGCATTTTTTACTGATGAATAAACTCCTACAAGGACAGGGAATCCTATTCCGCCGAGTATCACTAGCAAGGCGACAGTAATCTGCACAGCGTAATTTGATCTGACAGCCTGAGAATATAATCCTTCAGGCAAGACAGAGAATCCTGCATTGCAAAAGGCTGAGACAGCATGAAAGGCGGAGAACATAATTTTATTGCTCACTTGCCAGTCAAGACTGGAATATATAATCAATGCTCCGGCAATTTCAGTGAAAAAGGTCAGCAGGATGATCTTAAGCAGCAGGCTGAATAAATTATTCAGAGATTCAGCAGAAAACAGCTCCTTTAATAACAACCTGTCACTCAATGATGTACCGGAGGTCGTAAAAATATAGCCAAAGAAGCCGGTGAATGTCATTATACCCAGTCCGCCAATCTGAATGAGGCACAGAATTATTATCTTTCCCAGGTCCGTAAAAGCAGTTGCAGTGTTTACCACGGTAAGACCAGTGACACATACTGCGCTTACCGATGTGAATAATGAATTGAGAAATGTAAGTTGTCCTGAATGGGTTTTGGGAAGTAACAGGAGTCCTGATCCAATTAGTATCATAATCAAAAAGCCTGAAGAAAAGATCAATGCCGGTGAGATCCTGACAGTGCTCATAAGCTTGAGGAGCTCAGACAAAGCAGAGATACTTATTAAGAGCATTGCAATAATTATCGGCGTCCCTCCGCTGAATGGCTCCCAGAATAACCTCTCATGAGATACAACTGTATAATTTGCTACTAAGACGCCGAGAGAATAAATGAAAATGACTATTTTGAATATCCATGATATTACTTTTGCCTTTTTTGGCTGCAATATTTCCGGTATATACTTAGAGAGGAACAGAACAAGAAACAAAGCGCGGAATGCTACAAGCAATCCTTCTGATGTTTGCTGAGAGTATTCGAATCCGATATAGAAAAGCAAACACAGAATAAAAATTATCAACCCGGTGAGGAAGAAAAAGCGACATAAGCCGTTAACCCATTTAACAAAGACCCTGTAGGTATCACTGGCAGCAAAGAACCACCTGTAAACCCTCTCCCTGTAACTAAGCTTTGGCTTATGCCTTTTCATGTCAGAAATGCTTAGATAAAATGAGAATTGAAATTTAATTAATATTAAGATAACTCGGGGCTCCTTCAGGGAGGTAATTGAAGGCATTGCTTTAAAGATGTTATAATGATATTTAGCATAATGCCGCTTTGAGGTGGATGCTGAATTGGCAGTCTGCTGCTTTTATATTATATTGCAATTCAAACCGGTTCCGGATATAGGTTTTCTGATGTAAACTGCATGATTGTTTGGCAGAACCTGATTTTACCTGGATAGGACGACACAGGTAAATTTATTTACTGAAGACATTAAAACAGGGAATAGCTTTAAAATTTGGTTATTCGGGTTGTACATAAAAATACAGGAGATGGAAGAAACATTTAAAAACTGGCTTGAAAAAGTTGGTCCTTGGCTTTTAGATCATGGATTAAAAATATTATTAATCGCATTTGGTACATGGTTGCTAAACAAGATGATAAGCAGAATAATCATCAAGACTGTAAGAATTGCGGTTGTGCGTGACAGCACTATGACAGAAGATGCGGAAAAGAAACGCGAAGATACACTTATAAGGATCTTCACGGGTGCGACAAGGATAGTTTTTATCAGCCTGGCCGCCATTATGATACTTCAGGAAGCCGGGCTCAAAATCGGTCCGATACTGGCAAGTGCCGGGATCGTGGGATTAGCCGTGGGTTTTGGCGGACAATATCTCATCAAGGATATTATTACCGGCCTGTTCCTGATACTTGAGAATCAGTACAGGATCGGGGATGTTGTAAGCATAAACGGCACCAGCGGGCTGGTGCAGGACATTAGTTTAAGGAAAACCGCACTAAGAGATATCGATGGGGTTTTGCATTACATACCACATGGTTCAATAACACTAGTGTCCAATATGTCAAAGGAATTTGCCAGGGTTAATCTGGATATCGGAGTCTCATACAACTCTGATCTTGAACATGTTATTAATGTCATTAACAGAACTGGCAACGAACTTGCAGAAGACCCTCTCTTTAAAGATTCAATAATAAGCCCGCCGCAGTTTCTGAGGGTTAATGATTTTGCCGATTCATCTATGGTAGTGAAGATTCTCGGTGATACCAAGCCTTTGAAACAGTGGGAAGTGACGGGTGAATTGCGCAAGCGCCTGAAAATTGCGTTTAACAAAGAAGGTATCGTAATTCCTTTACCCCAGAGAGTTGTTCACCAGGTCATAGACCAAAATGCGAGATAAAATGAACAGATACAATTTTGGAGTTATAGGTAATTGTTCGTACCTGGCATATATAGATATAGATGCTAATGTGAACTGGCTTTGCATGCCCAGGTTCGACAGCAGCTTCATTTTCGGTTCTCTGCTTGACAGGAAGAAAGGAGGCGAATTCAGCATAAAGCCTCAGAACAAGCAGTATAAGTCACGGCAATATTACCTGAAGAATACAAATGTACTGGCAACTGAATTTGAGATGCCTGAAGGCAGGTACAGAGTCATTGATTTTGCACCTCGTTTCAGGCAGTATGACAGGTACTTCAAACCCCTCATGCTTTTCAGGAAGGTTGAACTCCTTGAGGGTGACCCGTATATCGTTGTTAAATGTAATCCGGTTGACAATTATGGCAAAATCATTCCGGAGATTGTATTGGGCAGCAATCATATCCGATATCTGAATCTCAGCAGCCAGGTAAGACTGACATCGGATATCCCCCTGAATTATATATTAGGCCAGAAGCCTTTCCTTCTCAATGAAACTCATTACATTGTTTTCAGTTATGGAGTACCGCTGGAGGCGCCTCTGGAAGAAACAGCGGAACAGTTCCTGACCAGGACAAATAACTACTGGGTCAGTTGGGTGAAGTCAACCTCAATACCATATCTTTACCAGGATGAAGTTATCAGGTCAGCTCTTGTGCTTAAGCTTCATCAGTACGAAGATACCGGTGCAGTAATAGCATCAGGATCAACAAGCCTGCCAGAGATTGACCAGGAACATCGTAACTGGGATTACAGGTATTGCTGGATGAGAGACACCTACTATACTCTCACCGCATTTAACAATATCGGCCATTTTGAAGAACTTGAAAAGTATTTTGATTTCATCCAGAACCTGATATTGAATGAAAAAAATCTCATTAAACCGCTCTACACAATTACCGGCGAAAAAGTCCCTGATGAAAAAGTCCTGCTTCTGGAGGGATATTTAAAGAACAAACCGGTAAGAATTGGAAATAATGCCACTTATCAGAAACAGAATGATGTGTATGGACAAATACTTGTCAGTCTTTTGCCCCTTTTTATAGACAAAAGGCTAAATTATATTGACATGCATAAGTCTGAATACATCACCGAATGGCTACTTGACCGCATTGAGGAAAACATTGACATACCGGATTCCGGGCCATGGGAGTTCGGGATCACAAACCAACATAATTGTTATACATATCTTTTTCACTGGGCAGGCTGTAAAGCTGCAGCCAGGATAGGCAAAGAGACCGGGAAGAAAGAGATAACGGAAAAAGCAACTTCACTCATGCTGAAATCCGAACAGTATATTGAGAATTGCTATAATCCTGTTAAAAAGGCGTATATGCAGTCTGTAGGCAGTCTGAATATGGATGCCGGTAATCTTCAGCTTATCACAATGAATTATCTCAACCCTGACGCAGGCAAGACGCTCCAGCATCTTAAAGCCATTGAGAGGGATCTGTTCAAAAATCAGAATGTCTTCCTGAGATATAAAAGCGATGATCTGGGCAATGCACATCACACATTTATTATTTGCGGCTTCTGGTATGCAGAAGCACTCGCTGTGACAGGAATGACAGACAAAGCATTCAGAGTGATAGAGACACTGATTAAAAGTGCAAATCATCTGGGTCTATTCAGCGAAGATGCCGATGAAAAAGCCGGCCAGTGGGGTAATTTCCCCCAGACCTACAGTCATGTGGGACTAGTGAATGCAGTTTACAGATTATCTACAAAAATTGATAAACCGATATTTATGTAATTCATGAAAAATTTTGATCAGTATAATTTCAAGAGAATAATAATTGTTGCATACCGGCTGCCGTTCAAACTCGTCAGAAAAAAGGATGAGTCGCATGCCGTGCAGAATTCAGGAGGGTTGGTATCTGCCATACTCTCGCTTTCTGAGAGGATGCATTCCAGAGGCGGGACCACAACGGAGATACTCTGGGCCGGGACCGGAGAAAAGGAACTGAGAGATATAAATGTCAGGCCAGGGTTTAAACTCTGTCCGGTTGAGATACCCCGTAAAATCAATGATAAGTTTTACGGAGGTTTTTGCAATGATACAATATGGCCGTTGTTTCATTATTTCCCTTCACGGACTGTTTATGACAAGAGCTACTTTGATGCGTACGTTGCTGCCAATGAATTGTTTCTTAAAAAATTACAGGGCCTGATAAGCCCGGGTGACTTTGTTTGGGTGCACGATTACCAGCTTTTCCTGCTCCCCGGACTGATAAGAAAGGTTTTTCCTGATATAAATATCGGTTTTTTTCTGCATATCCCTTTCCCCTCTTTTGAGTTGTTCAGATTGCTCCCCAGGAAATGGCGCGAGATCATCCTTTCAGGAATGACTGGTGCTGATGTGGTAGGATTTCATACCAATGATTATAATCAGAATTTTATTAAATCTGTAAGGCGTACACTCGGGTACAAAGTAGAACAGAATTATATTTCTGTTGAAGATCGTTTGTGCAAGGCAGACGCATTCCCTATTGGTATAGATTTCAATAAATTCCATGAAGCCTGTCATTCTCAGAAAACTAATATCCAGAAAGATAAACTTCGAAAGGAGCTATCTGACAAAAAACTGATATTCTCAATCGACAGGCTTGATTATTCCAAGGGCTTCCTCCAGAGACTAAAGGCATTTGAATATTTTCTCGACAAATACCCGGTCTGGCATCATAAGGTTGTTTTTAACATGGTAGTCATTCCTTCAAGAGATAACATAGAAGCTTACCGTGAACTCAAAAAAGAGATCGAAGCAACTGTCGGAAGGATAAACGGGAAATACAGTACGCTGGGATGGAGACCCCTGATCTATCAGTATAAATCGATCCCGTTTAATGAGCTTGTTGCAATATATAATCTCAGTGATGTGGGACTTATTACTCCTCTGCGTGATGGAATGAATCTGGTGTCGAAGGAATATGTGGCATGTCAGACCAGGCATTATGGAATGCTGGTCTTAAGTGAACTCGCCGGTGCATCTGTTGAGCTGAATGAATCAATACTGATAAATCCGACCGATACGGATGAAACGGCTGATGCAATAAACAGGGCACTCAGTATGCCTGACGAGGAGAAGAAAAGCAGGATTACCAAAATGCAGAACAGGTTAAGCCGCTACAATGTATTTACCTGGACAACGGATTTCTTTAACCGTGTTGATGAGGTGAATAAAGATCAGATGAATATGCAGGTGAAATTTATGGACAGCTACGCCATGAATGACCTCAGGGACAAATACAAGAAGGCCGATAAACGTCTTTTCTTCCTGGATTATGACGGGACACTTACCCCAATTGCCAGGCTCCCGGAAATGGCAGTTTTAGACGAAAGTACCAAGGATAGGTTAAGGGCAATAATTGCAGACAAGAGAAACACAGTGGTTGTTATCAGCGGAAGAAGAAAGGAATTCCTGGAAGAACAGTTTAACGATATAGATGCAGTCCTTGTGGCAGAGCATGGATATTTAATCAAACGTCCCAAAGCTGACTGGAAGAATTATATGGATATCGATCTTTCATGGAAAGAAAAGATCAAGCCTGTGTTGGATGATTATGCTGACAGATGCCCGGGGTCAATGGTGGAGGAAAAACAAGCATCTGTTGTATGGCACTACCGGAATGCTGAAGAGGAATATGCCACACTAAGAATTCATGAGCTTAAAGATGATCTGTCGGAGATACTCAAGAGCGATCCGAAACTCCGCGCCCTTGAAGGGAAAAAGGTGCTTGAAATAAAAAGCATCCTCTATGATAAGGGGACAGTTGCCTCCGCCATGATAAGCGAAGGGAGTTATGATTTCATTATTGCACTTGGCGACGACAATACGGATGAAGACCTTTTTAAGGTAATCCCGGATTATGGATGCACTATAAAAGTAGGCCCCAGACTTTCAAATGCGCGTTACAGCGTAAGATCCCAGTCGCAGATAAATGAGATCTTGAATCTTTTTACCCGGCCTGAACCACTGTAATCATCGTTATCATAAAATATGGCGTGATAATACAGTAAGCACAAAAATTATGTACCATTCAACTGCATTGCTGCAAAAAAGTCCTTTCTTTTTAGTACCTTAGTGGTTAATTATTTAACCAAAGAAAGGACTTATGCCATGATTTATTTTATTATCGGATTTCTGGTTTTTCTAATCTTCCTGTGGGGGATCAGGATTGTTAGGCCCACACACCGTGCCCTTATTGAGAGGCTCGGAAAGTATCATCATTTTGCTAACCCCGGGTTCCACTGGATCATTCCAATGATTGATAAAATGTACCAGGTGAATGTAACTGAACAAATGGTTGATGCGGAGCCGCAGGAGATCATCACAAACGACAACCTGAATGCCAGTGTCGATGCCCAGGTATATTTCAGGGTTAAGGCTGATGAAGAAAGCGTCAAGGGCTCGATATACAATGTAGCCAACTTCAAATATCAGATCGTCAACCTTGCACGTACCACCCTTCGTAACATCATAGGTACGATGACGCTGAAGTCAGCTAACAGCGAGCGTGGCAAGATCAACGCCGAGCTTTACAATACTCTGCACACTGAGACCAAAGGCTGGGGAATTGAGATCGTACGTACTGAGTTAAAACAGATTGATCCGCCGAAGGATGTGCAGGAGACGATGAACAAGGTTGTCAAGGCCGAGAATGAGAAGATAGCTGCCATAGATATGGCTTCCGCCACCGAGACTGTGGCTGACGGCGTGAAGAGGGCGAAGATCAAGGAGGCTGAGGGAGCCAAGCAGGCGAAGATACTGCAGGCAGAGGGCGAGGCTGAATTCATCAGGCTGGTGAATGAGTCTGCTGAAAAGTATTTTATAGGTAACGCTCAGATATTAAGAAAGTTACAGGCGCTGGAGACATCGCTGCAGTCAAATACGAAGATCGTCGTTCCGACCGGCAGTGACCTGGTGAATGTGATAGGTGACATGGCAGGTATTGCCCCGTTACCGGGTAAAAAATAACCCTCGGCTAACAAGGTCATTTGGTATAAACAGGTAGAGACGTTGCATGCAACGTCTCTACCTGTTTTAATGTTTTAATAAAAATATGATTTGACAAATATGTATCAAGAATGCGGTTTCCCCTTAACCCAGTCGTTGATAATTAAACTGCAAAAGGCAAAATAAATTAAACTGCTGAAAGTTACAATTACAGGCAAAGCTTTAAAGCCCGGTAACCCAAGTGATATTATAATGCACGCCAGTATAACATCAGCTATAATTGCTAAAAGCAAGCTTTTACTTATAGGTTGTCTGTAAAAACGGGTCGGTGTGCGTATAACAAATATATTGAATATGCTGGCAAAAAACAGGGTGGCAAATCCTAATGTATGCAACTGATCAATGTCGGTAATTTCAAAATATTTCTTCCCGATAAATAACCATATTAAAGCCTCAGCAATCAAAAATAACCCTAAAAGAAATCCCCTTTTTATCATCGGTTTAATATTCCAGCTTTCAGGTTTTTTTGACCAGATGACAATGTCTGTAGACAAGGTTAATGTTACGAAATCAATAATAAACAACAGGAGTACCATATCAAAAGCACTTACCACGAACTGCCCTGTAATAAAATAAGCGCCACATACAAAAACCACGGTAAATAATGTTTTTGAAATTTTACTGATTACCCAATTGGTTATTCGATGATGTATGGTTCGACCAACAGTTATCAGTTTAATGATGCTCTCCAATCCTTCATGCAGTAAAATTACACTTGCGGCTTGTTTGGCTGCATCGGTAGCTGATTTAACGGCAATGCCCACTTCAGCTTGTTTTAAAGCCGGTGCATCGTTAACGCCGTCACCTGTCATACCTGTAATTTCCTGATGTTGCTGCAAGGTTTTTACGATGGTAAATTTATCCTGGGGCAAAACTTCCGCAAATCCATTGTGTGAAATAATGGTGGAATAACTATCGCTGGCTGCTGCATGTTCCCGTAATAAACCGGCGGCAACAATGTCATCTCCCACGCCTACCTGCGTTCCAATCTCCCTTGCAATCGGCAGCGCATCGCCTGTAAGCATTTTTACTGTCACACCCAATTCTTTTAACTCTGTTATCATCTTTCCAGAATCAGAGAGTGGAGGGTCAACGAGTGCCACAATTCCTGCCAGTGTTATCACATCATCTCTCTGGACAGCAACTGCCATTGTTTTGAATCCTTTTGCAGCCCAGGCATCAACAGTTTTATCAAGTTTTGATTGTTGAAGGTTGCATACATCTTTAATAGTATTATATGCACCCTTCATTACCTTAAATTGTTTATCATTTTTTTGAACTATGGCTTCGGTTCTTTTGGCCGCAGCAGAAAAGGGAGTGAAAGAAATCTGCCGATAACCTGAAGTATCTGTCCTGTTCTCTGTCACCTTTTGCAGAAAGGCCATATCTACAGGGTCGTTATTAGCAATTACGGAAGCCAGTAAGCCATAGCGTAAAACATCGTCAGCTGTAAAATTCTCAGCAGTTTCAATATCATGTATGAACAACCTATTTTGCGTAAGGGTTCCTGTTTTGTCAATACACAGGGTAGTGAGTGTTGCTGCATCTTCAGTGGCACTTAAACGACTCACCAGGATGCCTTTGGCAGCTAACTCCTGTGAACCTTTTGCCATACTTACCGTAAACATGGCAGGCAATGCCACCGGAACCGCCGTTACCAATAAAATGAGCACTAAAGGAAGCATGAATAAAAAAGTGCCACCTCTCAACAAAGAAAATGCAATAGTTATACCGACAAATACCAGCACAATTGCAAACAGTATTTTCACAATATTGGCTACAACTTCTTCCATGTGAAGGCGTGGTTTTGCCATTTGAACCAATTGGATAGTCTTGCCAAAAAAAGTATTAACGCCTGTTGCTGTTACCACCGCATTGCATTCTCCATTTTTTATTACGGATCCGGAGAACAGCATATCCCCTTCTTTTTTGCTGATGAGCATTGACTCTCCTGAAATGGCTGATTGATCAGCGCCAGCCATGCCATCAATTATTTTAGCATCGGCAGTAATAAAATCTCCGGTCCGGATACGTATAATATCGCCGGGTACCAACTGATCTCCGCTCACCTGCTGCCATTCAGAGTTTCTTAAGACGCGCACAAGCACCTGTAGGCTTTGTTTCAAAGCCTGCACTGTTTTCGCTGCTTTACTTTCCTGCATAAAGCCTATTATGGCATTGAACAGCATCAATCCGCCAATTAAATATACATCTGCATACTTATAAAGTAAAAATGAAATTACTATGGTAAACTCCAGCATAATGGCTGTAAGTCCCCAAAAGTGTTTCAGAAAGAGAAGAATCAGGGATTGCTTTTTCTCTTTCACCTCATTAAGACCATAAGTGGCCCGCCGTTTTGTTACTTCTTCATCGGAGAGGCCGGTTGCAACCTGTACTTTTAATTCAGACAGTATATCCGTGATAGTTTTTGTTTCGTATGTATTGGTTTGATCAGACATGGCACTATGTACCCAATTTTCAACTTCTGTAAAACAAATACAATTGAAATGTAAGAAAATGTAAACGGATAAACATTTTAGAAATTTAAAACTAATTTTTGAAATGATTTTTACTTGCCTTTTTAATTTCAGGCTAATGAAAACTTCATTTCCAAATCAGATTACTATCGTAAACGAAGTCATATCATATTTTGTGGCAATACTGAAAGATTACCATGCTTATCTGCTGAGAGTATGCCATCGTAGAAGCCACGTTCTGGAGCGTATCTGGCGCATACACCCCAATAACTACCCCACAACAAAAAAACCTCATTAATAATCAAGGGGTTTTAATGGGGAAGAGGCAGGAGGCGGGTCATTCGCCCCGCCTTTCGAGGCTCATGATCCGCTGCGGGGAGCTATTGCAACAGAATCCCATGCCCGCTTGCAGTGGGCTTTAGTCTTTTTTGTTTTCCGGCCTCCGCTTCGCAAGCGAGCGTCGGTCTAAAAACAAAAATCCCCAAGCACTTCGTGCTCAAGGGATTTTGATGAGGTCGGTGGCGGATTCGAACCGCCGTTCCCGGTTTTGCAGACCGATTCCTAGCCACTCGGACAACCGACCAAAAGATTGTGCGTGCAAAATTAATAAAAAATTCTTTATAGTTACCACTGTATTTCCGTCGGCTTAAGCCGACGGTTCAAGTGAAGCCAACGGCAGATCAAGGGGCTGAGAATAAATTTTTGTTCAATATCAATTTAAAATCTTATTGTTATTCCCAACCCAAGCGCCATTGAACCATCTGGCGCTATATTAAACTTCTGTAAAGCAACCTCAGCTTTAGTCTTTCTGCTACCCCCGACTGACCATAAAGGAACGCCAACTAAAGTACAGGGAATGCCAATCAAACCAGCAAGACCAATAACGCCATAACCAAGCATTGACCCATGCGGATCTTCCGGAGGGCCATGGGGTTCGGCCGTATTAAGCAAAACCACCCCGGTGACAATGCCTATTGCGAATATACTTACCCCGCTTATTGTTAAAGCCCTGCCTGTATTTCTCATTTTAACAGCTTTGTCATAGTACAGATTAAGCTGATTGGCAGTTAATGTATCGGGATTAACCTTCCTCATTATCATTTTCGGGGCAACAGCAATTCTTTCGATTTCATCGGGAGAAAAAGAGAAATAGATTCCTTCAGATGTCTTAAATCTGTATTCTTCCTTTGATTCCCAAAGTAATTTACCGATCGCACTATTCCCGTTCTTCAGATAGAGGGTATCCTGCGCCTGCTGCCCGCTGGCGTGCAATGAAATAAAAATCAAGATTATGACACCTATCAGAATATCTTTCACATATGAAGGAGATTAATAAATACCAATGCTAAGTTCGACTATTTTTGGATAGCGGTCCTTGTTCAGACTCCAAAAAATTGTTCTCTGGGTATCATTAAGTGAATATTCTAAAGCCTTTTACCTGCCTTAGGGCTGTTCCGGGATAATTATTAAAATTTGGACAGCGCCCGAAATACATTCATTTTATTTGGCGCTGTAAGGTTAACAAGGGTTTTTGGTTAAGCCTGGATAGTCTTGGATTGTCAAGCACTAAAATCAAGAATATGACTGTAGCAAAAATAAGAGCGAGCAGGATAAATACCCAGAAATCACCTTTTCCGGAGACGCCGAACTGATAGCCTATAACGAGCATACAAAAGAATGTGACAAAAAAGAGGACCCAGAAGATCATCGGGGGAATACGGTACTGGATAGTCCAAGTTATCCGGTGATTATAATTATCAATGACGTTATTTAAAGACGAAGCGAAAAGTGAAAAAATTGCCGGACTCAAATCCGTCTTCGTCAACTGTGTCGTTTTTTTCCACAAGCTTTCAAGGATCTGACCGGAACGTGTCATTGCGTACCCGATTTGGGAAATATCACTGTGCAGTTCAACCCTCAGGTTGACATACTCCACGATAAGTTTTCTTATTTCAGTGAGAAATGGTTCCGGTAAAAGCTCTGCCCTCAGATATGTTGTCCTTATATTAGTGACTTCATCAAGGAACAATTTTTTACGTGCCTCAAAACGGTTGGCAGCAATCTGAAAAGTGAAAGCCAGCAAAAAGGCCAGAAGGGCGAATGATGCTCCGGTGACAGAACCCACCGGAAGACGTTGCAGATCAGGCACAATCTCACTCTGAATTATGCCATACCGTTGCCCGATAAGCATCGGGGCCAGCACCAGAAGAAATGGGATAATGATCATCCCCGCCAGACGAAGGGCGAAACGTATTTTCATAAGACTGGATTAATACAATTACAAATTCAGTTTAGGGACAGACAGGCAGATTATGTCCTGGCTGACTCAGTTCATATTACTTTTTATTTTGTCTTTCAGCAACAATATGTTTGTTTAAGGAATTTGAAATTCACTGATTAAAATTCCGGCCTTCTGTAAAAGCCACCTGCTTTCCGTGCTCAAGTGCTTTTTGCGGATCGATAATTCCATAGAGCTGAATTAATTTCGCAATGACTCCTGTCCAGCCTGTCTGATGGCTTGCACCAAGCCCTGCGCCGTTATCACCGTGGAAGTACTCGTAAAACAGGATATTGTCACGCCAGTTCGGATCGGTCTGGAACTTTTCCGAACCGCCGAAAACAGGTCTCCGGCCTTGTTTATCAAGTGTGAATATCCCTGTTAGTCTGTTGGTTAACTCCTTGCTTACCTCGAAAAGGTTCATCAGGTTTCCTGAGCCTGTCGGGCATTCAATTTTAAAATTGTTGCCATAATAGAGGTAGAACTGTTGAAGTGCCCTGATAAGCAGAACATTAACAGGCATCCATAC
>DIAS01000174.1:15278-16016 GCA_002415855.1 Bacteroidales bacterium UBA5072
ACATTCCGGTATTCGATTCAGCCGGAAGGTAATCGACCCGGTATTCCTGACCACCTGTATAAAATATATAAGGATGATCTTTATGGAATTTGGAGATCGAACGTATGCCATAAGGTCCGAAGAACTCGTTCTCATCAAGCATCCTGGATAAGATCCTGCGCAGACGTTCAGGATTGACAAGAGCAAGAATCCCGCGCTCGGCCTCGCCATAATGACCAGGACCCGTGGGGTGCATGGAATCTTTTAGTTCCGGCATTCTCCGCAAGCGCTCATACAGATGCGCCATTGCTTTTGGAACTCTTTCGCGATGCTCCTTCTCAATGACACTTGTGGCGCACAGTGGCAGAAGTCCTACGAGTGATCGTACCTTCAGCCGTTGGGCACTGCCATCGGGCATCCTCAGCAGGTCATAATAAAAGCCATCTTCCTCATCCCACATTCCGTCAGGACCCGGATTGTTCATGGCAGAAGCAATGAAATAAAAGTGTTCAACAAACTTCACACCCATAGTTTCATACAAAGGGTCGTAACTGGCTAATTCAAGGGCCATTTCCACCATGTTCTGACTGAAGAGAGCCATCCATGCCGTTCCGTCGGCCTGTTCCAGGCTGCCACCAGTCGGCAGGGGGGCGCTACGGTCGAATACACCGATATTATCGAGTCCCAGAAAGCCACCCTCGAACACATTTTTACCGAAACGGTCTTTACGATTGACCCACCATGTGAAATTAAGCATCA
>DIAS01000174.1:16280-16550 GCA_002415855.1 Bacteroidales bacterium UBA5072
TGTTGAACATTGACTTGAGGAATTCAACATCAGCCTTGCCTTGCGCTGCCTTGTCAGTAAAATAGAGAAACATCGAAGCCCAGGCGTGGACGGGAGGATTCACATCACTGAAATTCCATTCATAGGCAGGCATCTGTCCGTTGGGGTGAAGATATAAACTATTGAGCATCAATGACATTTGCGATTTGGCAAAGTCAGGATCCACGATAGAAAGAGGAAGGGTATGAAAAGCCAGATCCCAGGCTGCATACCACGGGTATTCCCATTTGT
>DIAS01000174.1:16794-17764 GCA_002415855.1 Bacteroidales bacterium UBA5072
GGGTATTCCCATTTGTCGGGCATTGAGATGACATCAGAATTCAGCATGTGATACCAATCGGAGTTCCGTGAGCTTTGGAACCCTTTATGTAACGGGTTGGAGTTGTGTTCGTCGAGCCAGTTGTCGCCATCAAATAAGAAATACTGTTTGCTCCAGAGCATTCCGGCGATGGCCTGACGCATTACAGCAGCCTCATCCTTACTTACTGAATGGGGGGTAACTGCATTATAAAACTCATCGGCTTCATGAAGTCTGCCGGTAAAGACTCTGTCAAAATCTTCACCGAATAATTTATCGGAACTGACCTGTGAACTTTTGGTGAGCATGAGGCGGATGACTGATGATTTACCCGCCCCGATATTTACCTGGTAGTGTGCAGCAACTTTGGTACCTTGTTTTTCAGGATTTACTGCCTCCTGATTTCCCAGAATTACAAAGTCGTTAATACCGTCCTTGACATAGAGGCTTTCATTCTTATTGCCCGGGAAAAGCTTTTCATGGTTTGTTTCATTTTCGGTGAAGAGAAGGGGCACATCGCCTTCGCAGTATAACATCACCTCTCCCAGTAATGAATGATCTGCTGTAGCGGCACTCGTCCCTGTTGTTGATTTGATCTGCTTAATGACAGGCTTTTTAGCAGCTCTGTTCGATTCCGCAATCCATGCCGACCAATCGTTCCGGAACCATAGGGTTGGCAAAAGATGTAATCCGGCTGCTTCCGGTCCCCTGTTCACGGCTGTTATCTTCACCAGGACGTCTTCAGGACCGTCTTTAGCATATTCGACAAAAATATCAAAATAACGGTCCTCATTAAATACACCGGTATCGAGCAGCTCATATTCCATTTCCTCACGAGTACGCTGCCTGTTCTGATTTACAAGATCACCATAGGGAAAGGCTGCCTGAGGATACTTGTAGAGATATTTCATATAAGAGTGGGTGGGGGTGCTGTCGAGATAGAAGTAATACT
>DIAS01000174.1:18007-20591 GCA_002415855.1 Bacteroidales bacterium UBA5072
TGTCGAGATAGAAGTAATACTCTTTGACATCCTCGCCGTGGTTACCTTCGCTGTTGGTAAGTCCGAACATCCTCTCTTTAAGTATTGCATCCTTGCCGTTCCACAGGGCCAGTGCAAAGCAGAGGTGCTGCTTATCATCGGAAATACCTGCGATACCGTCTTCGCCCCAACGGTAGGCTCGTGAGCGGGCCTGATCATGGGTAAAGAAATTCCAGGCATCACCGTTAGGGCTGTAATCTTCTCTCACAGTACCCCATTGCCGTTCACTCAGGTACGGCCCCCATTTCTTCCATGGAGCTGTACCTTCCCTGTCATCATTCAACCGTTTCAATTCGGCAGGAAGTTCTGCCGACCCTGTTTTGTTTGTCTCTGCTGTCATAGTTCAATCAATCTGGATGTATATCAAAGTTATTAAAAATCAGTTAATAAAGACGACCGCTGACCCAAAGTTATTTCTTAAAACAGGTCATGTAAATAGTACTTTAGTACTACTTGTTCTTAGCATATTCCTTGGTATTCAACACTTCCGGATAGTTAAAGACGGGACCATTCTGCATTGCATTTAAAGTGTCTCATAACGTGTGGGAAGTGGCAACAGGGGCAGTCAGTTCAGTACAGTGTTCAGGCATCGGCTCATAATTGCAATCCGGACAAGGTCGCGTCTGTCAGGACCGGGAACATTTTTATTTACAATCAGATAAGGCAAGATTTGAGATTTGCGGCTTAACGACCGGTATTCCTGGAACATGGATATAAGCTCATTATTAATGAAAATCCATGTTTTACGGTCCGTACCATCTGAGATCACAAAGAAATCATTCCCGCAGAATGTTCCTGAAATCCCAAAGTCAACCTCGGCAGCAGTTTTAGCAGAGTAATTTGATGTAACTGTCACTTTACTGACCTTCCGGGGTGGAAGGAGCCCGGCAGAGAAGGATTTCAGCAACGAATCTTCACGGGGGTTCATAATAATTCTGAAATATCCGATCGTATCATTACCTTCTACGAGAATCCCGGCAGCGTTCCTGTCCCAGTTGTAAATATATGTCTCATTAGTCGAGACCCCGGTGACGCCATCTTCATCCCGGACTCTTTCCCGTTCTGTCTCCCTGGATCCTTCGCAGAACATAAGAACATTCCACTCAGGGAGTGAATCATTGCATGTTACTTTTCCTGAGACTTCGAAATGACCATCGACTGTGGAACCAAATCCTATTCCCGTAATCAGGGTCGCAGCACCGCTAGCCATATCACGTAGTGTCTGATCAGGCTTATTCTGGAAAAACGTGCTACGTATATCGCTGTATTGAATTTCTTTATCAGTACTGTCACTGAACTGATACAGATTGCCTCCCCATTGATAAAACTCTGATATATTTGCCACATCGGTCAGGAACCTGAAAGACTGCTTATGCATATTGGGTACAAAAAATGCAATTGTATCCACATCAGCTGTAACTTCTTGTCCGCAGATAAATAACGGGTTCATCAGCAGTATTAAGATGATTACAATAATTACCGGAAGCTTTTTCATGATCCTTTCTTTAGGGACCGGATGCCAGTGTCTTTTAAATCCCCAAACATTACATCCGGTAAAGTTATGCCAGGAAAAACCAAAAGTCAAGTCCAATCCTTCAAGGGAAGTATAGAAAAAGCCTGACACCGGAAGTCTGTCCGGTTGATTTAAGGACGGCTTTTAAAAGCCTGACGGCTTATTTCTTCTCTTCAAAATCGCTGATGGTCAGGAAGGAGTACTGATACTCCATAGGCAGGATCCTTGCGTAGTCTTCGACAGTGCAATCGTCGAGACAGGCGTTTATTATCTTCCTGCCCAGGGGCAGGAGTTCAGGCTCAAGGAAGGTCTGGAGTTCTTTCCTGAAGAAATTGCGCAGTATGACAGATCCTGCATCATATCCTTCCTCTCCGATTTCCGTCTGCCGGTAGACCTTCAGAAATCTTGTCGGGATACGCGACCCTTCAATCGTCAGGTAGTTAAGCTCATAACCGAGCAACGGACAGCGGGCGGGCTGGTACTGGTCATGCCTCAACTTGGCATTGCCCCGACGGGTAAGATACTCACGCATCAGAAGCTGCGGCTTAAATCCCACCTTCCATGCTCCTATGTGCTGGTTCGGAGTCAACGTATAACGAACTCTTGGGGTGTTGACTATCTGTTCAAGCAGAAGATTTGCGTGTCTCACGCGTTTGCCAGTTGCAAAGGGCCAGTAGGAGCCGGCGCCTTCGCTCTCCATATCACCCCCGCTGGTGATGCTTGGATTGGCATAGCCCCTCGGGCTCACCAGGCGCCAGAGCCACGCCAGGGCCGGAGGAAGAATATGGAACAGTCCGGCAATGCCGTACGACGGTTTTTCGGCAGTGCACGGAGGCATCCTTACGCCGAAATTACGAACATCAATTGTCACAGGTCTGCTGATGACCCCCGGCACGATATGCCTGGGAAGGACCACTCTCGGATTAGGGCAGCGCTTTCCGGGGGCATCCTCCGTGTGATTCCATATGAGCGCTGTGCCATCCGGCCTTGTGTCTATATTCAGGAATAGCAGAGGTTCACTGGGATTAATTG
>DIAS01000171.1 GCA_002415855.1 Bacteroidales bacterium UBA5072
TTTCTGCAATGAACTCGCTTGATCTGAGGGGGAAGTTTCCTCTCCTGGGTATATTGCTTTTCAACCTTATAATTATTGCCTCAGCTTATATTCTTGAGGCTTTGCTTGCCAAGAAGGACAAGTATAAGACACACCCCATTATGTATGATGATCTGGAAATGCTCAAACCCCAGAATAAAAAGGAGCTTATTCAGAATGTCTCGGAAATAACAGGGCTCAATATTAAAAAGATCAGGATCCGCAATGTAAACTATAAGTCGAAGGTTGCCGTGCTTGACATCTATTATGATGCCTGAGTATTACAATTTCTGACAATTCTTGAGGAAGTAGTCGACCATGTTGTCAAAGCTTCTCGGTTTTTCGAGCTGATCAAAGAACTGATCGAGGAAAGATGTGATATCTTTTTTCGCTGCCTTGCTCAGGTAGGGGTAATTATTGACTACAGCATAAAATTCTTCCTTCCTGTCAAGAAACATCATTAGATCTTTCTGGTAATCCTCTCTCGTGCGGCAGATCCCTGTAAACTTCCTGTCCCGGTTAGTCACAAGTCCCGTTTCAGGCAGTGGTATTGAATACTCGGCATTGACAACGCCTGTAAGGTCAAAATCAAACGGAACAGGTATGCCCAGCTCTTCGGCACCTATTTTCAATGACTTCAGCACCAATACATTATGCTGGCCGGCAACTGACCAGTCCCAATTGGATACCATGTAATTAAAGATCGCGACACGGTCTATCATTGCCGGGTACATATGCCGTTGTGACAGGGTTTTTGATTTTATCTCAGTGGTATTTGTTCTTGACGTCAGAAGCCCTTCTGGTTCAATGAAAATTCCATACTGAATCATTGATTTCTTTTTCCCTTCTGAGTCAATGAAATGAATTTTCAGCAGCCTGACCCGGAAAGATGTGTCAGTAACCACGTTGTACAGTTTATAAACCAGGCATTCTCTTATTATATAATCTTCATATGATGCTCCCGTCTGGCATTGGTTAACCAGTTTCATACTCTTTATGCGGCCCGAATCGGAATCCTCATAAAGTGGTTTCTTAAAAACGATTCGCATAGGCGGAAATCTGCATGTCTGGTAACGGTTTTCACCACGGTATTTTACCGTAACCTTTTTGTCGATGGAATCCGTTTCACTGAAATGAATACTCATAATGCCGTCAAAAGACTGGTTCCGGTCTGTTTTTTTCAAAAAACCGGAAAGATCCAGGCGCAGGAAAACCTCGAGAATTTCGTCACTGTCAAATATTGACACATATCTTTTTGGATGTTCCTGGTCATCCTGATTGATTTTCGTTGTATCATTCTGACCGGCAGAATAAAATACTGACAGCAAAAAAAGACCAGCCAGACACACAAGCCGGAAGCAATAAGCCCGGCAGGATTTTATTTCAGCACATGTTTTCATTTTCGCTTATAATTAAATATCAATATTGACGGAGGATTAACGCGCCCTTCATTTGATATCAGCATGTCGCCATTGGTGAAGAAGGAAATACCTTCAGCCATACTGAGAATTTCCGGGTTGAGCTTCCCAATGTATTCAACAGTCCCGTTCATGTCAAAAACTAAAAGCAGTTGTTCTGCCCCTGATAAAACATACAATTTGTTTGTAACAGGGTGCACTCCTATTGCGGAAGGCCTGAATCTGATCGGACTGTCAATACCGGCAACAATTACCTTATTCTCAGACGCGAATTTATTTATTGCTGAAATATCAAGATCAAGTACCTTCTCCCCGAGGAATATTCCCGATGACAGGTCTATCGCATAGACCGGGTGTTTATTTCCGGATTCAGAGTCCCGGTCGGGATTACTCTTTGGGGCAATGAGAAGCCTGTGATTTTTCTGGTCATAGCAGAGGCCTTCATAATCTGAAGGCGGGATGCCTACGGTATAAATATTTTCAAGTTTACCCGAAGATTCATCATTCAGGATCCGGAACAGAACACCGTCGCTTCTCAATACATATATCGTGTTATCAACCCTCGTTATCCCCTCATAGTCACCCCCGGAATGAAAAATGACCTCACCGGAAATTTCATTCTTTTGCAAATCAAAAATGAAAACAATGCCATTTTCGTCCTGCACGCAGGCAACAGTTGTCGAATCAAGTAAAGTGATGCCTGAAACTTCCCGGAGGATTAAAGGAAGGGGAATTGTCTTGTCAGGTTTTGACAGATCATATCCAGGAGAATAAATATCGGTTTTGTCAGTTGAATTACGGCTTTTATCAGCTGAGTTGAAACAGCTGAACAAATTCAGGCAAACCAGGATTAAAAGCCATGAATCAATCATATTGTTGGCTCTGCCGGCTTTGATCATAATCAAAGTTATGACTTAACTCAACCCGAGTCAATTTTTTTTACAGCAGAGTCAGTGATTTCATGATTTCTGACTGCGCTTGGAGACAGGCGGATTGTTAATATTTATTTATCAAAATCATTCAACTAACCTTAACCACGTAAAATTTAGTTCGTAATTTTATTAACCTGAAACCATATAAAATCACCAAACCAAATTAAGCACCTATGAAATCCTTATTCTTTTCAAGCAGAAAAATCTCCGGATTTGTACTGGGATTGTTAGTACTGGGATTCACATTTGGATGTCAGAAAGATATTATCGAAACTGGCAACACCGATGGATCAGGGGCTGACGCAGTAACACTTAAAAGTGCAAAAATCAATGACCTTATGGTCATAACGAAAGCAGAAACGCTCCCTTCAGGTTTTGAGACAAAGCTCTCAGCCTACGGCCAGATTGTTAATACAATCCCTGAAATCGGCGTAGTTATCATTAAACCAACAGTTTCAAATTGTGAAACAAAAATTGCCAGACTTGAAGAGGTTAGGGCTGTTGTTCCTGACCTGAAGATCAAATGGATTGAGCCAGATTATTTTGTTGGCGAGGCAAATCCACCGAGCATTGGTACTAATGAAACGTATTTTAAATACCAGTGGGGAATGGATGCAATAGATGCTCCTGAAGCATGGAATGCCGGATACAAGGGCTCAAATGCGAGAGTTTTTATTCTGGACACCGGTATCGATGCCGAAAACCCTGATCTGGCACCAAATCTGAATACAGCACTCTGTGCATCTTTTGTTCCTGGTGAAGATTATGATATTGACGAATATAATCAGGACGGTGATGCGGTCTATTTTAATCATGGTACACATGTTGCCGGGATAATCGCTGCAGCAGATAACAGTTATGGTGTTATAGGAGTAGCGCCTTATGCTGAAATTGTTGCGGTGAAAGTCCTTTCAGAATATTCCGGATCAGGCGCATTCAGTTGGATCAATGCAGGGATTGTATATGCTGCCAATAATGGTGCTGACGTAATTAATATGAGTCTGGGAGCCACGTTTGACAGAAATGGATTTTATGTTGAAGATGGCGTTTTATATAAGATCCCTGCTTCTTATATCCAGAATTTTATTTTGGCTCAACAACGTGCGGTAAATTATGCCTTTAAACAGGGAGTTCTTATAGTCACCTCTGCAGGAAATGGAGGCTCCAATTTTGATGGTAATGCTTCAATATTTAAATTACCTGCTGAACTTCAGAACGTTATTGCTGTTTCTGCTACTGCTCCTTATAGCTGGTACTATTATTATTATTACAATTTACCAACGAATCTGGATATCCCCGCCAGTTATATTGATTATGGAAAATCCCTGGTTGAGATCGCTGCACCGGGTGGTGATTTTGATTCACCGGCATCTTATTATGCTTACGATATGGTGTTGAGCACCTGCCCCGGACCCTCTTATTTCTTTGCTGCCGGAACCAGCATGGCATCACCTCACGTGGCAGGAGTGGCTGCATTAATCATAGGTAAAAACGGAGGCACAATGAGTCCTCAGGAAGTCACAAAACAGCTGTTTAAAACTGCCGATAAAATAGACGGGCAGGGAATATCTGCATACTTCGGGTATGGACGTGTAAATGCATTTCGTGCGGTAACTGAATAAAATTAACCGCAAAGCTTATCCTGCTTTGCGGATATTTAATCACCTGCACCCTTATTTATGGTACAGGTACTTCCAGGGAATCTTAATCGGGTTCCCTGGTTTTGCGTCAGGAGGCATATATACAATATCAAGACCGCTGCCTCCCTCCTTTTGGAAGTACTCCAGCCTGACCGGATAGAAACCCTTCTGCAACGGTAGTACAAACGATTTGGTGACTACCGTATGAAGTCCGTCATTGTCTATAAGTAGCTTATCTCCGAGATACAACTTAGAACCGTCATCCGAACCTAATCCGAAAATATAATAACCATCGGTGACTATCTCCAGATAACCTTCAAACAGGCATGCAAAGTTGGTCTTTGA
>DIAS01000141.1:0-27405 GCA_002415855.1 Bacteroidales bacterium UBA5072
GTTATCTGCTTTCTTTGAATTGCTCCGGCCTATTCCGTCATCCAAAATCAGACACTGGAGATGTCCGGCATCAATAAACCTGAAAACGATGTTTATATACCCTTTCCTGTCTTCCAGGCCCCTGACGCCATGCCAGACGGCATTCTCAATGAATGGTTGCACCATTCCCGGAAACACCTCCCATTGTGCTATGACATCGGATTCAGGGGCATTGATGCTGTAATCAAATTTGTCTCCAAAGCGCAGGAATTCAAGTTTAAGATAATCCTGTAAAGAGGCGATCTCATCTGATAAGTCTATAAATTCATGCGACATATGATTGAGTATCGACCTGATAAGTTTTGAGAAACTGGCAATATAACGGTTGGCTGAAAGCCGGTCACTTTTCGAGATGAAATAATTGATGGAATTCAGCGAATTGAATACGAAATGCGGATTCATCTGGCTGCGCAGACTTTCAAGCCTGAGATGGTCCTGTTTTTGTTTCTCTTTTATCCTGATCTGCCGGTTGTACAATATGATCAGCAGACCAACCACACAGATCCCCAGGAGAATAATGGCCATCCTGAACCATACTGTCTGATAATAAAATGGAGGAATGACAATCGACAGGGACGTGCTGGCGCTCCAAACACCATTTCTATCGGAGGCTTCCAGCTCAAACCTGTAATTCCCGGGAGATAAACCAGTAAAATTCACCGATCTGTGGAGATGATCCGTTTCCTGCCAGGTATTCCTGTAACCCAACAAACGGTAACGGTACAATACTTTGTCGGGATTCTTAAGGTTCAGGCTGGCGTAGGTAACACTGAAATTATCGTCCCCCTTGTTCAGGACTGCTTTATCCAGGTCATTCACCGGCTTATCAAAATAACGTATTGAACCGGATACCATGAATTCAGTAATCACCAGCGGGAAGATCCGTTCTTCATTTTCAGCATCATTGATGCTGTCCGGGTAAAAACTGACCGCACCGCCCATACCCCCGAAAAACATTTCGCCGTCATCTGCAAGATAGGCCGCATCTGCATTGAATTCATGGATGCGAAGACCGTCGGTCGGACCGAATATCCTGAATTGATTTGTGGAAGTGTTAAACCGTGATATACCGTTATTTGTACTGATCCATAGATTTCCCCTATGATCTTTTAAGATACCATACGTAGTATTATTCGAAAGACCATCAGCGGTGGTAAAAAATTCCTTCTTGCCCGAAACCGGATCAAATCTCACAATACCTCCTCCCAGCAATGCCAACCACAGCGTTCTGTTTTCACCAAAACAAATATCCTCAATATTATATTCCGTTTCACTTATTACATAGGTTTCTACGTGCTTAAGGTCATGGCTTATTTTGAGCAATTTGCTCAGAGAACAACCTGCCCAATATTCTCCTGAAGAATCCGCTTTTATGCAAAAAACATTGACCCCAGAATTATCCTGCCAGATCTTTCTAAATGGTTTGATAGCTGACGGTGTATACAGGAAAATGCCTATGGTGCCTACCAGGAGTCTGTTGGAGGTGTCGCAGCACAATGTTCTGAAACCAAAAGGTAATTCATCATGCCGGGTTGTTTCATTTAGAAACACGTCATCTACCTTACCAGTGCTCAGGTTATAGAAATCAAGCCTGCTTCTCATATATCCAAGCCAAACACCACCCGGAACGGGAAGGATTGCCCTTGGATGAAAACTTGCCATCATTTGACCGGCATTCAGCTGGTTTATCCGGATGGTCCGTCCGTCTCCCGTTAAACGCGTAACATAACTTTGTCCCTGTATACCAGCCCATAGGTCCCCGCTGCCATCTTTCATAAGGGCATAAACAACGGTGGGTTTGTCATCGGTTCCGCCAAAGTAATGTTTAAAATATTGTTGTGTCATCGCATAGCGGTGCAATCCGGTGCCAAATCCTGAGGAAGTAAGGGTTCCATACCATATCGTCTGTTCATTATCAGCAAATACTGCCTGAACGTATTCATCGGGCCCGAGCTTGATCTCCAACTCTTTCCCGGAATCAGTAATGATCTTAATTGCATCTTCCTCCTGAAACCAATACATGGTATTACCCTTATGTCTGAATATACCGTCAGGATGTTCGACTACCTCCCTGAATGATTGCCTTACCGTGTCAGCCCGTATACATCCGATGCCTGTAATAAGCCATGGCACTTGATTTGCGGTAACCAGAAAATGCCAATTGAATTTATAACCGATGGGCAGGAGCAAATTTTCAGTTCTGAATGATTCGTAGCTTTTCGTAATGCTTATATAGGCAGAAGAATCACGATGTATAAGACTTCCCTGTAAATACCTGTTATTAATGAAAATCCAAATACTACCTGAATTATCAAAGGAAAATTCGAAAGCACCCAGTTTCTGGATACAATTGCCCTGCTGGTCGTACAACTTAATATATTTAAAATGCTCTGTATCATAATCATACATAGCAATACCCCCTTCACCTGCTATTAACAGATCACCGTCGGGATCAATTTCCATATCTCCGACGCCGGTGCGCGATAATACCGAATCATTCCTTGTTGTATAATTCAGGAATTTATCGGCAGCTCTCAGGTATCTTGAAAGTCTGTTGGAAAGTGAGAAAAGCCAGACATTATTCCTGCGATCTACACGTACTTTGCCGATATTGAAATTGGTAATACTTGTCGAATCTTCCGGATCATGATAATAATTATGAAACTCATAGCCGTCATAACGGCTGAGTCCATCCCATGTTCCGATCCATAAAAATCCTGTTTTGTCCTGGGCAATGCTCAGGACCGTATTGTGCGGGAGACCGTTTTCGGTGGTGAATGTTCTGATATTATAATTATCCTGCGCATTGATGAATGAGCTTAAGAAAAAGATTAGAGAAGTCAAAACCGGCAATTTCGACTCATTAAATTGGATTGCATGTATGCCAGAAGAATTGGACAAAGGCCGAAATCTTGTCATGAAGTGTAAAGAAGTTATCAGTTATAAATATAAATAAATTTCCAGTATAACAGATTCATCATTCTAAAGGAGACAAGCGAACTATTTATAGAAAAATGCACATTCCTGACACTTCATGAAATATCATTGAAGGTTGAGTATTGCTAAAACAACTCATTCCATCCTTCGTAAGTTCGATGCAAGAAGGGCCTATTATTGTTATACTTTAACGTCCTGAATCAGAATGGACTACCTGACTACTATTTTGTCTTTTATCACATGATCGCCATATATGATCGTAATATTGTACACGCCGGGAACAGGATCAAAATCGAAGGGATAATCCGGATCACTATGCGTCATTATGGTTTCCCGCTTGATCAGCGATCCGCTCATATCATGGATGATGAGTTCAAATTCAGGTACAGGAAGCTTACAAGACATGTAGATATAGGCCTGGCCTGTCGTTGGATTTGGATAGAGCTTATACTCCAATCCTGAGATCTCATCATCAACACCAGTCAAATTGATCACGGTGATTTTGACAGAATCACTATCCGTGCATCCGTTCTGATCCGTTACCATCACACTGTATATATATTCACCAGGTGTGGACATTACTATTGTGGTGGAGGGCGTCGTGGCATTGTTCGACCACTGATAGGATGTAAACCCGGCGCCCGCATTCAGCATCACAGATGATCCCTGGTTCACCGACATGTCATCGCCGAGGTTAACCTGCTGGGGCGTGGCCCTGTTGCCGTTATCCGTACCTTCCGGCGAATAACCGCAGGAATTCCTGGCTATTACCTTATAAAGTGAAATAGCGGTCGACGCTGACTGGTCAATATAAGTGTTCAGATTAGTGTTCACCAAGAAAGCAGAACCCCTGTACACATCATAACTGCCGGCTCCCGACACTAAATTCCAGGTTATTGTTACCGATTCGCAGCTGGTGCCGTCACTTGCCGTTACCACAGGTGCCGATGGCAAGGGCGTCCTGTAACCGTTATCAGTTCCTTCGGTTGAATTGGCACAGGAACCTTTGGCGATTACCTTGTAGGGTGTGGGTGAATACACCGATCCGTAATCATTATACGAAGTATTTGTAGTATTCACCAGGAAGTTCATTCCGCGATAAACATCATAGCTATTTGCGCCTGATACTGCATTCCAGGAAACCGATACAAATTCACAGTTGGTTCCGTCACTTGCATTTACTACAGGAGAAGCAGGTCCGGCTGATTTATGGCCATTGTCGGTTCCGGGTGATGAATTGCTGCAGGCATTCTTTGCCACAACCCTGTACTGGGTGGCAGTGGTGCCGGCATTGTTATCGGTGAATGTGGTGTTTCCCGTATTCCCCAGGAAAGCCGACTCGCGGTAAACATCATAGCTGGAGGCACCCGTGACTGCCGACCATGTTATCGTTACATATTCACAACTGGTGCCATCGGTGGCCGATACAACAGGCGTTGCCAGTGTCGATGCTTTGTAACCGTTGTCAGATCCTTCGGCTGTGCTTCCACAGGCATTCCTGGCAATCACCCTGTACTGGGTTGATGACGTCGTAGCCGCATTGTCGGTGTATGTAACATTCGTTGTTCTTCCCAATAATGTGATGCCACGGTATACATCGTAACCTGTGGCTCCGGCAATTGCATTCCATGAGATCACAACACCATCACAACTGGTCCCTTTGCTTGCATTAACGGTAGGGCTTGTTATTGACCCGCAAGGTGTCCAGTTCAGATCGAGCGTATAGTTCGAACAGGAGTATGAACCATTGCTGCTGCCCACAACAATCAGATAATTCTCAGGCACGGTGATCGTATCGGAAATGTATTCATTCCCCGAAGTGCGTGACCACTTCATAATCACCTGACGCATGGCCCATAATTCAACATACAGGTCACAGGGAGGCGACACTATCGACAGGTTGATCACACCGGATGATGTTACATTAAAATTGTATACATCCCAGTCCCTTGTGTTACTTACATTCGCCGATATCGATTTGCTGTATGTTGTATTACCCAGGCTTGTCGGGAATGCTACAAGGTTTGCCTCGCTCTGTGTATTATTCGGTTCATAATTGTCGGCGCATGCAACTGCTGGTACCCAGTCGACCGTAAGCGTGTAATTCGAGCACGAATACCCGCCGTTGCTGCTTCCTACCACAATGTAATAATACCCTGTTGTCGTCACCGAATATACCAGCTGTTCAGTTCCCTGGTTATTTGACCATTTCAGCCAGGTCTGGTTTTTGTCATATAACTCTACACAAAGATCCGCGGGCGGGTTGTTGATGGTCAGCGTCAGCGTGCCTTCGGCGGTCGTATTCAGGCGGAATACATCCCAGTCGTTGATGGCACTGATGTTCGATACGATCGACGAGTTATATGCCGTTGAACCGAGTGCTGTAGAGAATGCTGTTGTGTTGTATTCGTTAAGCGAATTATTGGGCTCATAAGCATCCATGCAACTGTTGGCCGGAAACCAGTTCAACGAGAGTGTGTAGTTCGAACATGAATAGCCACCGCTGCTGCTGCCCACTACGATATAATAGTAACCGGTTGTTGATACCGTATACACGAGTTGCTCGCTCCCCTGGTTGTCTGATCTCATCAGCCAAGCCTGGTTCTTATCGTATAGCTCCATGCAAAGGTTAGCAGGTGGATTGCTGATGGTGATCGTAAGTGTTCCCGCAGTCGTGGTATTAAACCTGAATACATCCCAGTCGTGAATACCGCTTATGTTTGAAACTATGGAAGTGCTGTATGGCGAGGATCCTAAGGCTGCGGCGAATGCTGTTGTGTTATACGTGCTGAGCGAATTGTTGGGTTCATAAGCGTCGTTACAAGTGGCCGACTCCGTAGTAAAGGCCAGGTCAGCTCCATAGGCTGTACCCGCTGAATTGGTTGCGTATGCCCTTACATGATACGTCGTGCCTGCCGTTAGCCCAGTAATGCTGCTGGAAAATGAACCTGTTCCCGATCCATCGGTTGTTTTTGTATTTGAGGTGGTCGGATTGGAAGTTGTACTCCAGCATACACCTCTTGCTGTTACTGAAGCTCCTCCGTCAGAGGTCACATTGCCTCCACCTGTGCCGGTTGTGGTAGAAGTCGCTGAAGGCGCTGTGGTTGTAATGGCCGGAATAATAGTATTTGAAGGTGTGATAAATATCATGTCTATGCCATAGGAAGTGCCTACCGAATTTATGGCATAAGAACGGACATGGTAGGTGGTATTTGCCGATAATCCGGTAAGACTGCTGGTAAATGAACCGGTTCCTGAGCCATCATTGGTCTTTGAATTTGATGTAGTGGGATTTGAACTTGTACTCCAGCATACTCCCCTTGCCGTAACCGAAGCCCCTCCGTCAGATGTCACATTACCCCCGCAAGTGGCGGTAGTAGTTGATGTTGCAGAGGGAGCTGTAGTTGTCACTATCGGAGAAGCGAGATTTGCAGGCGTAGTAAAGGTCATATCCGCTCCATAGGATGTACCCAGGGAATTTGTTGCATAGGCTCTTACATGGTAGGTTGTACTTGCCGTTAGTCCTGTGATATAGCTATCGTATGAACCAGGTCCTGTGCCATCGATTGTTTTCGGGTTCGCAACAGTCGGGTTCGCTGTTGTGTTCCAGCAAACACCTTTTACTGTGACTGTAAGCCCGCCATCAGATGTTACATTACCACCCCCGGTGCCAGTTGTGGCCGAGGTGGCAGACGGGGTTCTTGTGATCACAGTTGGCGGCAACAGTTCGGCCGGTGTAGAAAATGTCATGTCTGTGCCGTATTCCGTACCAGCTGAATTGGTTGCATATGCCCTTACATGGTATATTGTATTCGCACTAAGACCGGAAATGGAACTAGTAAATGTACCTGTGCCGACTCCATCGATTGTCTTCGAATTTGAAGTTGTTGGATTTAAGTTAACACTCCAGCAGACTCCTCTGGCTGTGACCGTTGCGCCTCCGTCGGAGGTTACATAACCGCCGCTGGTTCCGGTAGTTGTAGATGTGGCTGATGGTGCTGTGGTGGTCACTGTCGGGCGAACTGGATTCAATGGCGTCGTAAAATACTGATCCAAGCCATAGGATGTGTTCACTGAATTTGTTGCATAAGCTCTTACATGGTACGTGGTGCCAGGTAATAATCCTGTAATACTGCTTGTGAAAGATCCTGTTCCCGTTCCATCGGTTGTTTTGGAATTTGTTATTGTAGGAATGGGACTGGTGCTCCAGCATACGCCACGGGCTGTAACCGCAGCGCCTCCATCAGAGGTCACATTTCCACCGGATATTGCCGTTGTGGTAGATGTGGCAGACGGTGTGGATGTTGTAACTGTAGGCACAACAGGGTTTGGTGGTGTAGTAAAGGTCTGGTCCGATCCATAGCTTGTACCTGAACAATTGATGGCATAGGCCCTTACATGATAGGTGGTATTGGCTGAAAGCCCGGTCATGATGCTGCTGAATGTCCCTGTTCCTGAACCATCGTTGGTTTTAGTATTGGATGTGGTAGGATTGGCAGATGTGTTCCAGCACACACCTCTGGCTGAAATGGGTGCTCCACCGTCAGAGGTTACATTTCCGCCACCAGTGGCAGTTGTCGTGGATGTGGCCGAAGGATTGGATGTTGTTACTGTTGGTGGTGAAAATACATTTACTGTAACATTGGCACAGTTGGTAGGAACATTACAGGAACCACCTTCTGCCCTTACATAATAGGTTGTGGTCGTTTGAGGCGAAACCTGAATAGAACTCCCGGTATTGACGGGTGTTCCGCCACAACTTCCCGAATACCATTTCCAGCTTGCACCGGTACCTAAGGATCCGCCGTTTACAGTAAGGGTTGTATTACCACCAAGACATATTGTTTGGTTGCCTGCATTTGCACTAGTTGGGTCAACTGATGCAATATTTATTATGAGAGGAATTACTAAATCTTGTCGGAAATTTGTTGTATAATTCCATGTGTAAGTTTCTGATATACTAGTTCCAATGGTAAATCCCACACTAGGTCCAGTATTACTACCAATTGATGTAGTTGCAGAAAGATCAATTGTCCAAGTGGTTTCCGAAATTTCGCTTATTGGAGATAACTTTGCTTCCCAGCTTAAAGGAACATTAGCAATACCATTTACTGGATTAAGACTTGATGCAGGCAATTCACAGGTAAAAAGAAGTTGAGTTTGTGCAACATTTGATGAATATATTGGTGCCTGAACACTTCCAAATATCAAGGAAAAGAATGTAAGTCTATCCAAATTATTGCCATATGGACTTCCATAATTATTTGTATTCTGCTGTTTAACTCTATTCCAATATGTTATCAATGTAATATTATCGGAATTACAGAATTCCTTTTTATTTACATAAAAACTGAGTGTTCCAGAATATGACCAGACAGTATTATTGTTTGAGTGACCATGAGTATCATAATAGGCCGGACAATCTTTTATTAATGTAGTTCCAATTAAATAATACCCTGTAGGTATTTCTGCAGAAGGTGTATTTGGATCCTGAAAATGAAAGTAGAAGTATCTCGTCAGTGAACTACTTCTTACATCTGATTCAAAATAAAAGGTTATGGTGAGTGTATAGTCACCATAAGGACAGTAACCATAGCTATCAAATAATGAATGAGTTGCATTATTCCCATTATCCCATGGTTGTGAAAAGGTTCTACTCCAACCGGACGGACCACTTAAAGTACCTTCATATCTTATTAATACATTTGGTGCAAGTAAAGCCCTTTTACCATAATTTGGCCAAAGCATTTTACCATCTGGGTTTAATCCAGCATTATATTTTTCTCTAACCGTATACGGATCAATGTACATATTAACTTGATAATCATTTTCCCCACTACCTGAAGGAATAAAGCCAACATCAATTGGAACATAATAATCCACAGTCCAATCATATCCATAGCTATCCCAAACTACCCAACTTAAATCATTAATAATCTGTGTTTCAAAAGGAAAATCCTGCCTGATCTTGGTAGCATAAGCAGAAAGAACTGCAATACTAAACATGAATAAAACAACTATTCTTTTCATAACGGTTAATTGTTTGTAGGGTTCGTAATGAGGATTCCGGGTGTTTGAATTAACAGTATATGCAAGTATAAAATATATGGATTCCCAAATTGAAATCCAAAAAATTTTGACATTTAGATAATAAGATTTCTTACGCTAACTATTAGGAAATGCATCAGTTCGGCCCAATACCCATATTCCCGGTTTGATGATTAGCCTTGAGGATATTCATGATTACTGTTAACAGAGAGAAGCATCTGAACAAATGGATACACCGATATGCACTATATTTGCAGTTCCTGATAATTTACCATCTTATATAACATCTGGATATTGCTTATAACCAGACTTAAGGAAAAAAGATCAATGACCGGCAGGCAACAAAAATCGGTAAGAGGACCCGTTACACTTGACAGGATTCATTCTTCGGGACGATGTATTGCCAGCTTTGAAAACAAGCAGGTATACCTCGACTTTGGAATTCCGGGTGAAACTGTTACCTATGCCCTGGAAAGAAGAAAACAGGGATTCAGGTCCGGTCAGGTAATTGAGCACATCAGCACGTCACCCCACCGGGTGGATCCCTTCTGTATACATTACTGGCAATGCGGTGGCTGTCCCTGGCAGCACATCGATTATCCTTTTCAACTCGAGCTGAAGCACAGGATCCTTAATAGTGCCCTGGAGAAATATGAGATCGATACGCCCAAGGTTCCTCCTGTCATTCCTTCCCAGGAGCTCCATTATTACAGGAACCGGCTTGAATATACCTTCTCCGCCAACTCGCCGAAGGAAAATCATTCCCCTGAGGCGGCATCCGGATCCGTCCTTGGCTTTCACCGTTACGGAGAACCAGGGAAGATCATTGATATCCGTGAATGTTTTCTGCAGTCGGAACCCTCCAGAACCATTTGCGACTTTGTTAAGTCTTTTGCCATAGCGCAGGGGTTTGAATTCTATGATCATGAACAGAAGACCGGCTTCCTGCGAAGCCTGTCCATTCGAAATGCCCGGTCAGGAAAGACTATGGTAGTGGTGGGCATGGCACAGGACCAGCCGGTTGAAAGAGAGATCCTGCTAAAACGGATGCTGGAAGAATTCCCTTCCATTGTATCCTTGTCCTGGACAATTCATCTTTCACACGCACATGGTCAGCTGCAGGGCGATATCATCCCGTTTGGAGGCACTAAACCGTATCTCTTTCTGATGCTTGCAGGAAACATGTACAGGGTGCATGCCTCATCGTTCTTTCAACCTAATACACGACAGGCGGAACAGATCTTTCTTACTGCGCGCGAGTGGGCCGGCTTGCAGGGAAAAGAAAAGGTCTATGATCTGTATACCGGTGCAGGTGCCATTGCACTAACCCTGGCTTCACAGGCGGGCCACATCACCGGGATTGAAGGATCTCCCCTGGCTGTTGAGGATGCCAGGGAGAATGCTGTATTAAACGGATTTGACAATGTCGAATTTCTGACAGGTGACGTTCTGGAAACCTTCAAACCGGAGTTTTTACAGGAACATGGCAGACCTGACCTGGTTATACTGGACCCACCACGCTCAGGAACACTCATTGAAATAAAAAAAACCATCATTGCTTCCGGAGCTGAAAAGGTGCTGTACCTGAGCTGCAATCCGGTATCCCTGGCCTTCGACCTGAAACAGCTGACAACAGCATACAGGGTAGTACGCATTCAACCGTATGATATGCTCCCCCATACACCTCATCTTGAAACCTTAGTTTTGCTTCAACGTAAATAAATAGTTCTTAGTTAAATATTTTGTAAATTAGGAATCTTACAGAAACTAAATCCATGGAAAAAATCCATGCCCGCCTGGTATATGATGAAATCAAAAATCCGATTCTAGATTCAGTTAATCTTGTCACTTTGGTTTTGGGTACTCCGGCATTAATAATTACTTATATAAATAATCTTTCAATAGGCCATATTCCCTATATAAGCGCTTTTGGTCTTCTTGTAATAGCAGTCCTTGTAATCTTTCGCAAAACGATAAACTATCAGATCAAAGGATGGAGCCTGATAGTTCTGGGCTATATGATAGGAACTACGGCCTTGTGGAACGAAGGAATCATGAGCGACGGATTGCTTTATTATATTTTTATCGGAATAATAGCTACTCTGCTGATCAATATCAGATCGGGTCTTATCATCATGGTGATATCAATCCTATCATTCTCAGCAATTGCAGTCGCAGTTTCGAAAGGCTGGCACGTGTTTGATTTTGATATCCAGAAGTACTTCTATTCATCAGAAACCTGGCTGGCCTATATACTCACAGCCATGTTGTTTCTCAGCGTTGCACTGTATATTTATGGTCGGCTTGAATCCTATCTGGTGAGAAACATCAGCGAACTTACCGCACAGTCGAAGAAACTGGCCCATTCAAAAACCCGGTTGGAGCAGGAAGTAATTGAACGGAAACTGACAGAAGAGCAGCTGAAACAAAGCGAGAATAAATTTAAAAAGGTTTTCAACAGTATTGGGGATGGGATCTTATTGCTAAGGCCTGACCACACCGTCCACAATGTTAATGAAAGCTTTCTGCGGATGACCGGTTTACCCGTAAATTCGGTGATAAATAAACCTTTGGAGTCTTTCTTCAACGATCCATACCGTATAAATTTGTTATTAAAGCCCGACAAAGTTGCCAGCTCACTTTTTAATCTCAGCGAACACTGGCTAAAAATTCACGGTGGCAATGAAACCATTCCGGTTGAAATCAGGATCCTTCCCATCAAACGTGAAGAGGAAATCAGCAAAATTGCCATCATCAAGGACATATCAAGCAGCAAGGAAACTGAAATTAAAATTATGCACGCTGTAATCAATAGCGAAGAAGAGGAACGCAAGCGGATAGCGCAGGATTTACACGACAGCATTGGCCCTTATCTTTCAGCTGCCAAACTTTATGTCAACTCCTCTGCGCTAAAGGGAAACGATATCAGGGGAGGTGAAATCAGAAAAGAACTGAGTGATTTGTTACATCTTGCCATAAACTCAGTGCGGGAAATATCCGGAAACCTCGGATCGCATGTTTTACGTTCGGCAGGACTCCATGCATCATTGCATAAATTCATTGAGCAGATCAATGTCACCTGCAGTATTGCTTTTAATTTACAAATACCGGTTACCAGTCCTTTTGTACAAAATGTCGAAATTACATTATACAGGATACTGGTTGAGCTGATCAATAACTCTGTGAAATATTCTTCCGCCAGTGAGATTATGATAAAACAAAGTGAAACTGACCGTACAGTGCTGATTGAGTACATTGAGAACGGTGTGGGTTTTGATGTTGCTGAAGCCCTCGATCGCCATAAAGGCATGGGATTGTACAACATCCACAACCGGATCAGTTCTTTGGGTGGTCTTGTGGAGTATAATTCTTCGCCCGGAAACGGCGTATCGGTGAGAATTACTTTTAATAAGGATCAAACCTTTAAGCAATCCAACAAGTAAAAGCCACACACCATTTCTTGCATTTTAAATTTTTATGTTGTATATTTGCAATCGAATATCATAATTATGAAAAATCATCGGATACATCATCTCCACCATCATCAGCCGTAAAACGGAAAGTGGCAGGATGTACCGCATGGAAGATAATTTCAGGGTTTGCATTACTGCAAACCTTTTTTTTTACATTTTGTTTGCTAAATTGTTGTACTAAAATGGAAAAATTAAAGATCGCCATTCAAAAAGAAGGCAGGTTAAGTGAGAAGTCCCTCGAACTGATCCAGGAATCAGGAATCCGCCATAACCAGGACAGCAGAAGGAAGCTGATCTCCATCGGGGAGAACTTCCCGGTGGAAATCCTTTATCTGCGCGATGATGATATTCCCCAGTATGTGGCAGATGCCGTGGCCGATATCGGCATTGTGGGTGAAAATGAAGTGTTGGAAAAGAACCGCAATGTCGAGATCGTTGAAAGGCTGGGATTTGCCAGATGCCGGCTGTCGCTTGCCATACCACAATCACATGAATATACCGGACCAGCCTATTTCAATGGCCGGCGCATAGCCACATCGTACCCGAATATCCTGGGCAGGTACCTGAAAAACAATCACCTGAGTGCCGAGATCCATGAGATCAGCGGTTCAGTGGAGATTGCACCTGGTATAGGTTTGGCGGATGCAATTTTTGACATCGTGAGTACCGGCAGTACGCTCATCAGCAATCGGCTCAAAGAGGTTGAGGTAGTGGCGAAATCTGAGGCTGTTGTCATTGCGTCACCCAATACCAGCGAAGTCAAGAAAAAGATACTGCAGGACCTGTTATTCCGGTTTCAGGCTGTCAGAAAATCAAAAAATAACAAATACATCCTGCTGAATGCGCCCAATGATAACCTCGACAAAATAGTGAAACTTCTTCCGGGGATGAAAAGCCCTACGGTGTTGCCCTTGTATGAGAAAGGCTGGAGCTCGGTGCACTCCGTAGTGAATGAAAATGAATTCTGGGATATTATCGGAAAACTTAAGGAATTAGGTGCCCAGGGGATCCTGGTCATTCCCATAGAAAAAATGATAGTTTAAAAACGACCCTGATGAAGATAATCCGGTATCCTGAAAAATCTGATTGGAATGCCTTGCTGAAGAGGCCGGTCCTTGACAACCGGGATGTGGACAAACAGGTGATGCCCATCTTGGAAGATGTCCGGCAGAGAGGCGATCAAGCGCTTATCGAGTACACCAGGAAGTTTGATAAAGCAGAAGTGACAAGCCTGCTTGTTTCTGAAGAAGAAATCGGGGCAGCAGGTGGATCCCTGGATGACGAGCTGAAGAACGCCATTGATACCGCGGTCTCCAATATTGAAGCTTTTCACTGGATCCAGCAGGTCAAACCTGAAAGGATCCTTACCACCGCAGGGGTTGAATGCTGGCAGAAGGCAGTGGCTATTCAGAAAGTTGGCTTATATGTTCCGGGAGGTTCTGCCCCGTTGTTTTCAACCGTGCTCATGCTTGCCATACCTGCCAGGATTGCAGGATGCTCGGAAATTGTACTTTGTTCACCACCCACTCCCCTGGGAAAAATACATCCTGCCATATTATACGCAGCTAAGATTACCGGGGTGACCAGGGTTTTCAGGATAGGAGGTGCGCAGGCGATTGCCGCTATGGCATATGGCACCAATACTGTACCCAGGGTATACAAAATTTTCGGACCGGGAAATCAATATGTGACTGCAGCAAAACAGCTTTTATCACGCAGTGATGTCGCCATTGATATACCTGCAGGGCCTTCCGAACTTGCCGTGATTGCCGATGATTCTGCCAATCCTGCATTTGTTGCATCAGACCTGCTGTCGCAGGCCGAACACGGTGCCGACAGCCAGGTCATTCTCATTACCACGAGTGAAAAAATGGCCGTAAGTGCTCTAGGCGAGGTTGAAAAGCAGGTGCAGGCTCTTCCGCGGAGAAATATTGCTGAACTGGCATTAAGCAACAGTAAAATACTGATTATGAAAAATATGGACGATGTCATCCACCTGGTTAATGAATATGCTCCCGAACACCTGATACTCGCCTCGGATAATGCAGAAAAACTGGCTGAGAGGATTATCAATGCCGGTTCGGTATTTATTGGACACTATTCACCTGAAAGCGCCGGAGATTATGCATCGGGGACAAACCATACCCTTCCGACCAACGGGTATGCCAAAGCTTACAATGGCGTTAACCTGGATAACTTCGTCAAAAAGATCACCTTTCAGCAGATTTCCCGTGAAGGATTGGAAAACATTGGACCTGCGATTATGAAAATGGCCGAGACCGAGGCGCTTTTCGCACACAGGAATGCCGTATCCATACGATTGAAATAACCCGAATACTCTTATCATGTTTGATATCAACGCTCTCGTCAGAAAAAACATCCGGTCCCTGGTACCCTACTCCTCCGCTCGAGACGAATACAAGGGCGGGGAGGCCATTTTTCTCGATGCCAATGAAAACCCATTCAACGCACCCCTGAACCGTTATCCCGATCCCCGGCAGGTAACGCTGAAAGAAAAGATCTCGGCGATTAAAAAAGTGCCTCCGGCAGGAATCTTTCTGGGAAACGGAAGCGATGAGGCCATCGACCTGCTGATCAGGGCATTCTGCGAACCGGGAACCGATAACATCATCAGCATCAAACCCACTTACGGCATGTACAGGGTTTGTGCCGATATCAACCAGGTAGAATGCAGGGAAGCATTGCTGACGCAGGAATTCCAGCTTGATATTCCTGCCCTTCTTAACCTTGCCGATGAACGCAGTAAACTGTTGTTTCTTTGTTCACCCAATAATCCGACTTCCAATTGTCTGAACCGGGAAGACCTTTTGCTGCTCATGAAAAGTTTTCCAGGTCTGGTGATCCTTGATGAAGCCTATATTGACTTTTCTGCTTCGGATTCGCTGATAACCCAACTGCAGAACTTTTCCAACCTTGTGATCCTGCAGACTTTCAGCAAAGCTTGGGGAATGGCAGGTATCCGACTGGGTATGGCATTTGCATCGCCCGAAATCATTACCATCCTGAATCACATCAAGTATCCTTATAACGTTAACATTCTTACCCAGCGCACAGCGCTTGAGCATCTCCGTGACACCACGGTCAAGGACAGCTGGATACGCATGATACTTGAACAACGGGAATGGCTGCGGACAGCATTGATGAATTTTACTTTTGTCCGGGACATCCTTCCCAGTGATGCCAATTTCCTGATGGTAAAATTCGATCATTCCGGTGAAGTCCTGGCCTTCCTCACTGCGAGAAAGATTATTGTGCGTGACAAATCAAAGGTTCCCTTGTGTGAAGGCTGCCTGAGGATAACCATCGGAAGCCCGGAGGAGAATAAACTGCTTATCGGCACTTTGCAGGAATATTCCCGTCAAAGATCCAGCGTTATTAATAAATTCTGAAAGCTATGAAAAAAGCCCTGTTCATAGATCGAGATGGTACACTGATCGTAGAACCAAAAGATGATTTTCAGATAGATTCCCTGGATAAGCTTGAGTTTATTCCAGGAGTATTCCGGAACCTTTTCCGGATCAGAAAAAATCTTGATTTTGAACTGGTAATTGTTTCCAACCAGGATGGCCTCGGCACTCCGGCTTATCCCGAAAACGCCTTTGTCACTGTTCAGAAAAAAATGTTGAAATTCTTTGAAAATGAAGGAATTACTTTTGATAATATTCTGATCGACCGATCGCTACCCGGAGACAACGCTCCAACCCGCAAACCGGGAACAGGTATGCTATCCGGTTATTTACAGGGTGATTATGACCTGCAGAATTCCTTTGTAATAGGTGACCGGCAGACCGATGTGGACCTGGCTCACAACCTGGGATGCGGGGCAATTCTTTTCCTGCCGGGACTTCCGGAGAACGACACCCGGATGAATGATGGTCAGAATTATTGGATTGCCGGCAGTTGGGATGAAATTTACGAGCTGGTTGCCCAGGGAAAACGTTCCTCCAGGGTGGAAAGAAAAACAGCAGAAACCCATATAACGGTTGAATTGGAAATTGATGGAAGCGGTAAATACGAAGTTTCTACCGGAATAGGTTTCTTTGATCACATGATCAGCCAGCTCGCACGGCACTCGGGATGCGACCTTATGGTCAAGGTCGAAGGCGATCTGGAAGTAGATGAACATCATACCATTGAGGATACGGGATTGGCTATTGGAGAGGCTTTCTTCATGGCACTTGGCAACAAGCGCGGCATGGAAAGATATGGTTATGCATTACCCATGGACGATTGCATGGCCCAGGTGCTGATTGATTTCGGGGGAAGACCATGGCTGATCTGGGATGCTGAATTCCACCGTGAGAAAATCGGTGAAATGCCTACTGAAATGTTCCTGCACTTTTTTAAGTCTTTTTCCGATGCAGCACATTGCAACCTGAATATCAAGGCTGAAGGATCAAACGAACACCACAAGATCGAAGCCATATTCAAAGCCCTGGCCAGGGCCATCAAGATGGCAGTGCGCCGGGACGTTTTCGATGCAAATTTGCCAACAACGAAAGGAGTTCTATAATGCCCAGGAGAAACAAAAATTCAGCAACCCTCCTGATCCATTGTCCGGATGCAAAAGGCATCGTTGCACAGGTAACAGGGTTTATCAATGATAACAATGGGAACATTATCACGCTGGATGAACATGTTGACCGACTGGATAAAGTGTTTTACATGCGTGTTGAATGGGAACTGGACGGATTCCTGATCCCGCAGGAGAAAATCGCGGACTTCTTCGGGACCCTGATCGCAACCCGCTACAGCATGATCTGGAAAATATACTTCAGCGATCAGCGTCCAAGGATGGCCATCTTTGTCTCCAAACTCTCCCATTGCCTGTATGACATCCTCTCGCGCTTCCATGCCGGTGAGTGGGATGTGGATATTCCGCTTATTATTGGCAACCACCGCGATCTTGAGCAGGTAGCAGGCCAGTTCGGTATTCCTTTTCATTGTTTTGAGAAGAATGATGAAAACAGGTTGCAGCAGGAGGCACGGGAATTGGATCTGCTGACGCAGCAACAGGTTTCTTTTGTTGTTCTGGCCCGGTACATGCAGATCCTCAGCAGTGGTTTTATCCGGAAGTACCCCAATGAGATCATCAACATACACCATTCGTTTTTGCCGGCATTCCCGGGAGCCAAGCCCTATCATTCAGCTTACGAACGGGGGGTGAAAATCATCGGTGCAACAAGCCATTATGTTACCTCAGAGCTGGATGCCGGCCCCATCATCGATCAGGATATCGTCAGGGTTTCACACCGCGATTCGATAGACAAGCTGATAATGAAGGGAAAAGATGTGGAAAAACTGGTACTTTCAAGAGCCATCCTGATGCATCTCCAGCGCCGGACCCTGGTATACAACAACAGAACAGTAGTATTCAACCAGTGATATGAACGTAGCCATCATCAAATACAACGCCGGAAACATCATGTCGGTTGATTATGCCCTGCAAAGGCTGGGTATTACGGCCACGGTCACAGATGATCACGATATCATAAGGACAGCTGACAGGGTGATCTTCCCGGGCGTTGGTGAAGCAAGCACCACCATGCATTATCTCAGGGAAAGAAAACTGGACCTGCTGATTGCCGGTCTTAAACAACCTGTGCTGGGTATATGTCTCGGACTGCAGCTGATGTGCCGCTATTCCGAAGAAGGAAATACCAGGTGTATCGGCATATTCCGTGAGAATGTCCTGAAATTCAGTCCCTCCGGTTCCCCTGAAACCAGGCTGAAAGTACCACACATGGGCTGGAACAAAATACATGATCTTACTTCTGCACTTTTCAGGGGAGAACTTGAGAACCAGTACGCCTATTTTGTTCACAGCTATTACGCGGCTACCGGAACCGAGACCATTGCCTTGTGTGATTATTCAGTGCCCTTTAGTGCGGCGCTGAAACGTGATAATTTCTATGCCACACAGTTTCATCCGGAGAAAAGCGGAAGACCCGGATCTCAGATCTTGAAAAATTTTCTCGAATTATGATAACAATTATACCAGCTGTCGATATTATCGGAGGTAAGTGTGTGCGCCTTGAACAGGGCGACTATCGTCTCAGGAAAGTTTACGCAGAAGATCCTCTCGATGCTGCCCGGCGATTTGAAGATCAGGGTGTAAAACGCCTGCATGTGGTGGACCTCGATGGGGCCAGGAACAAACATGTGGTCAATTATACCACCCTTGAACGGATTACCTCAAAGACTTCACTGGTTGTTGACTTTGGCGGCGGAATAAAGACGGAGGAAGATCTTCACGTCGTCTTTAGCTCGGGGGCTGCTCTGGCGGTTATCGGAAGCATTGCCGTTACCGACAGGGACCTGTTCCAGACCTGGCTTTTTGCTTACGGACCCGAAAAGATCATCCTGGGCGCCGATGTCAGTGACGGTAAAATAGCGGTTTCAGGCTGGACAGATGTCACGGAAATTGGCCTCTATGATTTCCTGAATTATTACAAAGCCATGGGAGTGAAGCAGGTGCTGTGTACCGATATCGCCAAAGACGGCATGATGCAGGGCTCTTCTGTTGAGCTTTACAAACAGATGGTCACGGATTTTCCGTCGATGCGCGTCATCGCGAGTGGAGGAGTATCCTCCGCAAAGGAGATACACCTGTTGAATGAAATGGGAATCGCAGGCGCGATAATCGGAAAGGCCTTGTACGAAGGAAAGATTACACTAGAGGAACTGAAGGAGTTTTTATAAACTTACAACTTGCAACACCTAACAACACATTTTCAATTATTGTTCCATGCTTGCCAAAAGAATCATCCCCTGCCTTGATGTTCGTAACGGACAGACAGTCAAAGGTATCAACTTTGTGAATATACGCGAGGTCGGCGACCCTGTGGAAATGGGAGCCAACTATGCCGAACAGGGGGCTGATGAACTTGTCTTTCTCGACATCACCGCCAGTCACGAGGGTCGGAAAACCTTCGTGCAACTGGTAAAACGGATCGCCCTTCATTTGAATATTCCCTTTACTGTTGGCGGTGGCATCGGTGAACTCTCCGATATAGAAGCCTTGCTTGCTGCAGGTGCCGATAAGGTATCGCTTAATACTGCTGCCATCCGTAATCCAGAACTTATTAACCGGATGGCATTGAATTTTGGAAGCCAGTTCGTAGTGACAGCCATTGATGCAAAAGAAGAGAACGGCGTGTGGACGGCCTATATCAATGGAGGCCGGATACCCACGGACAAGGAACTTTTCAGCTGGGCCAGGGAATGTGAGGACAGGGGTGCCGGTGAGATCCTGTTCACCTCCATGAACCACGACGGTACCAGGAATGGATTCGCCTGCGAGGCCCTGTCAAGGTTGTCCGAAAGTCTCTCCATTCCGATCATCGCTTCAGGAGGAGCAGGCAATATGGAGCACTTTGCTGAGGTTTTTACCAGCGGGAAGGCTGATGCGGGACTGGCCGCCAGCATCTTTCATTTCAATGAGATCACGGTACCCCAGTTGAAGTCTTATCTGGCAGAAAGGAACATTCCGGTAAGATTATGACAAATAGGGAATACACTGGAAAGGCCATCCTGATCGAAATCGCAGGATGTTCTTAAATAGATTGCTGCTGACAACCGAAACTGAAATTAACAATAGCCATATGCCAAATAAAAACATTGACTTTCTAATAACCCTGCAGAACCTGATTGACCAGCGCAAAAAGGAAATGCCTGAGAATTCCTACACCACCAAACTGTTCCAGAAAGGGCTGAACAAGATCGCTCAAAAGGTGGGTGAAGAAGCCGTCGAGCTCATTATTGAAGCCAAGGATGATAACCGTGAACTGTTTTTAAATGAATCAGCGGATTTGCTCTACCATTTTCTGGTGTTGCTGTCAGCGAAAGGATTCAGAATTGAAGAGGTGGTGGAAATGCTTGCCCAAAGACATAAATGACCTTACTTTTTGACCAAAGATTCACTCCCTGCACAACAAGTCGCTGAAAAAAACGTATACTATACATCACGTTAAGCAGCTACAAACTATTAACCAACTACCTATCAACTATGATAACGATTATAAAACCTCGTTACCTGGTTGCCTGTTTGCTTATTATACTCCCCGTATATATACAGGCCCAGGAGGGATTCCTAATCAGTACCGGCACCGATCAGAAACAACTCCTGAAGGCCTACAGGCTTGTACTTGAAAAATCCTCCGATGACTATCGCAATGGTTCCGCCCCATGGGACAACCTTCTTTTCCCCGGCTACGGAGAACATTCGGTTTACTGGATAACCGGCGGGGTTAATAAAGGCAGCTTTGTATACCCGGGCGGATTGCCCCAGGATTACCAGCGCCTTGCAGGCAGTGCATACAGCAATTATAATCTTACTGCACAAAGCCAGGTCTCAGTTCAGTTCAAAAAGCATCCCAAGCGCATTGCTGTTTTTAAAAGCAAGCACAAAGCAAATAATGTGACGCTTACATGGGAAACGATTTATTTCGAAAGACTGTTCTCGGAACACCTCATGGATGACGTGCTTTACACTGTCAATGAGGACACCCTGACTGGTCAGGGCCTCAATGCCCATACAACATTGTTGATTATTCCGGCCTTTATTTCAAAAGAGCTGGATTACAAGTATTATATCGACAGTATCTTTACCGTGACCCCTGGCCTTAATACCTGTCTTCAATCTTATATCGCCCGCGGAGGAAGCATTTATGCTGAAGGCAACGGCGTTTACTTTCTCGAAAAAGCAGGGTATCTCGAAAATGGTGCTGTTGAATATCAGGCGGACGACAACGGTAACGGACTGGCGACGGTAACTGAACTTTCTTCCGCCGGTGTGCTGAATCTCGGCTTTGGTAACACTGGCAGCAAATTATACGGGTCCCGATTCCCTGTTATTCACTCTTCACGAATCATACCGGTTGCCAGCCTTCCAACCGCCAATCCATGCATCTTCATGCTTAAAGCTGAAAATGCTTCGGGCAGCAAGATCATATGCAATACAGGAATGCCCACAGTCAGTGGTCTCTCCGACAACGATGGTGAGATCACCCAGGTCAACTGGACCATGGCAGCTATCTTATCGGCATTTACCTACGATGTTGATGTTACCCGCAAGGTTCGAAATGAACTCACAGGTAGCATGGCAGCCGGCGATAACGCGGTTTCCTACGACAGGGACGATACGCTTGCGGTCGAAATTCGTGTTCGAAACTTATCCGATCAGACTGTAACAGGCATTACCATTGAAGAAAACATAAATCCATATTTTACTTTTCTTGGTGTCACCTCCGGTGACAGCTATACACAATCAGGCAGCCGGATCACCTTCTCAGGTTTGTCACTTCCGGCCTATTCCGAAAAGATCATTGTATACCAGGTAATGACTCCTGATCCGGCCAGTGATATACACGAAGATGTTGACAGCTATATCAGCCGGGGAACGCTAATTGCCGTGTCAATGGGTAATATAACATACAGTCAAGGTGGTTTCAACAACCGCTATATAAAAGACAAAGATTTTGCTGACCTGCTCTTCAGTGCATCGATCTTCGCTGACACTGACGTGAACTGGAAGAACTTTCTGAACCTGGAGTACCAGCCTTTCAAGGTGTTTATGATCATGGAGAACAAATCGCGCTCGCCTGCCTTGAATACCATTTACACGCAGTATATTCCCAAGGATGTGCCATTTTACTGGAGCGATAACGTGATTGATATCCCTATTCTGAAAACCCCTGGCGGAAAGTATGTGGATGTTTTGCGCGGTAGCAATGATGAGGCGCATCCTGAGTATGACATGGACTCCGATGGTCATCCGGATGTATGGCTCGACACGGCCTCGATATTCCCAAAAGGTTATATCCTTACCGAAGAAGCGGTATACTGGGCAAATCCCTGGAATTACCTGCGCACCGGAAACGACGACTTTGTTTTTGAAGATATTGACCATGACGGGGAAATCGCTGTGGACAACAATGGTGATGGTATTGCGGATGTAGAAGAACCCGGTGATAAGATCAGGGTATGGAAAGTAACCTGGAACCTCGGACGAGTGGAAGGTTACGAGTACCATGATCCTTACAGCAGTTATGAGATATGGGTCGATCCTCCCGATCTGGTCCCGCTTGCCGCCGGTGTGGGATATGCCCACGATTCGATTGCAGATCCTTATCCCGGGATGTTCTATCCCTATACCGAAAACATTAATTCTGCCGATCTCAGCGATACCACCTGGAGTCATTGGATGGAACGGGACGGGAACGGGAAGGTGATCTGGAAACAGCTCGTTCACCAGCGGATTAACAATTACGAAGGGTTTACTTTCATTGATACGTCCGATGTCAATTATCGTCCTTTGCCAACCGACAGTATTATCGGCACCTGCCCGCAGCCTCACCGGGAATTCCTGGCCGTGTTATCGCTGGGTGGAGAAGAAATTGATATGACCCATTATACGCCACATCAGTCGCTCTATTCAAAAATAGATTATAAGACAGTTTTCGGCGAAGACAGGGTTACACCCATACGGACTACATACTCCTATTGGGCTCCTCTTCCCAATCCTCTGCAATTTGAATACCTGTCGAATAACTACCAGATCATGGATACGCTTGGTCAACCGATGCAGGAACTCCCGGAATATGGCAAAGCCAGGCTTGTTTTTGATATGGATGCTTCCACAGAGTACACCTATTACTGGATCCGTAACTGCGGTCACGATGTGGATTATAACGACCCTTCAGAAGCAACGGAAGGAATTGAAAATCTGGGCGACGGGGTATTTGGCTATTTCGTATACGCGATACCAAAAGGAATGGGTGGTTACCGTATTACCCTGCCCAAAAATGACGACGGAACCTATAATACTGATTCCATTGTAAAAATAAACGGTTTGCCATTCACAAAATGGCTCGATAATCCCAATACACGTAACGCGGTTGAGATTTGGGAAACGCCTTTCGAATATCAGGTTTACATACCCCAATTGTTAATCCCGCCGGCACTAGATGATAATAATTTTGACGGAACCGACGACTGGATCGACGACAGGGGCGACAGGTTCCAATCCGAGACCGGTTTCCTCCACGACGCCTTTATGCCTGATGATGGGGAAGACTGGCCTGATCAACCTTCCGTACCCTTTCAGGATGACATTTACGGTGTAGTTACCTCAGGCTGGTTTGCTGGTACCGATAATACCTATGGCGATGATTATTTTGAAGACTTGGGCAAAACCCATATCCGGATTAATGCTGACTATATGGGAAGGGGCCGTGAAGGCTCCATTGAAATAAGCAAGGGAGGCGTTCTGGTTGTTGAGGAAATATTCGGAGGATCACCCTGGGTGTTATTCTCCCACGTACTCTCAGGATTTGCCCAGGGAACGGATTTATCAGTGACATCACATGTCATACCTGAAATGGTGTATTATGGTGTCGACACAGTTTATCTGAAACACATGGTGGCTGACACAAACGAACCGCACAACTTCGACGCGAATTATGATCCTTACCATATTTCATATGGCTACGGTGAAACAACCATTACCACATTTGTCGGTGCCAAAGATCCATGCAGCCTGGTTGAACCATCGATCTCCATGCCAGCTATTCTTGATCCTGCCTATGATAGTCATTCTATTACCCTGATACCAAACGCTGATGCCGGTAATCCCGATTTGACAGGGTACCCGCGATCTGTGAACGGTACGTTCCTTGAAATACGGGTTGAGGTGAATAACAGCACCGGAGATAACTGGATTAATACCATGATAACGCCCAGGCTACCGGCAGAATTGGGTAATACCTCGGTTGAACTGAGTTATGTGGCTTATCCCCGGCCGCTCGTTCCGGCACATTACAACAGCACAACCGGTGAAATTGTCAAGGGCGATCAGCCGGGAACCTTCACAACAGGATGGCGTTTCAATCAGCCTGAAGGCGAAGTGCTGATCAAAATGGGAAATACATTGAACCTGATGCAGCCAACCAGGAGAGCATACTTTGTCTTTCTGTTGAAAATCGATCCTACGCTTGAACCAGGCATTTACAATATTCCTTTTACCATTTCAGGTACCAGGAAACACTATTCAGGCGCCAATCATGGACCAGTATCTTATACCTTACCGGATGCCCTTTTTTGCATCACCGAAAAAGATGAATCAGGCAACATACCGGAATTCCAGAAAATTATCCTGGCTCATTCCGTGCTGAAATCACTCAATGTTGCAGTAACAGATAACTTTGTTCCCACCGGCCGGATCAAATGGTCAGTGAATGATTTCGGACGACAGGAATTTGAAGGCATGACAGGCACTCTGCAGGCAGATGCCAGTGGGAGAATCGATCTGAGCAGGTTTACTGCATTTCCCACTACCGATACAACCCAGCTTGTCATTATGCAAGAAGGGGTGGTTGATAGTTATAATACCAGTGCCGAGTTTTTGCGCCTGACAGATGGTCAAACACTGAATTATACAAATCTCCTGGGAGATCAGGCAGTCGCTTCCGATCACTTGCTGATCAAACCCGTTGGTCCCAGGATCAGGATCAGGAATTCAGTTTACAGCATTAATGGAATTGTGGTAACGGACACGATTATATATGAACCTGAGCAGGAACTCTATGTAACAACATTGCTGACAGCTACCAATACAGGTTCGGATATCTCATCCAATACCCTGGTTAGTATTTTCCCCGGAGAATTTTATGAAGTTCTTACCGATAGCCTGGATGCAAACTGTTCATTCAGCAACGGATTGCTGTCGGTTGATTTTGGCGACATCATTCCGGGGGAAATGAAGGAACAGTTTTTACCATTTGTCTTAAGACCTGATGACCTGCCCGAAGGAACAGATATCCGCACCCTTATTGAACAGTCCGAGATCGATTACGAAGGCACCCTGGTAAATGTAGCCTTCAATTTCACGGATACCAGTAAAGTGATGCTCGATCTGTACGATTTCGAAGCCACATCAATTACCTTCGATGACCTTGGCAACGGTCAGGTGCAGGTGAATGCCACAGCCGGGAACAGGGGCATAACTGGACAGGATGTGTGGTTCAGGATCTATCCGATTATCGGCGGTGGCACCTATGAATTCCCGATTGCTGAAATCAGGGTGGAAAATTTTGATCCTTTGCAGCATCTCGAACTTTCAGGAACCTATACCCTTCCGGTGACAGACAAATCTATCGAGTTTATTGCTATTGTCGATGACGGATATGATTATGTAGAAATCACTGAACATAACAACAGCATAAAAACCACTTATGAGGCAACGGCTACAGATGATCAAGAGGCTCTGGAAAATTATGTTACGGTATACCCGATGCCATTTACAGATGATGTAAACTTTGAATACTTCCTTGACAAAGGATACAGGAGTATTGCCCTGAAGGTATATGATCTGAACGGAAGGCAATGGGTTGAACTTAACAATCTGCCCTCCGGAAGCGGAACTAATTCGGTGCAATGGAGAAATACCAGCATGCCTTGCGGTAATTACATTTACAGGCTTTTGGGAGAAGATAGCACTGGTATTGAAGAGATACTTTTTACAGGGAGGCTGACAAAGGTTATGAATTAATATGCTTCGACTCCGCTCAGCATGACCTGGGGGTTATTGCTCAGCATGACCTGGGGGTTATTGCTCAGCATGACCTGGGGGTCACCCTGGCGAAGTCGAAGGGCTTTTGTATAAGATGCAAAAAAAAACAGGTAATATAAAAGATCAGGTAAAATCCCTTGTCAAAGGGATACTGCCCTCTTTCATCATGCTTCTCCTTTCGGTGAAGATAGCAGCGCAGGCTGACTTCTCAATACCCGATACAATCTGTATCGATAACAACGTGACTATTGAAAACCTTTCACGCGATGCAGATACCTATTACTGGAATTTCTGCTCAGGAAACCTGATAAATGATCCCGGCGGCGAGAATTTTGCCAATCCCGGTACTTTAAATGGACCGGCCTTTGTTGATTTTGCCAATGATGACGATGTGTATTATGCCTTTATTACCAATCATACCGATGGTACCCTGGTCCGGAATTCCTATGGCAGTAATTTTCTGAATCCGCCTGTATCACAAAACATGGGCAACTTCGGAGGTGTCATTCCGTTGCATGCCCAGGGAATACAAGTAATCGAGGACAATGGCAACTGGTATGTATTTGTTGTTGGGGGGCAGCGGGAAGAATCGACGCTCATCCGGCTCGATTTTGGCAGTTCACTGTCGAATAACTCACCGGTAGTCACAAACCTCGGCAATCCGGGGAATTTTCTGGACTACCCCGAAGATTTGTACATCACCAATGAATCAGGGAACTGGATCGGCTTTACCGTAAATTATAATACCAATACGCTGGTAAGGTTTGATTTCGGAACTTCACTTGCGAATGTACCTGTTGTGGTGAACCTTGGAAATATCGGCAGTTTCAATCAGCCTTGCGGCATTCTTCCGATTCAGGAAAACGGGAGTTGGTACATGTTCATATCGAATTACGGAAGTCATGAAATTACACGGCTGGACTTCGGAAGTTCATTGACTGCAAATCCATCATCAACCTCCATTGGTGATAATTCAGTGCTGTATTACCCTTTTGACCTGACGATCATTCGTGATTGCGAGAATACCTATGGATTTGTATTGAACCGTTTTAACGATGTTGTACGAATGGTTTTCAGCAATGGACTGGCAAATCCTCCTGAGTACACATCGATGGGTGAAACTGGTAATTTATTTAATCCGCAAGGGATCTCCGATGTATTTCGTGTTGGAGACACCTTATATGCTTTCGTGGCCAACATTGACAATTCTACCATAACCCGCCTGTATTTCCCGGGCTGCAACAATGCCAGTCCTGCTTCCTCAGCTCAACGCGACCCTCCACCGGTCAGCTATAATGCACCTGGCATTTACAACAT
>DIAS01000141.1:27739-89499 GCA_002415855.1 Bacteroidales bacterium UBA5072
GACAGCGCGGATATGGAACTTGGGAATGACACGATAATAGCGCCGGGTACCACCATAACCTTATCACCCGATAGTACCTATACAGCATACCAGTGGTCAACAGGTTCCACAAGCAGAACCATTGAGGTGAACCAGGCAGGGGTATATACCCTCACAGTCACCAATGAATATGGATGCACCTCCACAGATGAGATCGAGGTTATTGTGGATATCGGGATACCCAACTTCTTCACTCCTGATGGTGATGGTTATAACGACACCTGGGATATCCCCTTTCTGATTGCTGAACCCGATGCGAAAATATCGGTATACGACAGGTTTGGCAATTTACTAACCCGGTATAAAGCTGCTGAAGGAGGCTGGGATGGCAGAAGTAACGGCAGGGAGATGCCAACCGGCACCTATTGGTATATTATCGAGGTCCCAGGTACTGATAAACCCTTTAAAGGTCATGTGACCATAAAACGATGAATGCATGAGGGGTTTCATTTCAATTGCAATGCTTTTTCTGATGCATGTAATGAATGCCCAGCCATTAGCACGCTACAACCTGTATCCGTTCAATCGTGATTTTGCAAATCCGGCAGCGACAGGGCTGTCAAATTGCCTTGAACTGAACGTAACTGACCAGCATCAATGGGCAGGCATTGAGGACGCCCCTAATATCCAATCATTCAGCATCCAGAAAGGTCTGGGGTTTTCAGAGACCAGGAAACACGGATTAGGAGCAAACTTTGTCAGGGATGCTAATGGTCCCTCAAAAAGTCTGGGAGGCGAGCTTCTTTATTCCTTTCAAATGCTCATCGGACGAAGCCGGACAACTTGGGTGAGCTTTGGGTTATCAGGCAATTTTGAACAGCGTAAGTTAGATGAGAGCGGGTTTACGCCGGTATTCGATCCCGGTATAACAGGAGGTGTGGTCCAGGAAATTGCCTATAATGCTTCAACAGGTATGTATGTTTATAGCACTAAGTACTTTGCTGGCCTTGCCTTGTATAACCTGCTGCCTGTAAACAATAATCTTGGCCAGGGATATGGAGGTGACAGGTATTTTATATCATTCCAGGGAGGATACCTTTTTACCAGTCGAACTTCATCGGCATCGCTACAAACCTCAATACAGGGAAGCCTGGGAAACCATGTATATCAGTTCGATCTTAACAACAACATACTGTTTAATAACAATTTGTGGTTAGGATTGACACTCCGGAAATACCTGGGAGATTTTGAATCGGCAGGGCAAAATGCCATTCTATTTGTCGGGTACCACTGGAAGAACTGGAGTTTTTGCTATGATTATAATTTCGATATAAACGGTACCCAGTTCCATCATTATGGAACCCATCAGCTATCGTTGGGTTTTAAGATCTGTAAGGACAGCTTCAATTGTCCGGCATATTGAGAACGGTGAACAGGTTACCTGCAAAGGATCAAAATAAGGATAAATATTCCATTTCCGCTTATCGGTTTTTAAGAAAAGATTCCTATCTTTTATGTGAATTTGTTTTGGGGAATATGTGCGTTGATTGTGTGTTAAGTAGAGCAGCAAAATAATTGAATTTCGGGTTCTTCATCGCTTTTGTACCAGCTACATGAATATTTAACGTTTAGCGCTAAAATATTTGTTCTTGTACTGATATCTAAACACTTAAATCTTAAGCTATGAAAAAGTCTACTAAATTGCTGTTCACAGTTTTAATTTTTATGATGGCCGGACGGTTATGTTTCGCCCAGGGTTTTTACGATAATTTTTCCTGGGGTAGTTTTAACGGTAAGACCTTTATAACTGCAAGTAAAGACCAGAAAGAACAAGGACCCTGTCACATTTTTGCAGCATTGGCACAGGTCGAATCGATGTATGAGCTGCTCTATTTCAGACCCGGATCAACCAGCCTTGATCTGTCAGAATATCAGATGTATTCGCGTTGTATTGAAGCCGGAGCCGGAACTGTACCTCACTTTAATGTATATCCCTTTTTGGCCAATACGGGAGTGGTGGAAGAATCCTGTCCGGGATATGATTATCATGCAACCAATGGCTCTTATTACAATCCCTGTGCAACCGGTGCAAGCTCCCCGTGCTGCATTACACCCACCTGTCCAACCAGGTATAAGATTTCCTGGCATCCTATTAATTTAGCAGCATTAAACACACAAAAAATTCAGGATTCAATTTTTGCAAAAGGACCGATTCAGCTGTTTTTTCATACACCCCTTGCCCATGGTGATGCCAACCACGCCTATCTTTTATATGGTTGGACAAAAGCTGATGGAACACTTAAATGGATTTTTAAGGACAGCTGGCCCTTAGCTCCCGATATTGCATTCAAAATATCCGTAGCATCGCTTAATCTGCCACAGCTATTTGCAAATAACCCGGCATTTGTCGCCAAGATTGCTACCGTAGTTAACAGGTATACAAATGACGGCGCGGGTAATTGGACGCTGGCGAATGTAACCAGAAGCTGTAACGCAGATTATGATGGTGACGGCTATTGCTTTTGGGGAATAGGAACTAAACCATGTTCCCATGGAGGTCAGAGCCAACAGGATTTCAATGACTATGACAATACCAAAGGCCCATTACTGGCAAATGGCTATGCAATGCCTTTGCCAAATGTATCAGCTCCATTAGGACAAATGACAATATATGGACCAAACCAAACCGGAAATTGTAGTGTGGGTCATACGTTAAATAGTTCATATTGGAAAAACATTACAGGAGACCAGATTGACTGGGTACCATACTCAGGGAGCACACCTACCGCAAATACAGGTCCGGACGCTAGTGCACCCGGAGCAATGGGATTATATCTTTATCTTGAAGCGACTGGTGGATGCTATGGTCAAACCGGAATCGTTGAAAGCAAGTATCACTTTTATATTCCAACCGGTACCAGTAATTATTCCCTGAATTATTATTACCATATGTACGGCAGTACAATGGGTACACTAAAAGTTAAAATTCAAGTCTACCCCAATACCACCTGGGTTGAACGAGGTATCGTTAAATCCGGCAATAAGGGGAACAGTTGGTTTAACGAAGTAATCAGTTTAAGCGAATTCAAAGGTCAGTATATTAAGATACGGTTTGAAGGTGTTACAGGCTATGGAGAATATAGCGATATGGCCATTCAGAATATCTCAATTCCCTTAAGCGGAGGTCTTAAAAGTACAATGGTTGAGAATTCAAATCAGGTCAATGAAATGGTTGGCCAGGATCAGGAATTTACACTTTTCCCCAATCCAACAACCAATCAGTTGCATATTCAAACGATGGAATCAATGGATTATAATTTATCCATTTATACCAATACAGGAAAACTTATATACAATAGAAAACTTACCTCAAGTCAGGTTATTGATGTCGGCATGCTTCCAAAGGGCAATTATATCGTCCGGATTAAATATAAAACTTCCGGTAACAAAGTATTTACACAGAAACTGACTATCAATTAGTTGGCCCCATTTCATCCTTAAGATCGCCGTAAGACAATTCCTTCAAAGATATCCCGGTAGTGATTACATATTACCGGGATACTTTGTTTTGATATGACAACCTTGGTTAAAGATACCTGATCGGGAATATTGAAGCGAATATTTACTTTTCTGAAGGAATGATATAAATTTGATGAGGTTTGTTTTTATTCAAAATTCAGAAACATGTTCGCAGTTGCAAACTCCATTCTTGTCAGCTATCTCCGGATTAACCTGGCAGTTCTTGCAGCTTTTGTTGCCCTTAATTCCTGTCAGCCAACTTCACGAAAACCTGAAGCACCAGCTGCTGATACTGTTTTATTGAGCCTTTCCGAGGAAAAACCGGTGGATTCCCATTTAACCCGGGAAACCAAAGCGTTGTGGATCAACCTCAAACTTCTTCAGGGCAAGGGAATTCTTTTCGGGCAACAGGATGCAACCGTCTCAGGTGTCGACGGCATTTTATCCGGGAACAATTCAGATGTGAAGATGGTTACCGGAACCCACCCTGCCCTGTATGGCTGGGAGATTGCCGGAGCCGGCCATGAAGCCAATATCGACAGCATTCCTCTTGAGACCGTCCGGCAATGCATGATTGAGGCGTATGAACGCGGCGGGATCAATACCGTTACCTGGCACATGGGCAATCCGGTTACAGGAGGCAGTGCCCTGGATGTCTTTCCTGCCCTGCAGCAGATCCTGCCCGACAGCAGCCGGCATGATTCTTACAAATCGGAATTAAAACAGGTTGCAGCCTTTTTTCTTAAGATAAGGACTACCGGAGGCATCCTGGTCCCGGTTATATTCAGACCTTTTCCGGAAAACAACGGGAACTGGTTCTGGTGGGGAAAAGGCCGTTGCACGCCGGAGGAATACATCCGGTTGTGGCGCTTCACCGTGACTTATCTGAGGGATTCCCTCCAGGTTCATAACCTGTTGTTCACTTATTCAACCGATATGTTTGAAAACCAGCAGCAATACCTCGAAAGGTACCCCGGAGATGCGTGGGTGGATATTCTGGGATGCGAGAATTACTGGGACTTTCAGGCCGGTGCCTCAGTTTCAAATGGTATAGCCCAACTGAGAATGCTGGTTGAAATGGCAATGCAAAGGAAGAAACTGGCTGCACTGACAGAATGCGGATTTGAAGGTGTACCGGTTAGAAACTGGTGGACACAATTTCTTTTGACACCCATCAGGAAGGATTCAATGGCAAGGAATATTTCATACCTCATGGTGTGGCGCAACACAAACAGGAAACATTATTATACCCCGTTTCCTGAACAAAAAAGTGCAATGGATTTTATAGCTTTTGAGCAGGATACATTTACCATTTTCGAGAAGGATTTGAAAGGAATATATGATTGGTCTCAAAAATGAGCTTCGACTTCGCTCAGCCCGATATGCAAGTCACCCTGAACGGAGTCGAAGGGCATGACTTGTTTCATTCTACAACCTTTCCTTCAACATACCTACCAATTCACCCTTTTCAAATTTAACCGGGTTGGCTTTGTTGTCCGTGATCTCCGCAATCCGGTCAAGATCGGATGCTGAAATTCCAAATCCGCCTAAACGACTGATCTGCAGTTTTTCAATCAGACTATCAAGATAATCTGCCACAAACTCCAAATACCATTGCCGGTTCTTACCTGTGGTCCCGGATAATAACTTGCCCAGTGATTCATATTTGTGGTGTGCACGTGAAGTGCCATCCTGCTTTAACAGCGCTTTAATGTTATACCGGTTCACCACACCCATCATGGTTCCGCAGATCACACCGTGGGGAACGTTGAACAAACCTCCAACTGATGAAGCAAACCCGTGAATTAGTCCCAATCCGGCATTAGCAAGCGTTATGCCCGATAAAAGAGCTGCATAGGCTAAACCGGTGCGGGCTTCCATATCCTCGCCATGCTTTACTGCCTTTTCCAGACAGGAATGGATCTTACTGATACCTTCCAGCGCCAGGGTGTCTGTAATGGGATTTGCTTTTACGGAGAGGTATGATTCAACCAGTTGGGTGAAGGCATCCATTCCACTGGAGGCGGTAAGGTTTGGGGGACAACTGCGCGTCAGTTCCGGATCAACAATGGCCATGTCAGGCACCAGGTTTTCATGGCGCAGGGAGCGTTTATATCCGTTGATGCCAGTTTCGGCAAGTACAGCGTTGGAAGTCGCTTCACTTCCGGTACCTGATGTTGTAGGTATGGCAATGAATGTCGTTTTGATTCCGGGATGGGTCTTTGTTCCCACGCCCTCAAGGTAATCCCTGACGGAACCTTCAAGAGGCAGCATGGAAGATACTGCTTTGCCGGTGTCAACCACACTACCTCCGCCTATTGCAATGAGCAGCCCCAATTCCAAACGACGGTAACGATCCGCAATCCTGTCGATTTCAGCAGGCGATGGTTCCCTATCAACCCTGTCGAAGTGGAGGGTAAATCCCTCCTTTTGCAGTCTTAACATAATTTTCCCAATGCCCGGGTAAAGCATATACGACCTGGAACCCGTGATTACCAGGATCCTGCGTCCCCTGTTCCTTAATAAACCCGGGAGTTCCGCTAGCTGTCCCGCACCGAATAGGATTCTGGGAGTGCGGATAAGACCAAACTGGTTCACCATTGCGCCTTATCAACCGGACAGATGATGGTATGCCTTATTCCCTGCCGTGGCTGTGCCATCCAGTCAGCTACGGTATCACGCCACTTGAGATAGTGCGCCGTATTCTTGTGCGCACCGGCAGCCTCTTCGGATTCATAGGCTTCATAAAGAGTAAATTTTACCGGGTTATCAGCATCCCTTAAAATATCAAACCTGAGGTTGCCCGGCTCCTTTACCGAGTGCTCATGGTTTTCGACAGTCGCAGAAATGAAATTCTCAACAAAAGGTTCTTTGACCCATACGTGAACAAGCGTGACGATCATAGGTTTTTCTTTAAAATAGTCAATTCATCCAGCAGCCAGTCCGCATCAGCAAATTTATCAATTATGAAAAGAACATAACGGATATCCAGTGAAATATTACGGCAAATACCGGGATCATAAGCGTAATCACTTATCGTACCCTCCCAGTTACGGTCGAAATTAATTCCGATGAGGTTACCTTCGGCATTCAGCACTGGGCTTCCTGAATTTCCACCCGACGTGTGGTTGGATGCAATAAAACAAACCGGGACATTGTTATTCACCGTGTAAGACCCGAAATCGCGTTGAACAAATAACTCTTTCAATTTGAGAGGCACCTGATAATCGGCAATTTCAGGATTTTCTTTTTCCATGATCCCTTTGAGGGTTGTGTAGAAACCGTAATTCACTGCATCTGAAGGTTCGTACCCTTCGACCTTGCCATAAGCCAGCCGCATGGTAAAATTGGCATCCGGATATAATACACGCGTTTTATCCATGGCCATCATACCGGTGATATACTTCCGGTATAACCTGTTTATCTGACGGCTCAGGCTGTCGGCTTTCACGTATACATCAAACATAAGCGTTCTTGAGAAATCACGGTAGATAACAACCAAAGGATCCGTGGATATTAACTTTCTCATGACTTCAACAGGTTTCCTGAGCATTTTTACGTATCTGGTACTGTCGGTGAAAACACTCCGGCTGAAAGCAGAATTGATATAATCCTCATAACTGCCCTTGTATTCGTTGCTGATTGTACTGAAAAAGCCAGGATGATACCTGGGATCAGTGTTTTCAGCATAGATCCTCAACATGGAAGGTAAGATCTGCTGATCGATTACCATGGACTCCGTTCTGAAAAATTTCACTCCTGATTGCTTCAACTGATTGCGTGCAACCTTTTGGAAAGTATCGGAGGAATCAAGCATGGCATAAAAATCTATCTGGGTTTTATTCAACAAGTCAAAAACTTCCGGAGAATTCAACAACTCGTATCCAAGGTCGTTGGCTATGTAAAGAGGTTCAAACTGGGTATACGACACACTAAATTGTTCCATCAGGGAAGAATAGCCGGCCGTATCAGCAACATTTCCATGTGCCCATTGATCAAAGGAGGATTCAAGGAGTTTCTTTCTCCGGATGGCATCTGAGCTTTCAATTCCCCTGGTAACGCCAATCCATTTCTTCCAGGAATTACTGATGCCAACATAACGGCCCGCATATTTTAACCGCGCTTCCGGTCCACGGGCCATTTCTTTTTCCAGAGCCTGCAAACGCAAAGTTCTCATTTCGATCTTCGCCGGTAATGATTTTTGACCGATCATGCGCAAAGCATCAGACGTAAGGTATTCATCCGTACGACCGGGATAACCGATCACCATAGTAAAATCGCCTTCCTTCACACCATCAGTTGATATGGTCAAATGTTTCTTTGGTCTATAAGGCACGTTTTCAGGTGAATAGTCGGCCGGCTTATTTTCTTTATCTGCGTATATCCTGAAAAGTGAAAAATCGCCGGTATGCCTCGGCCAGATCCAGTTGTCAGTATCGCCCCCAAACCTGCCGATGGCTTCAGGCGGTGCACCCACCAGCCTCACATCCCTGAAGACCTCGTAAACGAACATATAATATTCCCTGCCGAAGTAAAACGATTTGATTTCGGCCTCATAGTGCGTACCTTCAACAGCTCTGGATTTCAGCTCCTCCATCATGGCACCTGCACGACGGTTTCTTTCCGTCTCAGGCAGTGAATCAGGAATTCCTGCCAATACCTTACCGGTCACGTCCTCTATTCGAACCAGAAAGGAGACTGACAGACCGGGATTAGCCAGTTCTTCCTCCCTGGATCCTGCCCAGAACCCATTTGTCAGATAGTCATTTTCCACGGTGCTGTGTGCCTGTATCCTGCTGTATCCACAGTGGTGATTGGTAATTAACAAACCATCGGGGGAGATCAGCTCACCGGTACAACCACCGCCAAAAATCACAACGGCATCTTTGATACTCGCCTGGTTGATGCTGTATATATCCTCAGGGGCAAGGCGCAGTCCTTTTTCCTGCATGTCTTTATAATTCAAGCTGTCCAACAGCAACAAATTCCACATCCCCTCACCTGCGTAAGCAGCAGTGATGAGTACAGCGGATACCAGCAATAGTGACAATCGTTTCATCGTAACTGGTGATTGATTAATGATGACTGGTGACATGTATATTTTGATTCTTTATTCTTCAATCATTTTCAGTAATTCGCAATAAAGCCGCTGAACAGGAAGTCCCATTACATTGAAATAGGAACCTTCGATCCTTTCAACACCAACATAGCCAATCCATTCCTGCACGCCATAGGCTCCCGCTTTGTCCAGCGGATTAAAATGATTCACGTAATACCGTATTTCTTCTTCATGGAGTTTCCTGAAATACACCTTCGAACTGACATGGAACACCGATTCTTTTTCATATGTTTTAATGCAGACCCCTGTAAAAACCTCATGCATCCTTCCTGACAGCCTAAGTAACATTTTCACTGCGTCTTCGGCATCCTCCGGCTTTCCGATAACCTCATTTTCAAGCCATACGATGGTATCTGCAGTGATCAGCAGTGTATCGGCGCCAATCAGGGAACTGTAAAATGCTGCTTTGGCACGGGCCAGATAAACAGGGATCTCTTCGCCCTTTAATATGGCCGGATAAACTTCATCCATTTCCAGATGATTCACAACCCGGAATTTCAACCCGATCTCCTTTAGCAAGTGCTGTCTCCTGGGTGATTTGGATGCCAGGATGATATCATAGGCATTCAGTTTGACAAGCGCCTCCAGGGTTGTCATTGCAGGTGATTTATGATAAGATTCACGACTACCATATAACCTATTCCGGAGAGCATGATTACTTTAAGCAGTAAGCTTGCCAAATGCCAAGATCTCCTGTCCTTCCGGAAAAATAGGATTATGACAACCAGAACAAGGGGGATGATCAGCATCAGGAGAAAATAGGCCAGGGAAATCTTGTCAGGCACATAAAGCATCCAGGATAATATTAGAAGCGCGATCACAGCCAGTACAAGAAAAGTCGTCATCCAGCGGGCCGCAGTCATTCCCCAGACTACCGGTACCGTTCTTTTGCCGTATGCCTGGTCACCTTCGAAGTCTTCTGCGTCCTTTACAATTTCCCTGGTAAGATTCAGCAGGAAGGCAAATAAGGAAAAGCCAAGTGTCCAAATCATCATGGGTCGGGTAATGTATGTAACGTCCGATCCGTATGCGTGTGCAAGCAAGGGCAGTTCAAAAAGAAGCACCAGAAAAGGTACCATTGCCGTCATCAAAGCCACGATGATGTTGCCGAGTAAGAGCTCACGTTTATAGGTGGTGGAATAGAACCACAACAAGCCGCTTACAATGAAGAATACAAGGCTCAGAAAAAGCTGATCCGACCGGAGCGCTACCCAGGTGCCGGTGATGACGCCTGCAATGCTGAAGATCAGGTGATATGCCATGGCATGCCGGGGATATATCAGCCTGCCCACAATCAGCGATTGCGGCTTATTCACCCTGTCCATTTTGCGATCAAAATAATCATTGATCGCATAACCTCCGGCAGTTATCAGCACCGTGGCAGTTACCAGCAATGCAAAAAGACCTGCAGGAAGTTGTGGTTCCATGTGCACCTGTTTTAATAGGGGTACCAGGATACACTGCCTGATCAGCACCTGACTGGCGGCTACAATAAGCAGGTTAGGCCAGCGTATAAGCCTTAGTAAGGCCAGGATATGATTATAGACTCTTACCATATAAAAGTGAAATCATTCATCCATTTCCCCTGCAACCGCAAAACCTGTTCAATGACATCGCGTACACAACCTTCTCCTCCATTCCTGTGGGATGTGTACAGTGACAATTGTTTGATCTCCTCAGCCGCATCAGCGGGACAGGCAGGAAATCCCGATTTCCTCATCACCTCATAGTCGGGCAGGTCATCACCCATATAAAGCACATCAGTGGGATCAAGCCGGTGCTTTACCAAAAAATCGTCGAAAGCAGCTATCTTATTGGCACTTTTCATATAGATATCCCTGACACCAAGAACCGTAAACCGTTTTCGTACCATTTTGGAATATCCGCCCGTAATAATGGCAAGGGGATACCCCATTTTTACTGCATGCTGCACGGCAAACCCATCCTTAATATTCATCATCCGGATGAACTCACCACCCGGATGAAGCATGACAGATCCATTGGTAAATACCCCATCTACGTCGAATGCAAATGCTTTGACCTTGTGTAAGCGTTTTTTGATTTCGGGCATTATTCAGTCAATTGGTTAACAAAAATAATGATTATATGGAGGTTTACAAAGGTGTGGGAATTGTTGCGGGGGTAGGGGGTGGAATTAAAGTATTGGACTTTTAGTTTTTCACTTTTCACTTTTCACTTTTCATTGACGCGATGCTCTCCGATATCAGCCTGTACAGCTCCTGTATCTCCGGATGGCCTTCCAAAATTGAAAGGTGTTTAGCCATGGTCTTAATATTGCCTCGTACTGCAGGTCCTGTCTGTGCCTGAAGGGGAGACATGATGAGGCCCTTGGCCACTGTTTCCTGTATCAGGGGTTTTAACAGGTCAAACGAAATGTTCTTTTCAATGACAAGCTTCTCAGCAAGAGCAAGCATGTGGTTGGTAAAGTTGGAGGCAATTACAGCCGCAAGATGCAGGTATAAACGTTTCTCCGAATCCATGACAATTACCTTCCTTGTCAGTCGGCCTGCAAGGACCCTTAGTTTCTCCAGACTGGCTTCATTACTGGCCTCGATGAAAAACGGGATATCGCTGAAATCAACAGGTTTCCCCTTCGTAAAGGTCGATAAGGGATAAAAAACACCATGATTCCTAACCTTGCTGCCAAATACGTTCATAGGCACACTGCCCGCCAGATGAACTACCAGTTGCTTTCCAAATTGTGCCTGCTGTATCATTGCCGGGATGACTTCGTCCGACACTGCAAGCAAGAAGAGATCAGCATCTTTGTCAAGTTGATCCAGACGGTTTGTATAGGCGGTCTTAAGTTCCCTGGCAAGATACTCACCGTGTTTCGGATTGCGGCTGAAGATCTGCTTAACCTGAATTCCTGCACCGGACAGGCTTTGTCCCATGTGCCAGGCAACATTACCGGCTCCCAGAATAACTACTGTGCTAACATCATTTTGGTGCATACCTTTTTAAATTTCACAATCCGAAATACTGGTAATTTATTCTGTACAACCAGGCCGGTTCATCCTGCTCATTAACACCTATTTGATGCACAAGGGTCAGAATACCGGGGTACTTCTGTTCTACAAAATAAAGGTAGCGCTGGATATTGTTGATAATATTACCGGTATTGAGGTTAGGGTTTGCCCGCAGACTGGCGACAATAACATACTCCACATTGTTTTTCCGTAAACCCTGGATCAGGGTATCGGGAGAAACTGCAAAGCATGATTTGGAGGACAATCTTACGCGGTTTAATATGGAATCCGTGGAGACAGGGATTACTTTGTATTGTTCAAGTGCCTGCATGACTTTTATGCCTTCCTCTCCTTTGAGATTGTATACCCCATACAGGTCGTTACCTTCTGCTACAAAGGCAACATTTAGTTTCTTAATCGCCAGTTGCAGATCGACCGGCCAGTTACGGGCAATGCTGGTATTGGGAATTACCTTGAGTTCGCCGGTCCTTGGAATCAGGTTACCCAAAAGCTTATCCGGAGCTTCGGTCGGGAAACGGTACATTCCGTAAAAATCCCGGCCCTTGCTGTAGATGAAAGACATCGACGGTTTCCGGGAGGCCACCATTGATGTATCGGATATATTCTTGCCCACCCATTCGCTCATGCGAAGAAAATTCTGCCAGTCGGGTGTAAACCCGTAATACTGGTTCCCGGCGATGTTTTTGGCCAGGACCTTTCGGTTGACCTTCATTTTGTCAGTTGACTGACCCAGGGTTTTGAAGAAAATAAACACCAGGATCAAAGGCAACACGACAAACAGGAATCTGTATCCTTTCCTGGCAGCAAGTTGTTGGATCCCCCACGACAAAACCAATAAAAGCATCGGGAAATAGATAACCACCATACGCATCTGATCCCATGTCTGCTGCAAAGCTATGAATGTGGCCGATATGGAAGCACCAAGATAAATGGCGACAAAGAGCATTATTTTACTCCGCCTGAAGGCGTAATACAGCGCAAGCAGGAAAAGTAAGGCAACAAGCATTGTCACGAACCAGCTTTTGTCTGTGGAAGAAGGATCATGCAGACCAATTCCGATCATAAAGTGCTTGGAGAGGTATAAACGGGCATTTTCAAAAAAGCGGGTTATCATACCTTGAATATCCTCTGTACCAAGTGCCTTGTTATAAGGATTCTTAAGTAAAATCTCAGACAGCTGACCTTCTGTCCTCACCCTGCCTGCATCCCAAACAATTGTCTTGTATATTCTGAACGGGATCAGAAATATCAGGAAGGAAACTGAAAGCATAAGTGCTGCCCTGAATTTCTTCTCGATCAATAAAAAGAATACCATCGCCAGAAGGGCTACGATGCCAATGTTGCGCGTTAAACTGGCCAGGAGAACGAAAAAACCAAGTATAAACCACTGCAGCGCTTCCTCCTTCATTGACAAAGCATTGGCTGAGGTCACAAAGCGGTAGGTATTGATGAACAGGAATACAACCAACGATTGCAGGAACATGAACATTGCTTCACTATATGTCTGACTGGCAAAATAAAGAATTGAAGAGCTAACGGATATGATCAGCATTACCAGACCTAACAATGTAGCCGAGACATGCTTTCTGAACGTAAAGTAAAAGATAACCAGGTGCCCTATAACAAATAGAAATGAAAACAGTTTCAGCCACACCACTTTAACACCCAATAACAGCATTGGAAGGCTCAGGAAGATCGGATACAAGGGTCCGTGCCAGGTGGGAAAAGAACGCCCTTTCATGAAATCATTTGCCATTTCAATGTAACTCGAGTCATCACCTCCTGTACTGATCTTTACATCGAACAGAAAAATACCAAAAAGTAAGGTAAGTATCAAAGAACTGTAAAAAACCAGGTTCAATCTTGGTTCTATGAATTCATCAAGTTGCCTGATGAATGATTTCTCATGGCTTGTTGGCTCAGGTGTCAGCCTTTTCCGGGACTTCCGGTCATCCTTGAACTTGGTTTCGATTGCTTTGCCTGTTTTGTCAATCTTGGTCTTGCGCGGGGATGTCATATTATGAAAGTTTAATTGCAGACAGTAAAATAAAAGTTAGTATGTTTGTTGCCACGATGTAAAGATCACAAATATAGAATAATTGAAAGTACAGTCAGAAATTTTAAGTTTGAAGTTTGTTGAGAATATTTGCAGGATCAGGATAAGTTGAACAACAAAGATACAATAGCAGAGCATTTTAACCATATTGCTTCCGGGTGGTCCACCCGGAAGAACCGTAATCGGTTTTACCACCAGTCTTTGGAAAGGTATTATTCTTTCATTATACCCCCGGGCACACGGGTACTTGAAGTCGGAAGCGGTACAGGTGACCTGCTTGCCGCTGTGAAACCAGGTTATGGGGTTGGCTTTGATGTTTCAGTGAATATGGTTGAAATCGCATCTTCAAGGTACCCTGATCTTCATTTCTTTCATTATGATATCGAGAATGGCGCTACTCCCCATCCAGGCTCAGGGGAAGAGAAATTTGACTATATTATACTCTCCGACCTGCTGCATATCCTTTGGGATGTGCAGAATACACTGCATAACCTGAAAAGGTTCTGTCATTCCTCCACCAGGATTGTTATTTCAAACTACAATTTTTTATGGGAACCTTTCATGAAATTGGGTGAGCGATTGCGGCTTAAACAACCCAATCCAAATTCGAATTGGCTATCTCATTATGATATTATCAACCTGCTTGAGATTGAGGGTTTTTCTCTTGTTACGAATTACCGCAAAATCCTACTTCCCAAGTATGTACCTTTTCTTAACGCTGTCTTCAACAATTTCCTTGTTAACCTCCCGTTGATCAATGGTTTGGGACTGGTCAATTTTGTGGTGGCCAGACCGTTTGTTCAAAACATGGGTGATTGCTCAGTTTCCATAATCATCCCTGCAAGGAATGAAAAAGGCAACATTGAATCAGCCATAATGCGTACTCCGGCTTTTGGCAAAACCCAGGAATTTGTCTTTGTCGAAGGCCATTCCACCGACGGTACCTGGGAAGAGATGTTACGGGTTCAGAAGAAGTATCCCGGGAAAAGTATGAAGGTGCTGGTACAGACCGGCAAAGGAAAGGGAAACGCAGTAAGGGAAGGATTCGAGGCATCTTCGGGTGATATGCTGATGATTTTGGATGCCGATCTCACGACCCCTCCCGAGGAACTGCCTAAGTTTTACAATGCCCTGGTCCAGGGCAGAGGTGAATTCATCAATGGCTGTCGACTGGTTTACCCGATGGAAAAGGAGGCTATGCGATTTTTAAATCTCATGGCGAACAAGTTCTTTGGTTGGTTTTTTTCATATTTGCTGGGGCAGCGACTGAAGGACACCTTGTGCGGGACCAAAGTTTTGCTAAAGAGTGATTATGAAAAGATCAAGGCAAACCGGTGCTATTTTGGAGATTTTGATCCGTTCGGTGATTTCGATCTGCTGTTTGGAGCCTCAAAACTCAACCTCAAAATAACAGAAATCATTGTCAGGTATAAAGAACGAACTTATGGATCAACCCAGATCAGTCGATTTAAACATGGCTGGCTGCTTTTAAAAATGAGTCTGTTTGCGGCAGGAAAAATCAAGTTTATTTAATTTTTGTAGTTCATGCATTTTGATGATCGCTTAATCCACGAGCGCGAACATGGCAAATTCCTCGCTTCGACCGGTGCAGGAAAGGTATGGAACTGGGAATCACCTGCCGGTAAAGTCAGGTGGAAAAGAAGGGTTGAAATGTTGTCGGCAGTCCTAAAGGAAGGGAACGAAGTTCTTGAGCTTGGATGCGGCACAGGCTACTTCACAAAGGAACTGATTAAAATGAACATTCGCATTACCGCTATTGATATATCGCCGGAACTTCTTGAAGAGGCCAGGAAACAGGTTCCTTCAACAAACGTGACCTTTCAAATCCAGAATGCTTATGAAATGGATTTTGGTAACCAGGTTTTTGATGCCATCATTGGAAGCTCAGTTCTGCATCACCTGGATATCAGAAGAGCAGTTTCCGAAATGTTCCGCGTTCTGAAGCCCGGCGGCATTGTCGTTTTTACCGAGCCAAATATGATGAATCCTCAGATAGCACTCCAGAAGAACATCACCTGGCTGAAAAAGAAACAAGGTGACTCACCTGATGAAACTGCCTTTTTCAGGTGGAAAATAAAACTTCTTCTTCAGAATCAAGGATTCAAGGAAGTTGTGGTTATACCTTTCGACTTCCTGCATCCCGCAATACCCCAAAAGCTTATTAAAACCATAACCTATTTGGGAAAACTTGCCGAAAGTGCACCTTTGTTTAAGGAAATTGCAGGTTCTCTGTTTATAAAAGCCACTAAATAGCCTGTAAAGTCTGTCCGGAATCGTACATCACCGGTCTGAATTGAAACACTTTCCGGCATTGCAAAATCTTATACGCATTCTTGTATTATTCTGTTTATCTGCATATTATGGACTTTGGCACGGTTCATGTTTAACCTATTACAACAACCTAAAAAACACAACAAAATGAAAACACAGATGAATAACCTAAAGAAACTTGCAGCAACTGTCATTACTGCTTTGTTAATTTCCACCGGATGCTATACCCAGTCGGCCATGAACAGCCCCGAAATGGAGCGACTCGAAATGCTGGCTTACACTACCGAGGTATCCCTGAAATATGTGGCACCCGCTTTGAGTGAAACCGAAGTGGTTTCCGCTGAACTGGACAGGCTTGAAACATTGGCCGCTGTCACCGAAGCATCACTGAAATATGTTGCACCGGAAATTAATGAAACTGATGTTACTGCTGAAATGGAAAGACTGGAGTGGCTTGCTGCTGATACCGAAGCTTCCGTAAGGTACTATGCTGCTGAAGTAGAAGAATTAAATGCTGATGAGAACAACATCACATTTGAAAGTGAAATCATGATGGCAACAAACAACTAAAATGGATCAGGTATGCGGTTAAAAAACAGTCTAGATACAGGCAACCTGCTGTAAGCAATAAAAACAGCAGGTTTTTTTTTGTCCTTCTCCCATTCTCCCCCTTCTTCTTTGTCCTCTGTTTCGATGATGAAATTCCTTTTTTTCGAAAAAGCCCTACAGAATAAAGGTATAAGTATACTTGATCAATATTCCCCGGTTAGCGATGGGATTAAGTTCGGGAGATACACGGCTTTGTTCGATATTTCTTCCTTCGTTGTATACAAGATACAGGTCATTTCCCTCCCTGGGATTAAAGCGCAACCGTACATTGGTGACTATGCCATGTACCACATTGCTGTATTCAACAAGGGAGCTGATTGATAATTTGTTATTAAACATAATGACAGTTTTTAGGCTGGCAATGTGACCTGTAAAGGATTGATCCCTTGAGGGAAAGCGGATCCTGTCATATTCATATGAAGGCTGCAAACTTAAATAAGCACCCAGCTTGATGGTGGACATTAACCGCAGGGTAAACTGGTTCCCATCATAATACTGTCCCAGGTTACTGATCACTTCAAATGACAATGGCTTTGTGTATGGCGAATGGACATCAAGCGATGCAAAATTATATCCATAGCTTCCGGGTCCTATATAAGCCATCACAGCATCCTTCGAAAGATAGAATGTATCCGTAAGGTTTTCGAAAGCGTGACTAAAACTGATCTGAAACCCTGAGCCCGATTTAAGGTCCAGGTTATAACCAGGCCGCACAAGGGCTGATTGGGTGACATTGCTGCCAATATCTTTCCAAGCCTGTGCATTGAACATCAAAACATGCGTCGAAATGGCTGAAGTCTCGCCGGGTATCCAGCCATATTTTAATTTGGTACCCGCCATATAATAATTTCTACGGAACTCAAAACCAAGATCCGGTTCATATCTTGCCCCAGCCCGGCTGTAGAAAAAATCATATCCAAGGCCCTTTTCATTCCTTCGCTGCCAGTCGAACCAAATTCTCGAGGCATCGAGTGTGATGGCTTGGTTTCTGAATTTTTCATCAAAGGATTGGGCATATTTGACGTCCAGGTAATCCTGACCGAACAAATTGATAATTCCATCAATTCCTAAAACCTCATTGTACGTTCCATCCGTTCCCACCCGTGAAGTAAGGATGCTTCCTACGTAACTGTTGTTGTTGAATACCCGTCTCCGGAAGCGTAAGACTCCGAAGTTTTCAGAAGGAAGATTTGCACCCTCGGTTTCGGCTGATGTAAATGCCTGGGTCTGCATATCAAGAAATCCAATGTCCCAGGGACCTGCCCTGCCAACCAGCCTGGCTCCGGCGATTATCGGAACTGCCCTGCCTTCATGCAAGCCTATCTGCCTGCTGTAAAACAGGGTGTTCATATCATCGAACGCAAAGGAGAAATTGCTGGACCGCTCCTGGAAAAACATACGTTTCTCAGGAAAGAACAGGGAGAACCGTGTGAGATTGATCTGGGCATTGTCAGACTCCACCTGGGCAAAATCAGTGTTGATGGTTATGTCGGCCGTGAGGTTGCTGGTGATTCCGTATTTCACATCCAATCCCACTGCAAGCTTGGGATCAGTCAGCATATTGTATTTTGTTTCCGCATCATTCAGGCGCGATTCCTGGTTTATGCCTCCGGAAATATACGGTGCTATATAAAATGGTTTCTTGCTGTGAATCCCTTCAAATGTAATATGGTGTGCCTGTGAGGGTTTGACAAAACTCCAGAATCCCCAATTGCGCGGAATAGCAGGAAAAATGTCGATCTCAAGTTTACGCGGGATGAACCTGAAACAGATAAGCCCCATGGAGACCTTTCCGTTTTTTTCTTGGAACCGTAAGCTCGACATAGGAATCCTCATTTCTGTATACCACCCCTTATCGTCCTTGGTTGATCTTACATCCCAAAAGGTATTCCAGGTCTCATTCCAGGGAAAGCTTTCAGTGCCGTCCCGGGATATGGTAAGGTCCTGTCTCACGCCGGCCGCATTGGTCCTGAACCCAACACCGTTTTCATGATCATTGAAGGTATCGAAAATGACAAGGAATGCATCTTCTTGCGGACCGATATTATCCCGCATTCTTGAGGATATATTGATCTTGTCCGCTTCACTGTCGAAAAAGCACCCGGCAATATATATGTATGTATTGTCATGGCAGATAAACACTTCCGATCGCTCTGTGGGTTGATTACCGAATGTAGGAATGTGCATGACAAGCGGAAGCGGAGACATCAGATCCCAGCAGGGATCGTCTGTCACCCCGTCGAAAGTAAAACTACCCTGTAACTCCGGGATAAAAACGGGGGCATTATCTGCTGAATCACTTTCAATAACTGCTTTGGTTGCTGGTTCAGCCTGACTGCGTGAATAAGCAACGGTAACAACAGCATGTAATAAAATTGTAAGGAGTAAGATCCGGTAAAGGGCCTTCATAATAATTCAATGAATATCATTTGCATTGCTGGATTTGAGTTAATTCTCGGCTCTTGTCTAAACAAATTCTAAATAGCACTTGTTTCCATACTAACGTTTAATGCAAAAAAGCCCACAATAAAATTGGGCTTTTTTGATTTTCGCTTTTTTAGTTTGTTATTTAGCCTTTGGGGTGGTCCCATCGACAAATTCCCAAATCTCGGATTTCACAATCGTCCTGATTTCATCCGTTCTGCTGATCTGATCCATCATGCTCATAATCTCTCCGGACTTTTTACCGGCAATAACGTTCTCAATTGCTAAGCCATAATCAGCGTTTTCTATATTTTCAAATTTGGTATATCCATCTACAACCACAGCCTGAAAGGAATTGTCCTCATATGGCCAGCGTGTCCATAATCTCCATGAATTCCTCTGACCCAGCTTTTTCGATTCTTCATGCAAAGGCAGATAACCAACTTTTTCCATGTTAATGTAGTCATCCACATTGTCCGTCTTTATTAGGTTGACAACAAGATATTTGTCCTGGACTTCAGAGGTTATGCTTGCCTGAAGATGGATTGTCTCAGATTTCGTAAGGCTTCTGGAGGCCGAGGTTTTTGCAAATAATTCATCCATATTGGCTCCAAATGCCTGCTTTAATTCGGCTTCGGTTAATTGTGTCTCTGTTTTGCCAAAATTTTCATAGGTGGTAACAGTCGCATAGTTATAGGATGAACTTGTTCCTGAATTCCTTATGTACCAGAGTCGCCAGGAGAGTATATTTCCCGATTCCACCCGGTTCTGGTGCAAGGTCTTCCATTGTTTTTCAACTGCCAGATAATTGGCATCACCATTGTCAGGAACTTTCATGTAATCAACAATGGCAACAGTTTGAGCTTCCAGCGCTAGCGAAGCAATGACCAAAAGAGCGGTCAGATAAAGGTTTTTCATGTAATTGTTTATTAGTTTATGAATATTACGAATATCGGATATTATTATCCTTTATTATTGTTATAATCATGTAAATTGAATTTAAATAACTTACGGTTTTGAAAAAGTCACCGTATTAGAACAAAACAGTTTAAAGATTTAAGTTTTCAGGTTCGTCTGCTGGTTCTTCATCCTCCATATCACTGATGAATTTCGTTGGGCCTGGGCCCTCGTGCCTGTAATAAATTGCCAGCAGCACGCCCACTGTAAATCCTACCAGGTGCGATTCCCATGACATATCCGGTCGATAGGGGAAGATGCCCCATACCATGCTTCCATATAAAAAAATAACCAGCAGAGAAATGGCCAGGAGGTTGATGTTCCGTCGTACAATGCCGCTGACGAATAAAAAAGAGGCAAAGCTGTAAACAAGACCGCTGGCGCCAATGTGGTACGATGACCTGGCAATAAGCCATACAAAGATCCCGGTCGCCAGGTACGAAATCAGCAGAACCCGCCAGGCAACCTTTTGATAGAAGTAAAAGATAGCAGTAAGCAGGAAAAAGAAAGGCACGGAATTGTTGATGAGGTGGTTGAAATTGGCATGGATAAAAGGTGAAGCGATCACCCCGATTAATCCTGAAGTCTTGCGCGGAAAGATTCCATAGTAGAAAAGATCTAATCCGTCAGTAATCTCAATGACTTTAACCATCCAGAACACGAAGATGATAAAGGCAGGAGGAACAAGGCTCAGAATAAAGTGCCTGTATTCTATGTTTTCTTCTTTTGTCAAGGGACAAAGGACAAGGTACAAGGGACGGGTAGGTTTGGCCTTACGTTTATCAAACCGTCCTTCGTCCCTTGTCACTGGTTGCTATTTCGTTTTAGGCCGTAAGTTACGAACTTGCTGTCCTGCCTGCCACATTTCTGATTCTCGGAGTTCCTTAAGTTCAATCTCCAGAAATTCCTTGTAATTGGGCATTCCGGTGGATTCAAGCACACGTTTGGTCTCTGAACCGGATTTCACTTTGTTATAAAGGTCGTTGAAGACCGGCAAGGTGGCTTCTTTGAATTTCGGTCTCCAGTCGAGTGCCCCACGCTGTGCCGTGGCACTGCAATTGGAGTACATCCAGTCCATTCCGTTCTCATCAACCAGCCGGATAAGGCTCTGGGTTAACTCCTCCACTGTTTCGTTGAAGGCTTCACTGGGACTATGACCATGCTGGCGCAGCACCTGGTATTGGGCATCCATAATACCGGCCAGGGCGCCCATAAGCACTCCGCGTTCCCCGGTAAGGTCGCTGTATACTTCGTTCTCAAAAGTGGTGGGGAAAAGGTAACCCGACCCAATAGCAATACCGATGGCAAGTGCACGTTCGACTGCCCGGCCGGTAAAATCCTGGAATACAGCATAACTCGAATTGATACCCGCACCTGCAAGGAAGTTACGTCTTACGCTTGTGCCGGAGCCCTTCGGAGCAACCAGAATAACATCAACATCCTTAGGAGGTACAACGCCGGTTTGCTCCTTGTAGGTTATGGAAAAACCATGAGAGAAATACAAAGCATCACCCTTTTTGAGACATGGTTTTAATTTAGGCCAGATGGAACGCTGTGCAGCATCGGAAACCAGGTATTGAATGATTGTTCCCCTGGTTGCGGCTTCCTCAATTGAAAAGAGAGTTTTACCGGGCACCCAGCCATCTTTTACAGCTTTGTCCCAGTCAGCTTTAAATTCAGGAGCCTGTCCGATGATCACATTGATGCCATTCTCCTTCATGTTCAGTGCCTGTGCCGGCCCCTGAACACCATAGCCGATTACTGCAACAACTTCGTCTTTCAGAATTTCCTGAGCTTTTTTTAAGGGGAATTCTTCACGGGTTATAACGTCTTCAACAACTCCTCCAAAATTAATTTTTGCCATAATGTATTAAATATTAATTAATTAAAATTTAGCATATTCTACTGTATTTTCACCGGCTTCTTTCATGTAGCTGGAAAAATGTTCTTTACTGGAACGTGTGACCGCGATACGCCCTGAGCGGGTAAACTGCAAAAGGCCATATTCTTTCAATTCATCGAAGAGATTCTGGGTTTCTTCCTTGTGTCCTGTAAGCTCGATAACCGTGTATTCAGGGCGCACCTCAATGATCCGGGCATGGTGTATCCGGATGATTTCCTCGACTTTGTTGCCCTCCAGCATAGCCTTGGTTGGAACCTTGTACAGGGCTATTTCCTGATGGATCACTTCGTCCTCGGTGTGATAGAAAGCTCTAAGGACTTCCACAAGCTTTTCAATCTGGCCTACCACTTTTTCCACCTTTTCGAGGGTATCGTTCACAACAATTGTAAACTTGTGGATGCCGGGAAGTGCCGAACCTGAGACTGTCAGACTTTCGATGTTAACCAGGCGCCGGGTAAAAATGATCGTTATCCTGTTCAGCAAACCGATGTGGTTCTCTGAGAAGGCAGATATGGTATAGGTTTGTTTTCCGCTGCCATCGCCATTGCCATTGATTCTTTTTCCTTTTGCCATGTCAATTATTTTTTTGGTTCAAGAATTACATCCGAGACAGATGCCCCTGTAGGCACCATTGGAAATACATTGTCTTCTTTTTCAATGGATACTTCAAGCAGGTAGGGACCCTGAAAGTCCAACATCTCCTGAATAGCCGAATTCAGCTGGTGTCGTTCCAGAACTTTCTTCCCCTTGATGCCGAAGCCTTCAGCAACCTTGATAAAATCAGGGTTAAGCAGGTAGGTTTCAGAATACCTTTTGTCGAAGAACAGCTGTTGCCACTGCCGGACCATACCAAGGTACTTATTATTCAGCAACACTATCTTTACAGCAGCCTGTGTTTGGTTAATGGTACCGAGTTCCTGAATGGTCATCTGGAATCCTCCGTCACCCACAAACAGGATGACCTGTTTGTCGGGAGCCCCGATTTTTGCCCCATGCGCTGCAGGAAGCCCGAAGCCCATAGTGCCCAGACCGCCCGATGTAACAAAGCTGCGGGAATTTTTAAAATGAAAATAGCGGGAGGCGAACATCTGATGCTGACCTACATCGGTTACAGCAATAGCTTCGCCTTTGGTCTTTTCATTGATCACATTGATGACTTCACCCATGGTCAGGCCCGGTTTGCTCGGGAAAAGATCATGCCTGATTACCTTGTCGTATTCAATCCTGTCGATTTCTTTAAACTCCCTCAGCCAGCTTTCATGTGCGCGTTTTTCGATGAGTTTGGTGAGCAAAGGCAGGGTATCCTTTACATCTCCATGGATTGGCACATCGGCCGGGATAACTTTGTTGATCTCGGCCTTGTCAATTTCGAGGTGAATGACCTTGGCCTGCCTGGCATAGCGCGCAACATCGCCTGTGACCCGGTCGTCAAAACGCATGCCTACGCCAATAAGCAGGTCACATTCATTGGTTTTAAGATTGGTTGAGTAATTGCCGTGCATGCCCAGCATACCCACATTGAGTGGATGGTCCTTGGGCAGGGCACAGGCTCCGAGTATTGTCCATGCAACAGGAATACCAGATTTCTCAACAAACTGAAGGAACTCCTTTTCCGCCCCCCCAAGGATGATACCCTGTCCGGCCAGTACATAAGGTTTCTTTGCCTTATTTATGAGGGCGGCAGCTGCCTTAAGGTTGTCAAGACTGATCCTGGGCTCAGGAACGTAACTGCGCATCCTCACACATTTGTGGTATTCAAAATCGAGTTCGCCAAATTGCGCATTTTTAGCGATGTCGATCAGTACAGGCCCTGGACGTCCTGTCCGGGCGATATAAAATGCCTGCGCCATGATTTCCGGAATCTCCTGCGCCTTGGTGATCAGGTAATTCCATTTGGTGACCGGCATGGAAATCCCGATTACATCAGTCTCCTGGAAAGCATCGGTGCCGAGCAAGCCGGCAGCCACCTGGCCGGTTATACAGACCAGTGGAGTAGAATCAATCTGGGCATCGGCAATACCGGTGATCAGGTTGGTAGCCCCGGGACCCGACGTTGCCATACAAACCCCCACCCTGCCGGTAACCCTTGCATACCCCTGTGCTGCATGAATAGCTCCCTGCTCATGTCGCGTAAGGATATGCCTGAGTTGATCGGAATAATTCATCAAAGCATCATAAGCAGGCATGATGGCTCCGCCCGGGTATCCGAAAATCGTATCAACTCCTTCATGGATAAGACTGAGCATAATCGCTTCGGCTCCGGTAACCCTAAGCTTTTTTGGTTCACCAGTGGATTTGATGGTCATTGCATTATCTTGAATTGTTTTCATGGATTGCTGAATTGTGATAAAAGATATTTCTGATTGTTTTGTTCACTTCAATCAACAGACGTGTTTCATTTTAATTCTCTGATGGCCCCCCTGTCAGCTGATGTAACCATGCTGGCATAAGCCTGTAAAGCTTTTGAAATCTGTCTGTTGCGACTCACCGGTGTAAAAGCCTTATTACCACGGCTCATCTCTTTTTGTTTGCGTTTTTCAAGCTCCCCCTGCGGGAGCACTACATTGACAGATCTTTCCGGGATATTTATTATGATGGTATCACCATCTTTTAGTAGTCCGATCTCCCCCCCCGAGGCTGCCTCGGGAGAAACATGACCGATAGACAACCCGGAGGTTCCGCCTGAAAATCGGCCATCGGTGAACAAGGCACAGGTTTTGCCAAGACCTTTTGATTTGATATACGAGGTAGGATAAAGCATTTCCTGCATACCCGGACCACCCTTGGGTCCCTCGAACCGGATTACAACAACATCTCCTGCCTTCACCCGGCCTTCCAGAATTCCGTCGCATGCTTCGTCCTGCGATTCAAATACCCTGGCCTTACCGGTGAAATTGAAGATAGAAGGATCAACCCCTGCTGTTTTTACCACACATCCATCGCGCGCTATGTTACCATATAATACAGCCAGACCGCCATCTCTGAAATAGCAGTGGTCCATATCCCGGATACAACCGTTTTCACGGTCCAGGTCAGGTTCCTTGAACATCACTCCCTGACTTCCCAGTTTAAGATTTTTAATGCCCGCGGGAGCACTGGCAAATATATCTTTTGCCTCCTGCGTAACAGTTGGGCGTGTCAGATCAAAAAGCCTGATGGCCTCTGCCAATGTAAGCAGATCGACCCTTTTGACCTTTGTATCAACAAGACCTGCACGTTCCAACTCACCCATGATGGCCAGGATTCCGCCTGCCCGATTCACATCCTCAACATGGTAATGCGAACTAGGTGCAACCTTACATAAAACGGGGATCCTGCGCGACAGATGGTCAATATCCTTCATGGTGAAATCAACTCCCGCTTCCTGGGCGATCGCCAACAAATGCAAAACAGTATTGGTTGACCCTCCCATGGCAATATCCAGGGACATCGCATTCAAAAAAGCCTGCCTTGTCGCAATGCTCCTGGGAAGCACTGTTGTATCTCCTTCTTCATAGTACTTTCTGGTAATTGTCACAACCTGTTTTGCCGCTCTCTCAAACAATGCCTTGCGGTTCTTGTGGGTGGCAACAATTGTTCCGTTTCCCGGGAGTGCAAGTCCAATCGCTTCATTGAGACAATTCATGGAATTGGCGGTGAACATTCCCGAGCAGGAACCACAGGTTGGACAAGCTTCCTTTTCAATTGTCATAAGTTCATCCTCGGGTACGGCATCATCAGCAGCCATAACCATGGCATCAACCAGGTCGTATTTTTTAGCGCCGACAGTGCCGGCCTCCATAGGTCCTCCCGAAACAAACACAGCAGGGATATTCAGACGCATTGCTGCCATTAGCATTCCGGGAGTGATCTTGTCGCAATTGCTTATGCAGATCATGGCGTCGACCATATGTGCATTACACATGAACTCAACACTGTCTGCTATCAGATCTCTCGATGGAAGTGAATACAACATGCCATCATGACCCATGGCGATGCCGTCATCCACAGCAATAGTATTGAATTCAGCTGCATAACAGCCTTCTTTTTCAATGATTGCCTTCACTTCCTGACCGATCATGTGCAGATGCGTATGACCGGGAACGAACTGCGTAAATGAGTTGACAACAGCAATGATGGGTTTTCCGATCTGGTCCTCACGCATCCCAGTTGCTCGCCATAGGCTGCGTGCACCGGCCATCCTGCGTCCCTGCGTGGTGGTATTGCTTCTGAGGTTTATCTTCATATTGTTGTCTTTCAAATTTTTACATAAAGAAACTAAATTAAAAAAGCCATTCTCTTCGGTAAGAATGGCTCGGTATATTTTGCATTGTATCGTAAACCATTCTCACCTCGGTGTGTTAAGTACCACGAGGATGACCACGTTCACGATAATTATGATATTTCTCATGTTTTTAATTTGGACAAATATAGAGAAATAAATTATTCATCAAAGCATTCCTTAAAAAAAATATACAGAAAACTTAAATATTTTCAGGGTGATGAAAGATATAACGCTGATAATATGATATTTAGATTTTGCTATTTATAATATCCATACATATACTCCTGTTCCGGCAGCCTATACCGCCCGCGATCCTCGGCGCTCAGATCCTCGAGGTAATTATCTTCCTTTATCAGGAAACCCGCATCAGAAAGCCTTTTCAAATAATCCAATCCGTAAAGCCGGTAATGGTCTTTCTGTCGGTAATGTTCTTCACGCTCCGCCGGAGCAGTAATCGAAGGATCCTCATAGGTCTTTTCCATGCTATAATCCGTGGGAACCTGCAGCACTGCGAAACCGCCTTTTTTGAGAACCCGGTAGATCTCGGCTATCGCCCTGCGGTCATCCGGGACGTGTTCCAGAACATGGTTGCAGATAACCACATCGAATTCATTATCCGGGAAAGGCATGTGCTGAACATCCAGCTTTATATCTGCCAAGGGTGATTCAAGATCGGCTGTCAGATAGGTAAGATTTTTCAATCTCCTGAATCGCTTGTAAAAACATTGCTCAGGAGCCAGGTGAAGCACCTTCAGGGCTTCGGAAAAAAAAACGGTGCGGTTTTTCAGATACAGCCAGAGCAATCTGTGACGCTCCAATGATAGGCAACGGGGACACAGAACATTTTCCCTGATCCGGTTATAGCCATAGGGCAGAAATTTTCTGAAATGTCCGCCACATACCGGGCATTCTACACGATTACCCCGGTAGAAAACCACGGCCAGCCTCATAAACACCAGGCTGAACCTGATCAGCCAGGGCCGGGGTATATGGCTCAGCAAGAACCTGATCAGCTTCTTCATGAATTCGCGTTTTGAAAAATCCAACAAACCCGAAAATTAACCCATTTATTGGTTATTTTCGTGGCCTGAATAAAAAATCAATGACTATGAGACCTTTTAAAGTTTTAGGCATTCAACAGATTGCCATTGGGAATGAATCAAAGAGCCGGCTCGAGAATTTCTGGGTCAACCTTATGGGACTGGAAAAAACCGGCACATTTAAGAGTGAACGGGAAAACGTTGACGAAGATATATTGAGGATCGGCACCGGTCCGCGGGCTGTTGAAATGGATATTATGCAACCCATTGATGCTGAAAAATCTCCACGTGTCCATGATCCCAAGCTGAATCACATCGGTTTATGGATAGATGACCTTCCCAGTGCAGTGGAATGGCTCACCGCAAGGGGAGTCAGGTTTACTCCAGGCGGTATTCGCAAAGGAGCTTCAGGTTATGATGTTTGCTTTATTCACCCAAAGGGTAATGAGGAATTTCCAATTTGCAGCGAGGGGGTTTTGGTCGAGCTGGTGCAGGCACCGGAGGAAGTTATTAAAGGGACGAAAGACTAGGGACGAGTCCGAACATGGTATTTGTCCCTTGTCCCTATAAAAAGAACCGGGTAAGCTATTCATATCGCGCCGCTACAACCGCCTACCCTTGCTTCCTTCCGGACCTGGGGGGATTCAGCAGGAGCTGGCCGTATGAGACTTACCCGGCGGTGCAAAACTATGAACTTTTATTAAATTTACAAAAGATAATTCCTGAATAACCCTGAAAGTTTAAAAACCCTATCTTTGTTGGCAACTATTAAACCCCGCAACCAATGGAAAAAAAACATTCACTTTTGCAGTTTACCATGACCTATGGAGCGATTCTTGGAATAGTATCGGTAATGTTCAGCCTGATCCTCTATATGACTGGTTTTATGCCCTATAATTTCAAAAGGATGATCCTTGTCGGCCTCACCAGCCTGATTATTACAATTGTATTTCTGGTGGTCGGCACAAAGTCATACCGTGATAAGATCCTGGGCGGTTCAATTTCATACTGGAATGCCGTAATAACAGGATTGCTGATAGTTGCTTTCTCAACAATCATCGCGAGTTTTTATACCCTGATTTTTAACCTTTACATTGATCCTGAATACACTGGTAAAATGATTGAGGCTTCTAAAAACTGGTGGTATGATTACCTGAATAACATCGGAGCTCCGGATTATCAGATTGAGCAAACCATGGACAGAATGGATAAACAGCTGGCCGATGCAACACCTCTCAAGACTTTCTTCCAGAGCATTTACACCTCAGTAATATTCGGCTTTGTTTTATCCCTCATAACCTCGGCATTCATTAAAAAACAGCCAAATCCTTTCTCCCAGTCATAAAAGTTGCTTTATCCATGATGATACCTGATATATCTGTTGTTGTACCCTTATATAACGAAGCCGAATCTCTGCAGGAATTAACGTCCTGGATCAACCGTGTAATGGTGGATAATCAGTTCACCTATGAGATCATCCTGGTGGATGACGGCAGCAACGACGGATCCTGGCAGGTGATAGAGCAACTGGCCGGTATCAACAAGAACATCCGGGGCATCCGGTTCCGGCGAAACTATGGGAAGTCTGCCGCACTGCATTGTGCCTTCCAGTCTTCAAAGGGAAATGTTGTCATAACCATGGATGCTGACTTGCAGGATAGTCCCGATGAAATTCCGGGATTATATGCCCTGATATCCCAGGAAGGGTATGATTTGGTTTCAGGATGGAAAAAGAAAAGGTACGACAACCGGCTGACCAAGAATATCCCAAGCAGATTGTACAACTGGACGGCCAGGAAATTCAGCGGGATCAAAATCCACGATTTTAATTGCGGACTAAAAGCATACCGGGGTGAGGTCGTCAAAGCTATTGAGGTTTACGGTGAAATGCACCGCTACATTCCGCTCATTGCCAAAAAAGCCGGTTTCACGAAAATCAGCGAAAAGATCGTTCAACACCGCAAACGACAATACGGTACAACGAAGTTCGGATTTGAACGCTTCATCAACGGTTATCTTGACCTGTTGTCCATTTCTTTCATCTCGCGTTTTGGCCGGCGGCCCATGCATTTTTTCGGTACCCTCGGCACCCTGATGTTCATCATTGGTTTTGGGATGGCCTTGTACCTGGGGATCGACAAACTTGTCGCTGTTGCTAAGCATGTTCCTGCCAAACTGGTTACGCAAAGCCCTTATTTTTATATTGCCCTTACGGCTATGATCATAGGAGCACAGTTCTTTCTTGCAGGATTCCTTGGGGAACTGGTATCACGAACATCAGCCAGCAGAAATGAATACCATATTGAAAGGGAGATTTAGCAGCTAAAAGAGCAGGAGGAGAATAATAATCAAATCAGGATTCTTTTGTAATAGCTGGTTTCTCACTTTCTTTTTTGCTTCTAATAACAAATCTCATGAAGGCTGTCTTAAGCATTCCCAGGCCATATCCGATAAGCATGACGAACGCAGCATAAACACTAATAAATCCAATGATCAGGCTTCGGTTCAGGGCGGTTGCATCAATGAGAATGGCAGTCATATAAGCCAATACCGACGCGGACCAGAATACAAAAATGCTCCTGGAAAACATACTTGCACCAATACCTGCAAGAAGATAAAAAACAAACAGGGAGGGCAACATATGCACGGGTTTCAAGGCATTCCTCTGCCTGAGCTGTAAATCGATACGCCCACCTCCGAATGAAAATACCTGGCGGAAGAATTTATAAAAGGTCGATCGACGTTTATGGTATACATAGGCCGGCTCAATGAGTCCCACCCGGTAACCGGCCCTTTTTAGCCTCAGGCTGAGATCGATATCTTCTGATACCTGAAGGCCGCTGAATCCGTCCAACAGGTTGAAAACTTCCTTTCGGATGCCCATATTGAAGCTTCGCGGCTGATATTGCCCCAAATGACGCTTTTTTCCCCTGATACCGCCTGTTGTATAAAAAGATGTCATGGCGTAGCTGATCGCTTTCTGCATCGTGTTGAAATCCTCGCCTGCTTTATCGGGTCCGCCAAAAGCATCCAGCGGATCTGAAAGGAGATATTCATTTACCGTTTTAAAATAGTGCGGAGGAATGACACAGTCCGAATCAAAAAAAACAAGGTAATCACCTTTGGCATTCTCAACTCCCCAGTTTCGAGACTCGCTGATTCCCAGGCCCTTTCTATAAAGATATTTAAGGTTGAGTTTATGGCCGGTTGATTCCACGACATGTCTTACCGAATAATCAGGACTTCCGTCAGCAAGGATTACTTCAAAATTCTTGTATTCCTGATCAGCCAAACTGCCCAGCAGTTCCGTTACCTCATCTGGTCTTGAAAACGTTGGTACTATTATCGAATAAAACATTAGTTCCTCTGTTGATTACTGATTGCCGATACTGATTACCGATTACCGGATATCCGCACCCTGCTTCTGTTACCAATCGTCCCTACTTCACCCGCTCATCATATGTTTCACCCATCGAGCAGCCGCTTCCCCTGAGCTGTTTCATCATGACCTGCTTGATCGCATGAAAGATGATGATATGGATGTCTTCAGTGACTTCCATGTCCTGCACCGGCACATGTATGACATGATCGGCAATATCTTTGATTCTGCCACCCTTAAATCCGCAAAAAGCGACTGTAAAGGCTCCTCCAGACTTTGCGTATTCCATGGCCTTCACCACATTGACCGAATTGCCGCTTCCCGAGATGCCAATTACGACATCACCCCGTCGTAGAAAAGCTTTCAACTGCTCTATGAAGATCTCATTATAGGTCAGGTCATTGGAGATGGCCATCAACCCAGAAATATTGTCATTCAGGCACTGCACCCTGAAACGTTTATCCAGGCCATAGGATATCCCTTTCAGAAAGTCTCCGGTAACATGCGAAGCTGTTGCCGCGCTGCCCCCATTGCCAAAAATAAACACGGTACGCTCCTGTTCCCTGGCTTCCATCAGTACATTGACCAGTTTTGCAACTGCCTCTGTATCTACATGCTTCAAGGTATCTGAAACCCGTTCAAAATATTCTGAAAATTCAATATTCCTCATCTGCAAAATAGATTAGTTTTGATCCCTCACGTTCAAAATCAAAATCAAATGTTTCAAGCGGCTTTAATTCCTCTATAAGTCTTTGCTGATTTGCCTTGTCGCAATAGAAGAGCATAAAGCCCCCGCCTCCCGCACCGAGTAACTTACCGCCTCTTGCTCCTCCCCTGATACCTGCCTGATAGATCTGATCAATCTCGTTATTGGTGATCTGGGAGGCCAGCTTTTGCTTTAAGATCCAGTTTTCATGCAGTATTTTACCGAAATCATCCAGGTGGCCTGAATAAAGACAGTTGCGCAGGTCGGAAACAAGCATGACCATTGATCTCAGTATATCAAACTTCTCTTCACGGGACGCATTCCTCTTCTGCTCGGCAAGGATATCGGAGGCCTTGCGTTGATTGCCCACATAAAACATCAGCAGGTTCTCCTGCAATTCACGGTAAACATCGTTCTTCACAAACAGAGGTTCCACCCTTACCTCACCGTTCGGATGGAAATGAATGATATTCAAACCGCCAAATGCGGCGGCATACTGATCCTGCTTGCCGATAGGCTCGCCCAGGATGTCGATCTCGATCTCGCAGGCTTCGCGTGCCAGTTGTTCATGTGTAACATATTCCCGTTTAACGGCATGCAGACAATGCAGCAATCCAACGGTGAAAGAGGACGATGAACCCATGCCCGTACCGGATGGGATATCAGCAATGGAACTTATCTCTATCCCGCTTGTAACGCCCACCTTCCTCATGCTTTCACGAAGCAGGGGATGTTTGAGCTCATCAATATGGTTTACGGTTTCTGTCTCTGAATACTTCACCCTTAGCTGTCCCTGAAAAAAGAACCTGTGCGAAGAGATATACATGTATTTGTCGATGCTCGTGCTGAGGACTGCACCCGGGTGACGCGCGTAAAAAGGCTCCATGTCAGAGCCACCGCCAACGAAACTGATCCTGAAGGGAGTCCTGGTTATTATCATGTATGGGTCGGGTTAATGATCATGTCAGCTAAATTACTTTCTTTTTCTATGACTTGATATTCATCCATTTCTCTTTTTTCAACAAGGCTTTCGATTTCGCCGGCATACTTTCCTCTCCAGGTATAATAATCGTGGATCCGTCTTCTGAACGCAACAGCATCCAATTGTGTAAATAATTTCAACATGGCTGATTTTCGCACTATCTCAGAACTCAACGCAACAACCCCTTCGATAATAATGATCCGGGCACCTTCGGGATTATAGAACAGGGGAACCGGTTTGCGCTCAGGATGATTGGCATAGGTCGATCGTTCCAGCGCGTGTCCCGATATCAGCCGGATCATATCCTTTTCTATCGTTTTTAATTGGAACCTGTCATATACATCCATGGCAGCGCTTCTCTTGTCCTCAGGTAAGATCCAGTTATCCAGGGCCACCTGCAATACACTGATGCCCGCCTTAATAAAGGAAATCCGCAGGTAGGATGCCAAGGTGCTTTTGCCTGTCCGCGCATTACCCCCGATCAGGATCACCCAGGGCCTGCTGCCACGATAATCCTGATAAAGGCTGTTAATCTTTTCAAAACTTTCCCTAAGAGGATCATCAACAATGAAATCTACTGCTTCAGCCAGGTTGCTGAACATGTAATCGGGTAACAGTTTTGTTTTCCTAATGCCATAACCGGTCCGTACACCAATGGTGATGCATCCTGCATTGATCCCAGCCTGAATATCTCTTTCGGAGTCACCTATCATGTAAGACTTCCCCGTATCTATTCCGAATTTTGCAATGGCTTTCTGAAACATACCGGTTTTAGGCTTCCGGCAATCGCAATCGATTTTGTACGCCGGGTTTTCCTCAGGGAATCCTTTGTCGGGATGGTGCGGGCAGTAATAAATGGCATCAAGCCATGCGCCCTGTTCACCCAAAACGGTTTCCAGCTTTTTGTGGATGGTCTGCACATCCTCTTCGGTGCACAGATTCCTGGCAATAGCACTTTGATTGGTAACCACAACCGACAAATAGCCAGACTGGTTCAGCTTTCTGATGGCTGCCGGAACAAAATCCAGTATTTCGAGTTCTTCAGGATTGCTGATATAGCTGCGCTCTATATTTAGAACACCGTCACGATCAAGAAACACGGCTCTCTGCGGGTATTTGTAACTGCTGCGGAGGATTTTCCCACTTTCCAGGTCATGCTTTACCCTGTCAAGCCTGTCAGGAGTGCCCATATCCTTCAGATATTCCGAGGTTTGGTATCCGTACATGCGAACCTGCGAGAGAATAGCTGGAAAAACTTCCTTTCCAAAATCGGCTTTTTTTCCTTTTTCCAAAAATTTCAGGATCTCCGGGGACATCAGATAGGCCCCTGCGTTCACCAGATTATGATACCAGGCAGCTGATAAATGGGGTTTGGGGTAAAATGCAATCACCCTTCCTGCTTCACTGGTCTCTACAAGATCGCTGTCAAAGGGATGGTCATTGGGATGGAGAACAAGCGTACACTGACTGTCTTTTTCTTGGTGGAAATGTATAAACCTGTCCAGGTCCATGTTCATCATAACATCCCCGTACAACACCATAAAATCATCGGTCAGCAGATCCTCTATGGCTTTGATACCCCCTACGGTACCAAGGGGTTCAGTTTCCTCAAAATAGGATATCCGGGCGTGGAACCGGGAACCATCACCGAAATAATTGATCACCGGATCCTTCAGGTAGTTCACCAGGAGGATGATATCGCAGATGCCAAAGCTTACCAGAAGATCGACCTGATGATGCAGCAAAGGCCTGTCCCCGATGGTTATCATGGGTTTTGGGACTTCAACGGTGAGTTCACCCAGTCGTATTCCCCTTCCGCCGGCCAGAATAACAGCTTTCATTTGCAAAAACATTCGTCCATGCAAAAGAAGGCTTTTTTGCATAAATAATTACAATCTCCCGGCAATAATTTAAAAACCGCTCCTCCGCATCAGGGTGATACTTCCTAATAGGATTTCACATGCACACTCTTTACCGCCCTCCCCGAGGGATCGTTCTGGTTCCTGAAAGATTCGTCCCAGGCAAGCGCTTCGGCTGTGCTGCAAGCGACTGATGGTACCGACGGGACACACAGTGCAGCAGTATCTGAAGGGAAATGCTCACTGAAAATGGTCCGGTAGTAATATTCTTCCTTGTTCCTGGGTGTGTTTACCGGGAATCGGTACCCGGCATTGGCCAGCATTTCATCGGTAACGTTGTTGGCAGTGACCTCCTTCAGGGTATCGATCCAGTTGTACCCGACACCATCAGAGAATTGTTCTTTTTGTCGCCAGGCCACACTTTCCGGCAGATAGTCTTCAAATGCCTTGCGCAATATCCATTTTTCCATCTTGCCGTTTTTGGCCATCTTATCCTCAGGATTCAGCCGCATGGCAACATCCAGGAACTCTTTGTCGAGAAACGGAACGCGGCCTTCCACACCCCAAGCCGCCAGGGATTTATTGGCCCTGAGGCAGTCATACAAGTGCAATTTGCTCAGTTTGCGGTTAGTCTCTTCGTGAAATTCCCTGGCATTGGGAGCCTTGTGAAAATACAGATAACCACCAAATACTTCATCAGCCCCTTCTCCCGAAAGAACCATTTTAACTCCCATGGACTTGATCACACGTGCCATCAGATACATGGGTGTAGAGGCCCTCACTGTCGTAACATCATAGGTTTCGAGAAAGTATATGACATCACGGATGGCATCCAAACCTTCCTGCACTGTGAAATGTATTTCATGATGAACGGTACCTATATGATCCGCAACCTTTTGTGCGGCTGCCAAATCGGGGGAACCTTCAAGTCCAACTGCAAATGAATGTAACTGCGGCCACCAGGCTTCTTTTTCATCATCGGTTTCAATGCGGTACGCGGCAAATTTCCTTGCTATTGCCGAGATAATGGAACTATCGAGCCCTCCGGACAAAAGAACTCCATAGGGAACATCGGACATAAGTTGCCGGTGAACGGCATTTTCGAGAGCCTTGCGCAACTCAGCAGTATCGCTGGTATTTTCTTTCACAGCATCGTAGGTTGTCCAGTCCCGGCCATACCACTTTCTCAATTCACCTTCCCCACTGTAAAAATAATGACCGGGAGGAAACACCTCGATTTTCATGCAAATGCCTTCCAATGCCTTGAGTTCAGATGAAAAGTAAAAGTTACCGAAAGCGTCCCGCCCCGTGTAAAGGGGAATTATGCCCATGTGGTCACGGGCAGCCAGGAAGCAATCCTTTTCCTCATCGTAGAGTACAAAGGCAAAAATGCCATTCAGGTCTTCCAGAAAGTCTTTCCCTTTGTCCTGGTACAAGGCAAGAATTACCTCGCAATCCGACTGGGTCATGAACTGGTATTTATCCTTGTATCGGGCACGTATTTCGCGGTGATTGTATATTTCCCCGTTCACACCCAGGATTAGTTTCCTGTCTTTGCTGAACAACGGCTGTTTCCCTGATTGCGGATCAACTATCGACAAGCGTTCATGAGCTATAATGGCCTTTTCACCACAGTATATACCGGACCAGTCGGGCCCTCTGTGCCTGAGTTTTTTTGACATTTCCAGGACCTGGGGTCTGAGTTCCTGTGCAGTCAACTTCAGATCAAATACTCCAACTATCCCACACATTGTAACAAAAATATTCGTTATTATTAATAATTTAAATTATTTATATAAATACGACGTAAAATTATAACAAATATTTTACTTTTTGTGTCATTTCGTTATCTTATTTATTGAATTGCTAAAATATAACCAGGATACCTTTCGATGAATAAAAAAAGCGTGAAGTTTTCTCCACGCTTTCGTTGTATTTACTGTTTTCAGCCGAAATCAGCCTACTGACATTTCAAATTGGTTCGCTGTGCTTTGGCTGCCTCCACAAACGGTCCGTACATGGCGTTTTTGTATGCCTCGCAGGCATCTGCATTCTTACCCAGTTTAAACTGTGCCTCGGCTATTTCAAAATAGAACTTGGCTTTTTCCTCAGGAGTACCGGTTTCAAGTGCGAGTCCCTTCTGTGCACTTTCAACAGCGAGGGTGTATTTCTTCTGTTTGTTGTAAACACTGGCATATTGATAATATACATTCTTATCTGCTCCGTACTTTGAAGCTGTGTTTAACAAAGTAACAGCATCGGTAAGCTTATTGGCCTGATTTGCCTTACTCCCGGCAACCCGGAAATAATCCCGTGCAATTTTACTGGCTTTTTGAACACTCACAGTATCACCGGTTGATGTTACCTTTTGAATGTAAAGGTCAATGGTCTCTCCGAATTTGGGACCATTATCCATTGCTTTATAGATCAACGCCTTGTTATAGATGGTGGGGATATGATCGGGATTAATCATTAAAACGCTGTCATAGGCCTGGATCGCTTTTGCATTTTCCTTGCTGCTGACAAAACCGGAAGCCATTGTGGAATATGCCTGAATCATGATCTTCTGGGTGCTTTCCTTGGTTTTTGTATCTCCATATTTTTCGGCAATTTCCAGGGTTTTTTTCGAAGCCTTGAGTGATTCATTGATATTTTTATCAATGGTCAACAGATCAAACGCTTTCTGGAAATATAAATCAGGCAGAACCTTGATGGCCTTAGCCTTGATATCATTGGCTGAATCTCCGATCTGTTCACAGATTTTTATACAGTTCTCAAACGTTTCAATTGCCCGTACATCGTTGGCCTTCATCAACTCCACGCCTTCATTGAATACCTTAATGGCATCATTTTTCTCCTGAGCAAGCAGGCCTGTAAAGAGGCCTGTAAATACCACAACGAGTCCTGCAATTCTTTTAATATACTCCAGTTTCATATAATTTCAGATTAAAAGTTTATATTAAAGGTATTTGTCTATTTGGCGTAAATATATAAATTTTCATGAACTATCATCATTACTTAAACCCCATAGAAAGTATTTTGTTTAAACAGTCCTTATAGATTATTGCTGACCAGCCTGTTTCTTTAATAATCCCATGACATGCCTGTCAATAGGAAAACTCAGTTCCTCTGTCTGAAAGGCTGCAATATTGACCCACCGGAACGACTGACTTCCATTCACCATTTTCGGAAAATCGAAAGGTTTCAGTGAAATTTTAAAACGCGGTTCTTCCGGAAATCTTATCCTGTAATAAATGCTGATCAATTGATGATCTTCAAAGAACAGAGCACGCTGAAAGAACCCGGTGGTATAAAAATGATCGATTATCTCAATCTGCTGCCCGAATTCTTCCATGCCTTCACGCATCATGCATTCTTCAGGTCCTTCCCCAAAATGCAAACCGCCTCCCGGGAATTTGGTCATCTTCCTGTTGAGCATGAATTCATCAGACAGCAAGATCTGTGTCATCTCATGGATGAGCAACCCATAAACTCTGATATTAAATTGCTTTATTTCAGGCAAGTCCATTACAAGATAATTTCTTCACGAATATAATCCATTATCTTTTTGGTTTCATCTGGCCGGAACCAGCGAATAGCTGGATCTCTTCGAAACCACGTCAATTGTCTGCGGGCGTACTGCCGTGTATGCCCTTTGATCTTGTCAATTGCCTCATTGAGTGTGCATTTACCTTCAAAGAATGAAAAAAGTTCTTTATAGCCCACTGTATTCAGTGCATTCAGTTGGCGAAACCCGAACAGGCCACTGGCTTCCTGCAGGAGTCCTGCCGACACCATTGAATCCACCCTGGCATTGATCCTCCTGTGAAGATCCTGGCGGGGGAGATCCAGGCCTATCTTCAGAAGTGAAAAATTCCGTGCTTTGGCTTTGCCTGTGAGAAAGGATGAATAAGGCCTCCCAGTCTGTTCCCGGATTTCAAGCGCCTTTAAAATACGCGTGGGATTGTTGAGATCAACCCTGGAATAATATTCTGGATCTGAAACCAGCAGTCTAGACTGAATGCCCGGAAGCCCGATCAGTTCAAATTCTTTACGGACCTGCTTACGGACAGCCGGATCAACGGTCGGAATTTCATCAATTCCAAGACACACGGCATCAATGTACATGCCGCTTCCCCCTGCCATAACAACTGTGTCGTGACCAGCAAACAGCTGATCGAGCAGTTCAATGGCTTCCCCTTCGAACAGACTGGCACTATAATATTCATGGATTGATTTGTGACCGACAAAATAATGCGGTACTTCTGCCAGCTGATCACTTGTTGGGATGGCCGTACCTATAACCATTTCACGATAAACCTGTCGAGAATCGGCGTTGATAATGACTGTGTGGAACTGTTTAGCCAGCTGTATGGCGAGGCTTGTTTTCCCCACAGCTGTAGGTCCCGTTACAATTATCAGGTATTTTACGGCCATTTTCCCAGCCTCAGATTGAACCCTTATTAGGCCAGTTTTTGTTTTCGAAGCAGGATCAACATAAAAACCAGGCCTATCGCAAAGAAGGTTGAAATGGCCAGGACGGAATAACGCATACTACCGGTAATGGCTTCAATAATTCCGAAGCTGAAGGTTCCCCCTACCGTTGCAAATTTTTCCATCACATCATAAAAGCTGAAAAATGAGGTATGGTCACGTGTTTCGGGAAGCATTTTCGAATAGGTGGACCTTGCGAGGGCCTGTGTACCCCCCATGACAACTCCCACAAAACAGGCCACAATGATAAACTGCACAGCTGTATGAATAAAGAATACAGCCACAATAACCAGAATCCATACGAAGATGGATAATATCAGGCTCCTGATATTCCCGAACCTGGCTGATAACCTGGCAAACAACCACGCACCGAACATACCGATCAGTTGAATCAGTAAAATGGTGGGTATTAGCACATTGTCACTTAACCCAAGCTCTTTGGTACCATAAGTGGCCGCCATAAACATAACAGTCAGCAATCCCATGGTCATAAAGAAGAAACCTGCCAGATATATTTTCAACTGATTCATCTGCCTTACCTGGTTGAACACTTTCCGAAGTTCGGAATAGCCCTTCAGGATCGGGTTTTCGCCCTTCACCCGCTTGCCGAAGGTATACTTTGGCAGTCGTCGGAATGTAATTTGAGAGAACCCTATCCACCACAGAAATACCGTAAAAAAAGCCAGCCTTGGGGCAAATGTATCATCGGTAATCCCGAAAAATCCTGGGAAAAGAACAAAGACCAGGTTGAATATCAACAAGACAACTCCTCCCAGATAACCCATGGAATATCCCCTGGCACTGATCCTGTCCTGGTCCTCAGGTTCTGCAATTACAGGAAGAAATGAGTTATAAAAAACCAGACTTCCGCCATAGCCAATGGTGGCCATAGTGAATGCAATCAGCCCAAGTTCAACAGTATTCTTATTAAAGAAGAAAAGAACCCCGCAGGAAAGAGCGCCAATCCATGTAAAAACTTTCATAAATGTTTTCCTGCGGCCCGTATAATCGGCGATAGAGGAAAACAAAGGTGAAAAAAGCGCTACAACGAGATAGGATATGGCGATCGACCAAGAATAGAGGACCGTGTTGATGGCTTTGATCCCAAAAAAGGTGATGGTGAAATCATCCCCGTGCCGGGTTATTGCATTGTAATAAATCGGAAAGATCGTGGAACCGATTGTCAGCTGGTACACTGAATTGGACCAGTCATACATCACCCATCCCCTGATTGTTTTTTTATCACCCTTTGGGATGGGCCGGAGTTCGGAAAGTCTTTTCAAATTGGCTTGGCTGTTTATCAATACTTATACTAAGATACAAAAACTTTAATAAGAATGAAATTAAGTGCCTTATTTGTCACACAGCGCATGGCAAAGGATGTTATGAACAAGGGTACTTCGCCATTTCGAAGCAAACAGGAAAGACAGCCTTATTTCTGCGTTTGCCGGATAAGGTTCAATGCCGATCCTGCCCTGAACCAGGCTATCTGGTGCTCATTGTAAGTATGGTTCACAAATATCCTGTCCACTTTTCCGTCTGCATGACGAAGGCTGACGGCCAGCGGTTTTCCGGAGGCAAAAGAAGCCAGACCAATAATATCGATGAGGTCGTCCTCACGGATCTTTTCATAATCGGCTTTTTCAGAAAAGGTGAGGGCCAGCATTCCCTGCTTCTTCAGGTTGGCCTCATGTATTCGTGCAAAGGAACGCACCAGGACAGCCTTTACACCCAGGTGCCTTGGCTCCATGGCGGCGTGCTCACGTGAGGAACCTTCACCGTAATTTTCGTCACCCACCACAATGGTTCCAACACCCTGTGATTTGTACAGTCTGGCCACCTTTGGTACTTCGTCGTACTGGCCCGTAAGATGATTTTTTACGGAATTAGTCCTGTCATTGAAGTAATTCACAGCACCAATGAGCATATTGTTGGAAATATTGTCGAGATGTCCCCGGTATTTAAGCCAGGGACCGGCCATTGAAATATGATCGGTAGTACATTTGCCCCTGGCCTTGATTAATAAGCGTAACCCTGTATAATCAGCGCCGTTCCAAGGTTCAAATGGCGTCAGTAATTGCAGTCTGTCGCTCTTTTCACTGACCAATACCTGTATACTACTTCCATCCTCAGCCGGTGCCTGGTATCCGCTATCTGTCACCTCGAATCCCAGGGGAGGCATTTCCACTCCCCGGGGTTCGTCGAGTTGCACACTTTCCCCTTTTTCATTGACCAGTTTGTCGGTCAGTGGATTGAATGACAGGGTACCGGCAATTGCAAAGGCAGTGACTATCTCAGGCGAGGCAACAAAACCGTGGGTATTGGGATTTCCGTCCGTTCGCTTGGCGAAGTTCCTGTTGAAGGAAGTCATGATGGAGTTCTTTTCCTGCTTGTCTGCTCCGTGTCTTGCCCATTGACCTATGCACGGACCGCAGGCATTTGCGAGCACGGTGCCTCCCATCCTCTCAAAAATTTCCAGTATTCCGTCTCGTTGTGCTGTAAACCGTACCTGTTCCGACCCCGGCGTAATGGTAAAGGCGGATCTCGCCTTCAGGCCCTTGGCCATTGCCTGCCCTGCAACGGATGATGCTCTTGTAAGGTCTTCGTAGGATGAATTGGTGCAGGACCCGATAAGCCCTACTTCAAGCTTTTCAGGCCATCCGTTTTCTTTTACCACCTGGGCAAATTTTGAAACCGGGGTGGCCAGGTCCGGGGTAAAAGGACCATTGATATGAGGTTCCAGTTCCGACAGGTTTATTTCAACCAGTTCATCAAAGAATTTGCGGGGATCCTGATATACTTCTTTATCAGCCGTCAGTGATTCCCTTATTCGTCCGGCCATATCAGCCACATCCCCTCTCCCTGTTCCCCTCAGGTACTCCTCCATTTTGCCGTCATATCCGAAGACTGAAGTCGTGGCTCCGATTTCGGCTCCCATGTTGCAGATGGTACCTTTGCCGGTGCAGGAAATGGTTTCAGCGCCCTCACCAAAGTATTCAAGGATATAGCCGGTCCCTCCCTTCACGGTTAAAAGTCCGGCTACTTTCAGGATGACATCCTTGGCTGAAGCCCAACCACTTAATTTACCTGTCAGTTTGACCCCGATCAGTTTGGGAAAGCGCATTTCCCAGGTAAGACCGGCCATTACATCACATGCATCTGCCCCTCCTACTCCAATGGCCATCATTCCAAGTCCTCCTGCATTAACGGTATGCGAATCAGTTCCGATCATCATTCCTCCCGGGAAGGCGTAGTTCTCAAGAATTACCTGGTGAATAATTCCCGCACCGGGTTTCCAGAAACCAATTCCGTATTTATCAGAAACGGAAGCCAGGAAGTTATAAACCTCACTGTTAGTAACCTTTGCCGATGCAAGGTCGGCTTTTGCACCCTCTTTGGCAAGTATCAGGTGATCACAATGCACTGTGGAAGGAACTGCAACCTTTTTACGGCCAGCCTGCATGAACTGCAACAAAGCCATTTGCGCCGTTGCATCCTGCATGGCAACCCGGTCGGGCAGAAAATTAACATAATCCTTACCACGTTTAAAGGACCTGCCGGGTATCCCTTCTTCGAGATGGGCATACAGGATTTTCTCCGTTAGGGTAAGAGGATTATTGATCAGCTCTCTTGCCGCCTCAATACGCCGGGCAAAGGATGCATAAACACGTTGAATCAGATCCAGATCAAATGCCATATCTTTTTTTGTTTAAATGATATATTATAAATGCTCTGTTTAGTTATTAACACAGATCTTTTGAAATTGATCACAAAGAGGGAACTAATTCCATTTCATCAGGGATCAGTGAATCAGCAGCAATGGAATCAGGTACTGAAAAAACCTGTGCTGCCGGACCGGTAAGCATTATAAGCGGCTTTGCACCAGCTGTATCCTCCGGTGCTATGAACGCCTTCCTGACCATCAATTCATTGAGCCGGTCGAAATAATTTCTAAAGAAGGGTTTGACAACCCCATTGGTTTCAAAGGAATACTTGTACCATTTGGGATGAGGTACTATACTGGCCAGAAAAATACTTTCCTCCAGGTTAAGGGCAGACGGTGATTTGCCAAAATAGAACCGGCTGGCCTGGCTGATGCCGTAGATTCCGGGGCCCCATTCAATCAGGTTCAGATATATTTCATACATCCTTTGTTTTGAGACCAAATTCTTGCTTTCGATAAGCCAGACTATTAATGCTTCCTCAATCTTTCTGGCCAGGGTCTTGTTTCGTGTAAGAAATACATTTTTAACCAGTTGCATGGTTATGGTACTGCCACCTCTGGCAAACCTCTTCTCCCTGATATTTGTCGCTATAGATTCACGGAAGGCAACAGGATTAAATCCATTGTGGTAGAAAAAGCTGCCATCCTCCGAAGTCATTACCGCTGCGCGCAGATAGGGTGAAATTTGTTCAAAGGGCACAAAATCAGTATTCTCACTTCCAACTACAAAGGAAGCGGCCAGTCTGCCGTGTTCGTACGCATGGTGAAGGAAACTGCCGTTAAGTATCCGGTAATCATCTGTTCCGTAATGTATTATACTAAAATCTTCTGCACGAAGTTTTGTATCGAACCATAAACTATCGGGATTGTTCAGGTCTACCTTGAAATCAAGGTAGTAATGTAACCGGCCTTTTGCCTGAAGTCCGGTAAGACTAGTAAACATGCCCTGTGGCAGTGAAAGGAAAAAGTCCCCTGCATCCCATTGTATGGGAAGAACTTTGAATGTGACTTCCGGATTATGGGTCAGGTCGAACCTAAAATAGGGCATGAGGCTGATTTTATTAAGATCAGCGCGGGTACTACTGTCAAGTTCAACAGTATGTGGCCCCAGGTGGACCAGGAAGGAGGACCTGAAATGGTCAATTACAATATCCTGCGTGGAAAGTCTCTCTCCGTTCAGAATAAATCCTTCAAAACTGAAGGTTCCTTCGAGGTTTACCATACGCCGGTTGCGACCGGAGAGGTCAACTGCAAACGCCAGCGTATCAAAACCTGCAGAAATGCCGTACTTTTCACGTAAAAAGGGAATGGGAAGCAAGCTGGAATCAGTCTTGATCAAGGACAGATCAATGATCTCCGTACTTTTGTCGAACCGGCCCCGGACGGGAATCTCTACCCTTGTCTTGCCTCCTGCAAATACGATTGCGGCATTTATTGAACCGTGAAGCAGTGTTAATCCGTGTATACCTATTTCAGTAGGGTCTCCCGCGGAGGATATTCTGACCTGTACACGGTTAATACGCATTTTGGATGGCGCATAGCTGAACATCCTGCGAATGTTCTTATAGGCCAATTCGGCCAGGTCTTCCCGCTTGACAGACTCAAAAGACTTTCCGGTAGCATCCGGTTTTACCACAGGCTTTCTGAACGATTCTTTTTCAGCCTGGTAACGGATGGAGATGGTCCTGCATTCGAATTCCCTGATTCGGATATGTTTAACGAACAATGGCAAGATTCTTATTCTCACCGAGACCGAATCCATAAACAGCTCGTCACTGCTGTTTTTACTCTGGAAGTAAATCCCTTTGACAAATACCGTATTCAATCCTCTAAATCCCGCGTCATCCCAATGAGCAGAATAACTGTGATGATAAATTCTGGCATTTAAAGAATCAATCGCCTTTCTCAGGATGAACCCCCGAATGGTAAACGATACCGCCATGATCAGTATGATCAGGGCTGAAGCTGAAACTGCCAAAAGTTTCAGAACCGGAATTTGTCTGATGTTCATTTTATTTTAATCTGCGAAAATTAACAATAAAAATTCAACCGGCATGGAAATTGTTTGGAATGAATTCACCGGGAGTCTGAAACCTTGGTAAGATACAATCGTAAACGAATACGAATTTGATAAACTAGTGATAATCTTTGTAACGCTATCAATATCTGCATGAGGTCTTTATTCACACTGGCTTTCCTCTTATTCCTTTTCACATATTCCCTCTGTCAACAGACAGATGACCTAAAAGTCAAGGATGCCATTGCCCGTAACAGGGTTAAGAATCAGATAAGCTGGGACTATAAATATGCCGGAGAAAAGCCGGAAAAAATGGGTGTCAAGACATCGGTGACCACCTACCTGGCCAGTGGCGATGTTTCCCAGGTAAATGCGTTCAATCCCAAGGGTGCAGTCTTACACACAGAAAAATATACTTACGATTCAAGAGGCAATAAAACGGAATACACGAGGCAATCAGGTGATAATTCCTACCAGAAGTTTTATTCATATGATGCCAGGAATTCCCTGACCGAAGAAAGCGGTTTCGATGGTGTCGAGAACTTCAGGAATGTATATTCATACAGCGCCGATGGAGAGATGACCGAGATCAGGTACATGAAGAAATCTGTGTTGCAGGAAAAAAGAGTGTTTTCAAAATCAGGTACAACCACCACTGTATCAATATATAACCAAGCCGGCACCCTGACCTCGAAGTTGATCCTAAAGTACGACGCAAAAGGCAACCTTGTGGAGGAGGCAGTTTACGGGGTAAATCAGCGTGCATTGGAAAAGAAAACATACAATTACGATGACAAGAAAAACCTCAAAGAGGAAGCCAGGTACAAATTTGACAAAATCACGCTGAAAACTACCTATAATTACAGCGTCACCGGAGAACTGCTGGAGGTTTCAGAAGAATCACCTGAGGTACCGCGATTTGTGAAGAAAAGTCTGACCTATGATGCAAATGACAACCTGGTTGAAATTAAATGGCGCAGAAAGGGAACTGAAGAGTTCAACCGGATTTTATACAAATATGATGACCGGGGATTGTGCATGTCTGCAGACACGTACTATCCTGCTACCAAATACAGGGTGTTGACGAAATACACCTATGAGTATTTTTAATGAGGCCCATCCTCTCCCCCGCCATCGGGGAACATCGCTGCTTAATCCCCTACAAACACAACAACCACTACCTGCAATCTTCAACCTGCAACCTTCCGCTCAAAACACTCCCAAGTCTCTCAACTCCTCCAACTCTAATAACTTTTATTACCTTTGCCCCTCATTTATGGTCATTTGATCGATGTTGCTCAGAATTCATCCTGAAACGCCTGGTCACAGGCAGGTCCAGAAAGCTGTTGAAATCCTGCAGAAGGGGGGGGTGATCATATTTCCCACCGATACCGTTTATGGGCTTGGTTGTGATGTTTTTAATCACAAAGCCGTGGAAAGGGTGGCCCGTATCAAGGGGATCAACCTCGAGAAGGCAAATTTTTCCTTTATTTGTCATAGTCTCAGCCAGCTAACCGATTATGCCAGACATGTCGACAATCCTACTTTCAAACTGATGAAAAAGCACCTGCCGGGCCCGTACACCTTCATCCTTCAGGCGAGCAGCAATGTGCCGCGAATTTTCAGGAACCGGAAAAGAACCATCGGCATCAGAATTCCGGAAAACAAGATCATTCTTGAAATTGTTAAGGAGTTGGGCAATGCTGTTCTCACCACTTCCATACACGACGAGGATGAAGTCCTGGATTACACAACTGATCCCGAACTGATTTATGACTATTATAAAGATCTCGTTGACGCTGTGATAAACGGGGGGGTTGGAAACAATGTCCCATCAACGGTTATTGACTGTACCGGTTCTGAACCCATTGTAATCCGTGAAGGGATCGGTGAGGTTGATTTTTAATCCCGCTTTTTCCTTTTATTATACATGCACAGGAAGGCTCCTTTTTCCATAACGTTCCAACATTCCAGGAACAGGTGATCACAACTGTTTTTCCATATAGCAGCCTGCCAGGTCCTGACTGACGAATCGAGAATGATCCTTTCCGTATCAAGGAGTCCCAATACGGCACCCGGATCAGGCCTGAGTGAACCAGTTACAACAACCAGATCAGTTTTAAGCCTGCTAACCGTCCGATAGGTATAAAACCTGTCGTCCCGCAATAAAACAATGTTATGACCGGACAGGGATATCAGGAGGTTGCCGCCTAAAAAATCAGAACAAAAAAAAATGTTACGAAGACCTTCTGGCTCTTCGGCATCCCGGAATTCTGACAATACTTTGACCTGTTCAGACACGCCATGCTCAATCCAGAAACCGGACAATGCATACCGATACTCCATCTGCTTTAATAACAACAAGGAATCCACCCACATTATTCCATTTCTTCCCGAAATAAAATTGAGTGCTGTAAAACCTTTCAGATTCGCTGTCACGAAAATCTGCTGATTGCGCAGTTGCATGTTATGTCCCAGGATTGTCAGCTGAAATACCAGGAAAAGGCAAAGGGATATCAACAATGCGGAAAATTTGCGGCAATAAAAATAGAATCCTGCCATGAATATTGAAAGGGCCAGCAGGACGGCCTGATGGATTCCGATATACAGGTTCTCAACGAGGGCACAAGGAAGAATCTCGGTAAATGAGACAGCACGGTAGAGACCCTCCAGCAACAGGGCCAGTATCTTTCCCACCGGAAGGGCGACCGGCGGTATGAATGAACTCAGCAAAAAGAAACCTGCAAGAACGATGATTGCGGATACCCAAGGAACAACATAAAGATTTGTCAACCAAAAATATACAGGGAACTGGTGAAAATAAAACAGGGTAAGCGGCAGGGTAGATAACTGCGCCGCACAGGAGACAGTAAACAGCCTCCAGAGCATGTCCGTTAATCTGTATTTAAAGCGGTACAACCGGTAGAATATAGGCTGAAACAGAACGATTCCAAGAACAGCCATGAATGACAACTGGAAGCTGACATTGGTAAGCAGCGCCGGTGTAATGGTCAGAAGAATCACGGCCGATGCAAACAGTATATTGTAGGTATTGATTCTCCGGTTTATAAGTTGTCCGAGCATGACAAAACTTATCATTACTGCTGCCCTGGTAACCGACGGTGATAGTCCCGTAATAAAGGCAAATAACCAGATTACCAGAATTATAATTATTGTTTTAAGGATCCTGCCGGAATGGAAACGATCAAAAATACCCAGTATATACCCGAAGGCAAGGGCAATGATGGCCACATTAAAACCCGACAGGGCCATGACATGCATGACGCCAGCACGGGAAAAAGCCTGTTTTGCCTGAATCTCAAGATCGTTTCGATATCCCAGGGTAAGTGCTGCCAAAATACCATAAAGTGTCCTGTTCAGTCCCAGGTTGTGATAGCTCTTTAAGAGCTCTTCACGACAGTGGGAGGCTAAAAACCTCACTGATTTTTTCCTTGAGGCTGCAATTAATTTCCATGAACCCGACTTCAGGTATGTTTGTTTGTAAATTTGCCTTTCTCCCATGTAGTTGCGATAATCAAATTCGCCTGGATTTTTCGCGGAAGGAATGCCGGTAATAAGGGCATTTGCGACCACCCTATCGCCGGGTTTCAGTTGCAAAGAGCATGTATCCTTTTCTATATAAAGCAATAGCCTGATCCCGTTATATTCTCCGGTCCCCTTCTTTGCAGTTCCTAAAATAACGGAAGTAGTTTTTATGACATGTTCCTTTTCTTCAGGAACATCTGCAATCTGAAGGATAAAATAGCCGCGGGCAACAGCCAAATCATTCATCCGACCGGCTTTCTGACAACGTATATTCATGTTGATGAACCCAGCCATGAAAAGGATGACGCCAAACAGCAAACCCGATCGCCAACCGGTTTCGAAACATTTACCACGTTCGATCCTCAGTGCCGCAGCCAGCAGCAAAGAAACAACAACCCACAGAATAAGCAACAGGCCGATGCTCCTGATACAGAAAAAACAGGTAGTTACTACTCCTGCAGCATAAAAGACAAGAATCCTGGCAAACGGGCATTTTCTTAAAATTGGCAATAACTGCATGCAACCTGGAATTAATTGCAGACAAAACCCAAGGAAAAGTAGTGTTTTTTTTTAACTTATAAAAACAATTGTCGGCTGGTCAATTTTCAATTTGCCAATGCGGATTATAATGAATATAATTTCTAAATTTGTGAGGAACAGTAGAACCATAAAGTCAGTAAACATCTTAAATGAATATAAAATGGTTGATTTAAAGACAAAGTATCTTGGGATCGAATTGAAAAACCCTGTCATTCTTGGTGCCAGCAATCTCGTCACCAAAATCGAAAACCTGAAAAAAGCTGAAGAGGCAGGAGCTGCTGCCGTAGTATATAAATCACTTTTTGAAGAGCAAATACAGCTGGAATCAGCACAGCTTGATGATGAACTTGAGGAATACAATGAGCGCAATGCAGAAATGGTTAAATTGTTTCCCACCATTGAGCATGCAGGCCCGGAGGAACATCTGCATAACCTCAGGAAGGTTAAAGAAAGTCTGAAGATACCTGTCATAGCCAGCTTGAATGCTTTGTACACCGAATCGTGGATTGAGTATGCCAGGTTACTGGAACAGACAGGAGTTGATGCGTTGGAATTCAACTTCTTCTTCATTCCCCGTGATACCCATACCGATGGCCGGGATGTTAAAGAACAGCAGATTGAAGTTTTACAGGCGGTGAGATCCAAGGTAAAGCTGCCCATCAGTGTCAAACTGAGTCCGTTTTATGCAAACCCTCTGAATGTTGTTGCACAGATGGATAAAGTGGGTGTAAACGGATTTGTATTGTTCAACCGACTTTTCCAGCCAGATATTGATATTGATAAACAGGTTCATTTTTCACCTTTCCACCTTAGTAATCCTGAAGATAACAAGCTCAGTCTTCGTTTCGCAGGACTGTTATACGGCACCATCTCAGCCTCCATTTGTGCAAACACAGGGATTTACACCGGGGCAGATGTAGTAAAAATGATCCTGGCAGGAGCTGACTGCGTTGAGGTTGTGAGTACGGTTTACAAGAATAAAATAGAATACATATCAACCATACTGAAAGATCTGCAGACCTGGATGGAATCGAAAAATTACACCACGCTGGATGATTTCCGGGGTAAGTTATCCAATAAGAGTTTAAATGATCCGTTTGTATACAAGCGGGCGCAGTACATTGACCTGCTGCTGAAATCCGATCAGATCTTCAAGAAACACCCTGTTGTATAGGCTTAAATGCAAAGACCCCGCCGGAATGACGGGGTCTTTGCATTTACTTTATTACCTTAATTTTATAAGGCACATCAACTTTTAACTTGGCAATATCGTTCAGTTTTCCTTTCAGCAATTTCTTTCTGAGTGGATTTATTTTATCGATGAACAGTATCCCGTCCAGGTGATCATATTCGTGCTGGATCACACGTGCTTTCAGCCCTTCGAACACTTCTTCATGATGGTTCCAGCTTTCATCATAGTAACTGATGCTGACCCTGTTATGACGGCTCACATCCTCCCTGAGCTTGGGAAGGCTCAAACAACCTTCATTCATCACCATGGTCTCTTCGCCAAGCAACTGAAGCTTAGGGTTAATAAATGCTTTCTTAAAATCCTGCAATGCCGGATCCTCATCAGCCAGTGAAGTGGCGTCCACAACAAACAGCCGGATGGATTTGCCGATTTGTGGTGCTGCAAGTCCCATGCCGTCAGATTTATACATGGTATCGAACATGTCGGATATCAGCGACTGTAAATTGGGATAATCCCGGTTGATTTCCCTGGCCATGTGCCGGAGTATCGGAGAACCATATACAACTATGGGGTAAATCATGCGTTGATAGTTGATTGTGCGGTGAATGGATTAGTGGTTATTTCTGTATTCCAGATAGGATTGCAGAATGATGGTGGCGCTGACCGCATCAATCAGGGCCTTGTTCTGCCGGTCCTTCTTTTTGACACCTCCGGCAATCATGGCTTGTAATGCCATTTTTGAAGTAAAACGCTCGTCCATCAGAAATACCTCCTTGTCGGGAAATGTCTGTTTCAGCTGTTTAACAAACGGATCAATATAGATAACAGCTTCAGAAGGTGTATTGTTCATTTGCCGGGGATACCCGACAACAAAGGAATCGACATTCTCCTTTGCAGTGTATGATCTCAGAAAGGCCATCACTTCTGATGAAGGTACTGTGGTCAGGCTGTTGGCAATTATCTGGAGCGGATCCGTGACCGCTATTCCGGTGCGCTTCCGACCGTAATCAAGTGCAATAATTCTTCCCAAGCTTTCTGTCGTAAATATTTAAAAAGCAGAGACGGGTCTATAACCCGTCTCTGCAAATGTTATTCACCTTTCCATGAATTTATTTATTCGCGCCTGAAAAATCCATTGCCGCCATTCTCCTGTAACTGTTGTAGCGCCATTTAGCATTTTCTTCAGCAGCTGCGAAAAGTTCTCCGGCTTCTTTCGGGAATGCCTTTTTCAGTGAAGTATAGCGAACCTCGCTATTCAGGAATTCCTGAAATTTAGTCCATTCCGGTTCTTTTGAATCAAGTTCGAACGGATTCTTGCCTTCCTTTTCCAGCATGGGATTATAGCGGTAAAGATGCCAGTATCCTGCGTCCACGGCAAGCTTCTGTTCCTCCTGTGATTTGTCCATTCCCGCCCGCAGGCCATGGTTGATACAGGGAGAGTATGCAATGATCAGGGAGGGACCGTTGTATGCCTCAGCTTCGCGAAGAGCTTTCAAATACTGATTCTGACTTGCTCCCATGGCAACCTGAGCAACATAAACATAGCCATAGGTCATGGCCATTGCGCCGAGGTCTTTCTTTCTGACACGTTTGCCAGCTGCAGCAAATTTGGCCACGGCACCAATGGGAGTGGATTTGGAAGCCTGACCACCGGTATTTGAATAGACCTCCGTATCCATAACCAGTACATTGACATTTTCACCCGAAGCCAGTACATGATCCAATCCGCCATAGCCGATATCATAAGCCCAGCCGTCGCCACCGAAGATCCAGACCGATTTTTTGACAAGATATTGTTGAAGATCAAGAATCTCTTTTGCAACCGGATTCTTTTCCTTGGATAAAGCCTCCACAACTTTCAGCGAGGCAGCTTTGGATGCGCGGGCATCGTTCCTGGAGTCGAGCCATTCTTTGAAAGCATCGATTGATTTATCGGATAAGCCAGGATTTGATCCTATTGATTCTGTCATTTTGCGTCCGATCCTGTTCCTGAGTTTCTGGGCGCCCAGGGCAATTCCAAGACCATACTCGGCATTGTCTTCAAACAGTGAATTTGCCCAGGCCGGACCCTTGCCTTCTTTATTGGTGCAATATGGCGTTGATGGAGCAGAACCACCATAAATGGAAGAGCAACCGGTAGCATTGGCCACCATCATCCTGTCGCCAAACAACTGCGTAACCAGCTTGATATAGGGTGTTTCACCACATCCACCGCAGGCACCGGAAAATTCAAACAAGGGTTGCGCGAACTGACTATTCTTTACCGATTTGTCCACCTCAACCAGGTTATCCTTGTTGGTAACCTTATTGATGAGATAATCCCAGCGGCCTATCTCGGCACTTTGTGTGCCCAGATGTTTCATGACGAGCGATTTTTCTTTTGAGGGACAGATATCGGCACAAACACCACAGCCGGTACAGTCAAGCGGGCTGACCTGAATCCGGTATTGCAGGCCCTCAAATCCCTTGCCATTGGCCTTAAGCGTGACCGTATCAGCCGGTGCGCCTTTAAATTCCTTCTCATCGAGCAGGAATGGTCTGATGGAGGCGTGGGGGCATACAAATGCACATTGGTTGCACTGGATGCAGTTGCCGGATATCCACTCCGGCACATTTACGGCAATTCCGCGTTTTTCATACACTGTAGTACCTGAAGGGAAAGTTCCGTCTTCACGTCCGGAGAACGCACTCACTTTCAGATCATCACCCTTCATGCTATTGATGGGTTCCACAACTTGCTTGATAAAATCAGGAATATTACGGCTGTCCTTTGTGGATTTGATTTCGATTTTTGCCCATTCCTTTGGAACCTCAACCTTGGTGACATTGCCGCCACGGTCAATAGAAGCAATGTTCATGTTGACTATATCCTCGCCTTTGCGGCCGAAGGTTTTGATGACAGCCTTTTTCATCTGCGACATGGCATCCGTGAAGGGTATGACATTGGCGATCCTGAAGAATGCCGATTGCATGATTGTATTCGTACGGTTCCCGAGGCCGATCTCTTCGGCAATCTGGGTGGCATTGATGATATAAAACTGAACATCCTTCTCGGCCAGGATCTTTTTTATATTGTCCGGCAGCCTCTTTTTAGTTTCTTCAACATCCCAGATGCTATTCAGCAAGAAGGTGCCTCCTGTTTTAATACCCTTCAGCATATCATACTTTTCCAGGTAGGAAGGAACATGACAGGCAACAAAATCGGGAGTACACACCAGGTAAGGAGAGCGTATGGGTTTGTCGCCAAACCTCAGGTGTGAAACTGTAATTCCGCCTGATTTCTTGGAGTCATAGGCAAAGTATGCCTGGGCATATTTTTCGGTTGAGTCGCCAATGATCTTGATCGAGTTTTTATTGGCCCCCACGGTACCGTCCGAACCCAGACCAAAAAACTTGGCCTCGAAGGTTCCTTTATCGGAGATGCTGATTTCAGGCTTAACAGGAAGGGATAAATGCGTCACATCATCATCAATGCCCACAGTAAAATGAAGTTTTGGCTCTTTGGAAGCCATGTTTTCATAAACCGTGACAATCTGAACCGGTGTGGTATCCTTGGAACTGAGGCCGTAACGTCCGCCGATTATCAAAGGAGCGTTAGGCTGCCCGTAAAAGACTTCCTTGATGTCGAGATACAAGGGATCACCGTTTGCTCCAGGTTCCTTTGTTCTGTCGAGTACCGTGATCTTTTTAACGGATTTCGGAACCACTTTCAGCAAGTGCTTCGCAGAAAAAGGCCGGTATAAATGAACCACAACAACGCCCAGCTTGGATCCTTTTGCATTGAGGTAATCAACAACCTCACGGGTGGTCTCGGTAACCGAGCCCATGGCGATGACAATCTCTTCGGCATCAGGAGCGCCAAAATAGCGGAAAGGTGCATAATCACGACCGGTGAGCTTTGAAATTTCTTTCATATAATCTTCCACCATATCGGGCAGCCTATCATAGAAGGGATTTGCTGCCTCCCTGCTCTGGAAATAGATATCTGGATTCTGAGCCGTTCCGCGGGTAACCGGATGATCCGGGTTTAATGCCCTGTCCCTGAATTCCTGTAATGCTTTATAATCAATGAGTTTAGCGACATCTTCCATGGCCAGTACTTCAATTTTCTGGATCTCGGCAGACGTCCTGAAACCGTCAAAGAAATGAAGGAAAGGTACCCTTCCCTTGATGGCAGTGAGATGGGCGACAGCAGCAAGGTCCATGACTTCCTGAACACTGCTGGTTGCCAGCATGGCAAATCCTGTATTTCTGGTGCTCATCACATCACTGTGATCCCCGAAGATGGAAAGGGCCTGAGCAGCCAGGCTTCGGGCCGAAACGTGGAAAACTGCCGGAAGTAACTCACCGGCGATTTTATACATATTGGGAATCATCAGCAATAAACCCTGCGAAGCAGTATATGTTGAGGAAAGGGAGCCCGCCTGCAGAGCGCCGTGCAAAGCGCCTGCGGCACCTGCCTCAGATTGCATTTCAACCAGTTTGACCTCTTCGCCAAAGATGTTCTTCTTTCCGTTTGCTGCCCATTCATCCACATATTCTGCCATGGTGGATGAAGGTGTAATGGGGTAAATTGCTGCAACCTCGCTGAACATATAGGCTATATGCGCGGCAGCATAGTTACCATCACAAGTCACAAAATTTTTCGTTGCACTCATCTTATATCACTTATAATTAGTATATTAGATTATAATTTAAAAATAAATTACAAAATTACAATAAATCAGCTATTTTCTGCTATTCTTTTCACAGCAGGCTGCTATTTGGTTTCATTTTAAATAGTAAGCATTCATGTCCTACCGGAAGGCTCCAGCTGCCATGAAATTAAAAAATGCGGGTTTTACCCGCATTTTTTGATCAGTACTGTTGCGTAACCATTTATTCGCCATTCATGGAAATCAGGAATTCTTCATTCGTATCGGTTTTGGCCAGTCGTTCCCTTAAGAATTCCATGGCTTCGATGGAATTCATGTCGGTAAGATATTTTCTGAGAACCCAGATCTTATTCAGGAAATTCCTGTCGAGCAGCAGGTCCTCACGTCGCGTACTTGAAGCGGTAATATCAATGGAGGGATAGATTCTGCGGTTGGAAAGCTTTCGGTCGAGCTGAAGCTCCATATTGCCCGTACCTTTGAATTCTTCAAAAATAACATCATCCATTTTTGATCCGGTATCGGTAAGGGCTGTGGCAATGATGGTCAGTGAGCCTCCATTTTCAATATTACGGGCGGCACCGAAAAAACGTTTTGGCTTTTGCAATGCATTGGAATCCACGCCTCCTGACAGGACCTTACCCGATGCCGGAGCAATGGTATTGAATGCCCTGGCCAGGCGGGTAATTGAATCCAGCAGGATAACCACGTCATGACCGCATTCCACCAGCCGCTTGGCTTTCTCAATAACAATATTGGCAACGCGGACATGCCTTTCTGCAGGTTCATCAAAAGTGGATGATACAACCTCGCCCCTGACATTGCGTGCCATTTCTGTAACCTCTTCAGGGCGCTCGTCAATAAGCAATATGATCAGATAAGCTTCGGGATGATTGGCAGCAATTGCATTGGCTATATCCTGAAGCAAAATTGTCTTTCCTGTTTTTGGCTGGGCAACGATCAGTCCCCGTTGTCCTTTACCGATCGGTGAAAACATATCCACTACCCGTACAGACATGTTTGATCTTTCACCCGGTTTCACCAGCGTGAATTTCTCATTCGGAAAGAGGGGGGTCAGATAGTCGAATGGCACCCTGTCGCGGATATAGTCGGGATTGCGTCCGTTGATCTCTATAACTTTAATCAACGGGAAATATTTCTCACCTTCCTTGGGAGGCCTGATTGTGCCGGTAACCGTGTCACCGGTCTTCAGGCCAAAGAGTTTGATCTGTGATTGTGAAACATATATGTCATCGGGCGAATTCAGGTAATTATAGTCCGAAGAACGCAGGAATCCATAGCCATCCGGCATAATTTCAAGAACGCCCTGGCAGGTAATGATGCCGTCAAATTCTGTTGGTTTTTCCTGTGCGGGTTTTCTCTCGAAAGGTACACGTTGCTGAGGCTCCATCCTGGGTTTTACTTCTGAAGGCTGGATAACAACGGGCTCCCGCTCCATTTCAAAGTCGCTCAGGACGGTTTCTTCCGGTTCAGCCTCGGGGAGAATTATATCTTCAAACTCGGGTGTTTTGACGATTTTTTCCTCATCCAGGAGCTCTCCTGTTTTGTTGAAATCCTCTTTGGTTCTCTGGTTATCCCTGTCTTTGAATCTGATGAATTCCTTCCTTTTCCTGAATTCCCCATGCTGCCTGTTACTGTCATAGGGTCTTTTGAAAAATCTGTTCCGGTCCCCTTCCTTGCCAGAATGTGCAGGAGATGCCTCTGTTCTGGGTTCTTCAGGTTTCAGGTCAGCGATGGAATCTGCAACTGGTTCTGCTGAAATCGCAGGTTTGTCTTCAAACCTTGTTTCACCGGGGAATTCAGGCTTATCATTCTCAATGCGCCGGGGACGTCGGCCCCTTCTTTTGTAATCAGGAGTATATGGCATGTCAGACTTTTTCTCAGGCTTCTTTGTTTCGGTAGCCAAAATTGCCTGTTCATCAAGGATTTTATATATCAGATCCTGCTTTCTTAAAATATCGGCTTTTTTTACATTCAATTGCTTGGCAATTTCCTTGAGCTCAGGTAGTAACTTCTTGTTAAGCTCTAAAATATCATACATAATTAATAGGGAGGTTTATTTAAAACGAATATCTGGTGACATCAGACTGACTATTACGCTTGCAGGGTATATACGTACCACAAAAACAAAATGGACTATGGAACGATAAATAGATGGAAAAATTAAGGGAATTCTGCTGCAATAATACGTAATTCATAATTAATACCAAAAGAAAAGATAATTTTTTTTTGCCCTAACAAGTAATCCCAAAAATAATTAACTTTATTAGCTTGTGTTTTGTAAAGGTTTAGACTGTATCTGATTATAATTCTCATCGAATTATATATTTGAAATTTGAAGGTAGTTTTCGCTTTTTCAGTGTCCTTCGGCGTTTGACTATTTGAATTTATCATTATACCCAAAACAACAACCTTATCCCTACTGGCATGAGACAATTAAAAATTGTCAAACAGGTTACAAACCGCGAAACACCATCCCTCGACAAATACCTTCACGAGATAGGCAAGGTTGAGCTGATTTCTTCGGAGGAGGAGGTAGAACTGGCGCAAAGGATCAGGAATGGTGATTCCAAGGCACTTGATAAACTCATCAGTGCCAATCTGAGATTTGTGGTTTCCGTGTCCAAGCAATACCAGAATCAGGGACTGAGTCTCCCTGATCTGATCAACGAAGGTAACGTAGGACTGATCAAGGCTGCCCAACGATTCGACGAGACACGGGGATTCAAGTTCATCTCCTATGCAGTCTGGTGGATCCGTCAGTCAATCCTTCAGGCCCTGGCTGAACAGGCACGGATCGTACGTTTGCCTCTGAACAAAATCGGTTCCATTAACCGTATCAACAAAGCCTTTTCTGATCTTGAGCAGTTGTACGAAAGGGAACCCTCGGTGCAGGAAATAGCAGAATTGCTTGAAATGGCACCGGAGGATGTTAAGGAAGCCATGAAAAGTGCCGGACGCCATGTCTCAATGGATGCTCCCATCAAAGAAGATGAAGAAAGCACGCTGTACGATGTTTTGCTGAGCAAGGACACTCCAAGTCCCGACAAAGGTCTGCTGACCGATTCCCTAAGACGGGAGATCGAAAGGGTTCTTTCCATTCTTACCTACCGTGAAGCCAACATCCTCAGACTATATTTTGGCTTGAATACCAAATACCAATATACACTCGAGGAGATCGGGCAGGAGTTTAACCTTACCCGTGAACGCGTCAGGCAGATCAAGGAAAAAGCCATCAAGCGACTGAAGAACGCCACCCGCTGTAAGTTACTGAAGACATATCTGGGTTAGATATTGGGGTTTTTACTACTTTTGCATGGAACCCACAATTATTGCATTATGACCCGAATGATTGCACCCTCATTGCTTGCTGCTGATTTTACAAACCTGGAACAGGATATAGAAATGGTGAACGCCAGTGAGGCCGACTGGTTACACCTGGATATCATGGACGGTGTTTTCGTACCCAATATTTCATTTGGACTTCCGGTTGTCAGGGCGGTAAAGAAAATTTCTCAAAAACCCCTCGATGTGCATCTCATGATCATCGAACCAGAGAAATATCTGGGTGCATTCCGCGATGCGGGGGCGGATAACCTGACTGTCCACCTTGAAACCTGCAGGCATTTACACAGAACGATTGAAGAAATCAAGGAACTGGGCATGAAAGCCGGGGTGACCTTAAATCCTCATACACCCGTCGAATTGCTGGTAGAAATCATAACTTTCATTGACCTGGTTTTGATCATGTCAGTAAATCCGGGATTTGGAGGACAGAAATTCATACCCACTTCAATGAATAAGATCAGAAAAACAAGATCACTGATTGAAAAATCAGGATCACCTGCGCTTATTGAGGTTGATGGCGGGATCGACCTGAGCAATGCCGCCATGTTATTTGAAGCCGGCACCGATATCCTGGTCGCAGGAACTACAATCTTCCGGTCAGCCGATCCGGCAGGTGCGATCCGGGCGCTTAAACATGCCGGACTGTAAGCTGGTTTACCGGAAATTATCACAAGGATATTTTTCCCAAATTGTTTAATTTTATCTTTTCAAACTGAGAAGAAATTAACAATCCTATGAAAAGAATACTACTTACTGTCCTTGCGGTCATCCTGTTTACAGGCAGACCATTTGCCCAGGATCAGCTTGAAAACCCCGGTTTTGAGGTCTGGGAGGATGTATTGGTCGGGGGTGGTGACACCATCCGTGAACCCGCAGAATGGAGTTCGTTAAAAACCTCGGACAATTCCTCACTAAGTTCCCTGGCTCCTGTCGTTTGCAAAAGAAGCAGCGAGGCCCACAGCGGTAATTATTCCGTACAACTCACCAATATTATGTCCTTTATCGTGGCTAACGGTGTTGCTACAAACGGACGTGTGCATCCAAATGCGAATACAAGTTTGGCATACATGTTTACCGATACCCAGAACAGCCTTTGGAACTCACCTTTTACATCACGACCGGACAGCGTAGTTGGCTGGTTCAGATATGCACCGCAGGCAGATGACTCACTGCAATTCAAAGTTGCATTTCACCGTGGATCAGGGAAGATGCCCGATGCTGCCTTTGCGGACAACTGGGTTGGCATGGCCATGTTCAAATCCCCCCTTAATACCGACGGTAAGTGGGTCCGGTTTTCTGTTCCCGTTACTTATTTTAGTGATGAAACTCCCCAGTATGTTCTGGTTGTTTTGAATTCAGGAAATGGATTTGCACCGGTTGCCGGCAGTACTGTCCGTTTCGACGATATTGAAATGATCTACAATTCACCCCATAACGCCCTGGTCCATCCGGAAACTTCTCCCGGTTACATCTATGCTGTCAGCAACCGCTGTTTGATGCTGCACGGAATACAGCACATCAGTTACCACAGGGCTGAAATCAGGGATATGACTGGCAAACTGGTATGGACCGGTATTATAAATGATGATCAGATCATCCTGTCATCTGACAATCTGAAAAAAGGAATTTATCTGGTTACCCTGGTTGGCACAAGTGATGTTTACACGCAAAAAATCATGCTGCATTGACGCGCGATAACCCGAGAATAGAAAATAAAGTACTGCCCGTCACAGGTTTTCTGCTGTTTTTTTTACCGGCCATAGTTCTGCATGCACAGCAAAAATCAGTTTTCCGGGGTGTCGTTTTAGATGCAAGGGACAGAAGCACCCTGGTGGGTGCAAATATTAAGCTGAAAAAGGACTTCTCAACGGGAACCATAACCGACCAGGAGGGCCGGTTTAACTTGCAGCTTAATCCCGGAACCTATACATTCATTGTTTCCTTCATCGGCATGAAACCAGATACGGTCACTTTCTCCCTGAAAGCAGGTGAAGCCATTGAAAAGGAATTCATACTTGTTCCCTTATGGAAGGAACTTGGGGAGGTTGAGGTGAAGGTGAGCAAATTCGACAAGCCCATCGAAGACATTACCGTTTCACTGGAAGTTATAAAGCCGGCTTTGATTGAAAATAAAAATACAAGGAGTATTGAAACAGCCCTTGATTATACACCCGGCCTTAATATCCTGGACAATGAGCCCCAGATTCGCGGGGGCAGTGGTTTTACTTTCGGGGTTGGCAGCAAGGTAGCTGTGCTGATTGATGATATGCCCATGATATCGGGTGATGCCGGAAGACCTTATTGGGATCTGATACCTGTTGAGAATATTGAACATATCGAGGTTATCAAGGGTGCATCCAGCGTTCTGTCAGGCACTTCGGCCCTCAGTGGTGCCATCCATATCATGACCGCATCACCGAAGTCAGATCCGGTGAGCAAATTTACCACCTATACAGGATTTTATTCTGCTCCCAAAGACCATTCCATGAAATGGTGGAATGATTATCCTTACATCACCGGATTCAGCTTCCTGCATTCCAGACGTTACGGGAGCATTGACGTGGTCATTGGCGGAAACGCTGATTGGGATCATAGTTATACGGGAGCGCCAATGCCGGGACCACTCGTAACCGATACCATCTCTGACTTCAGCGACAAACAGATGAGAAGCCAGAAATACCGGTTCAATTTCGGGATCAGGAAACACTCGCAAAAACACGAGGGTTTGAATTACGGGATAAATGGTAATTTCATGAAGTATGCCGCACCCATGACGCTGGCGTGGCTCGATGATTCATCCGGATTTTACAGAGCATACCCGGGTGCCGTATACCTGCAGCAGCAATTTATTTTTTACCTCGATCCTTTTGTCAATATCTATACCGGTAATGGCGTGAAACACAGCATCAAAGCCAGGGTCCTGAACAACAGCTCCAGCATGACCAATAACCAGTCGGTTAACAGTACACTTATTTATGCGGATTACCAGTTCAGGCGCACTTACACTTTTATCAAGGGATTTGAGCTTATCGGCGGTCTGTCGTGGACACAATCGTTGGTTACGGCTGATATGTACAAGGCTTCAGGGTCGGCATTCAACAAGCAGTTTAACATTTCGGCCTATGCACAGGCCGAAAACAAGTTTAAGGAAATTATTAATACTTCAGTCGGTGTAAGGGGGGAATATTATCAGTTGAATGATTCCATTACAGCATTGAAACCCATTATCCGGGCGGGTATCAATTTCAAACTTTATCCGGGCACCTATCTGCGGCTGTCCTACGGACAGGGATACCGTTTCCCAAGCATAACGGAGCGTTACATTAAAACATCGGCCGGCAGCTTTGCCGTTTTCGATAATCCCGCGCTTCAACCTGAAAGCAGTTGGAACACCGAGGTTGGATTGAAACAAATGTTCAAATTAAGGAATTATTACGGATACCTCGATTTTGCCGGTTTTATTCAAGAATATGGCAATACAATTGAATATCTTTTTGGATTCTGGGATCCTTCATTTGCCATAGCCGGGTTCAAGTTTCTGAACACCGGAAGATCAAGGGTATCGGGTGTTGATATTTCCTTTTCTGGCTCAAACAAGATTGGTCAGAACTCTGGGATAAGAGCAGTAGCCGGGTACAGCTATATTATGCCAAAAACGCTTCAGCCGGATTACGTTTTCGCAACCGATACCAGAAATGTGGAATACAGTTATGATTCAACCAGTATCGATCCTTCGGAGAATATCTTAAAATATAGATTCCTGCATACCCTCAAGGCTGATATTGAGTTCTATACAAAAGTATTTTCAATAGGTTACAGCATAAAGTATTTCAGTAAGATCGTGAACCTGGACAAGGCCATTGCTGATTTCGAGCGAGCAACGATCAATGCAGGCGGCACAGTTCAGCCCATCCTCTACATGGATTATTTCCATGAGCATAACAATGGAAATGTTGTTATGGATATAAGGGTAAGTGTCGAATTTGCCGGGAGGCACAAATTATCACTGATCAGCAATAATCTGCTAAACCGCTGGTATTCCTTGCGTCCATTAAAAGCTGAAGAAATGCGGACAGTTATGCTGCAATATGTATACAATTTTGGTGGAGCTGCCGGGAGTCGAACCC
>DIAS01000058.1 GCA_002415855.1 Bacteroidales bacterium UBA5072
ACTCGGCTTCAACCTGTATTCCAACAAAAACGAGCTGATAGCCCTTGCTTCAGGACAAACAAGGGATGAAGCCAACTGGTGGTTTGTAGGCTATCCCATTAATGTAATCTTCGACAACGAGAAAATAGGACTCTGGCAGGAGGGAGATGAGTATCTGAGCATTCTGGAACCGGGAGGGAATGTAGGTATGATTAAGGTGAAATATGTCGGTGATTACAACGAGGATGGCACACCAACAAGAAAAATCGGACCCGAAGACCGTCAAATCATGAGCGTAGACCCTGATTTTATGGGTGGTTTTAACACCCGCCTGGCATACAAAGGATTTGACCTGACAGCTGTCGGCGCATTCAAGAGCGGAGGCATCCTCATCAGTACCCTCTACTCGGCATCAGGCTACCTCAACCTGATGACCGGCCGCAGGGGGAACGTAAAGGTGGACTACTGGACACCGGAGAACACCGACGCCAAGTATCCAAATCCAGCCGGCCTGTTAAGCGGTGACAATCCAAAGTATGGCAGTACCCTGGGTTATTTCGATGCGTCATACTTGAAGATACGTACCGTTTCACTTGGCTATAACATCGATAGTAACAACTGGGTCAAAAACGCAGGTATTAGCAGATTGAGGCTTTACGTAACTGTACAGAACCCCTTTGTATTGTTCTCACCCTACTTCAAAGAATCAGGAATGGATCCTGAAACCAATTCATACGGCAACGAAAATGCGGCAACAACAGGTACTTACCAGAGACGTCTGCTGACAATAGGCACTAACACACCTTCGACACGCAACTACTTAATAGGTATTGATTTGACATTTTAAAAAAGAATAATAATGAAAAGTATACATATAAAAACTTGTATAGGAACAGCTGCATTGGTGTTGTTCCTGGCGGCGTGCACTGATATTTTGGAAGAACAACCGCGAAGTATTTATACTCCCGATTATTTCAAAACCGAGAAAGGTGTTATGGGAGGATTAACTGCAATGTACGCCCACCTGCGCTACATATACGGGCAAGCCTACTACTATAACGCCTGCCTGACCGGTACCGATGAAGCAACATATGCTCAGAGTGCCGATGCAAACTTTAAGGACCATGACTTTTCCGGAGTAGGGACGATATCTCCCACCAGTAGCCGTGCTGACGTATTATGGGGAGCCGCATTCGCTAACATCAACACCGCAAGTGGTGTGATTGAAAATGCTGCCGAAGTGGGAACCATTTCGGATGCTCTGGTTGCCGAAGCCAGATTCTTCCGCGCATTCGACTACTTTCAGCTGGTACAAACTTTCGGCGGAGTGCCTCTGGATTTGGGCTCAGGGGAACTGATGTTCAATACAACCCCAGTGAGAACCTCTGTGCGCAACACCGTACCGGAGGTCTATACCAGAGCCATTTTCCCGGACCTGCTGACAGCTATAAACGATTTACCGGAAACGGGGCGTGTAACCGGCGGTGCAACAAAAACACTTGCACGCCTTTATCTGGCAAAAGCTTACCTGACATACGCGTGGTGGCTGGAAAACCCAAACAGCATTCCTACTTATCCAGCGAGTGACCGGAGCGACCCTGATGGACATAATGCCCAGTGGTATTTTCAGGAGGCATATAACGTGGCAACAACCGCCATTGATAATCCGGGACCATTCGGTCTGCAGGCAACGTACTACGACGTTAACCTTGCCCAAAACGACCGCAATAAGGAAATACTCCTGTATGCGGACCACACAGAAAAAAGCGAATTTTATAACGCATCCAGTCTTACTTATGGTAGTGGAGCAGCTCCGGATAACTTCGCCGTTTGGATGATGACGTGGAACTATACAACCATCAGAAGTGCTACGACAACAGATTGGAGCAAAGTCATAAGTTCTGTCGCGCGTGAAGCTTCGCAGCCATTGGGACGTCCATGGACACGCATGTGCCCTCCTATCGGAGTAATTGAAAACACCTTTGCCGACAAAACCAATGATTCCCGTTACGACGGGACCTTTACAACCGTTTACCGTGGCAACTGGCCTAAAAATAACGACCCTAATGCTTTTGTATATAATGCAAACAATATCCAGGTTTACCCGGGTCAGCCAATACTAACCTTTCTGAATGAAGAACCGGGTACACCTATTGATTACTCCAACTCGGTATATAAAAGCAATATCGGGGCAGGTGTATTGCCCGGTAGAGCCGATTTTGTGGTATCGCCCCGCGGAATCAGCAGGATAAAATATCCGGGGTTATGGAAGCTAGGTGTCTACCGCACAGATAATGGCACCGGATTGGGACAACCTAATGCAGCAAGTACCCGTCCTTTCAACATTGCCAAATTCTCGGAGCTCTATTTGATAGCTGCCGAAGCGGCTGTGAAAGGCGCAACTACACTAGCTAGTAAAAGCGCTTATGATTTGATCAATGTTCTTCGTGCTCGTGCCGGAAAATGGCGCTGGGACAACAATGGGAATGTAGCCAAAGTGCAAGACAATAGTGCTGCTATGATCGCTGCCACACCGGCAACTATAACCATTGATTATATCCTGGCAGAACGTTCGCGCGAATTCTTTGGTGAAGGTTACCGATGGTTCGATCTGGTGCGTACGCAAACATGGGAAGATATCGCTGCAACATACGAAATTTGCGGAACCGCCTGGGGAGACCATACACCGGTATTGGTAACGCGTACTATTGAACCTTATCACTATCTGCGCCCCATTCCACAGGGACAGCTGGAAGGTATGGAGATGACCGCCGATGAAAAAGCTGCTTATCAAAACCCAGGTTATTAATGAGATAGAATAATGAGGCTGTTTCAAAAGTTAATTTCTTTAATTATAATCCTTAGAGTGACTTTGTGTAACACTTCGTGATCCTTTGTGGTTTAATAATTAAGAATTAACCACAAAGTATATCAAAGGTTACTCAAAGGGTCACTATGGGATTTTAAGACGGCCTCATCTATATTTATATTAGGTAGAAATACTACAGGTAAAAAATAATGCCGGAAAAGGGTAAAAAAGTGTTTTTATTACCTCTGCTATTTGTATATTTCATTGGAGCAGCTTCCTGCAATAATGATGATTCACCTGCGGATGGGGAAAAACGCCCGAAGAACATCGCTGAATACAACAAGTGTGATGAGGGATTAAAGGATTACTACACTCCTGAAGATTACTTTTACATGGGAGTTGCTATATCTCCATCATTCATTGACAACCAGGAAAAGGTAAATCTTATCAGCCGCCATTTCAACAGTATTACAGCCGATAATGACATGAAATGGTCAAACCTCCAGCCGACAGAAGGCAACTTCAACTTTGCCAGAGCAGATAAAATCGTTGCTTTTGCCGAAGCCAACGGAATGAAAGTAAGGGGACACTGTCTTTGCTGGCACAATCAGGTACCATCATGGATCTTCAAGGACGGACAGGCAACTGCATCCAGGGAGCTCGTTATGCAGCGGTTGCGCACTCATATTACAACTGTCATGACTCATTTCAAAGGCAAGGTGTATGCATGGGATGTCGTGAATGAGGCTATCGATGACGGGGATTCAAATTACAGGTCTTCACAGTGGTATAATATATGCGGAGAAGATTATATTTTTGAGGCCTTTGAAGCTGCCAGAGCAGCTGATCCTGATGCAATACTCTTTTATAATGATTATACAGCCATAGATCCTGTCAAAAGAGATAAGATTTATAATCTTCTGGTTAAGCTTAAAGCACGAAATCTTATTGATGGAATGGGTCTTCAGGGGCACTGGAATATCAGCTATCCTTCAAACTCCCTGATCAATGATGCAATTAGCAAGTATACATCTTTAGGACTTGAGGTTCAGATCACCGAATTGGATGTTTCAGTATATACTTCCAATTCTGATCCTCAAAGCGCTTATACTGATAATCTTGAGCAAAAGCAGACAATAGCATACGAGAGGTATTTTAATGCATTCAGGACTTTCAAAGATGCTATCACCGGAGTAACTTTCTGGGGACTGGCTGACGATTACACATGGCTTGATAATTTTCCGGTTACCGGGAGGAAAAACTATCCTTTGCTTTTTAATGTAAATCTTGATCCCAAACCGGCATATTTTGAAATAATTGATTTTTAGTATTAATTCAGAAGCCTGATATAGTTTTCATTATTTTGAACGGGTAGGATAGGTTAGGGTTAGAGCCTGAGGCCGACCTGACAAAGGAAGGCCTCAGCTTTAATTTTTTTTTGGTTTAAATTAATGGTCTGATAGTTCTACCAGTTCAGACAAGCTTCAAAAGGAGAAGCTGGTAATCCTTCAATATTATACAAATTAGCACATGCGGGATTATCAGCCCAGGCATATCTCACACATATCGGATCTTTTATTTCCTCACTCCATACAATCACATGGTTTTTATAGATTCTTGCTTCTGCCCAGACAAATTTTCTATCGGCTCCTGCGATTGCGAAATGATTTAAATCACCTCCTCCTTTAATTTCTAAACCACTGCCAATGTGATCAAATTCTATATTTAAACTGTCTGCTTCTTTTACAAATGATTTATAAACAGGACCTGAGTACACGATCTTTTCATTTCCATAAGCCAGTTTCCTTGCAGCCAGGGCTAATCTTTCGCCGACAACCTTCTTTTCAAGCGGGTGGATATCGTTCCATTCGCCCACATCAATTGTAACCGCCATAGCTGTATTTGTTACTGATAATGATTTAAGCTGTCCGTATCTTAATTCTGCCCATTGACTTTCGGAAGGCAGATACTGAACCTCCATGAAATTTGGTAATTGAACAAATAAGAAGGGTATATTACCCTGCTTCCATTTATTTCTCCAATCATTTATAAGCGCAGGCAGAAGTTGCTGATATTCTTTGGGTTTATTTGTGTTTGCTTCACCCTGATACCATAAAATGCCTTTTATCCGGTAGTTTATTAATGGTGCAACCATAGTATTATAAAGTCCTGTTGGTTCGTTCTGCATCGAAATTACCGGAGAACCTGTTCCTGATCCGGGAGTAACTTGTCTGAACACCTGTCCAACCTTGAATAACCATTCACCACGCAAATCAATGCTGTCGGTGCCTGCAACAAGATAATAAGGTTTGTCGGGTACAAATCCTCCTTTTCCGGCATTGTTTGTCACCCTGATCACAATAATATTTTTACCTTCTTTCAGTAAGCCGGCTGGCAGGTTATACCTTCTGGGAGGATACTGATAGGTAATAGATCCTGTAAGAACTCCGTTCACGTAAACATTATCAGCATCAACTATACGTCCAAGAAAGAGTTTTGCAGGTTTTCCGGTCATTGATTCTGGAACATTGATCTCTTTTCTGAACCAGACGATCCCATTCAGTCCTTTCACGCCCTGATCATCCCAGTATCCCGGGAGCCAGTATTTATGCCAGCCTTCAGGTACATAGGAAACGTCGTACCAGGCGATAGGACCACTTTTGCCCTTGTCCACTGACCTGGAATTTGAGGCCGGCGCCTCTCCTGTTCCAGGTCTTCTTCCGGCTGATCTTAATATTGGATTAAGATAAGCAGTATCCTTAAGTTTCTCAATCCTGGATATCACCTGAGGAAACCCTTTAAGTCCTTCCTCGCTGGTCCATGCTTCTATAGGCGTTCCCCCAACACTTGAGTTGATAATTCCAATTGGAACCCTATACTCATTGTAAATACTTCTGGCGAAGAAAAAAGTTACAGCCCCAAATCCCAGTACATTTTCAGGAGACGATGAGATCCATTTTCCTGCCGGCATTTCTTTATGGGCTGAGGTGATGTCTGATGCTGTCGGGATAAAGAAATTCCTAATCTCCGGATAATTTGCAGAAGCTATGTCAGTAGGATATTTTTCCTTTACCCTTTCCATGTTCAGAACCATGTTTGACTGACCTGAACAGAACCATACATCGCCGACTAAAATGTCATTAATAGTGATAATATTGTTTCCTTTTACCTGCATTGTGTATGGTCCTCCTTCTTTCATAGGAGGCAAAACAATCTTCCAGTCTCCTTCGGAAGAGGTAATAGTACTGACTGTTCTTTTATTGAATTTAACCTGCACCTTCTCTCCGGGAGTTGCCCAACCCCAGATTAATAATTTTGTATCTCTCTGCAGGACCATACCATCACTTACCAGAACAGGAAGTCTGACATTAGCCTGTAATAAAATAGGTAGTATGAAAAGCAGCAGGCTGATCATAAAAAGTTGGTTGATCGGCTTTTTCATGTTACAAGATTATTTTGATAATACTCAGTTGAAATTTTTTGAGAATTGCATGAAGTTATCTTATATTATTGTTTAAAAGCAGTTTGTAAATAACAAGGGTAAAACTCCATATTTTGGTGGTCAATACATCCATCTTACCAATATTTCATTGACCATACCGTAAACAGGAATGCAAGAATTCCGATCATTAGAGTTAATGATAACTTTATAGAAGTAATAAAAAGTACTTTTTTAAAATTATGACCCTTCAAAATAACATATCTGATAAAAAATGGCATGAGAAATGTCAGGCTGTAGGCAAAAAATGTTGTTGGTTTATAAAGCTCTTCAGGTATCTTTCTATATACTGCATAAAAAAAATAATCCTGGACAATCCCTGTAAGCAAAAAACTCAATGCCATAAAGAAGGTATCTTTATTCCACTTGTTTCCTGGAACATGTTTTAAACAATAAAATGCTATATATCCCCATAGGACAGTACTAAGAATCATTGTTATAATTCCAAGTGTTCTGCTTAAAATCCATGGAAAAACAACCAGTGCATTGCTGACCCAATAGAGCGAAAATCCAATAAGAATATACCAGAGAAGTCTTCTGGGAAAAGACGATCCATGAAAATTATGTTGATCATCAACCATTATTATTTCCTTTTTACTAAGATATGAAAAACCTGCGTCATGTCATTTTTTATTCTGATGTCAGATTTAAATATGGAGTCTTATAATGCCTTGACATTTTTTTGCATCTGCTCCCGGAGCCTGACTACCTCGGTGAGTCGTTCTAACCAAAAAGTAATATCTGCAATTTGAGTATGGAACTGTTACAGGAAGTTCATCGAAAAAAATGACCTGAGGCGTATCTGATAAAAAAAATGAATATCTTACATTTTGTATCAATTGATATAATTTTCACGAAAAATCAAAATAATGATATGAAGAAAATACATTTTTCAAGGAGAAAATTTTTGCAGACAGCAGCTGTCACTGCCACGGCGGCTATACTACCATCGGTTTCAGGAGTTGCAGCTTTGAATGATGGTAATGTATCAGGTTTGAAGTCCGAATTATTGCCAAAACGCAGATTAGGCAGAACCAACAGAATGGTATCATGCATTGGTTTTGGTGGTGGTTCCCGCTATTGCAACTGGGTGGCCGGGGAAGATATTCTTCAAAAACATATTGACCATGCAATTAAGCTCGGGATTACCTACTTTGATTGCGCAAGGTCGTACGGTAATGGGCTGGCTGAAGAGCGTTATGGAAAATTTCTTACTCCAAAATACAGGGATCAGATATTTCTCAATTCAAAAACTATGGAGAGGACATATGATGGAGTAATGAAGGAGATTGAAGTCACATTGAAAACATTAAAAACGGAATATCTCGATCTCTACTGTATGCATTCTATCGATAGTATGAAAGATGTAGATGTCCTCTTATGCTCCTCAGGAGGATACAAAGCATTTTTAAAACTGAAAAATGAGGGCGTGGTAAAGAACATTGGTTTTTCATTTCATAAGTGGAATGATGCAGCCCGGAAATCATTTGATGAATTTGATGTTGATGCGATCCTGTGCGTCATCAATGCTTCAAGGTATAATGGTAATGAGGATGGGCTTTTACCTCTTGCTGCCAAAAGAGATGTCGGCATAATAGCAATTAAAATAATGGGACAAAATGCTCTTATTGGAAATGTTTCAGGAGATGATCTTTTGAGGTATGGACTAAGCCTTCCGATTTCAGTCGCAAATGTAGGTATGGATGGTTTTTCTCCGCTCGAATCCTGTATTGAGGTTGGAAAAGAACCTTTACTTTCTGAAAAAGAAGCCAAAAAGATAGGGTTAAAATTGAATTTTGATCCAAAGGTCACCAAACTTCCCTATTTTACAGGATAAAGTGCAAAGGTCAACCTTTATGACTGCATTTGTCCGATCAGATTGCCCATAACATACATACCTTAAGAACAAGTATTTAGCTCCGGATTTTGGAGGTCAAATTGATCCGTCTTTTGAGTA
>DIAS01000178.1:0-4412 GCA_002415855.1 Bacteroidales bacterium UBA5072
AAAATGACCTTAAAAAACTAATGAATGAAAGCCAGGAATGGTGGCCTGCCGACTGGGGTACCTACGGGGGATTGATGATTCGCATGGCCTGGCATAGCGCAGGTACTTACCGTACCGCTGACGGCCGTGGCGGAAGCAACACCGGAAACCAGCGCTTTGCCCCACTGAACAGTTGGCCCGATAACGTCAATCTTGATAAAGCCCGCAGACTTTTATGGCCTGTAAAGAAAAAATACGGAAATAAAATTTCCTGGGCCGATTTATTTATTCTGGCAGGGAACATGGCTTATGAATCTATGGGTTTCAAGACCTTTGGATTCGGTGGCGGACGTGAGGATATCTGGCATCCCGAAAAAGATATATACTGGGGATCCGAAAAGAAGTGGTTAGCCCCTACCGGCAGCGAGGGAAGCCGCTACTCCGGCGAAAGAGATCTGGAAAATCCGCTGGCGGCTGTAATGATGGGATTAATTTATGTCAATCCCGAGGGGGTAGATGGAAATCCAGATCCCTTGAAAACAGCACGGGATGTTCGAGAGACATTCAAGCGTATGGCGATGAATGATGAAGAAACCGTGGCATTGACTGCCGGTGGTCATACAGTAGGCAAAACGCATGGAAACGGGGATGCCTCGGCTTTAGGTCCGGTACCTGAAGCTGCTGATTTAGAGACTCAGGGTCTGGGATGGATGAATCCAAAAGGCAAAGGCAATGCAGAACATACCGTAACCAGCGGATTGGAAGGAGCGTGGACAACAACTCCGAATAAATGGAACCGCACTTATTTTCATATATTATTGAACCATGAGTGGGAACTGAAAAAAAGTCCTGCCGGGGCATGGCAATGGGAACCTGTCAACATCAAAGAAGAAGACAAGCCATTTGATGCACACATTCCCGGAGTCCGCAGAAATCCAATAATGACAGATGCAGACATGGCCTTGAAAATGGATCCTGAGTACAGAAAGATCTCAGAACGTTTTTATCATGATCCTGAATATTTCGCACAAGTGTTTGCAAGGGCATGGTTTAAATTAACCCACCGTGATTTAGGTCCGAAAAGCCGTTACCTCGGTGCCGATGTGCCTGCAGAAGATTTAATCTGGCAAGACCCTGTTCCTACTGTTGATTACACACTGTCAGATACTGAAATTAAAGAATTAAAAGAAGAATTGCTGAACAGCGGTTTAACCCGAACAGAACTTATCAATACAGCTTGGGATAGTGCAAGAACTTTCAGAGGTTCAGATTACAGAGGAGGTGCAAATGGCGCCCGCATACGTTTAGCTCCTCAAAAAGATTGGGAAGGTAATGAGCCACAAAAGTTGCATAAAGTGCTTACCAGGCTCAGCGAAATTCAGTCAGCGCTGAACAAAAAAGTGAGCATGGCAGACTTGATTGTTTTGGGAGGAACTGCCGCGATTGAAAAAGCTGCGCAAGAAGCCGGTTTTAATATTAATGTTCCTTTCAGTCCCGGACGTGGAGATGCAACAGCTGATATGACAGATGCTGAATCGTTTGCAGTGCTTGAACCAATACATGACGGATACAGAAACTGGCTAAAAAGAGACTATGCAGTAAAACCCGAAGAACTGCTTCTTGACAGAACCCAGCTTATGGGATTGACTGCTCCTGAAATGACTGTTTTAATTGGTGGTATGCGCGTTTTAGGAACAAATCATGGAGGAACAAAACATGGCGTCTTCACATACAGGGAAGGTGTGTTAAGCAATGACTTCTTTGTAAACCTTACAGACATGAATTTCTCGTGGAAGCCGGTATCTGAGAACATGTATCATATTATTGACAGGAAAACCGGACAGATAAAATGGTCTGCAACGAGGGTTGATCTGGTTTTTGGTTCAAATTCTGTATTGCGAGCCTATTCTGAATTTTATGCTCAGGATGACAACAAGGAAAAATTTGTCAATGACTTTGCAAAAGCATGGGTCAAAGTAATGAACGCAGACCGCTATGATTTAAAAAAATGAAATAACCTTCCTTCAAATAAAGTACACGTTTTATGAAGTTTATTTGTAGATTATAAGTCTTAAGTTTATAAAAAAAACAATTTAAAGAACAAGGAGAACAGAAAATGGCAGAACCACTTGATTCAATCAAAGTAATACATAATGCATTCAGGCTCGATATGAACCTGATTGATGCCACAGCGCTCGATTCTGCGCGTGGGAATAAAGGGCTTTCACCGGCGATCGAACGTTTCCGGTTCTTTAATGAAATGCTGGTCTGGCACGCTCATGGCGAGGAACTGGCCATCTTCCCTATGGTTGAAACCGTTGCACCTTCTGTCGCGGAGGCATATGAGAGAGATCACCGGGGCCTGGATGCCGCATTCGATGCCCTGAACGATGCAGTTTCTGCAAATGACGTATTGGCTGCCGCACGCGCTTCGTCAGCCTTTAAGTTCCATCTCGATATACACCTTGAAAAGGAAGACGCACATTTATACCGCATCGTTAGGGAAAGCGTATCAAAACCAGACCAGGCTAAGGCGGTCGGAATAATGGCCAGCCAGGTACCAAAGGAACGTTTCAAGGAATATATATCATGGTTGTATCCATTGATTGACAACACTGACCGCGAGATCATGATCCGCATCATGCAAATGGTGATGCCTCCTGAGGTATTCGGGCAAACCAAACTGCTTATTAAATATGTAATCGGCAATGACTGGACTGAGATGACAAGGCGCATTCCAACACTGGAGTAGAGAATTGCCCGCCTGTGTCAATTACAGGCTAAACAGATTATTGAAAATGATGCATGACGTGCCACCAGCCGCCAACTGACAGCGGAATATAAATGTACCATAAGGCCGTAAATGTCTGCACGAATAGAGATTGACCTCTTGAAATGAAATTAGGTAACACTTATATATTTCTGTAAAATTGTATTATCACTATTAATTAGATATTTGACTTTGAAATCATGAGAGATAAAATCTTTTTGATGTGCCTTGTGTTCCTGTCAGGGACATCAGCATCAGCACAAATGGGCGATATAGATACAGATCGTGACACCTCTAAATTAAAATTCCGCGCTGTCGCGGAGATAGGTTTTATTTCTGTCCTTTCTAATCAAATTCAGCTTGGGGAGAACGGAACCTATTTTAATTATGTTAAAGACGGGGGACAGGACGTCCTTTTCCCCTCTACAAGATTCTCACTTGAATTAGATTTTAATAAGAGAAATACTCTGATCTTTCTTTATCAGCCATTAAGATTGGAAACACAGGCTCTCTTGAGAGACGATCTGATTTCAAATGGAATCACATTCCCTGCATCAACCGGGATAAACTGTTTATACAATTTCCCTTTTTATAGAATCAGTTATCTGAGAGAATTGACCAAAAACAACGAAAAATTCAATTTCGCAATTGGTGGAAGCCTCCAAATCAGGAATGCAACTATATCATTTGAATCAACTGATGGTACTCTTTACACTGACAACCGGGGCATTGGACCTGTTCCTGCACTTAAGATTCGAAGCAGACTTAAACTAAGTAAATGTTTTTATTCTGAGATTGAAGCCGATGGAATATATGCTCCTGTAAGCTATCTGAACGGGAGTGATAATGAAATTGTTGGTGCGATTCTCGATGCCAGCCTGCGGGTTGGCGCTGAAGTTAATAAAATGACAAATATGTTTTTAAATATAAGGTATCTGGGTGGCGGAGCAACCGGTACTGATACAGGAGATGTCTGGCCAGGTGACGGCTATGTTAAAAACTGGCTAAATTTCCTTAACATATCTGCCGGTTTTGTTTTAAAGCTCTAAATTATAAGTATTACGCGCCATAGCCCGGACAATAAAATAAAAATGTTCCTGCTGAGCGGGACAGGTTGTCATGTTTTTGAATTGTCTTTGAGACACTTATGCAGCTTTGTAAAACATGACAAACCGGATACAGACTCCGTCTCGTTAGTCGCTGCAATCCGGCTTATCACTTTTCCGGTATAACATGTCACGACTTAATGCCAGGTCCCTTAGCCAGGCCGTAATGTTTAAGGCCAGGTGGCCCGATTCCGGAATGACTAACGCTCAAAAATGAGAGTTTGGACTACACACTATTAATACTGAAAGGAGAACGCTATGAAAAATGAACAGATGACACCTGAGACGAAAGGTATTACGGTGAAGTTACTTTCAACAGTTGACCTGGGTCCTGAGATCGATGGCATGGCAGGGCGCCAACTTCGGATGCGTATGGTGACCTTTGAGCCCGGAGGCGTCTTCGGACCGATTCACGACCATAAAGACAGACCGGGTACAGTCTACATACTTCAAGGAACGATCACCGACCATAGAAATGGTGTTGCCACGGACTATGGTCCGGGAGTCGGCTGGCCTGAGGACAGGAACACCATGCACTGGCTTGAGAACAGAGGAAC
>DIAS01000178.1:4548-4688 GCA_002415855.1 Bacteroidales bacterium UBA5072
TAAAGACAGACCGGGCACAGTCTACGTTCTTCAAGGAACGATCACCGACCATAGAAATGGTGTTGCCACGGACTATGGTCCGGGAGTCGGCTGGCCTGAGGACAGGAACACCACGCATTGGCTTGAGAACAGAGGAACGA
>DIAS01000159.1:0-2552 GCA_002415855.1 Bacteroidales bacterium UBA5072
GGCAATATTAAAATCGAGGCTGATGAATCTTTTCAGCCCATCGTCGAGGCACAGCTGGCAACCTTTACCACTCTCTATAAGTACGCCCACATCACACCTGCCTACAAGGCGGAGAATGAGATTGTGGCTGATTTCCTGAATGATTCCATAAAAGTTATTGTAACATCCTGGGCTCCGACTGAAGAGCAAAAGAAGACTCTGCTTGCTGCTCAGACTGTTGTGCGCACAACAGTCGTGGCCTATGATGCCCTTGCCCTTGTGCTTAACAAAAGCAATAAAGATTCACTCCTTACTTATGATAATGTGAGTGATATTTTCACCGGCAAAATCACCGACTGGAATCAGATTAACAGTGCCTCAAAGCTTGGTAAGATTAGTATAATCTTTGATAATACCCGTTCCGGAAATATCAGGTATTTCCGGGAAAAATTCCAACTGCCGCAACAGCTTTCATCGAACTTCTATGCGGTCAACAGCAACCCGGAAGTCATTGATTATGTCTCAAAGAGTCCGGGAGCCCTTGGAATTGTCAGTGTCAACTGGATAAGCGACAAGGAAGATTCTCTCAGTATCAGTTTTACAAAAAAAATCAAGGTTGCGGCGGTTTCACTTCCCTTCCTTGACAAGGACTTATTCTATATGCCTGTGCAGGGCTCAATATATGATAAAACATATCCGTTTGTAAGAGAGGTTAATATATGTTCAAGAGAGTCATTTACAGGACTTGGTTCAGGATTTGTTAGCTTTGTATCAGGAGAAAAGGGACAAAGGATAATACTTAAGTCAGGCCTCGTACCCGCTACGATGCCGATAAGGATTATACAAGTAAAAAATGAGTAACTAAACCAGATAACGATGATTACGAGAAGATTTAAAATGGCGTTTCTGCCTGCAGCATTTATCTGCATGATATGTGGCATAGGATTGAAGGCTCAATCACTTCAGGATGCGATAACACTGACCCAAAATGAACAGTATGACAAAGCTGAAGCAATGTTCCAGCAACTGATGAAGAGTGAGCCGGGAAACAGCAATATCTACTTTCATTATGGTGAGAATACGTTGCTGAACTATTTTGCCGACACAATTTCGAACTCTCTTACCGTTGCCACCAAGGAAGCTGCCGACATATTTAATAAAGGTATTGCAGCCAGTGCAACTAATCCGCTGAACTATGTTGGTCTTGCAAAGGTTGAGTTCTACAAGGGCAACAGCGCTAAAGCCGAAGAGCTGAGAGTTCAGGCCAAAGGACTTTTGCCCGCATATAAGAAGGTCACCAAGATTGAAAACCCGAAAGATTATGCTTACACGCTGGCTAAAATAGCTGAATCATATATACGTTTCGAGACAGTTGATACAAGCAAGGCGTTGCCGTTCATCAGGCAGGCGCTGCAGATCGACCCGAGAAACAGCGATGTTTATATTATCGCAGGTGATATTTACATTCTTGTGAATGACGGATCAAAGGCAATAAAAAATTACAACCTCGCCCAGGACTGGAATCCACAGTCTCCTACTGCCAACATGAAGATAGGCAGCATCTATGTCAAGGGACGTAACCTGATGGCTGCCATTCCATTCTATGAGCAGGCCATTGCGCTGAACAAAGACTATGCTCCTGCTTACCGAGAACTGGGCCAGCTTTACTCCATGGCCGGCAGATACAATGAGTCAAAAAAATACTTTGAAAAATATCTTGAGTTAACCCAGGGGAACATCCCTGCCAAGATCAGGTACGTGAACGCATTGTTCTATGCAAAGGAATACAGCGAAGTAATCAAGAATGTCGAGGAAATATTCGCAGTTGACCGCTCAAGGACATATATGAACCGTATTGCCGGTTACTCAGCCTATGAAATGGGAAATTATGACCTTGCACTCAAGTATATGGATCAGCTCTTCGCATCTCTCGATCCGGAGCGTATAATAAAGAAAGACTATATATATTATGCCAGAATTCTTGTAAGGAAAAACCAGAACTTCAGCAAGCTGGTGATTGACACTGACAATGATGAGGGTGATCTCACCACTTTGGAATCGAGGTATGCCACTCTTAAGGCAGGACCTGAGAAGGTGAAGATGAAAGCTGATATTGATGCTCTTAAGGCAAAAGTGACAGATTCCAAGGCTAAGGTTGCAAAGGCTGAAGTTGAGCTCAAGAAAGCATTTGAAGCTTATGAAAAAGCTGCGTACTTCGGTGAAGAGGATCTGGCTTTGCTTTACGAGAAAGGCACTGCCCAGTACGCAGCCCGTATGTATTCAGATGCTGCAACAACCTGGTCACGCCTGCTTGAAAAAGGCAGGGACTCGGAAAATGACTTTATACAGGTCGGAAGAGCTTACTACCAGGCCAAGGAATTCGACAAGGCTGATGCGATCTTTAATAAAATGGTGGCGAAATACCCGAATAATCTGCAGGGCTATCTCTGGATCGCTAACACTGCCTCTGCCAAGGATCCGGATTCGGAATTAGGCCTTGCCAGGCCCAAGTTCATCACACTTCTTAAGAAGGCATCTGCAGACTCCATCAAGAACGTAAGCGAGATTTTTGA
>DIAS01000159.1:2883-3499 GCA_002415855.1 Bacteroidales bacterium UBA5072
ACTACGACAGGATGATGAATTTGGCGCCGGATAATAATGAGTACAAAATAAAGGCATACAGTTCCCTGAGCACAATGTTCATAACCATGGGTGATTATCCCAGAGCTATTGAACAAAACAACAGAATACTTGCGATTGATCCGACCAATGAGAGTGCCAAGTCAACAATTCAGTACATTCAGGCTGCTCAGAAAAATGCCGTTCCAAAGGCTAATCCAAATGAGATCACAGGCGTGATCAGTGATGCATCAGGTAACCCGATACCGGGAGCTTCCGTAAGGGTAAAGGATACTGCTGCGGAGGCATGGACCAATGCCAAGGGCGAATACAAATTCGTCATGCCGGAGGAATCGGAAACCCTCGTGATAGGTGCTAAAGGCTACAAAACCATCGAGGTAACGGTAACGAAGAAAAGAGTTTATAACGCAACACTGGAAAAATAGGCTCAGAAGAGATTTTAATTTTAATTATATCTAATTGATTGATTCTATTGTAAAAGATTAAGAGAATATTTATTTTTGACCACTGTTTACTTAAACCAACTAAAGAATACTAAAATGAGTAAAAATTCCAAATCGTCAAGCGGACTGTTGCAGTCGATTTTTGCACCTCTAGT
>DIAS01000032.1 GCA_002415855.1 Bacteroidales bacterium UBA5072
GAACGCGGTGAATATGGAACCGCAACAGATGACTGGCATAAGGCAGAGGAACTTTTAAAGAGTTCCTGAGATTTGGTTTACAGGGACGTATCCCAGGATAGTACCAAATAAAATCTGAGGTAAAATTCAATTTAGAATCATCCCGTTTACCGGCAAAACACAAACACCTGCTCTGCTTAAGGTAAAAGTGGTATTAACATATCACTTTTGCTGATATTTAAGCATAGATTATCTATTTCAATTCAACTAAAAACCTTAAAAACTTTAAAATGAAACGGATTACCCTGACATTGAATGCAGTTTTCATATTTGTTTTCAGCGCACTCCTAGCAATGAACTGTTACAGCCAGAAATCAAGAAATGAGATACCTGAAAAATATAAATGGAATCTGACCGAGATATACAAATCGGATGAGGAATGGAAAACGGCCAAAGAGGCTATTTCCAGCAGACTTGATGATGTATGGAAATTCAAAGGAATACTTACCAAATCGGCAGCTGAACTAATGAGTTGCCTGGAATTCAGAACGGAAATCAGAAAAGAGGCGGCCAAATTGTTCATTTATGCAGGCTTTAATTCTGATCTTGACACACGTGACATGAAATATTCAGGGATGAAACAGGAGCTGGAACAAATGTTTTCTGATTTTGAAGCCAGGAGTGCATTTATTAATCCCGAGATTCTGACTGCCGATTGGAACCTGGTGGATGGTTTTATTAAATCTGAACCCGGACTTGAACCTTACAGGATGGAACTTGACGACTTGTTCAGGACCAAAAAGCATACTCTTACCGAACCTGAAGAGCGTATCATTGCACTTTCTGGTCTGACCGGAGGTGTCGCCTCCTCAGTTTACAATACATTTTCGAATGCAGAGATGCCTTCTCCGGAAGTTGTTCTTTCAAACGGTGAAAAGGTCATGATAACAAATACAGGGTATCAAAAATATCGTGCCCTGCCTGACCGTAATGACCGGCAGCTTGTTTTTAAAAAATATTGGAACAACTTCGAAAAATTTAAAGCATCTTATGGTGAGATGCTTTACGGGAATGTGAAAAATGACTGGTTTCAGGCAAAAGCCCGTCATTATGAATCTTCACTTGAGGCAGCCTTGTACCCCGACAACATACCGGTTGAAGTTTACCATTCACTTATTGACAATGTGAACAGGAACCTTTCATCATTCCACCGTTACCTTAACATAAAAAAACGGATGATGGGAGTTGATACACTGAAATACTACGACTTGTATGCCCCTACTGTAAAAAATGTTGACCTGAAATACAGTTATGAAGAAGCGTCAAAAATTGTTCTTGAAGCTCTTAAGCCATTGGGAGAAGAGTACGTTGCAACTGTAAAGAAAGCAATCGACGGACGCTGGATTGATGTATATCCGACACAGGGCAAACAACAAGGTGCTTATTCGAATGCGCTATATGATATTCATTCATATATTTTTCTCAATTACAATGATCTGTATGACGATGTAAGCACCTTGGCACATGAGATGGGACACGCCATGCAAAGTTATCTTTCGAACAAAAAGCAACCCTTCCCTCTTGCTGAATATAAGACCTTTGTCGCTGAAGTTGCTTCGACATTTAATGAGGTTTTGCTTTTTAATTACATGATTAAAAATGAAACAAACGACGACATTAAGTTATCTCTTCTTATGGAATGGCTTGATGGATTTAAAGGTACCTTGTTTCGTCAGACACAGTTTGCCGAGTTTGAATTACGAATACATGAAGCTGTTGAAAAAGGATTACCATTAACCGGGGAGACATTTTCCAGGATCTATATGGACATTGCAAAAGCTTATTATGGTCATGATAAAGGGATCTGTAAAATCGACGATTACATTGAAATGGAATGGGCTTTTATTCCCCATTTTTACCTTAATTTCTATGTATATCAATACAGTACTTCGTTTACAGCATCAATATCGCTGGCCGAAAAAGTAATGAGTGGCGATAAGGCAGCATTGGATAAGTACATTGAATTCCTTTCAGCAGGAGAATCGGACTATCCCATTGAACTTCTTAAAAAGGCAGGAGTTGACATGACAACATCAGATCCATTTGAAAGAACAATAGAATCAATGAATAAAGTCATGGACGAGATCGAGAAGATTCTGGATAAAAAATATAAATAGCTAATCACTTTTTCCGGGTCCGAGTTCTTGCATGATTTTCACAAGTTGCCTGCGTCTTTTGACAAGATCGGTCAGCTCGATGACCATATCCTGATTTACCTGCCGGGCCATTGGTATTACATATTTTTCGGTCTGATCGAGGTAATCTGTTATCTTCTGGTCAGAATGTGTATCACGATGAAGGTCCGTAAGATTGCTGATCCTGTCGGCACACTTAAGTAATTTGGCATTCCACGAACCATGTTCAAGGATCCTTTCAAGGTAATCAGCTTTTGTCATCCATTCAGGTCTGGTGACTTCCTTAACAAGTTCAAGTACCTGATCTGCCTGCCCGTCAATAATACGTATTTCAAACTCATTTGTTTCGGGTACATCTTCGAGGAGATCATGGATAACCGATGCTTTCAAAAGAACATAATCGTCAAATAATTTATAATCCAGCAGGATCGCCATTGTAGCCATAGCATGCCTGAACTGGTTCCCGCCTACACCTCTCTTTTTCCCAATTAGTGCCGTTGCTTTTACTATATAGGGTGCCAGTACAAGGTTCTTCAACTTTTCGGTTTCGTCCATGGATTTGCCAATTTTTGAAGGATATAAGTCTATCTTCTAAGTATCTCGATCATTTCTGTCACGGCCTCAGCATCTGCGACCTCCTTGACAGGTGATAACCCTGCCAGTGCTCTTGAAGCATTAAGATCGTCTTCCGAAACATAGTCTTTCCCGATCAGGATTATGTAAAGAATTGCTGATTTAAGGGTGTTGGCTTTTATTCTGAAAGTGTGGGGACTTGACCGTGCCGGGAAAATATGAACATACCTTGTTTCGTGATCATGATATTTCAGTGTCCACTGTGAAGTGTCAGATAAGGTGGTGATCCTGAAGTCATTGAAATCAGTGCCTGCCCATGACTTATAAACCTCCCTTTCCTCAATTTTATTTATCCTGAGAAATTCCCTGATCTCTTCGAAAACAGAGTTCTGCGACAGCTCCCCTGTATAGATATCCATAACGCATGTCCCGATATGTTTGATCTCCCTGGTCAGCTCCTTTAA
>DIAS01000176.1 GCA_002415855.1 Bacteroidales bacterium UBA5072
AAAAAGGAACGTACTATTCAGATCTAAGGCGGAAGTATGGTAATGAAAAACCTTTTAATGTCAAATACTGGGCCCTGGGAAATGAGATCGACGGTCCATGGCAGATGGGACAAAAAAGTGCTGAAGACTATGTCAAGTTCGCCCTTGAGGCAGGTAAACTGATGCGGTTGGTTGACAAGAACATTAAATTGATCGCCTCCGGCGCTTCAAATTACAAACCGGATAACAAATGGATTGACTGGAATGATTATATACTGACCAATATGGCCGGGAACATTGACTACCTGTCAGTACACAGGTATGCAACTGAAGCCCTTACACCTGGAGACAGGAGTTTCTCCGGCATGATGTGCCTTGGCCTTGACGTTGATAAGAAGATAGAAATGGTGAAGGGTCTGATCGAAAAAGCGATGCTGAAATCAGGATCTAAAAGGCCTGTCTATATCTCATTCGATGAATGGTCAGGCGGCTTTGGCAACAGCATTACAACGTCATTACTTGCGGCGCAGCATCTGAATTCGTTTATCAGGCACGCCGATATAGTAAAGATGGCAAATGTTACCATGCTGTCAAGCCTTGTGGGAAATTCCCCGGATGGTGATTTCAGGAATGCATTATTCCATACATTCTACCTGTTCTCCAATAATTGCCACGGGACAGCTCTCGATGTTTATACCAGTTGTGAAAAATATAGTAATGATGTATTTAAAGATATACCTTATCTTGATGTCACTGCTGTATTGAATGATTCAGCCAAAATGCTGGTGGTAAACGTAGTCAACAGGCATGAGGTAAATGCCATCACAGCAGATTTAGTTCTGCAGAGCGGCGAATTTACCGGGAGTGCTAAGGTAAACGAGGTGAACGGGAAAATACCGGCTCCCGGTGATCCCAGGGCTCAGGAACCTGTAAACACAGGCACCAGCGACATTAAATTCAAGGGCAATACTATTAAATACAGTTTCCCGGCACACTCACTTACGCAACTCCAGATTCCTTTAAAATAGGGTTATTCCCAGGATTGATCGTATTATAAGGTGAACCAATAACTTAGCTTCACAAGGAACATGTTATTGGGAAATACATTAAACAGCTGATTCAGGGATTGTCCATAAGAGGCCTGGGATGAGCTGGTATTTCCTGTTCTGTCACTTGACCATACGAGGTAGATAAATGATCCGAGGCGATATTCCCATTTAGCTACGAGATTTGACCGGAACTGATGGAAATTGAAATCCGGATTGTCAATATAATAATCCGCGATCATATCGCCATTCTCGTCAAGCAGATATTGTCCGCCGGACATCTGAACATTTTCATAAATCCTGTACCTGTCGTTGAATTCGTTTGCTTCGGGGTCTACAATGTATTTGAATTCTGAATAGCTGCCGCGCGAGACAAACGGACTGCCGTAATACTGAATTGAAAACTCGGGGGTGATGTTAAGATCTGCCCTGAAGGTAAGACCGACAGTATTCTGATCGATTGTTCCGAAAATGTAGCGATTCGAAGAATTATAATCCAGGGTGGTAATGTATTGAAGCAGATCATGGTTTTTCATGATACTGGCGCTGAACCCGATCCTCAGTACCTGGAACGGTCTTACAGAAATTCCCGGCTCGAAAGAATAATAGGTGCCGGAATTATTGCCTCTGCCCTGATAACCGAAATTGAGATTAATAATGACTTTTTTTGACTGGTCAGTTGACAGATGACCAGATTCCGTAATTGTGAAAGGAAGTATCATCTGAGGGCCACCCCTGAGAAATCTTGTGTCAGTTGCACCTGTCAGGTAAACGAGATCATTGCTGAAAATCCAGTTGTTTTTAAATTCCGAGTAAAAAGAGACCCTTCCTCCTGAACCCAGGTAAGTTCCGTTAAAGTTCCATGTATTGAACTGGTTAAAATCGATGTTGTAAGTGTGAAATACTGAAACCGGTTTAGTGATCTGGTATGAAATAATATTATCATTCTTAATTTCATCTGCAAATATCATATATCCGAGGTCATTCAGCTCTAGCCCGGGTGACAGCACGGTAAGGCTGGTCGAGTATTTCCAATGTTCCCTGGATAATCTTCCGATCTTAAATTTTCCTCCAAGACCTCTAAGCACTTTCAGTGTAGTGTCATATTCCAGGTATCCGGCATCCGGACGCTGATAATACCTTACAGAGGATTCCTGCAAAGCAGTAATTGCTTCCGTGCTGCCGTTAATATTACTTCCTATCAGCCGTGCATCAATGTAAAATTCCTTGCCGTGCCAGTAATGCATTACATCAAGACCTCCTGTAAGGGCATACTTTGAGAGGAATTCCAGATCCGGATCATCGATAAATCTGCGAACTGAGGTGATCATGCCTCCCACGAAAGTGTTGCCGGCATTATATCCTTTCTGAATTCGTCCTACAGTATAGCTGGTCAGAGGTTCAACCTGAATGTTGGTTATATCACCCTCCGGATTACTTACCTGAGCCTTTTCTTCAGCGGTCAGGCTTTGAATTATGCCGATAGATAATCCGTTTGAGGTTGTCCCGCTGAATTTAAGTGCACTCAGGATAGTCGTTTTATCCGGAGATTTAACGAATGTAGAGTCATTTGTCTCCGGGATCAGGGATGGGGCATGGCCAATGCGTCTTGAATAAAACAGGCTTTGATCATCAAATTTATAATCGAATATTGTAAGTCCCTCCATGAAGAATGGACGTTTTTCTTCATAATAAGTTTCGAAAGCAGTGAGGTTCATTACAGACGGATCGGATTCCACCTGGCCAAAATCAGGATTCACAGTCAGATCGATCGTAAAATTGCTGGATATCCCGATTTTCGCGTCCAGGCCTGCATTAGCTCCCCATACCTTTCCGTTTTTCGTGAAAGGATTACCCTCCTCGGCTTCCATAGTTTGAAGATCTGCGAGGGCAAAGGGCATGATCTCTATCCTGCGTGACTTTTTTAAACCCGCAATACCTCTCAGCTCGCCAAAATTATAAAGCATCCCCGGGCCGTTTTTGGTCTGCCATTCCCAGTCACTCTCTTCAGAAATACGGGCAATCCATCTCCAGACATGCATACCCCAGACCTGTTCCGCTTTATTGCTGTACCGCAGCTGGCTGAACGGTATTTCGAACTCGGCAACCCATGCCGAATCTTCAAGTCCCGTTTTTGCTCTCCATACCGCATTCCAGTTGCTGTCCCAGTTCATTGGGTTGAACAGTATCTGGTCAACCTTCTGGCCCCATGCAGTGACATGAAACTCAAAGCCTGTCTTGTAGTTGCGGTAACTGTCAAATGTAATTCCAAGCAAGTCGCCATTGAATTCATCACGTGGACCAGGCTGTCTCAGTATCTTTTCCGGTTCGCCGTCATAAGCCCTGATTGCAACATACAGGTACTTGTCATCGTACTGGATGTTCATTTCAGAAGGATATGTAGGTTCGGCACCCTCGTTCGGAATAAACTGATGCCAGTTACCAGCCCACGTACCTTTCTTCCAGCACTCATCATCAAGCTTTCCGTTAATAACAGGTGGCGGTGTCGTAACCCGCTGTGTGACATAAACAGGTTGCCCGCTGGCCGGTGGTATGGATTTAACTGTGTCTTGCGGGTGATCTGTTTCCTGAAGCGATTGACATGCGTAACCGTGGGGTTGAAACCCGAAAAATAACAGCACAAGCCAAAACGGGTATGTAAACAACTTTTTCAATGGTCAGGGGAAAAAGTATTTAATTATTGAAAGCCTGAAAAACATTGCATAAAAGAGGATTGGAGTCCATTTATTCCACTCCCTTCACTCTCATCTTCAGGGTAAAAACCGATGTCCTTGCTGTGACAAAAAGTATATTCCTCTTTTTTCCACCGAAACATATATTTGTAGGAGCTTCCGGTAACTCAATTTCACCTATCTTCTTTCCCTGAGAGTCAAATACAAGCACCTTGCCGAAGCACAGATAAACGTTGCCATCCTGGTCAATGGTCATGCCATCTGAGCCCGATGGTGCAAAGTTGATCTTATTACTCAGTGAGCCGTCGGGATTTATAGTGTACTTCCATGTGGCTTTTCCCATCATATCAGCTACAAAAAGGAACTTCCCGTCAGGTGTTCCAACTATGCCATTTGGTACCTTCAGGTCTTCGATCACCCTGATCAGTTCACCCGAAGGTTTAAGGTAATAAACCGCCTGAACGTCCTGCTCCTGTTTATGTCCTTTCT
>DIAS01000082.1:0-619 GCA_002415855.1 Bacteroidales bacterium UBA5072
TCAGCATTTGTTTGATAAAAGGAACATCATGGTTAGCCAAATGATACAGGCTGCTCAGGTCAACTGATTTTTTGGTGCCGGATTCCAGCACGGAATGTATCACCTGCACCAGCATTTCTTCACTAAAAGGCTTGCGCAGGAATGCATTCATGCCGGCCAACCGGCATTCTTCCTGTTCTTTAGGGTTTTGCGTCGCGGAGAAACCGATCACAGGCAGATCAGCCTGGGTTTTTCCGAGTTTGTTGCGGATGATTGCCGTGGTCTTCAATCCGTCGAGCCCGGGCATCCTGACATCCATGAAGACCAGATCAAATGGGGACGATTTTAACAGTTCCAAAGCTTTGAGGCCATCGCTGGCTTCTTCGTAACGTACTTTCCAGCGATCAAGAATGGTTCTGAAAAGCATTCGGTTGTATGCTTCATCGTCCACCACCAGCAGCTTCAGGTTACTGAACTTTTCCGGCAGGCCTGTCGCTTTTAAAGGGACTGGTAGCTGTTCCCAGCTGCCGGCCGCATAAGGCAAAATACAAGTGACCGTTGTGCCCTGGCCCTTTCTGCTGTTCAGGGAGATGGTCCCGCCATGAAGTTCAACAAGTCTTTTTACTATGGATAAACCCAG
>DIAS01000082.1:889-1091 GCA_002415855.1 Bacteroidales bacterium UBA5072
CCCGTACCTCCGAATTTCCTGGAGGTATCACTTTCAGCCTGCATGAAATCGTCGAATACTTTCTCCAGCATGTCTTCTCCTATTCCTATACCGGTGTCCGCAACTTTCAATATCAATTGCAGACTGTGATCGGATTTCATTTCGCTGTCGGCAGAATAATGAATATTGCCGTTTGAAGTGAACTTCACCGCATTGCCCACCA
>DIAS01000082.1:1329-9224 GCA_002415855.1 Bacteroidales bacterium UBA5072
TGAACTTCACCGCATTGCCCACCAGGTTGATCAGGATTTGTTTCAACCGGTAAGGATCGCCAAGCAGGACAAGAGGTGTTGATTTGCTGATCGAATAAGAAAGTCGTGTACCATTTGCCGAAGCTTTATCCATAAAAAGCAACTGCACTTCTTCAAAAACCTTGTGGGTAATAAAATGAGATCTTTCCAGGGTAATTCCGGCATTTTCCAGTCTGGAGAAATCAAGTACATCATTGACAATCTTCACCAGGTGATCAGCCGAGGCCTTGATAATACCGATCATTTCCCGGCTTTTCTCATCGAAGGAATCCTGAAGCAGTTGTTCAGCAAACCCGTAAATGGCATTCACCGGTGTACGAATCTCATGGCTCATGTTGGCCATAAACAATTCCTTGGTCCTTGCCAGTTTTTCCGTTTCCTCTTTCGATCTGACAAGGGCTACCTGATAATCGTGCGATTTCCTTACGTATCTCACAACGATAACCACCACCAGGATAACCAGCAGGGTACCCAGGAGAGCAAACATCGACAGCCAGCGGTAGGCTTTCATGGCCAGCTTTTCAGCAACCATTGCATTGCTGCTGATCGATCGGGCCAGCTCCTCCTCCATCTGCGACACCAGGATGTAGAACCGTTCCCTGATCTCATGGCCCGTAAGTGCCAGGTTCGATTCGGCAGCCAACAAACGATCGTTTTGAATACTATTCTTCTCCTCAATATTCTTCAAATCGCGAATGATCTCCTCCTGTAACGGTTTGCTGTCTGGTTTTTTGCTGAATACGCGTCTGAGAATGCTCCTGTCGTTGCTCTGACTGCTGAGCGATCCGACGGCAATTCTGGACGTAAGTTTCCGGATGAATATGTCGAGAGAATCATTGTGATACAAATTTAGCATCCGGTTCCAGATCAGGATTTCCTGTTCAATCAGCCTGCTGATGGTGTCGATCTGGGTAAGCAAGGTGGTGTCGCTGATGCTGGCTGAACGCAGTTCGTTGATCTTATCATCAAATCTTTCAATGGACGCATAATAAGATTCAATATCTTTTTGTTTGCGGGTTTGAAGGTATAACCTTACGCTGTTCTCTGCCTTTTCGAGGTCTCCTGATATTTCACGGATAGTGAGAAGCCGGAGATCGGGCCTGGTTTTTACCTGTATGGAAGCAACAATCGCAGAAAGGCTGCGGAATGACAGGTAACCGGTGGCACAAATCAATGCCATGGACATGGCCATCAGGAATCCAATTTTAGCCGGCAGGGATAACCTTTTCATGGAATGATCTGCAATTCTTTGACAAAACTATAGTATATACGTATTAAATGCAGGTTTATTTCAGGGAAATCAAAGATGTATCTATATTTACCGATTGCCCGAAGGCATACCTACTAAACTTCGTTTTATGTCCCTGATACAGAAATACGGCCAGCTGGCCCTGGTTGCCGGTGCATCTGAAGGAATAGGCGCCGCATTTTCAGGCTATCTGGCAGCAGCCGGAATGGACCTTGTACTCGTTGCCAGGCGCAAGGAACCTTTGGATCAACTGGCGACAAAGCTGAACCATGAATATGGCACCAAGGTAACGTGCATCATTTGCGACCTGTCGGATGCAGAGGCAGCATTGGTCATCAAAGAAGCCCTGAAGGACGAGGAAATCAATCTGATGGTATACAATGCAGCCATGTCCTATATCGGGCCGTTTGAGAATAACAGCCTGGAGCTTCATACCCGTATTGCCTTTGCCAATATGATCACCCCCATGAGCATGGTGCGGATTTTTGGAGAATCCATGCTCAATATGGGCAGAGGTGCCGTGATTATGATGGCCTCTCTGGCAGGATTTCAGGGTAGTGGATTTCTGGCCACCTACGCAGCCTCCAAGGCTTTTACCAGGGTCATGGCTGAAAGCCTCTGGTACGAATGGAAAAGCAGGGGCGTTGATGTTATTGCATGTTGTGCGGGAGCAACGGCTACGCCCAATTTTATCAAGACAAAACCAGAAAAAACCAGTCGTTTTGCCCCCAGGGTGGAAAGTCCCGAGGAAGTAGTTGAAGAGTGCATGAAATGGCTGGGTAAGAAACCTTCGTTTATTACGGGGCGAGGTAACAGGGTGGCCAGTTTTTTTATGCAAAAGATACTGACCCGCGAAATGGCCATCAACATCATGGGCAACAATACCCGGAAAATGTACCGCCTGTGAGCGGCCAAATTTCAGCAGGACTCACCGGCTAATAAATGAAAGGAATAATCCTGTACGGAACTGCTTTTTCATATTCCGACCAAAGTGCGCCGTATTTCAGTGCGCAGCGCTTGTTGTCATCCAGCTGCCTGGTGGTAAGCAGAGCCGCATAATATAAGGGGTAAAGCCAGGACCATATTATCCCAGGGTGCCCCGTACACAGAACAATCCCCACAGCCATCCCGACCTCACCCAGATAATTGATGTGCCGGCTCAGTCGCCAGAAGCCACTCACCAGTATGGTCCTTTTACCATCTGTCAACGTTTTCGTTGCTATGCCGAGGAATACCTGCCCGGGATCTTTCTTGAAATAGTACTTCTGCAGGTTTGCCCCCCTTGATAAAAACCAGCTGCCAAAGAATACCATTCCGAACAGCACGAGCAGGTAATTGTTGGTTTGAGTAGGCGGCAGGTCTGCTGTTGACCACAAGGGCACAGCATAGAAATATGGATAGAAGGCCATGCATCCCCAACCCAGTTTGAATCCTACTCTTTCAGCAAAAAAATCGTAAGTATACAGGTGCACCTCCTCAAAGATCAGGTAATCAACCACGAAAAATGACAGCAGTGCAGCGGATAAATAAAAACCAGGATACGCCTGGGCACCAAATACCATATGGTGATGAGCTGAAAAGCTCAGCACATTCAGCTCCAGCATTACAGCCCCCGTCAGATACAGCCACATTTTGGCATCTATTCTTCCTCCCCAAAGCTGTGGATTCTCCAACCTTCCACGAAAAAAATCGGTCAGAAAGAACTTCCTGACCGGGGGATAGGGCAGGACCACGGCAAAGGAAAAAATCAATCCAAGGATTGCCGCACCTGAAAATCCGTACCACCTGTATGTATAGAGCCAATCCCAGGGCATCAGGCCCGAATAACAGCACAAGGCCCAGGTGAAAATCACAACGATCAGCACCAGGAGTCCATTAAGCCGGTACTTCAATTTTTTACCGGAATCCTTATCGGTTACATAACCTGTGACCCAACGACCGGGCAGTAATGCGTTCAAAACAAAGATGTAGAGATAAACCAGGGCCGGGATAAAGAATCCGATTACCTTTTCCATAGGAGTAGCATTTGTAAGGGATGAAAGTATTAAAAATAAACAAACGGTTTGATCACGATGATAATAAAATTCGCTGATATGATTTCTGTAACGGTCAACACAGTATATTTGCCCCTTTGGGTTTATTCCGACTGATCTATTCAAATTGCATGACTACCATTCAATCTGTTATCATCGCCATTGTAGAAGGCATTACGGAGTTTCTTCCGATATCCAGCACAGGCCATATGATCATCGCCCAGAAACTGCTGGGAGTTGAAAGCAGTGACTTTGTGAATTTGTTTACCGTTAATATTCAGTTTGGAGCCATCCTTTCAGTGGTGGTGCTGTATTGGAAGAAGTTCATGGAACCGGTTAATCCGGAGCCCGTGATAGGTTCCTGGTTGGTGCGGATCAGTCACAGGTTTGATTTTTACCTGAAACTGCTGGTCGCTTTTTTACCGGCAGCCGTATTCGGACTGGCCCTGAACGAGTATATCAACACCCTGCTTGAAAGTGTGGTTGTCGTTTCCATTTCTTTGGTCCTGGGCGGGATTATCCTGTTATTTGTAGACAATTGGTTTAAAAAGCCTGCCGACAGTCAGGAGGTTACTTATGCCAGAGCCTTGAAAATAGGTTTCTTCCAGGTTATTTCCATGATACCGGGAGTATCAAGGGCAGCGGCTACCATCATCGGCGGACTTTCTCAAAAGCTTACCCGGAAAAATGCTGCCGAGTTTTCCTTTTTTCTGGCCGTACCCACCATGCTGGCCGCTTCAGTTCTTGAAATGTACAAGACCTATCATGCCATTACTGCCGGTAACATAAAAATGCTCCTGCTGGGTAATGTCGTTGCGTTTTTTGTAGCCCTGCTGGCCATCAAAGGATTCATTTCCTTCCTTTCCAAACACGGATTTAAGATATTCGGCTATTACCGGATTGTCGTTGGTCTTGTTATTTTGATCTTGCTGGCTCTGGGAGTGGATTTGAATATGGTTGGGTGAAGGGTTGCAGGCAGTGGGTTGTTGTGGGGATCGGATCGTGCAGTCGCAGGTCATACCGGTTACTGATTACCGATTACTGCTCACTGTTTACCGCGTTTACAGTATCTCTTCCCTCATTTTCGGCTTGATGATCAGCCTCAGGCTCTGATCATAGGTAAAATAATAGTACGCCCAGTTGATAAAGATCAGCAGGCGGTTTTTCACACCTACTATGGCCATCAGGTGGATAAACATCCAGAAAAACCAGGCTGCCAGTCCCTGGAACCGTATAAAAGACAGATCGACCACAGCACGGTTCCGTCCTACTGTTGCCAGGGTGCCCAAGTCCCTGTATTTGAAAGGCTTAAGTTTCTTGTTCATTTCAAGCCGCACCAGATTCCCGGCAAGGCATCTGGCCTGCTGAATGGCAACCTGTGCGACCTGGGGATGCCCGTTGGGCAAATCGGGCCCGCTCATGCAGGCCAGGTCTCCAATAGCGAAAATATTACCATAACCGTTCACCTTGTTAAACCGGTCCACCATCAGCCGGTTTGTGCGTGTTGTGACTTTTGCGTCAAGGCCTTCCAGTGTATTGCCCTTAATGCCCGCAGCCCATATCATTGTGCCTGATCTGAGAACATCATCATCGGCAAAGAGCAAATTACTCCCGTCATAATCCTTTATATACCTGTTGAGCAAGACTTTCACGCCGAGCTTACCCAGGTAATGCAGTGCTTTTTCCGAGGATCTTTCCGACATCCCGCCCAGGAGCCTCTTCCCTCCTTCGATGAGGTATATTGACATCCGGCTGAAGTCAAGCTCAGGATAATCCTTGGGCAATACATAGCGCTTCATCTCAGCGATTGCTCCTGAAAGTTCAACCCCGGTCGGACCTCCGCCAACCACAACTATGTTCATCAATGCTGTTTGTTCCTCCGGATCTGCTGTATTCAAAGCTTTCTCGAAATTATTGAGGATCGTATTCCGCAAGCCAAGCGACTCTCCCACACTCTTCATGGGCAAGGAGTATTTACTGATGGAAGCATTCCCAAAGAAATTGTTGCCGGCACCAATGGCCAGCACCAGGAAATCATAACGCAGTGTGCCGATGCTAGTCTCTACCTCATTTATTTCGGGATTTACCTTTTTAATCCGCGCCATACGCACATGAATATTCTTTTGACCCTGAAAGATCTTCCGCAGGGGGAAGGATATGGCACTTGGTTCAATTCCCGCAGTAGCTACCTGATAAAACAAAGGCTGAAACGAATGGTAGTTGTTCTTGTCGAGTAAGACAACCTGAAAATTCTTACCGGACAGTTGCCGTGCAAGTCTGAGGCCACCGAAACCGGCACCTGCAATGACAATACGTTTCTGATCTGTAACAGGAATATTCGCGAGCATGAAAACTATATTTTGTTATTTGAATAACACAGAAAAATCCATAATGTTTACGGCAAATTCGACCTGCTTAAAACATGTTCGTCAGAAAGTTGTTAAATTAGCTGTACACCAAAATTAAGAATATGGGTCATACAATAAAAATACTCTCGTGGAATGTTAACGGTATCCGGGCACAAATCGGCAAGGACTTTTATGGCACGGTCACGCGACTGAATCCGGACATCCTGTGCCTGCAGGAGACCAAGGCACAGCCTGAAACCATGCCCGATTTAAAAAAAGAGTTGATAGAATACGAATTATTTCTGAATTCTGCAGTTCAGAAGGGCTATTCAGGAACCGCAGTTTTGTCGCGACTTAAGCCCGTGAATTATACACGCGATATCGGTCGGGAAGAGCATGATCAGGAAGGGCGGGTCATTACCCTGGAGTTTGATTCCTTTTATCTGGTGAATGTTTATGTTCCCAATTCGGGGCAGGAGCTTAAGCGGCTTGATTACAGGAAGGATTGGGATGAAAAGCTGCTGGACTATATTCGTAAACTGGATACCCAAAAACCTGTGGTTTTCACAGGCGATCTGAATGTTGCCCATGAACCCATCGATCTGGCCAGGCCTGAGGAGAACTATAATAAAACCGCCGGTTATACCCAGGTGGAGATCGACGGATTTAAGAATATCCTGCAGGCAGGATTTGTAGATGCCTTCAGAAAATTAAATCCGGAGAAGGTGCAGTATTCCTATTGGAGTATGCGTTTCAGAGCACGCGAGAAAAATCTTGGATGGCGGATTGACTATTTTTTGGTAAGTGAAAGATTGATGAATAAAGTAAGAAACGTATTCGTGCTTGATCAGATTATGGGTTCCGATCATTGCCCGGTGGGAATTGATATTGATGCTTAGGTTATTCAAATTTCTGGATACAAAAGGCCATAAGCCCAGGTATGGCGCGCTGGATATCTTTAGGTTCATCGGTCCTGGTTTGCTTGTTACCGTTGGGTTTATTGATCCCGGGAATTGGGCGTCTGATCTGTCGGCCGGCGCTGATTACGGATATGCCCTTCTGTGGGTGGTCACCTTGTCCACCATCATCTTAATACTTGTGCAGCACAATGTCGCTCATTTGGGAATTGCAACGGGTCTGTGCCTTTCAGAAGCGGCAGCCATATACCTTAAGCCCCGTTATTCCTACATCCTGCTGGCATCGGCCATGTTGGCATCTGTATCAACTTCATTGGCCGAGATTTTAGGCGGGGCCATTGCCCTGAAAATGCTTTTTAGCATACCAATCAGGGCTGGAGCTGTATTGGTTACCATCTTTACGCTCATAATGCTCTATACCAATTCATACAGACTGATAGAAAAATGGATAATTGCTTTCGTATCGGTTATTGGTTTATCCTTCCTGTATGAACTTTCTCTCGTTGACCTGGACTGGAATACAGCTGTCGCAGGATGGGTAACGCCTTCATTTCCGAAAGGCTCCATGATTATTATCATGAGCGTTCTAGGGGCAGTCGTCATGCCGCATAACTTATTCCTGCATTCTGAAATAATTCAAAGCCGGCAATGGAATCGGATGGATGAGAAGATCATTAAAAGACAATTGAATTATGAATTCCTGGATACGCTTTTGTCGATGATAGTCGGCTGGGCCATCAACAGTGCAATGATCCTGCTGGCAGCTGCAACTTATTTCAGGGTGAAGACCCCCGTTTCAGAGCTTGAGCAAGCCGGGCAGCTGTTGGCTCCTTTACTGGGAAACCATGCCATGATTGTTTTTGCTGTAGCTCTTTTGTTTTCGGCGCTTGCATCTTCCATAACCTCAGGAATGGCTGCAGGAAGCATCTTTGCGGGGATTTACAAAGAACCTTATGATATTAAGGACAATCATTCAAAAATAGGTGTGGGCCTGTCCCTTATTCTGGCACTTGGAATCATTTTTCTGATAAGCAATCCTTTTAAAGGACTGATCCTGTCGCAAATGATTTTAAGTATTCAGTTGCCACTAACCATTTTTCTCCAGGTATATTTAACATCTTCCGAGAAGGTTATGGGCAAGTACAAGAACTCACGCTTATCAAAGATCACACTTTATTCGCTGGGTATCGTCGTAACCGGGCTGAATATTGCCCTGGTGGCCAGTATATTCTAATGTATTGACGGATAGGAAACAAAACACCCTCCAGGGGCTTCTGTACCTGAAGGGTGGTTTTTGTGGTGCCACGTG
>DIAS01000053.1:0-256 GCA_002415855.1 Bacteroidales bacterium UBA5072
CGGACAATATCAGTGAAAATGTTGTCATTTATCTTTATAATGGATCAACAAATGTTTCCACAATATCAACATCCACGGCCAGTGATGGCACGCATACATGGACATTACCTGCCGATCTCCCGGCAGGGAGTAATTATCGTATATATATTGCAAGTACCACCACCAGTACAGTGAATGATTACAGTGAATATTTCACTGTTACAGCTGGTCCTTCAATAGCAATAAGCAGTCCGACAGGTACAAGCAGCTGGCAGGC
>DIAS01000053.1:530-64047 GCA_002415855.1 Bacteroidales bacterium UBA5072
ACAGACCATAACCTGGACGGACAATCTCAGTGAGGATGTTGTTATTTATCTTTATAATGGATCAGGTAATGTATTAACAATCGCGACTTCCACTGCAAGTGACGGCTCATCTTCATGGACGCTGCCAATTGATCTCTCAGCAGGGAGTAATTACCGGATCTATATTGTCAGTGCTGCAAATGCATCCATAAATGATTTCAGCGATTATTTTACCATAACACAACAAACCACCTGTAACGACGCTTACGAGCCCAACAACTCCCTGGGCACATACAACACAACAGCATTCAGCACTGCGTTCGGATCATCATCGTCCAGTAGTTCCATATCGGCCAACATAAGCGCTACCAACGACTGGGATGTATTCCGGCTGAATACAACTGCCGCAGGTACTCTTACTATCACTATCAGCAATCCACCGGCAGACCTGGCCATTGAACTGTACGACAAAAACCAGACCTGGCTCACCTGGTCAAATAACCCAGGAAGCGAGCAAATCACATACTCGGTTACAACTACCGGCTATTATTATATCGTTGTTGGCAGCAGTGATGGCGGGTATTCATGTTCAAATTATACCCTTTCGGTTAACTGGACGCCTGCAGGAGCATGTAACGATTCCTACGAAACAAACAATACACTTGGTACGGCAAACACGACTGCATTTCCGACTGCACTGGGATCTTCAACATACAATGGCTCCATTTCTGGCAATATCAGTTCAACCAGCGACTGGGACATATTCCGCCTGAACACGACAGCTGCGGGCTTGTTGACCATTACTGTCAACAATCCACCGGCAGACCTGGCCATTGAACTGTATGACAAAAACCAGACCTACATAAGTCGCTCTGATAATTCCGGCAGCGAACAGCTTGTATATTCGGTCACATCAACCGGCTACTACTATATTGTTCTTGGCAGCAGCAATGGCGGGTACTCGTGTTCAAATTATTCCCTGCAAGTTAGCTGGATAGCCTCAGCCTCATGCACTGACAGTTTTGAACCGAATAATACCATTGAAACAGCTAATACTGGGGCATTTGCTACACTTGGGACAAGCAATCGATCGAATTCGATAACAGCAACAATACATGCCTCATCCGATGTGGATTACTACAGATTGAATATAACCAAAAACGGCACCCTTACCGTGAATATGCCAACTCCTCCTGGTGATTATGATATGGCACTTTTTGATGCAGGGGGCACACAATTAGCGTATTCAAATTCCTATGGCAGTGAAACGTTCACCTATTCAGTCAATTCAGTCGGGAATTACTATTTGCAGGTATTTGGCTTTGACAATGTTTATTCGTGTACGTCGTATTCCCTTGGTATTGAATGGACACCAGCAGAAGATCCCTATCTGAATGTTACGGGGTCACCGGTAAATCTTTCTTCATCAAGCGGATCACAGGGGACATTTACAATAAGTTCTAACACCAGCTGGAACATTAGTGATGATGCCAACTGGTTGACAGTATCACCGGAGAGCGGAACAAACAACGGATCTGTCACAGTGACTGCGATTAGCGCAAATACCGGAACAACAGTTCGAAATGCAACGGTTACCATAGCAGCATCTGGAGCGGCGATAAGGACTATCACTGTAACACAGGCAATACCACAAGGCCAATCTAATTTGAAGTATGATCTATCGGCTGCTATAGTAAGTATTTCTGGCACCTATGTTAGTTTGTCTTTCAGTGTTATAAACGATGGAAATGGTCAGGCTTCAGAAAACCAGGTTGGATATTATCTATGGTCCAATCCATATCCGTCTTCTTCAGATATTTTAATTGGATCAAGTCAGGTACCCTCTTTAGCACCGGGAGGAAGTTCTTACCAGTCGCTAAATACCAACGTTCTGTCGGTTATACCCAATGCGCCTTCTGGCACATACTATGTGGCATTTGTAATTGATTACCTGAATGCTGTAGCTGAATCCAATGAATCAGATAACACAGCATATTTTCTTCAGCAAATCACTATTCCCTGTGGCGGGGATGATGTATATGAACCCAACAACAGCATTGAAACTGCCAGCACAAATGCCTTTGGCAGGCTGGAAGCGAGCAATTATCAGAATACAATTGCCGCAGTAATAAATTCTTCAACCGATTTCGATTTCTACAGGCTGGAAGTTACCAATGTCGGTAAACTGACAGTCAGCATGCCGAATCCTCCTGCTGATTATGATATTTTACTTACTGATGCATCGGGAAGCACATTGGCTTCTTCTTACACACTGGGGAGTGAAACTTTCACGTATTCCGTTAATTCATCCGGTTATTACTTTGTTTTTGTTTATGGCTACGACAATGTTTTCTCATGTTCATCCTATTCCCTTGGTATTGAATGGCTCCCAGGTGAAGACCCCTATTTGAATGTGACCGGATTACCCGTAAGTCTGGCCGCAGCCAGTGGATCAAAAGGAACCTTTACAATCAGTTCCAACCTAAGCTGGAGCATAGTCGATGATGCTACCTGGTTGTCAGTGTCCCCGGAAAGTGGTGTAAATAACGGGACAATAACATTGACAGCCAGGAATGCAAACACTGGAACAATGGCTAGAAACGCAACGGTAACCATAAGCGGAACAGGAGTGGCAACACAAGCATTCGAAGTAGAGCAAAACCATTTAATGACCGCTCTTGAAAACAGCAACAGTGAGGTTTCTGAGATATCTGTAGCACCAAATCCTTCTTCAGGAATATTTACCCTTGTAGTTCCGACAATCCCAGGCGAGAACTACCAGCTTGAGATATTCAATGGTTCCGGTAACCTGATACTTAAGGAGATGATCCCTGCAACCAGTACCAGCTTCTCGAAGGAGTATGATTTCACTTCAAATCCGGGAGTTTATTATTTAAGGGTGATGAACAATGAAAACACCATGCAATGCAAATTTATCATCAGATGATTGTGCACGCAGCATTGTTTTAAGCTTTCCTGCCTGAACCGGGCCTTTCAGGATTTTCCTGAAAGGCCTTTTTTTACCCACAGAAAAAGTGCCACTATAAAATGGCCCCCAGCGGAGTGAAGATGCTCCGTCTGAAAGGCATTTGATAAAATCTTATTACATTTACCTTAGTTATAAATTACCCATGTCCAAGAAAGTACTTGTTGTTTATTACACCCAAACCGGTCAGTTGCTGGATATTGTGAATTCAATTACTGCGCCCCTGGCTGCAGACAGCGAAGTCAGCCTGGTTTTCGAAGAACTGAAACCCAAACCGCCTTACCCTTTTCCCTGGTCATCTGACGAGTTTTTCCAGGCCATGCCGGAATCGGTTAAAGGTATCCCATGTGAATTAGAGCCTTTGTCATTTAAAGGACAGGAAGATTTTGACCTCTTAATTATAGCCTGGCAACCCTGGTATTTGTCTCCTTCCATCCCCATCCATGCTTTTTTTCAGGATGAAAAAGCAAAGAAACTTCTGGCTGGAAAGCCGGTCATTACAATTGTGGGCAGCCGCAACATGTGGGTCATGGCACAGGAAAAGATCAAGGAATATATACGGCAGGCAAACGGCAGGCTGGTCGGGAACATCGTACTTTACGACAAGGCTCCCAATTTATTGAGCGTTGTTTCTGTTATTCGGTGGATGTTTCTCGGAAAGAAGGAGCGGTATTTATTGGTTATTCCACCTGCAGGCATAGCACAGGATGATATTGCCGGATCATCAAAGTTTGGCCATTTGATCCATGGCGCCTTACAGAATGGGGAGTTCGATAATCTCCGTGCAGAGCTTGTAGCTGCTGGCGCAGTAGATGTAAAGACCAACCTGGTGATGATAGAAAAGCGAGGGATCATCTTTTTTCGGCTGTGGGCGGATTTCATACTAAAGAAAGGTGCATATGGCTCCGGGTCGAGGATCGGCCGTGTAAGGCTCTTTAAATATTATCTGCTTATAGTGCTCTATTTGGTTTCGCCCTTTGCCTCAATACTATACCTGCTTTTAAAACCATTCCGCAGCAAAGCAATAAAAAAACAAATATCTTTATATCAGTCTAATTAATCTGGTATAATAGTTTTTTTTAGTTTTGCACCTTATAACCAGATTTTACTGGCACCTTATTCTTTTGGTTCTTTATCCTATTTTTTTTATGTCACACGAGGTATACATCACCGGCATTTCTAAATTTTTACCCAACAGACCAGTTTCCAACGACGAAATGGAAGATTACCTGGGCATGATCGATAACCGCCCGTCGAAAGCACGCCGGATTGTTTTGAGAAACAATGGCATTGTCAATCGCCATTATGCGCTGGAAAAGGGAGGTAAGATTACGCACAGCAATGCTGAACTTGGCGCTGCTGCTGTGAACCTGTTGTTTGACGAGCGATTTAAAAAGGAGCAGGTTCAATTGCTGGCCTGTGGTACTGCCTCGCCTGATCAGGTGATGCCTTCGATGGCTTCAATGATTCATGGGTTGCTTGACATACCAGCCATTGAGATTGCTTCATTCTCAGGATCGTGCTGTGCCAGCATGCAGGCACTGAAGTATTGCCATATGTCCGTTTCAACCGGAAATACATCCAATGCGGTTTGTACGGGGTCTGAATTGTTGTCAGTCTGGATGCTTTCGAAGTATTTTGAGAAAGAAACAGAAAATGAAAGCAAGCTAAAAGATAATCCGCTGCTGGCCTTTGAGAAAGAATTCCTGCGGTGGATGCTTTCTGACGGTGCCGGTGCTGTGCTGCTTGAGGGTAGACCTGCCGGGAAGCAGCCGTTGCGCATCGAGTGGATTGATATCCGGTCGTTTGCCAGCAGCATGGAAACATGCATGTACGCTGGTGCGGACAAGGGAGTTGATGGTGAATTGCTGGGCTGGTGCAGGTATGAACCGGAAGACTGGCTCAATAAATCTATCTTTTCGTTGAAGCAGGATACCCGCATGCTCGGCGACTTTATTGTGAAGCTGGGTGGACAATACCTGAAAGAACTTGTTGAAATGCGTCATTTCGATATCGACTCCATTGACTACTTCCTGCCGCATCTGTCTTCAGAGTTTTTCAGGGAACCCATTTACAGGGAATTGACCCAGTTGGGTATCAATATCCCAAAAGAAAAGTGGTTTACCAATCTTTCAACAGTCGGCAATGTTGCCACAGTTTCGTTCATCCTCATGCTCGAAGAACTCATGAGAACACGTGAACTTAAAAAGGGACAGAGGATACTCATACAGGTGCCTGAAAGTGCAAGGTTCACTTATGCCTTTGCATTGCTAACCGTTTGTTAGCAGAAGATTCAATATTTGAAGATAATAGACAAGGGAACCAAAAACCATGAAAATTGACGAAGTTCCGCAGGATGAGGCATATATGATCAAAGGGAAGATCCGTGATGTATGTTATGCCCTGGACAAGGACGGTCATTATACCAGTACGCTCAGTATGGGTTGGAAGCCTAAGAATGAAGCCATAGGTCTTGCCTGGGAAGAGGTCTACCATCGGGTTGAGGAGGTGAGGCAGCAGGTACAGGCAGGGAGGCTCAGTCCACTTGCTTTTTATATGGAACTCAACATTATGAATCCCTCAATACTGGCAAGTTATACTGGAATTCACAGGTGGAAGGTCAGAAGGCATCTGAAAATGAAATATTTTTTGAACCTTAAACAGGAAGTGTTGGAGAAATACGCCGGGGCTTTGAACATTACTGCCGCTGAACTGGTTGATACCAAAAGAATACAGACGGTAGTTCTTAAACATGAAGATTGACTTTCAACATAATGTAGCAGCTCACTGTGAAAACGGTGTGACTTCAAACCTGCTTAAGTTTTACGGGATTAACCTGAGCGAACCTATGATATTTGGCATTGGCTCAGGCTATTTCTTTTCGCATATGCCATTCATCAAGCTGAACGGAATGGCGGTTACTTCCTTCAGGGTATGGCCGGGTATGATTTTCAAAAGAGTTACCCGGAGGCTCGGTATCCGGGTTAAGCGCAAGAAGTTCCGAAATCAGGAAAACGCAATGCGGGAACTTGACAAAATGCTGGACAAGGGTATTCCTGTGGGAATGCTTGTTGGTGTATACCAGCTGCCCTATTTCCCCAGGGAGTACAGGTTTCATTTTAACGCCCACAACATAACAGTGTTTGGAAAGGAAGGGGATCGCTATGTTGTGAGCGATCCGGTAATGGAAAATGTGGAAACCCTTTCTTATGACGAACTTAAAAAGGTCAGGTTTGCCAAAGGCACCTACCCGCCCAGTGGAAGGATGTATTACATCGCAGAAATTCCGGCCGAGGTAAATGTTAAATCCGCTATTATCAAGGGAATACGTAAAACTGCCAAGGATATGTTGACCATTCCGGTTCCCATGTTTGGAATTGATGGTATCCGGTTTCTTGCCCGGAGAATGAGGAAATGGCCCGCTAAACTTGGAGAAAAATCTGCTGCCCTGAACCTGGCCCAGGTGATCAGGATGCTTGAGGAGATTGGAACCGGCGGGGCGGGTTTCAGGTTTATCTACGCCGCATTTCTGCAGGAATGTGCGGAAGTACTGCAGAAACCCTGGTTGAATGAACTCAGCCGGGAAATGACAGGAATAGGAGATCAATGGCGTGAATTTGCCATACTGGCTGCCCGTTGCTTTAAGAACCGGGATAAGGGCCAGACTTCCTATGACCAGCTTGCCGACATGCTGATGAATATCGCACAGCGGGAGGAAAAGGTTTTCCTTCAACTCCAAACAATCGACCTGTGATGAACAACAAAACTGCGATCCATATTCAGAATCTGACCAGGTATTACAGGGGCAATGCAAAACCGGCCATTGATAATGTAAGCCTTGATGTATATGAAGGCCGTATTTTTGGCTTACTTGGGCCCAATGGGGCCGGTAAAACCACAATGATACGCATTCTGTGCGGGCTGCTGACGCCTTCGGCCGGAGAGGTGGTCATAGGAGGCTACTCACTGAGGCATGAACTGCCCAGAATTAAACGGATCATTGGTGTGGTACCTCAGGAAATCGCTTTGTATCCGACACTTACAGCACGGGAAAACCTTTCTGTGTATGGCGGGGTATGCGGTTTACAGGGAAAGGAACTGAAGGATCGTATAGATAAATGGCTTTCTGTATTCGGGCTCGAAAAGAGCCAGCACCAGCAGACCGGACGCTATTCAGGCGGCATGAAGCGGCGACTGAACCTGATAGCCGGCTTGTTGCACAATCCAAAGATCCTGTTTCTCGATGAACCCACTGTTGGTGTTGACGTGCAATCAAAGATTGTGATCATCGAAAATTTAATGGAGATCAACAGAACAGGAACAACCATTGTGTATACATCACATTACCTGGAGGAAGCTGAAAACCTGTGCTCTTACCTTGCCATCATCGATGAAGGAAAGATCATCACCCAGGGAACCCTGAATGAGATCAGGATTTTGCACAATTCTGACTCAAAGCTCGAGGACATCTTCCTGGAAATCACCGGTAAAGATCTGAGGGATTAAGTCATGCAAGTAATTTGTAAACTGGTTTACAAGGACTTTCTGGTTATCATCAGGGACAGGGGAGGCCTTGCCATGCTGTTCCTCATGCCTATGGCGCTTGTGCTCATCATGACGAGTCTGCAGGACAATACCTTTAAAGCCCTTAACGAAAGTGGCATCAGGCTGCTGTTGCAGAACAATGATACGGATTCCCTGGGTTCAGCCATTGAACAGGAGATCCTACATTCCAACTTCTTTAGTGTATACAGGGATATCAACGGGAATAAACCCACAGAACAGGAAATAAAGGATGCTGTAGCTTCGGGTAAGTACCAGATTGGCATTATCATACCGGCAGGGGCAACCCAACTCATCCGGGAGCAGGTGAAACAAAATGTAACCAGGCTCTTCTCCGGTGACACTACCATATCCCCAGGCATAAACGATTCGGTCGTGGTCATGCTCTATGTGGATCCCGCAACCAAAAACTCACTGCGCTCCACGCTTCAGGGATCAATCCGTGAATATTCAGCCCGGGTTGAATCACGCATTGTGTTGAATGAGCTGTCGAGGGAGATCAACAGCCGTATGATGGTGTCTCTTCCCAACCTGAACCAGATAAGGCAGGAAATGGTCTTTTACAGGGAAGAATATGTCGCCAGGGGCAATAAAACGGTTGTCCCGAATTCTGTACAACACAATGTGCCCGCATGGACACTGTTTGCCATGTTCTTTATCGTAATACCTTTCGCCAGCGCCATGATCAAAGAGCGCGAAGAAGGAAGCCTTTCAAGGTTGCTCACCATGCCGTGCTCCTACACCGGCATCATGGTGAGCAAAATCGTTGTATACCTGGTTGTGTGTTTCGTGCAGTTTATCCTGATCATGCTCATGGGACTGTATTTGTTCCCGATTTTTGGCTTGCCTGCCCTGGTAATTAACGGCAGGATTGTAAGCTTGTCGGTTATGGCACTTACTGCCGCCCTTGCTGCAATTGGTTATGGAATATCAGTGGGGACAATTGCCCGGACACATCAACAGGCTGCTATTTTCGCCTCTATTTCGGTCGTGATCCTGGCAGCTGTGGGAGGGATCTGGGTGCCTGTTTTTGTAATGCCTCCTTTTCTGAGAGAGATCAGTGTTGCCTCTCCACTCAACTGGGGACTTAACGGTTTTTATGATATCCTGGTGCGTAATGCCCGACTAGCCGATGTTATGCATTACGGGATCTGGATGATCCTGTTTTCGATTGGGTGCCTGCTGATTGCTTTGTATTATCACAAGTCAAGAAACGAATACAACTGAAACATGAATGAGAAAGTAAGAACTGCCCGGTTATCCATTTTATCCAATTCAGGACTGATCATCATGAAACTGCTGGCGGGTCTTTTCAGCGGATCGGTAAGTATCATTTCCGAAGCAATCCATTCCGGGATGGATCTTCTGGCAGCCATCATAGCTTTCTTTTCAGTGAAAATGTCCGATACCCCGCCGGACAAGGAACATCCCTATGGACATGGAAAATTTGAGAATGTATCTGGCGTGATTGAGGCTGTACTCATCTTTGTTGCAGCCGGATGGATCATTTTTGAATCGATTCATAAAATCATGGTACCTGCACCGGTCAGCAATATTGAAATAGGAGCAATTGTTATGACCGTATCAGCCGTAGTCAACTTCTTTGTTTCACGAAAACTCTACCAGGTAGCAAAAAAAACAGATTCCATAGCCCTGGAAGCAGATGCTCTTCATCTGAAGACCGATGTATACACTTCCGTGGGTGTGGCTATAGGTCTGTTGCTCATCTGGATAACCGGCTGGCATTTTCTTGACCCGGTTGTGGCCATCTTCGTAGCCATACTGATCATTAAGGAATCCTACGAGCTTCTCCGGAATGCCTATTCCCCGTTGCTGGATTCCTCGCTAACCAATGACGAAACGCAGATTATAAGTGAAGTAATTCAGAAGAAGGGTTTTGCTTTCCACAACCTGAGAACCAGGAAATCAGGACATTATAGGTTTGCAGATCTTCACCTCAGTTTGCCGGAAAACATGGCACTGAAGGATGTCCACTTCATCTGTGACGAGATTGAGCAGGAAATAAGAGGCAGGATCAACAATATCGAAGTTCATATTCACGTCGAACCTGCTGGTCAATAATGTAATGGAGAGTAAAAAATATTTCGGATTAGACAGGAATGTTTTCTTCACAGGCCTGACAAGCTTTTTTACGGATACATCCACAAAGATGGTGTATAGCGTAATGCCACTCTTTCTTTTATCCATCGGGGCATCCAAGACCACCTTGTCAATGATCGAGGGAATAGCTGAAAGTACTGCTTCCCTGTTAAAAGCGGTTTCAGGTTTCTGGAGTGATAAGATCGGGAAAAACAAGCCCTTCATGATCATCGGTTACGGGATCACAGCGGTGATCACACCCATTTATGCTTTTGTCAGGACACCATTCCAGGTACTTGTTTTCAGATTTTTTGAACGGATAGGCAAGGGTATTAGGACAGCTCCGCGCGACAGTCTGATCAGCGGTTCGGTCAGCTATAACGAGGCAGGCAAAAGCTTTGGCTTTCACAAGGCTATGGATAACAGCGGTGCCATTATCGGCCCTTTACTGGCTTTTCTCCTGTTATCCGTTTTCCCGGTTCAATATGATTATATTTTTCTTCTTGCTACAATCCCCGCGCTGTTAGGGGTTATTACCATCATCCTTTTGGTCAGGGAAAGGCATGCAATGGAATCGCATTCCCGGGAAAGAATCTCACTCCGACAATTACCCAAAAGTTTCTATTTTTTTCTGGCGATCATTTTTATCTTCTCTTTGGGAAACTCAACCGATGCCCTTTTGCTTGTGAAAACCAGTGAAACGGGTATCAAGCAATCCTATGTTCCTTTCCTGTATATGATTTTTAATACGGTTTCGGTACTCCTGGCCATTCCCATCGGGAAGCTATCCGATAAGAAAGGGCGGGGAAACCTTATTTTGCTTGGTTTCCTGATCTATGCCCTCGTTTACTTTCTTTTTGGAGCATTTTGCAGCATTAAGGTTTTCATCCCGGCTTTTGTGCTTTATGGTTGCTACAGTGCACTGACGGACACCTGCCAGAAGGCTATGATCTCTGACATTGTAAGCAAAGAGATTAAAGGAACAGGTTTTGGGGTTTATCATGCGGTGCTGGGAATAACCTTGCTTCCGGCAAGCGTAATAGCGGGATTACTGTATGACAGGGTAAATTCGGGCGCTCCATTTTATTTCGGCGCCGCCATGGCATTGCTGGCAGCTGTATTAATGGCACTTTATAAATTCTTTTATATAAAATAGATTTTATATCTTGCACCGCTTTTAGGGTTTTGGCATTTTTTTTTAATACATTGTAAACCAATTGATAAAATAGTTGTTGTGAGATAAACGGGAATTATTAAAGTACTATGGAAGAATTAATCAGGCAACTCAAACTGGATATTATTGAAGCACTTTCGCTGGAGGATGTTGTAGCCGATGATTTTGATGCAGATACACCGTTATTCGTTGAAGGACTGGGGCTCGATTCCATTGACGCCCTGGAACTGATCCTGCTCATGGAAAGAAAGTACGGTGTGAAAATCGAGGATCCCAAGGAAAGGCGCAACGTTCTACGTAATGTTAGAGCAATGGCCATTTGTATAACCAATCACACTAACACCAACGGGTGATGCGCCCCAGGGTTTTTGTTACCGGTGTAGGCATAATTTCGGCAATAGGCAACGGTACCGAAGAAACCCTGAATGCATTTCAAAACCTGAAATCGGGTATAGGAAAACTTTCGTTATTTGAATCGGTGCATTCCGGGATTCCGGTTGCAGAAGTAAAATTTACAAATAGTGAACTGGCATTGCTGGCGGGAGTAAACGACAGCACTGACAAGTTTACCCGCAATACATTGCTCGCCCTCCTGGCTTCCGGACAGGCGTCCGCTGATTCGGGCTGGACTGATACCGCAGAAAAATACACCGGTGTAGTCATGGCAACCACTGTCGGCGGCATGGATTTCAATGAACAGTACTACAAATCTCTGCTTGAAAATGACAGGCACAAAGATTTGATTGGTGTGCTCGACAGTGCTGATTGTACAGAAAAAGTTGCTGTCCATTTTGGTATCCGGCACCATGTCACTACAATCTCTACCGCATGTTCCTCTTCGGCAAATGCTATTATGCTGGGTGCAAGGCTAATCAGGAATAATCAGCTGGAAAGGGTCCTGGTAGGCGGTACTGACGCACTTACCCGTTTTACCCTCAACGGTTTTAATGCCCTTGAAATACTTTCTCCGACAGGATGCAGGCCGTTCGATATAAACCGAAACGGTCTTACCCTTGGGGAGGGATCTGCCGCTCTGGTCCTTGAGTCAGAGGAAGTTGCAGATCCCCGGAGAATCATCTGCGAGGTTTCCGGGTACGCCAATGTGAATGAGGCCTTTCATGCCACTGCGTCCACGGTCGATGGTTTTGGCGCCATTATGGCCATGGATAAGGCACTATCATCAGCATCGCTGAAAGCTTCGGAAATATCCTATATCAATGCACACGGTACTGGAACGGAGATTAACGATCTTTCGGAGGGCAACGCCATTGCCAGCATATTCGGTAATGCAATTCCGGCATTCAGTTCTACCAAAGCCTTTACCGGTCATACCCTAGGCGCAGCAGGAGCAGTGGAAGCCGTTTTCTCGGTGCTGGCGCTCAGAAGGCAGATTCTGTTGCCAGGGTTGAATTTCAAGGAATCCATGCCTGATATCAATCTTCAGCCTCAGCTGCAGATAAAGTCTTTTCCGGTAAAGCACGTCATGTCAAACTCCTTTGGATTTGGCGGCAGCAATACCACCCTGATTTTTTCAAAAGTGTAACATGAAAGCGATTATCAAAGCCAGTAGTGTTATTTCTCCGCAACATACGCACAGCGCAGAAGGTTTCCCCTCGGTAATCAACGAGGTGATTTCAGATCGGCTGACCTGCCTTGAGCCGGATTACCGCAATCTGATAAATCCCATTCAATTAAGGAGAATGCCTCGTATACTGAAAATGGGTCTTGCTGCCTCACAACTGTGCATCAGCCGGGCAGGGGGTGTCGATCCTGATGCCATAATTGTAGGTACGGGATTGGGATGTCTCGACAACCTGGAAAAGTTTCTCCTGGAAGTCATAGATAATCAGGAACGTATAACCAGCGTGCTGCCGTTTATCAACTCCACACACAACGCAGTGGCAGCCCAGGTTGCTATGCTGTTGAAAAATCACAATTATAATATAACTTATTGTCATCGCGCCTTTTCATTTGAAAGCGCACTGCAGGATGCATTGATGCAGATCGAGGAAAAACAGGCACAGCATGTTTTGGTGGGCGGTATCGACGAATGTACCCATGATTATGTCAAGCTGCACGGATACCTGGGTTACTGGAAAAAACCGCTCAGTAATCTTCAGCTACTGGGTTCCGGCTCATCCGGGACCATTGCCGGTGAGGGTGCTTCTTTCTTCATGGTTTCCGGGCAACCTGACAAGGATGTCACCGGGATAATCCTCCAGGGAATACATACTTTTTTGACTCCACAAGTCTCTGATCTTGATAGTATTGAGCATGAGATAACCTGGTTTCTTCGAAAGTGCCGCACTGAACTTCAGGATATCGACGGCGTTCTGCTGGGTCTGAACGGCGACAATCACTTTGATCAGGCCTATTATGCCCTGCAAAAAGGTTTCTTCCCGGATCAGACGATTTACATGGGTTATAAGCATTTGTGCGGAGAATATTATACTGCAACTGCATTTGCTCTTTGGCTGGGCTTTGTAACGCTTAAAAGCCAGCAAATTCCTGATGCAGTGAACTTAACCCGGATACCCGATAAACCTGTTAAAAACTTGCTACTATACAATAATTTCAGAAACACTGAACATTCATTGATCTTGCTCAAAAATGGAGCGCTTTGATGTTGTCATAATAGGAGCGGGTCTGGGAGGATTGCTGTGCGGTAACATTCTCAGCAAGGAAGGATTCAGGGTATGTCTCATTGAGAAGAACCATAAGTTGGGTGGTTCACTCCAGACATTCGGCAGAAAGGGATGCATCTTTAATACAGGCCTGAATTACACCGAAAGCCTCGAGGACGGTCAGGTTTTAAACCAGTATTTCAGGTATTTCGGAGTGCTGGATAAACTTAAGCTGCAAAGGCTTGATGCAGATGGATTCGAGATCATCGATTTTTCTGATAAACAATACAGGTTTGCCATGGGCAGGGAGCATTTTATTGAGACCCTTGCCAGGGAATTCCCTGCTGAGAAGAACGGATTGAAGTCCTACTGCAAAAGGATCAATGACATTTGCAGGTCAATCTCGATGTATACATTCTCAGAAGAGCAAACCAACATTATTGATAACGACAGCCTGAATATAGGGGCTGCCGATTTTATTAAATCCGTTATTTCCAACAACCGGCTCCGGAATATCATCGCCGGCAACAATATGTTGTATGCCGGCAGCGAAAACAAAACTCCGCTTTATGTTCATGCACTGATCAATAATTCTTTCATCGAAAGTGCATGGCGGATCGCCGACGGCAGTCACAACCTGGTGAACATACTGGCCTCCAATATCATATCTTACGGTGGGACAATCATCCGTAATCAAAAGGTGTCTAGGCTTGTAATGGATAAGGGCAAAGCAGGATCAGCCGTATTGGAAAACGGTGAATACATTAGCGGTAGGAACTTCATTGCCAATATTCACCCCGATCTGATCCTGGACATGGTTGAACCGGGTACATTAAGAAAGACCTTTTGCAACAGAATCAGGGGATTGGAGGATACCATGGGCATGTTCACCCTCTACCTGGTTTTCAAAGAAGGAGCCTGCCCCTATGCCAACCATAATTTCTATCATTTTGACCAGGATAATGTATGGGTAGCATCGGATTATGATTCGGCCAGATGGCCGCAAAACTACCTCTACATGCATAGTGCCGTGTCCCGTTCAACAGAAAATGCATCCTGCGGTTCAGTTATCACCTATATGGACTTCAGTGAAGTAAAAAAATGGGAGCATACCTATACGGGTGACCGTGGTGAAGATTACCTGGCATTTAAAGATGCAAAAGCGAACATACTGCTTGATGCGGTCGGGAAACAATTCCCCGGTATCAGGGACCAGATCGCAGCCTATTATACTTCAACCCCGTTGACCTGGAGAGATTACACCGGAACCAGGGCCGGATCAGCTTATGGTGTCCTGAAGGATTATAACCGCCCGCTTGAATCTCTTGTAATGCCAAGGACGAGGATACCAAACCTTTATCTGACAGGTCAGAATATTAATGTACACGGAATTCTAGGTGTTACAATCAGTTCGTTTATAACTTGCGCTGAATTAATGGATTTACCTTACCTGATCAGAAAAGTAAAAGCGTCCTGAAAATGATAAAAAAGTTTCCTATTATTGGATATGATTTATGATGTGGTAATCATCGGAAGTGGCCTTGGTGGTCTTCAATGCGCTTACACCCTTAGCAAAGAGGGATTCAGGGTTTGTGTCGTGGAGAAAAACCACCAGTTGGGAGGTTGTTTGCAGACTTTTAAAAGAAAAGGTGTAGTCTTCGATACCGGCATGCATTATATCGGTAGCATGGACAATGGACAAGTGCTGAATAAATTCTTCAGGTATTTTAAGCTTACAGATGCGTTAAAGTTGAAAAAGCTTGATGAAAGCGGCTATGAGAACATCCGTTACGGAGGCAAAGAGTACAGATTTGCCATGGGTTATGAGCGATTTGTGGAAACCCTGTCGGAAAAGTTTCCACATGAGCGGGAAGCCCTGGTGAAATATACCGAAAAACTAAAGGAAGTCAGCAATGCAGTTGATATTTACAACCTTCGAGATTTTAACGGGACAAATTCCGGTTACATGAGTTTTTACGGACAGGGAATTGATCCGTACCTGGATACCATTACCAACAATCAGACCCTTAAAAGTGTGTTGCTGGGAACTTCTCCCCTGTATGCCGGTGTAAAAGACAAAACGCCGCTATATATCCCCATGATCATCCATTCATCCTATATTGAAAGCGCTTACCGGTTTATTGACGGGGGTTCACAGATCAGCGATCTGCTGGAGCGTTACATTCTGGGGAATGGAGGAACAGTCCTCCGGAAAGCTGAAGTCACCGGATTCCAGTTTAACGGTCATATGCTTTCAGCAGTTGAAATAAACCATGACGAAAGGATAGAAGGACACAATTTTATTTCGAATATCCATCCCAAGCGGATGGTCCAGTTGATGCATGGCTCGCATTTTCGTCCCGCCTATCGCAAACGGCTCGAAAGCATCGAAGATACTTATGGTATTTTCACCTTGTACCTGGCTATGAAAGAAAAGTCATTCCGCTATATCAACAGCAACTTTTACCATTATGATACCACCAATGTCTGGGATGGCGACAGGTATGCAGCAGATGAATGGCCCAAGGGATACATGATGCATCTTTCACCCGGCTCAAAGGACAGTGAATTTACAGAAGCAATCATTATTAACACATACCTTAATTGGAGTGAAGTGGAGAAATGGGAAAATACCACAGTTGAAAAAAGGGGTGATGATTACAAGGAGTTTAAGCGCCGGAAGGCTGAAAAAATGCTGGATAGGGTAGAACGTGATTTCCCAGGGATAAAAAACAGCGTCGCAGCTTATTATACATCCACACCGCTGACTTACCGCGATTACACGGCTACAGCCAGGGGATCGATTTACGGTATCCTGAAAGATTATCATAATCCCCTGAAAACCATTATTGTTCCCCGGACCAGTGTTCCCAATCTGTTTCTTACCGGCCAGAATATTAATATTCATGGTGTTATTGGAGTTACCATCAGCTCAATACTTACCTGTGGTGAATTGATCGGATTAAAGCACCTCCTTAGTAAAATGCAACATGCCTTGTAAAAAGCACAGGAAACGGCGAATTCTGCTTTGGTTGCTGACAGCACTGCTGCTGACACTGGGATCTCTTTTGATTTACTTTGCCATCATTGCCATTGATCATCCTCCACGGGTAACTGATCAGGCTTATTTGAAAACCGAAAGAAAGGAGCTTGGACAGGATACCTATGGTTTTGGCAATAACTGGCTACGCAGGAGTGAAAGCGGACTATGGGAGGCATATATCGAAGGAAATCCCTTTGAACGCGGAGTTGCTTTCGGGCAGCTGACCAGGGAGTTGTTATATTACCAGGAAACCACTTTTATTGAACAGATCCGGGAACTGGTTCCTTCTGAAAGTTACCTGAAGGTTCTTAAGTATTTCATTGCCTTTTTTAACAGGAACCTCGATAAGAACATTCCGGAAGAATACAGGGAAGAAATCTATGGCACTTCTTTCGCATGCAGCCCCGAATACGATTTCATCGGCTCTGGATACCAGCGGCAGTTGAATTATCATGCCGCGCACGATATCGGGCATGCCCTGCAGGAGCTCAACCTCGTTGCATGCACGTCCTTTTCAGTATGGGACAGCCGATCCGGTGATTCATCCTTGTTGCTGGGCAGAAATTTTGATTTCTATATGGGAGAGAAATTCGCAGAGAACAAGATCGTTTGTTTTGTAAATCCCTCGCGGGGATACAAGTTCATGATGATCACCTGGCCTGATCTGATCGGAGTGGTTTCAGGTATGAATGAGAAGGGCCTGACAGTGACCATCAATGCGTCCAAATCAAGCATTCCAAGACAGGCCGCCACTCCTGTCACCATCCTGGCGCGGGAAATCCTGCAATACGCTGCCAATATTGAGGATGCCTATAAAATTTCCGGGAAGCGGAGACTTTTTGTTTCTGAGTCGATCATGGTGGGCTCAGCCATCGATCATAAAACTGCGATCATTGAGAAATCACCCGATAACAGCGGACTGTTTTATTCCGGCACTGACCGGATCATTTGTACCAACCATTTCCAGGGTGATGCATTTGCAAATGATGAGATCAACCTTGGGAATATCAGGGGATCTGACAGTTACATGCGGTTCAAGCGTGTTGAAGAATTAATTGACCGTGCCGGTAAACTCGAAATTGGCGATGTTGCAGCAGTATTGCGCGATCAGCGGACCTTAGGCGACAAAGATGCCGGCATGGGCAATCAGCAGGCTGTAAACCAGCTTATCGCGCATCATTCCGTTATCTTCAAACCGGATAGTCTGCAGGTCTGGGTTTCCACGGCACCCTGGCAACTGGGGAAGTATGTAGCTTATGACCTGAGAAAAGTATTTAATTTGAATTTACGCGATGTTCAGACCCGGCGTGAAATCTGTACACCATTCTTGACGCTGCCTGCCGATACTTTCTTAAATACTGCTGCATACAGCGACTATCGCAGATACCAACTCATGACAGCACAACTCAGGCAATTCAAAAAGCAGCATCAGGCGCTTCCCGATGGTTTTACCGCACAATATATTGATTCCAACCCGATGCTGTATCTTACATACGTTCATCTGGGGGAATATTACAATGAAATAAAAGCTTTTGACAAGGCATTTGGTTATTATTCCGAAGCTCTTGGCAGAATTCTTCCGGGAAAGGATGAAGAGGCCAGGCTGAGGAAAGTGGCAGACGAACTATATAAAAAAAGCAGCCATGCTGATCCCCGAAATTGAAACAAGAAGCCTGGAAGAGATCAAACTATACCAGGAGAAAGAACTGAAAAAGTTACTGGAATACTTGCAGAATAATTCGAAATTCTATGCCTCCTCCTTTAAACGGCACAAAATTGAGGTTTCAGCAATCAATACACTGGAGGACCTCAGGTACATACCCCTCACAACAAAGGAAGATCTTCAGTTACATGGTCCCGATTTCGTGTGTGTTGATAAAAATCAGATTGTTGATTATATAACGACTTCCGGGACACTGGGAGAACCGGTAATCTTTGCCCTGACCGATAACGACTTGAACAGGCTGGCGTACAATGAATACCTGGGTTTCATGTGCGCCGGCTGCACGAGTCACGATGTGTTTCAGCTGATGACAACTATCGATCGAAGGTTCATGGCAGGACTTGCCTATTTTCTGGGTTCCCGCATGCTGAAATCAGCCATGGTCCGGGTTGGGAACGGCATCCCTGAACTTCAATGGGACTCTATCCAGCGTTTTTCACCCACCACCCTGGTTGCTGTGCCCTCCTTCATTCTCAATATCATTGATTATGCCGAAAAAAACGGTATTGACCACCGGGCATCAAGTGTAAGAAAAGCAGTGTTTATAGGCGATTCGATCCGAAATACCGACTTCAGCCTGAACACCCTGGGGAAGAAGATTTCAGAGCGCTGGCCTGAATTGCAGCTGTATTCGACATATGCCTCAACTGAGATGGCAACATCATTTACCGAATGTGAGCACGGGATAGGTGGGCATCACCATCCTGATCTGATCATTGTTGAATTTCTGGACGAGCATGATAAACCCCTTCCTCCGGGAGTACCCGGTGAGGTTACCGTTACCACCCTGGGCGTTGAAGGAATGCCTTTGCTTCGGTTTAAAACGGGAGATATCTCCACAGCCCATGTTGAACCCTGCAGGTGCGGGCGCAATTCAATCCGTCTTGGACCCGTTATCGGTCGCAAGAAGCAAATGATCAAATATAAGGGAACAACCCTTTATCCTCCTGCCCTGTACGATATCCTGGAAAATATTGACGGGATCAGGAATTATGTTGTTGAGGTGTACACCAATCAGATAGGAACAGACGAGATACTGATCAGGATTGGTGCAACGGATCACTCCGAGGCCTTTGAGAAGGTTATCAAGGACCATTTCCGGGCCAAACTCCGTGTTGCACCATCGATATCATTCGAAACCGTCGATTATATCAGCAGCCTTCAGCATCCTCCCATGAGCCGTAAACCGGTGAAACTGATTGACAGGAGAAGTTAGTTTAGGAATAGGAGCTTAAGGTCTTCATTACTAAATAATGCAATCACTTTATCACTCACTGCAATCCGGTTCCTGCTGGCTCAGGCAATGCCAGCTTCCAAGACCCCAGATTATCTCGACAGAATCAATGCCGATGACCGGGCGATCCCTGAAGCAGTTTTCCAATACCGAGATGGCCATTTCATCCTGTTTGCAACGGTATGTTGGCACCATGACTCCTGCATTGGCAATATAGAAATTGGCGTAAGATACCGGCAGTCTTTGTCCTTCGTGGTACATTGGCCTGGGCATGGGAAGTTCAACAATATTCAGCTGTTTTTTATTAAGCAGCCGCATTTTGTTCAATGCGGCCAGGTTTTCCCTGAGTGGTCGGTAATTCCGGTCAGATTTGTTATGTTCTATCACCGTGACAACAGTATCTTCATTCACGAACCGGGTGAGGTCATCTATGTGACCGTCCGTGTCATCACCTTCAATGCCGTCACCCAGCCAGAGCACCTGTTCCACACCGTAATAATCCACAAGATATTCCTCTATCTTCCGCTGATCAAGTTCCGGGTTTCGGTTTGGATGCAGCAGGCAGGATTTGGTTGTCAGGAGCGTTCCTTTTCCGTTAAAATCCACCGAACCCCCTTCCATGACAATATCCGGGAAGAAGACCGGCAATTTCAGCAATTCACCAATCCTGGCAGGGATGGTGGTATCAAGCCCGGCCGGGTACTTACCGCCCCAACCGTTGTATTTCCAGTTTACAATAGCCTTTGGTGCTTTCGCACCCTGATTTACGATGAACGCGGGACCATGATCACGGCACCAGGCATCATTGGTGGGAAGCATATGCAACCTGATATGTTCCATATTGATACCGGTTTCGGTTAGCGACCTGTTAACCTTGTCATGCATGGCTGCATTCGTCACATTGATATTGACAAGCTCACCTTTGGCAAGTTCCCTGATAAAATGGTGGTAGTAAGGAAATATCGTATGGATTTTCCCCGGCCAGGAAGCTTCGTTATGCGGATAGCTCAACCAGGTTGCCTTATGCTTTTCCCATTCTGCGGGAAAGTGGTAACCCAGCTCACGTGGAGTAGCTTTGTGAGGACCTGCCATGTAATGCCTTATGGTTTAAGGTAGCGTTTCAGCAAGGGTGAGTAGGTTTCGATACGCCGGTCACGCATAAAAGGCCAGTGTGTGCGGTAAAAATCAGACAGTCCTGGCTCAATGTCCACTACATGAACCGTTTCTTTGTCATGGGGTGCCTCGTACAGAACAGTCCCAAAGGGATTGGCTATAAAGGATCCTCCCCAGAATACAATGTCTTTCTCACGTCCGGTCCGGTTAACCGCAACTACATGTACTCCATTGGCAATGGCGTGGGATCGCTGCATGGTCTTCCAGGCTTCAAATTGTTCACGGTTCACCGGTTCAGCCTGCGATGAAGACCATCCAATGGCTGTGGGATAAAAGAGAATTCTTGCACCCATCAGGCTTGTAATGCGGGCTGCCTCGGGATACCACTGGTCCCAGCAGACCAAAACACCAATCGTTCCGAACCGGGTGTTAAAAACTTTGTAGCCCTCATCCCCGGGAACAAAATAAAATTTCTCAAAAAAACCCGGGTCATCGGGAATGTGATTCTTCCTGTACCTGCCTAGATATGTACCATCAGCATCAATAACCACGGCGGTATTAAAATGAATACCGGCATCGACCTTTTCAAAAAGCGAGGCGATGATAACCACGTGAAGTTCTGCAGCCAGTTTTTGAATTACCGAGGTTGTGGGTCCGGGTATCGGTTCCGAAAGACTAAAATGCTCGTATGATTCTGACTCACAAAAATAGAGCGATGCAAATAATTCCTGCAAACAGATGATATTGGCGCCCTGAAGTGCAGCCTGACGGATACCTTTCAGTGCTTTTTCCAGGTTATTTTCTACATTGGCACTGCAGGATGTCTGCACAAGACCTATTTTAACTATTTCGGCGTCCACGGTGTTTTCGAGTAAAAATAGGGAAATTATGTTGAATTCGCATAGCTGATATTACTGATCCTGAAGAAATGCCGCGATGTTGCCGGTAATGCCATCCAGCAGTCTCTCTCTCGATTCTACACTGGCCCATGCAATATGTGGTGTGATCAACAATTTCTCGGGATGTTCGGTGTGCAACAAAGGATTGGATGCATCGGGAGGCTCCCTGAGTAAAACATCGAGTGCAGCTCCCCCGATAAGGTTTTCATTAAGCGCGCAGGCCAGGTCACTTTCGTTTACTATACCTCCTCTTCCTGCATTGATAAGCAAAGATCCGCTTTTCATGATGCGCAGCTGCTCATAACCGATCAGATCACGTGTTGAATCATTCAACGGACAATGGATGGAAAGGATATCACTTTCTGTCAGTAGTTCATTAAGTGAAACATGTTTATACCCGGTATCCAGGTTCTTTCCGCTGGTGGAATAATAACTTATCTCTGCTCCAAAGGCTGAGGCTACCATGGCGATTCTTTTTCCGATGGTCCCCATACCGATTATGCCAAACTTTTTTCGTGCAAGTTCAAGAATGGTCTTTCCATGGTGCGTGAATAATTTACTATGCACATATTCGCCCCCTTTTACATAATCGTCATAATACCGGATATTGCCCATTAAATAGAAGAGCATCGCAAAGGTATGCTGAACTACACTTTCAGTGGAGTAACCGGCAACATTTTTTACTGCAATACCCTTTTCAGCGGCGTATTCCAGATCGACATTGTTCATCCCGGTGGCAGCAATACAAACGAGTCTCAGTGAAGTGCAGGCGTCCATCACTTCCCTGTCGATGATGACTTTGTTGGTGATTACAACCTCCCTGTCATGGATACGCTCAATTCGCATTTCATGGGGTGTAGTCTGGTACACGGTCAGATTTCCCAGTCTGGTCAGTTTGTAAAAACTGCTTACCTCACCCAGGGTCTCTGCATCAAGAAAAACAATTCCCGGTCTTTTCATGAGGATGTGATTGTTACAGTTCGATAGTAACCTGGTTTCTTAGGATATCATCAAGGGTTTCGCGCTCACGGATCAAATATTCCTTGCCCTCGTGGATCATTACTTCAGGAGGCCGCAATCGTGAATTATAATTCGAAGACATGGTGAAGCAGTAAGCCCCGGCATTTAGGAAGACCAGATAGTCTCCTTCACGGATCTCGTTGATCTTCCGGTTCCAGCCAAAGGTATCTGTTTCACAGATATACCCGACCACCGTATAGATCCTTAGTTTCCCTTTGGGATTGGAGACATTTAGAATCTGGTGATAAGCATCATAGAACATAGGACGGATCAGGTGGTTAAGACCAGTGTCGAGACCTGCAAATACCGTTGAAAGGGTTTGTTTCACCACGTTCACCCTGGCAAAGAAAAAGCCGGCTTCGCTCACCAGAAACTTGCCCGGCTCAAAAATCAGGGTGAGGTCACGGCCGTATTCCTTGCAAAACTTCTTGAACCTTTTGGTCAGATCTTTCCCGAGGTTTTCGATATCGGTGAAATAGTCATCGGGTTTATAGGGCACCTTGAAGCCACTGCCGAAATCAATGTATTCCAGATCAGGGAAACTTCTGGCAACATCCAGCATGATCTCAGCCCCTCTGAGAAAAACTTCCACATCGAGGATGTCAGATCCGGTATGGATATGCAACCCTTCAACCTTGATGTTCAGTGCTTCGACCACACGGTGAACGTGAGGCAACTGGTAGGTCGAGATCCCGAACTTTGAATCGATATGCCCGGTGGAGATCTTTTCATGTCCCCCGGCAAGGATATGCGGATTTACCCGGATGCAGACCGGGACCTTATCACCGTATATGTTGCCGAATTGTTCCAGAATCGAAATATTGTCAATGTTGATGCGGACCCCCATTTTTACACCTTCAATGATTTCCTCAATGGACACACAGTTTGGTGTAAAGATGATGTCGCGGGGTTTAAAACCAGCCCTGATTCCAAGTTGCACCTCCTGGATGGAAACGGCATCCAGTCCTGTGCCTATACTTCTGAAGAATTTTAATATGTTCAGATTATTGAGGGCTTTGCAGGCAAAATTGATCCTGACATGAATATCTTTAAAGGCATGCAACATTTTTTCATATTGCTGCTTCATCCGGGCAGTCTGATAAACATACACCGGTGATCCGTACTTTTCTACCAGTTCAGTTACGTCAACACCATCGATCTGATAGCGGTTGTGAATTAATTTCATTTCAATAGCGAATTGGTATTTGAAAGCAATTATTTCTTCTTCGAAGGCCTTTTCCCGGATTGTTTGGCCATTTCTTCCAGACGCTGCTGGAATTTTGATTTCTTCACGGGTTTAGCCTTCTTTTCCTCAATCTTCCGGAGGATCTCTTTTTCATCAACAAATTGTTTGAAAAGGTAATTCTGACCGATTGTGATCACATTGGCCAGGAAATAATAATAGGTAAGCCCAGCTGAAAAATTGTTCAGCATGAACATGAACATTACCGGCATAATGTACATCATGGTTTTCATTCCCGGCATCTGCTGCGAAGAAGTCGTGGTATCGCTCAGTTTCATGCTGAGGATGGTTGAGATGGTCATCAATATGGTGAACAGGCTGATGTGATTACCATAAACGTTACTCAGGATGGGAATATAATGGTTCCAGGAAACAATCGAATCAAAGGTGGACAAGTCTTTGACCCAGAGAAAACCTTCCTGCCTGAGTTCGATGGAAGTCGGAAAGAACCTGAACATGGCAAACAGAATGGGAAACTGCAGGAGCATGGGAAGGCATCCACCCATGGGACTGATGCCGGCTTTCTTATACAGCGCCATGGTAGCCTGCTGTCTTTCCAGTTCCTTGCCTTTTGGAAATTTATGCGTCAGTTCATCAATCTGGGGTTTCAGGACTTTCATCCTGGCCTGCGACAGGTAGGAACGGTAGGTAAGCGGTAACAATCCTATCTTGATGATGATGGTAAGCAACAGGATGATCAAACCATAGTTACCGATGAATCTGCTGAGCCAGTCGAAAATGGGGATAATCACAAACTGGTTGATCCCCCGGATCGCTCCTTTGCCGACCGAAACAAGGTCCTGTAGCTTGTATTCCTTGTACTGTTTCAGCAGTTTGAATTTATTGGGTCCGTAAAACATTCTTAACCTGACTGTTTCATTGTCGAGCCGTTGAAAGGGTATACCCAGTTCAGCACGGAAATTCTTCAGGTATTTGCTTTCCTCCGGAAGTGTGGTTGATTTAACCAATGCATTGGAGAATGCTTCATCAGCAATGAGGACAGAAGTGAAAAACTGATTCTTGAAAGCGACCCATTCAACCTGTGTGGGAATGTCCTGTTGTTGAACATCCTTACTGGTGCGGGCTTTGAAGTAGTCCACATCCTCCTTGTAATGTCTGAAATACAGCGTGGTATACTGGTTCTCGTTTTTCTTCAGCTGCTCATGCTGCGGCATATTCACTTCCCAGCTGAAGTCGAGTGATGACGGGTCACGTGTGACCATATCTTTCATCCCTACGAGCTGCACGTTGAAGCCGACCATGTAACTTCCCGGTTCCACGATATACCGGTATTCAATATATTTATTTTCACTAAGCGCAAGCCTCATGGCCAGGCTATCCTTGTTTGCGGTTGCATCATGTGTAAGATCGTCGGCAGGCTTGAAGTACAATGAATTTGTGGATACGGGCTTATTCTGGTAGTAAAAGTTCAGCCCAAACTGCGTGGAATCTCCGTCAAACAAGATCACCGGCTGTCTGCCGAATGTTTTATACTTCTTCAGCTCAACCGAATATGGACGTCCGCCCTTGCTGGAAACCTTCAGCCTGATCATATCATTTTCGATAACGAAGTACCTGTCATCACCGGTAGCAAAGGAAGCAAATTCACCGAGTTCCTGCTGCAATTTTTGTGTATTTGCCGAATCACTGGTAACAACCGGCTTATCAGGTTCGTCCGAACGGATGTATTTCCCGGCAGTATCTAAATTTGGCCTTTCACGGCTGACGAGTGCCAGGGAATCCTGCATTTTCTTGCGGGCGGCCAGTTCCTTCTTGTTGGGCGATTGAATTACTCCCCAGATGATTAATATGCCGGCAATCAGTATGATTCCAAATATTGAGTTTTTATCCATGTGATATTTGTTAGCTTAATATAAGTCTCTTGAATATTTTCGGTTACATCAGCAAATTGTGGATTTGATGAAGTTAACGAAAAGGGGATGTGGTTTAAGGACGGTGCTGCTGTATTCGGGATGAAACTGAACACCAATGAACCATTTGTGTGAAGGTATTTCCATGATTTCTACCAGTGACGTATCAGGATTCACGCCGGTTGAAATCATTCCGGCCTTCTCAAACGCTTCGAGATATTTGTTATTGAACTCATACCGATGACGGTGACGTTCATTTATTTCGTGGAGGTTATAGGCTTCACTGGTATGTGTTCCGTCTTTTAGAATGCAGGGATAAGCCCCCAGACGCATTGTGCCCCCCTTTTCCGTAACGCCCTTTTGTTCCTCCATCAGGTCAATAACCGGATCAGGCGTTTTAAGAGCCATTTCAGTGGAATGCGCTTTTTCAAGGCCGAGTACGTCTCTGGCAAATTCAATGACAGCACACTGCAGGCCAAGGCAGATTCCGAAGAAGGGGACATTATTTTCACGGGCATAACGGGCTGCCAGAATTTTGCCGTCAATACCCCTGTCGCCGAACCCCGGTGCCACCAATATCCCGTCATGACCTTTCAGCAAATCAATATAATTGTGCTCATCAATGTCTTCAGAATGTATAAAGTTAACCTCCACACGACAGTCGTTCATGGCACCGGCATGCTTTAGCGACTCATTGATGGAGATATATGCATCGGGCAGCTCCACATATTTGCCTACCAGGGCAACTTTAGAATGGAATTTCGGGTTCTGGAGCCGCTTCAGGAATTTATTCCAGGATTCCAGCTCGGCTGTACCCGAGTAATCCATACCCAGTTTCTTCAAAACGGTTATGTCCAGTTTTTCTTTCTGCATTAAAATAGGGACTTCGTATATGGTGCTGACATCAATTGATTGGATAACCGAGTCAGCGTCCACGTTACAAAAAAGTGCTACTTTCCGGCGAAGATCGTCACCGAGTTCATGTTCAGTTCTCAATACCAGTATATTGGGTTGCACGCCATTTTCAAGCAGCATTTTCACAGAATGCTGGGTGGGTTTGGTTTTTAGTTCACCAGATGCTTTCAGGTAAGGTACCAGGGTCAGGTGAATGTTCAATACGTTCTGGTCTCCCATTTCCCATTTCAGCTGACGAACGGCTTCAACGTACGGCAAAGATTCGATGTCACCAACGGTTCCGCCGATTTCGGTAATTACAAAATCGTACTTGTTACGTCCGCCCAGAAGCTTGATCCTTCGCTTGATTTCGTCTGTAATATGGGGAATGACCTGGACCGTTTTTCCAAGGTAGTCACCACGACGTTCTTTATTGATGACGGATTGATAAATCCGGCCTGTGGTTACGTTATTGGCCTGGGAAGTAGTAACTCCAAGAAACCTTTCATAATGGCCCAGGTCAAGATCGGTTTCCGCACCGTCCTCGGTAACATAGCATTCACCGTGCTCATATGGATTCAGCGTTCCCGGATCAACGTTGATGTATGGATCCAGTTTCTGAATTGTGACAACATAGCCCCTGGCCTGTAATAACTTGGCAAGTGAAGCTGAAATAATCCCTTTTCCCAGGGACGAAGTAACTCCACCTGTAATAAAAATATATTTTGTTGGTATCACTTTACCTTGATAATTAATCCTTTAATATGCTGCTTTATTCATCCAGATCATCAATCATGCTGATCTTGCGATTAAGCATCTCGATATCCTTCTTTGTATTCTCAATTTTCGATTCCACATCTTTGATCACGGACTCAGCATTTCTCGACCGTGCAAAGAAACCAATGTTGTTTTCCCAGAGAACAATATCATTTTCAAGCTGCTTCAACCGCGTAATGTATTTTTCCCGCTCCTGCCGAATACGTTGCATACCGTTGGGCTTTTCAAGGAAGTCCTCGAGCTTGGTCTTAAATTTGAGTATATTCCGGTGACTATCATCAATCCTGAGGTCGTCGAACTTCCTGTTGATGGCTTCCCGGTATTTCTCCTGTATTTCATCTTTGTTTTTCAGGGGAACAAATCCGATTTCAGCCCACTGACGTTGAAAATCCTTGAGTTTCATCAGGCATTCTTCTGCATTTTCATTAATAGCAAAATCTTCGATCTGTTTGATAAGTTCTGTCTTCTTTTGAAGATTGCTTCCGAAAGAATTGTCAATTTCTGAGAAGTGCTTTGCTTTCCGTTCGAAAAAGGTATCACAGGCCGACCGGAATCTTTTCCAGACTTTTTCCGATTGCTTGTGGTGCACCGGACCAATTTCCTTCCAGCGTTGCTGCAAGGCGATCAGCTCCTCGGTGGTCTTTTTCCATTCATTGCTCTCACGAAGTGCTTCTGCCTGGATACAAAGATCAATTTTGAGCTGAAGATTGTTGCTCTGTTCTTCCTTGAACACTCCGTAAAACTCTCGTTTCCTGTTAAAAAAGGCATCACAGGCATCCCGGAACCGTTTGTATATTTTTGTATTATCCTTTTTTGGTGCAAAGCCAATTGTCTTCCATACCTTCTGCAGCTCCATCAATTCACGTGACCTGTTCGTCCAGTCCTTGTTTGAACTGATCTCCATGTTGCAAAGTTCCTCGGCCTTTTCACACAGCGCAGTTTTAGTGTCCAGGTTCTGTTTTTGTTCGTTCTTCAGATCAACAAAATGTTCCTGGTGTTTTCGGTTGATTTTGGAAGTAGCTTCCTTAAAACGATTCCAGATCTCAATACGCATTTCTGCAGGTACAGGACCGATTTCGCGCCACTGGTCGTGAAGATCCTGCAAAATGCGAAATGCCTCAACTACATTCGATTCGAGCAACAATTCCTCAGCTTTTTCGCAGAGATGTATTTTGGATTCCAGATTCTTTTTCAGGTCAAGATCACGCAGTTCCTGATTGATCCTGATATAATCATAAAAAGCCTCCACGTGGTGGTGGTACGTTTCCCAAAGATCTTTGACATTCTGCTGCGGAACAGGTCCAAGAGCACGCCATTTTTTTTGTAATTCTCTGAATTCCTGGAAGGTGCGATTAATTGACTCTTTGTTTTTAATCAGTTCTTTGATCTCTTCGATGATTTTATATTTTTCTTCAAGATTCCGGTGTTTATTTTCGTCCTGTATCTTGTTAAAATCGGCTTTCAGGTCGCGGTATTTTCGTAGCAATTCCTTTATTTCATTCTCATAGGGATCGTCCATTACTTTGAAGTCCTCAAGCTCACCTCCCTGTTCAACGAAAGCCTTTCTCATTCTCTCTACTTCAGCTTTGTGTTTCTTGTAATAGTTGATCTTGATGTTTTCCACATCGTTGATGATGGTTTCCACAGGGCGGCTTGAAAGCAATTCTCCAAGCAGTGCAATAAGTTCAACTTTGCCCAGGAGCGACAGATTGACGGGCTCTTCCTCTTTCTCTTCAAAAACAGGCTCCTCGCTTTGGGGCTCAATATGATCAACAACCTGATTGTCTTCTATCTCTTCAAAGAATTCATGAAATTCTTCCGCTTCATGATCCGGTAAATCGCCTGCTTTCATAGAAGCAAGCAATTCAACCTCCTCTTTCTTAACAAGGGGTTCAGCATCTTCCAAAGGATCGGCAGCATGATTATCAGAATCAGCAGACTTTTCATCTGCAGCAGGTTTGGCAGGTTTTCCCGCCAGAGGCGTCAAAGGATCCGTATTATCAATGATTCCACCGGAATCACTGATTTGTTCATCGCGAACAGAACTGTTTAAGTCACTCATCTACAGCAAGTTTACTATAAAAAACACCCGTTTGAAACAAACTACGAAAATAGACATTAATGACTAATAGTCAAAGTTTTTTAGTTGAATTATGCCCCATTTGCAGGCTTCCTTCAACAATTCTAATGTAAGTAGCTGGGTGACTTTAAAATAATAAAACGAAGCCAGACCTGTTTAATTCGGAAAGTCAGACAGGGACCGGTACAAACGGAATATTTATTCAGAAACCAGCCAATCTTTGGCTTCTTCGACGGTCTCGAAAACACGAAGGTTCATCTGGGTAATGGTCTGTACAATCTTAAGCAGTATCTTTTTACCGCCGGTGATGCCAACAACAGCTTCCCTGGCGGTCAGTTCTTTTGTCAGTTTGCCGGCTTTTTTTATTTCTTCGAGTACATCACCGTATACAAAACTACCGGTAAAATCAACCAGCATCAAAAGGTTCCGCTTACCCTCGGCTTTTGATTTTTCCCGGAAAGCATTGGTTTGTTTTATGGTTGCCAGAAATTCTTCGTTTGTTTTAATATTGGTATAATCTACGTAATAGATCATTCTTCCCTTGTGTTCAATGAAACTCGCACCTTTTGTCATCTTTTTCCTCTTTTCATTGCTGATACGAGTAAAGCTGAAATGAGTTGCTATTTCCACCATAAAAAATCATAACGATCACATAATCAAGATTCTTTCACGTGCAATCCACATTCTTTATGTCCCTCATCTTCCCACCACCACCTTCCGGCCCTTGCATCTTCGCCGGGTGCCACAGCTCTCGTACAGGGCTGGCAGCCAATGCTGGGGTAACCCTTGTCGTGGAGCTCGTTATAGGGGACCTGATGGTTATGGATGTAATCCCAGACCATTTTCTCTGACCACCGGTACAGTGGGTTTATTTTTACCAGGCCATTTTCTGTATCCCATTCGACAAGATTTGTTCCAAACCTGGTCAGGGTCTGATCTTTTCTGATACCGGTTATCCAGGCCTGCATTCCTTTGAGTGCACGCTTCAGGGGTTCCATTTTGCGAATCTGACAACAGCGTTTCCGGTTTTCTATGCTGTCATAAAAAAGATTTATTCCTTTTTCCCTGACCATTTTCTGCACCTGGCGGTAATCGGGAAAGAATACTTCAAGATTGGCCTGGTAGTGCTTTTTTGTTGTATGGATGAGATTCAGGGTCTCCGGGAAAAGCCGTCCCGTATCAAGCGTGAAAATCCTGATTGCCGGGTTGATTTTCACCAGCATATCCGTCAAAACCTGATCTTCAGCCCCCATGCTTGATGAAAGGCAAAGCCGGTCGCCAAATTCTTCCGCAAAAAACTTCAGCACATCCTGTGGTGTCGCCTTCTGAAAACGCTCATTCCACGCTGCTACACTGACATCCTTCTTTTCCATTTTGTACTATCCTTAACTATGATGAAACGTATGGTAAATGGTCTTTATTTCAGGTGTTTGATTGAGGCTATCCAGGTTTTCGATCCTGCCGCACTCAAACCAAAGTGAACTGTCATGTTCAAAACCCATGATGGGATGCGTTACCGCCAACCTCAGGTAAACATCGATGATGGAGAACCGGCCACGTTCAGTAATATAATCAAAGATATCAGGACTTATAACATGAACAGTGCTGAACGCTAGTCTTATCGGATCATTTACCGGTCGTACAATACGTGTTTCCCCTGTTGTATTGCTTTGCCAGCCGCAAAGGCGGAAGACCTTATCAAAAAGGAAATCACGGGATGATTTTCGCCGTTTTACTGCCAATGTCGCCAGGGAGGATGCTTTATTATGAAAGACACACATTTCCTGCAGGTTCAGATCAGTTATTACATCCGATGTTACCAGTATAAAGGGTTTGTTATCGTCAAAAAACCAGCGGGCTTTGTACAATCCTCCACCGGTATCTAGCAATTCATCAGTTTCATCAGAGAATTCCATCCGCAATCCAAAAGATCCGTTTTTATGAATAAAATCCACGATCTGTTCTGCATGATGGTGTATGTTGATAACAATCTCTTGAATACCATGGTGTTTAAGGTAGCGTATGGTATGTTCAAGTAATGAAACACCCTGCACCTCTATCAAAGCTTTTGGTTTGTTCTGTGTTAACGGAAGCAGGCGTGTACCCATGCCGGCCGCCAGGATCATTGCTTTCATCGTCTGAAAAATTAGTGATCAGATCTTTTTTGGTTTACAAAGATGCTTTTCTTTTTCAGCCCGGGCAGCACATTTTTTACAAAAATATTTTGTTTTATTCGTATTCTGTCGGATGAATGATTTGCACATGGTTTTACTCATGCAGTCCGGTTCTTTCCAAGTTCATGATGAGTAATAACAAGATTGATGGCATATTTGTTCTTCAGATAAGCCGAAAGTCTTTCCGCCATAAACACCGAACGGTGCTGACCGCCGGTACATCCATAGTTAACCATCAGGCTTGTAAAGCCTCTGTCCAGGTAATTGGCAACAGCATGATCCACAATATGCAAGGTATGCATAAAGAAATCCATTACATCCGCTTTGCTTTCCAGAAACTCGACAACGGCTTGGTCCCTGCCGGTCAATGTCTTGTACTCATCGTACCGGCCAGGATTATTCAGCGCCCTGCAGTCGAAAACGAAGCCTCCGCCATTTCCTGTATTGTCCTGTGGTATACCGTTTTTATAGGCGAAACTGTTAATGGTTACAGTGAAAGTATCGTGTTTGATCTCATAATCCTTGATCTTTGGTAAATCAATAAGTTGTTCAAATACTCCGGGAAGACTTACCAGATCCAACGGCAATGGTTTGTTCCGCATCAACCAGGAAAGGGTCCTGACAGCATCGGGCAGGCTTTGTAAAAACAAGGGCTTCCGCTCAATGTACCCGCGGAAGCCATAAGCTCCCATAGCCTGCATCAGACGCAGGTAAACGATGCCGTAATAATATTCAAGGAATTTATCAGGATCAAACCATGGGAAGGTCCTTTTGTAAACCGATAAATAATAATCAAGCAGTTCCTGCCTGATATGATCAGCAAGACGGGTCTTTGCCTCAAACAACAGCGATGCCAAGTCATACTGGAGGGGACCTCTCCTGCCTCCCTGGAAATCAATAAAATACAACTCATTGTCATGAAGCATGATGTTCCGCGATTGAAAATCCCTGAACATGAATGAATTGCTACCTGCCTGGATCAACCAGGTAACGATCTTCTGAAAGTCATCTTCAAGATCCTGTTCAAAGAAATCAATCTTCAGCGGTTTCAGCAGACAATATTTAAAATAATTCATGTCCCACATCATGCTCTGTACATCAAATTCAGCTCTCGGGTAACAAATGGTATAATCCAGTCCCTGGGCGGCCCGTACCTGTAAACCTGGCATAGCATCGATCACATGTCGGTAAATATCACGGATCCTGTCCTCGCTGTCAGGCTCTTTTCGGATGCTGACCAGGTAGTCAAGCAAGGTCACGTCACCCAGGTCCTGTTCAAGGTAGACATGCTTTTCAAGATTCTCGGCGTACACTTCAGGAACATGATTTCCGGTTTGCAGAAGATGCCGGTCGAGGTATATAAAAGCGCGGTTTTCACGGTTATCCATGTTGAAGACTCCCATAAACTGCCCTATTTCTGAGCTAATCCTGAAATATCGTCTGTAGGAGCCCGATTCGGGCATCGGTACAATGGTTTCAGGCTTTTTACCGCTCCATTGGCTGAAAAAATCTTCAATTAATTTGATCGGATCAGACATGATTCCCTGTTACGATTGATTATTAAGGTTTTCCGCGGTTTCCCGTATCAGGTGCCAGGCTTTTTTCACATGTGACAGTTCAACATGGGTCTGACTGATGGACATCCTGAGTGTATACCTGTCATTGAGTTTTGTGTGGGTGATATACATTTTGCCTGTTCCGTTTGCTGTAAGAAGTAATTTTTCATTCAGGCGGTTCAGCATTTGCAGATCATCAATACCCTTCGGATGGTACCTGAAGCAAACCAGGCTGAAGTGCACGGGGGCAAGGAGTTCGAAATCCGGATCACTTTCAATCCAGGATTTAAGTTCCCGGGCCAGTGCGATGTGGTGGCGCAGCTTCCCCTGAAGTCCCTTCAGACCGAACGATCTGATCACAAACCAGAGCTTAAGCGCCCTGAACCTCCTTCCCAGCTGAATCCCCCAGTTTGAATAATCATTGACATGCTCTGGTATCTGGGTTTTCAGGTACTCAGGAACGAGTTTGAAGGTATTAATCAGCGTTTCACTGTCCCTGACAAAATAAGCCGAGCAGTCAAAGTTGGTGAACAGCCATTTGTGAGGATTGAATACAAAGCTGTCTGCCTTTTCAATTCCTTTTATCATCCAGCGGCATTCAGGAAGAATGAGGGCTGAACCGGCATATGCCGCATCGATGTGCAGCCAGATACCGTATCTCTGGCAGATATCCGCAATATCTTCCAGCGGATCAACGGCGGTGGAGCCTGTTGTGCCAAGAGCCGCCACAACGCAAACTGGTTTCAAACCAGCTTCAATATCCATGTGAATAGCTTCCTCCAGCATTGCCGGTTGCATCCTGTATTTCTCATCAAGTCCGATTTTTACCAGATTGTTCCTGCCGATCCCTGCAATCTTTACAGCTTTCTCAACCGAGGAATGCGCTTCCTCCGAACAGTATATCCGCATAGACGCGGTATCTTTCATCCCCTCATGATTGCATCTGAAACCGGTTGCCCTTTCCCTGGCCGACAGGATGGCACACAAGGTGGCTGTTGAAGCCGTATCCTGAATAACGCCTTCAAAGTCTCCCGGAATTCCGGTCATTTTTTTCAGCCAGTTCATTACGGCTTCCTCGAGCTCTGTTGCTGCCGGTGAGGTTTCCCATTTCATGCATTGTGCACCAAGGGCGGATGAAAGCATTTCAGCCAGTATCGACGGGAAACTTGTATTGGCAGGGAAGTACGCGAAAAATGAAGGATTCTGCCAATGGGTGATACCAGGCATGATCAATTGCTCAAAATCGTTGAAGATCACTTTCATATCTTCCGGTTCTGCAGGAGGGGCTGCCGGAATTCCGGCAAATACCGAACCAGGTTTACAGGCTGACTTTACCGGGTATTTTTCAATGTTTGCATAATAATCAGCAATCCAATCGACCAGTTTGTGTCCTTCCTGCCGGAATACTTCGAACGAATCCATGGTCCTTGTGTTTTTGATGCGGGCTAAAAATAATGAAAATAATGGGCAGTGTGACAATTATTTTGAATTGTGATATGGATTTAATATTTTTAAAATTTGAAGTTTGCAAGCACTTAAGATATGCACATTGAACTATACAATGCCGATTTATTGAACTTCGTGGAATTCAACTTCACAGGCGATAATGACAATTACCACCGTTGTGATGAAGAATCGAGGTATCTGGACAGTTTGGTCTTTTTTCTCTTTCAGCCTTGTTTTGAGGAAGCCAACAAAACTTATGATTATTTTTCGGGAACCAAATACAATTCCCGTAAGATCATTGTATTGCGGAATGAGTTGATCAACAATTTGCAGAAATTTGAATCGCTGACAAACAGCAGTGAATTCGTGGATCTGATCGGCAGTCGTTTCATGGGCAAAGACTTCCTGGCAGAGCTTGAACAGGATGATTCGCAATGGCTTTCCTACTGGAAAGAATACAACCGCAAGATCATCGGTGTCAACAAAGACCTGATCGAGATGGTTGAAAAATGTGCATTTGAAGAGAAGGTGCTTTGGGTTATCGGTTATTAGAACCAATTAAGCCGATAACCGTTTCCCTGATGTTATAGCCTTTCGCAACAACCTCTGCTTTTCCTGCAGGTTCAGCTGATGTTTCAACATAGATCGTTCTGCTTTCTCCTGGTAACAGGTTGAAATAGCCGTCAGTAAAATAGGCTGGAAGAGCAACTTCCCCAGTATTCAGATACCGGAGATTCAGTTTTATCCCAATTGCAGGCACGTTGGAGGTATTGCGCAGAACAAGCTCAAAAAGGTGAGCGCTGTCGTGCTTGATTTCACCAAAGGATTCCGCGATGAGGACAGGATCTTCCGTATGATTCATTTCTTTGAAATCATGCTGATCCGAAGTGGATTTCCAGTAATCATTCAGCGAGATTACCTTTCCCCTGCGATCGGTTAATAAAAGACGCGCCAGATAAATCACAGGGAGACCGGCACGTGCTTCAGGCATAAAACAGAAGGTGGTTGCATTGGCAGCAACGGTCACATGCCCTACTTTTTCATAAATTAGTTTGCCGGCCATGTCATAATAATGCAGGCTTACCTTGGCATCTCCGATCTCATCCGGGGTAGTATTAACAACAATTACCCGGTTGTCATGCAGGTTCATCTGAACATGCAACGGTTCGCACGCCTTCTTTGAACCGAAATAGGATCCTGAGGTTTCATAATCCCACGAATAAACCTGCCAAACAGTGCTGGGCCATGCAGGATGTGTCATCCATAAAAGCAATCCGGTAGTGTTATTCCACAACCTGCTGTTCCAGGATTCGAACATGGCCCGATGGCTGTCATAATTGATCATCTGAGCTTTTTTGCAGAAATCTTCAAGACTTGCTGCCGGTCCGTAAAGTGTTTCAATAGCGGCAAGATATTCCTGTTGTCCGTTATGCAGGTCATGATAAAACCATACATCTCCGATGGGCCAGACATCCTCAGGGGCCATCATCCTGCGCATGGATGCCGCGGTCGGAACCGAAGGCGTTCCTTGCTCCGTATTGAATCCGTGTGCATTGAAACGGAAATAATCCGCCGGATCTTTAAAGTAATGCCAGGGACCGCTTGGTCTGAGGTTCATGTACCGTGAATTGGGCTGGTAATGCCGGGTGCCGTCTTCACGGGCAATCAACTGCTCCAGCCTTTCTTCGAAGGCTGACGGTGCATATCCTTCATTACGCGGACACCAGATGGCGATCGAAGGGTGATTCCTGAATCTTCTGACAACATCAAGGGCATTATTCAGAAACAGATGGTTATCATTAACATCAAGATTATACCCCTCGGTGGATAGCCAGAAGTCATTCCAAACCAGCATGCCATATTCATCACAAAGCTCATAGAATATTTCTTCCGTACTTTCGCCCGTCCAATTGCGGATCATGTTGAAATTGGCATCCCTGTGAAGTCTGAAATAGGGTTCCAGGCGTTCGCGTGAAACGCGTTTCATGGCATCATCCATCCCCCAGTTGCCACCTTTACAGAATATCCGCAAACCATTGACCTTAATCACCAGGTAAGGAGCTGTTGCAGTGTCAGCCAGGGGTGTCAGCCATCCGGTATCAACCTCTTCGCGCAACCGGGGAACTACCACCCCGTCTCCAACATCACGCCGGTGGAGATTATCGAACAACGGTTTACCATATTCCATGGACTTTGTGGGATTATACTCTACACGACTGCCCTGATGACCAGGTACATCTACGGTCAGTTCATACGTCAGCTCGCGTATCCCGAATTGCAGCAACAGCTGATCGCTTACAGAAGCATCTTCATCACTTACAGAAAGCTGCAGTTTGTAAAGATCAGGCCGGCCGTAACCATTTGGCCACCAAAGTCGCGGATTATCAAACCGGAGAGTTGGAAATTCCTTCGGGTCAAAGATGACGGTTCTTACCTCTCCCGGTTCAAGTGCAATGTTTTTGCTGAAGCTGTGATCCTCGATCTTCCCTGAAACAACAGCTTTCTTTTGCAGATCGGATGTATTCTGCAGTTGAACGCGAACGACAACAGCGGCAGAAGATGTATCGGGCAGGGGAAGATCTGTGATTATCTGAGGATCGGTAATTTTCAGATCACCGGTTATCCTGAGCCTAACATCCTGCCAGATACCAATGTTCCTGTCACGTATGCCGGGAACCCAATCCCAGCCTTCCGAAGATATAAACGTCGGGCCATCGAGACAAAGCTGGCCACCGTTTGGTCCGGGACCTGACAGGGCTGATTCTTCGTGGGGTATCCCAGGATTGTTCGGCGGAAAAATATGGACCGCCAGGATATTATCGCCCGCTGCATTCAGATAGGCTGTTATTTCAAATTCTCCTCTTTGAAAGCAGCCTGCTATTTTCCCAACCATTTTACCATTGAGCCACACGTCAGCCTTGTAATTAATGCCATTAAAAAGTAACCAGATTTTGTTGCCTTTTTTTTCTTCGGGCAGTCTGAAGGATATCCGGTACCACCAATCTGTTCGACACAATGTGTCGGGTATTGCCATGTTGTTCAAACCGTAATAAGGATTAGCATATACGCCCTGATCAACGAGTGTGGTCAGCACGGTCCCCGGAACGGTTGCATTGTACCAGTATTTTGACTCATAATCCGGGCTGAAAAGGGACCGGGATGAAGACATGACTTTATTGGATTCACACAATTCCCAGCCATCCTTTAAGATCCATTCCCCCCGATGAACTGTTTCAAGCACGGTCTGTGGCAAAACCCTGGCTTTGGGAACGGGAGGCACCAGGGGGGCGAGGGAGTGTGGCAATTCCCCGGTAGCCTGCTTTTCGCGCAAGCCAAAATTCAGTGTGTACTGTGCCGACGTAACTGCCGGTAAGATAAAAAGCAGCATCACTGCCAGATGGGATATGTTTCTCATGGGGCGGTATAATGTTATATTCATGATTGGTTTTAATTTAATTAATTGGCGAAAATCAGAAATCTGACATCCTCTCATAACGGTCCATGATCTCCAGACAGGCACGCCCGTTATGATAGGGGCATTTCCAGAATCCGGCCTTGTCATCCTGCAGGTTTGGTGTACCGTCGGGATTTATGCTCCAGTACCATTCGCCGTTGGTGCTGTCAATTAAGTTTCTGCTGATGTAATCCCAGCATTTTATGGCCTGTGCGAGGTAACCTTCGTTACCCGTAAGTTCATAAAGGTTTGCCAGTCCTACAATCGCCTCGGCCTGCGGCCACCAGTGCCGTTCCATATCGGTATGCCCGGTTTCCGGATCTGTTTCATAGATCAAGCTGCCGTCGCTCTGGAACCCTTCCAGAGCAGCATTTGCAAGTGAAATGCATGCTTTCGAGGCATTGTTTAATAATTCTGTATCATCCAGTGCTTTTGCTGCTTCGTATATGAGCCATGATGCTTCTATGTCATGACCGTAAGAGATCAGCAATGACTTTGATTCCCAGCTCTCATCGAAGAAAAGGCGCAAGTGATGTGTTACGGGATCAATGATTTTATCAAGAAATATCCTGACCAGGTTTTTTAGCTTTCTGCCAAGCTCATCGTCTTTCCAGATACGGAATAAACCTGTATAGGCCTCAAGGATATGCAGATGCGTGTTGGTTGTCTTTTTTTCATTAACATCTTTCGCACTGAGACGCAGGTCTTGAAGCAAATTCCATTCCCGACTGTAAGCCTCAAAATAGCCGTTTCTTTCCCTGTCAAAGCTTCTTTCTTCTATCAAACGGTAAAGCGAAACAGCTTCTTTGAGGCTGACCCTGTCGCCCACGGCACGGTAATACTCTGCCAGGGCATAGATGAAAAAAGCCTGGGAATAGATTTGCTTTTTGGTTTCCAGGGGCTTACCGTCGAATGTAATTTTCCAGTAAGTGCCGCCAAATTCCCTGTCGAAAAAACTGTTGATCATATAATTTCTGGAACGTTCGGCCATTCGCTTACAGACAGGATCATGCAGATGGAAATAAGCCGCTGAGAATGTCCAGAGAATCCTGGCATTCAGAATGCCTCCCTTCTCTGCTCCGCCGATAAGCTCTCCCTTTCCGTTCATCCTGCCGTGAAAACCTCCAAAACTGTTATCAATCATCTTTTGGCTCCAGAATGGTAAAATGTTCTGAATCAGATCCGACTTCATGCCGGCATACAGCTGATGGATTGACTGGTTCATAGCCTGACCCATTCGGTTGATTTACATTTATTTACGGTACTCATTACTTTTTTGACAGGTATTCCTTGTTTTTCCGGATGATCTTTTTGAGTGTCTCAACCGATGCTGCCGAAAAATATCCGTCAGATGGCGTATTCAGGCAGTAATCTACCAGTCTGTCAATGGATGATGTAGCAACATGCATGCGAGTGTCCGATGAAGCGTAATAGAGATATACTACGCCATCCTCATCAGCGATCCAACCATTGGTGAAAAGCACGTTGGATACATCACCGATGCGCTCCTCACCAACCGGTGCCATCAGGTATCCGGCTGGTTCGGCGATCATCCGCGACGGGTCATCCAAGGATGTCATGTACATATAAAGCACATACCGCAGTCCGGCAGCACATCCTCTAACGCCATGGGCTAAATGAAGCCATCCTCTGGGGGTTTTAATGGGGTGTGGGCCTTCACCGTTTTTAACTTCCTTAATGGTATGGTAATACCTGTGGTTAATAATCTTTTCTTCCCCGATTTGTGCATGGGTCATATCATCTATTAGTGCCCATCCAATACCGCCTCCTTTCCCGGCTTCAATGAAACCTTCCTGTGGCCTTGTGTACAAAGCATATTTTCCACGGATGAATTCCGGATGAAGGACAACATTGCGCTGCTGGCTTGCTGATTTAAGGTCAGGCAGCCTTTCCCAGGCAAGCATATCCCTGGTCCGCACTATACCGGCTGCGGCTATGGCTGAAGACAGGTCGCCAGAGGCTGCGGAGGGATCCTTCCTTTCGGCACAGAATATACCGTATATCCAGCCATCTTCATGGCTGGTCAGACGCATATCATAAACATTTGTTTCCGGATCCTCAATCTGTGGAATGGTCACCGGGTAATCCCAGAACTTAAAGTTATCGATTCCGTTCGGGCTTTCGGCAATGGCAAAGAATGACTTGCGGTCATAGCCCTCCACCCTGGCCACTAAAACGTACTTACCTTTATATTTCATGGCTCCGGCATTAAAGGCCGCGTTGATGCCAAACCTTTCCTGCAAATAAGGATTACTCTGAGGATTGAGATCATACCGCCAGAATAAGGGAGCATGTTCTGCTGTTAGTACGGGGAATTCATAACGGTCGAAAACACCATTGCCCGGAAGTATTTTTTTATTGCTTCTTGTCAACAGTGCAGTATGAGCTTTTTCTAACTGCAATAATCTTTCATTGAATAAGGTGTTCATAGGAGAATGATTTACGAGGTTTGATCAACAGGAAGGTACACCGGCGTGAACCAGTGTACCTTTTTTATAAATAATAGTTTTAGGATTAAAGTGAACATAAAGGTAAATTCTTATTTCATATCACGCTTGTACTTTTTTATCACATTTTAATCCTATTTTGATTGCTTGCTTTATAAAGTTGAATAATTATCTACTTTTACTATTAATACTACTTGTACTTATTTAACAAATTGCATGCATGAGCATTTTGTACCGAGAAGTCACTCCTCTCAGTCCGGATGATTGTTTTACCATTTTTTCAAGAAACAAGTCAGCATTTGATTTCCCCTTGCATTGTCATGATGAGTACGAATTGAACTATATCACGGGTGCCAAGGGTGCAAAACGAATTGTCGGGTATCACATGGGTGATATCGGCGATCCGGAACTCGTATTTGTTGGCGGGAATCTCCCCCATGCCTGGTTCACGCATCATTGTTCCAGTAAGAACATTCATGAAATTACGCTTCAGTTCCACAAGGATCTTTTCGACAACAAATTCCTTGGAAGGAATCAGCTGGGCAGTGTCAGAACTTTGCTGCAGCGGTCAGCCCAGGGGATCCTTTTCTCTCCGGAGACTATTAGCCGTATTGGTCCCCGTTTGATATCACTTACAACGCGGAAAGGTTTTGACTCGGTACTGGAACTGATGTCGATCCTACAGGAATTATCGGTTTCACAGGATATTCAGATTCTTTCCTCTGCTACTCCTGTTGAGGGTATGCCCGACCTTAAAAGCAGGCGGCTTGAGAAGGTCTTTGATTTCATGCGCAACAATTATGAAAAGGACATTTCGCTGCATGATGTTGCCGGGCTTGTTAACATGCCTGAGGTTTCGTTCAGTCGGTTCATGAAAAAGCGGACGGGGAGAACCTTTGTTGAAAGCCTGAATGATATCCGGCTGGGCCATGCCACGCGGATGCTTATCAGCACAACCTTTACAATTGCTGAAATCTCCTACAGGTGTGGATTCAACAACCTATCCTATTTTAACCGCATTTTTAAAAGAAAGAATAACTGTACACCCAGTGAATTCAGGGAGAATTACACTGATACCAAAGTATTCATCTAGCAATTAAACCTTCAGCTGCCATTTTCCCTTTAACGTTTCATACTTCAGGGCATCCTGAAGCATATTCAGGAAGATTTCTCTCTCAATTTCCTCTGCACCCATGGATTTCAGATGAGCTGTCGATTGCTGGGCATCAATAAAGAGAAAATTATGCTGCAGACTCCAGGTTACAAGCCCATGAAGGGCTACTTTAGAAGCATCACGCATATGATAGAACATGGATTCTCCAAAAAAGGCCCGGCCGAGTGATACGCCATACAGGCCGCCAACCAGGTTATCCTCATAGTATGTTTCAAATGAATGGGCGAAACCGGCCTGATGGAGTTTAATGTATGCTGCTGTCATGGCTTCTGTGATCCAGGTTCCGTGTTGGTCATTGCGCTTTACCGAGGCACAATGACGAATAACCCCTGCAAAGTCCCTATCGGTCTGAACACTGTAAATGCCACTGCGTATGCGTTGTTGCAGGCTGCCTGAAACTTTGAAGTGATCCGGTAAAAGAACGAGCCGTGGATCGGGTGACCACCAGAGAATGGGGGAATTTTCATCATACCAGGGAAAGATGCCCAGTGAATAGGCTGTTAATAAGGATTCAACACTCAAATCCCCGCCTGCTGCCAGCAGACCATCTGGGTCAGCTGTTCGCGGATCCGGAAACTGATATTCGAAAGACATGGGGTAGTGCCCAGGACAAGACTCGAACTTGCACGCCCTTTAACAGGCGCCAGCCCCTCAAGCTGGTGTGTCTACCAATTCCACCACCTGGGCTTCTAGTGTGTGTGTGTCAAGGTGCCTGGAACAGGACTCGAACCTGCACGTCCTTACGAACACTAGTCCCTGAAACTAGCGCGTCTACCAATTCCGCCATCCAGGCATGTTTGAAAATCGGATTGCAAATATATAAATTAATACGAATAATTGACAAAAATAATAAAAACAAAAAGGCCGGCATCGCCGGCCTTTTTCCTGTTGGTTTAATCGCCTGAACGCTCATATCTGAGCAATATCTTTACCTATTCTACGATTTTTTTTAATCCGGGTTTGGTTTTGTATGCACTAATTTTACTACAGTGACATATTTTTTGCCTTTCCCTGTGAGAAGTGATTATTTTTGTTGAGCATATGGTTAAATTAACCCTGTTCGCTCAAAAGGATCATTTAAACCGGGAATAGATGAATTCAAGCCCTGCTGGTCTGATAATTCTCCTGACATTTCAGGTATATTCTTTAACCGCGACAGGGTTGCATTCTTATGCGGGCCAGCCCTTTGACTTCGTGCTGAAGTTTTTTCCATCACCTATGATCAGTAATACAACGTCTAAACCTGCGAATACTCCGTGGGTGTGAGAAAAATCCTGTGTATATTGCTCACTGTATCGGCATATTCCGGCTTCACCCTCATCGCATTCCATTCTTCATGATTTCCAAACCTGCTCCAGGCATCATCACGATCTGCCATATCTTTGAAACCTACCATATACAACAGGGCTGGCATATACTGTCCGGCCACTATCCTCCCGAAAAAAACAGGCTGAAGACCTACTTTGAGGAAAAGCGCTATTTCTTCATTGTTGAACATGGCAATTTTCCTTCTTCCCGCATCTTCCGAGGCACTTTCATAAAGGCGCAGCTCAAAGAGTCCCTTCTTTTCTTCCGGTATGCTGAGGCCCGGGAATTTGTCAAAAGCATCGAGCAGGAATGTCTCATACCTGCTGTAAACAGCCTCTGCTGCCGGCAGGCTGTCATAGCTTTTTGAGGCATCCGCAAACGCAGGATCAGTATACCATTCGGATCGTACCTTCAAATATGTGGAAGCATTCGGATAAGCAAACAGTACATAGAGCTTAGCCGGTTCTTCAAGGCTGTATTCATTAAATGCCGCAAACTTCACATTATACTTATTCAGAAACGGGATCAGTGCGACTTTAAAGTATTGTTCCAGCCGGCTTTTGGCATTTGAGGCGCGGGAAATGTGATAAATCCTGAATTCAAAAATGCCCCGATCCTGACTTTCGACCGGTTGGCTTCCCGAAACCGGAATGCCAAACGACAGCGTACCTGCAGCCAGAGCAGAGTTCCTGAGAAACGATCTTCTTTTCATAGACTAATGGTATTTTTCACCTAAAGTATAAAAGAAAATGGTTACAAGAAAACAATTGCCGGACTGAGGTATGTAATTTTTTGATTATGCAGCTTACCGGTCGCGATTCGGGCGCCAGTTTCTTCTGCTTTTTGCCATGCCAGACTGCATGTATTCCGGACGACGCCTCTTCTCCTGATTGTCAATAGCTTCGGCAATGTCACCGGTCAGGGGAAAAGGATGATCATGGATGACCGGAATCTTCCGGTTAATCAGTTTCTCAATGTCTTTTAAATAAGCCTTTTCTTCGGCATCGCAAAAGGAAAAGGCTGTTCCTGCCGCACCTGCTCTGCCGGTCCTGCCAATACGGTGAACATATGTTTCCGCTATGTTGGGGATTTCATAATTGATAACGAATCCCAGATTATCAACATCGATCCCGCGTGCAGCAATATCTGTCGCAACCAGTACCCTTGTGGTCTGTGCCTTGAAATTGGCAAGCGCCCGTTGCCGGGCATTCTGTGCCTTGTTACCATGGATGGCTTCGGCCTTGATATTATTCTTGACGAGCAGTCGCATTACCTTATCAGCACCATATTTCGTACGTGTAAATACCAGCGCGGTTTTAATGGATTGGTTCCTTAACAGATCCATGAGCAATGCATTCTTATTGGCTTTATCGACAAAATAGATATATTGTCCGATGGTATCTGCTGTAGAAGCTGAGGGAGTAACTTCTACTTTTTTTGGATTATGCAGGATGGTTCCGGCCAGCTTGATGATTTCGGGCTGCAATGTGGCTGAGAAGAAAAGAGACTGCCGTTTTTGGGGCAGAACCGAAATAATTCTCCGTACATCATGAATAAAGCCCATATCCAGCATTCGATCCGCCTCATCCAACACAAATATTTCTATATCCCTGAGCGAAATAAATCCCTGGTTCATCAGATCAAGCAATCTTCCCGGTGTGGCGATCAAAATATCCACGCCTTTTTGCAGGGCTGTAGTTTGTTGAAACTGGTTTACACCACCATAGATGACGGTGTGGTTTAACCTGATATATCGTCCGTAAGCCTGAAAACTTTCTCCGATCTGGATAGCCAATTCCCGCGTGGGTGTAACGATCAGGCTCCGGATTTTTTTCTTGTGTTCATTGGTTATCTTCTGACTGAGAAGTTGAAGTATTGGAATTGCAAACGCTGCTGTTTTACCGGTTCCGGTTTGTGCACAACCCAGCAGATCATTGCCATCCATAATTATCGGAATGGCCTGTTCCTGTATTGGGGTTGGTGTTGAGTAACCTTCATCATGCAAAGAATTGAGTATAGGTTGTAATAGATTTAACGATTGAAAAGACATAAATTATATTTATTTAATATTTGGTGGTGGTAATAACCTGATATCTTCAGGCAGAGAAAAGTTTTGAGCTTAACATGATGCAAAGATACGATATTTAATTCATTACTGCCTTTAATTTATTTATTCCTACTAATTTTATCGCATGCAACAATGTTCTTTGTTTGATTAATGAATGAGTACACGACTAGTATACATGAAAGGATTAATTTTTTTTACGCTGTTTTCTTTGCCATTACTGGCAAAGGCACAAAACCGGGTAGACTTCGGACAGTATTTTGAGGATCAGACCTTGCGTATTGATTATTATCATACTGGCGATTCAAAAACCGAGGAGATTACACTGGATAGAATGTACAAACAAGGCTCATGGGCTGGAAATCCGGACTTCTGTCTGCAGCCCTTCGAACTGGGGCAGTACAAAGTGAATGTATATGACATTGCTACCAACAGGTTGATATATTCCAAGGGTTACAGCAGCATCTTTGCAGAATATCAAACAATTGATGCGGCAATCAGAGGCAACAGACGTACTTACCATGAATCAGTTGTGATACCCTGTCCCAAACGACCATTTATCCTGGTCATCGAGAAACGTGACCGGTACAATTTGTTGTCTCCCGTTTATACGCAGCATGTTGATCCGGCTGACTATCACATCATAAACGAAAAGTCAATCAGAAAGAATGATCTGATCATCCCGGTGACCAGTCATGGCAATCCCCATAAGCATGTCGATCTTGTCATCCTGGCCGAGGGCTACAAAGCCGATGAGCTGGAGAAATTCAGGAATGACCTGAAGTATTTTACCGGATTGTTTTTTAGCGTCGAACCTTATAAAAGCACTGCAGACCTGTTCAATATCAATGGTATTTTCAGGGCTTCAGAGGAGAGTGGCACTGATGAGCCACGTCAGGGCTTTTACAGGAATACCAGTCTGGGAAGTTCTTTCAATACCTTTGATCTTGACCGGTATTGCCTTGCCGAGGACAACAGGAGCATTCGGGATGCAGCAGCCAATGTACCCTATGATGCCATACTGATCATGGTTAACCTGGATCGTTATGGCGGGGGTGGTATTTACAACTGGCAGACCGTTTTTGCTACAGGTTCACCCTGGCGTGATTATGTTTTTCTGCATGAATTCGGCCATGCTTTTGCCGGATTAGCCGACGAATATTTTGCTTCTCCCGTGGCTTATGTTGATTTTTATACTGCAGGGGTTGAACCGCTTGAGCCAAATATCACTGCGCTACTCGATACCACCCAGGTGAAATGGAAGAATTACCTTTCGCCGGGAATAAAGGTGCCGACGGAATGGGGCAAGGCATTTTATGATAGCCTGGTGAACCGTGCAGCAGACATCGCTTCGGAAAGAGACAAGGTTCTCAACGGCATGAGGCATACAGGCACCATTACCACCGAAACTGAGAAAGTACGCAATGATTATCAGTCCAGAATTGATCAGGTAAATGCGAAAATCGACAGTTTCTTCAGAAATCATCCCCTCAAAGACAAGGTTGGTGTTTTTGAAGGGGCCAATTATATGTCAAAAGGTATGTACCGGCCTACCCTCATGTCGCTTATGCATAAATTCGGAGAAGATGGACTGTCCTATGATATTGTGAATGAAAAAGTCATCTTGTCTACAATTGAATATTATACTGGCAATTAAATGCTTCCTGAAGGATTGATTTTCAATATCAAACGATTTTCGGTCAATGATGGTCCCGGAATACGGACCACCGTGTTCTTCAAGGGTTGTCCGCTTGGCTGCTGGTGGTGTCACAATCCCGAAAGCAGGTCCGGGGAAACAGAGCATGTCACAATTACGCGCACGCTTCATGGAAGGGAGTTCTGTCACCACGAAGCTATCGGAAAAACAGTGACTGTTGAGGATGTGCTCAGTGAGATTGAGAAGGAAAGAGTGTTTTATGAAACATCGGGTGGGGGAGTAACATTCTCAGGAGGTGAGCCTTTGCTGCAACCTGATTTTCTGGTTGGTCTTGCTGAAGCGTGCCGTATCAGGGATATTCATACTTGTCTCGATACCAGTGGCTATTGTGAACCGTTGCTTTTCAGGGATCTCATCCCGAAATTCGATCTTTTTCTTTTTGATATTAAAGTTCTGGACCGCAGCAAACATATCCTGTATACCGGTTACCCCAATGATGAGATCCTGATTAATCTCCGGCAGCTCGATTGTTCCGCTACCGGTTATATTGTCCGGATACCGGTAGTCCCTGGAATAAATGATGATGAAGGCTTTAGGGATGATCTCAAAAAATTACTGGAAACCCTGACCATGTCAAGGAAGGAGATACATCTTCTGCCCTATCATCCTCTGGCAAAGAGCAAGATGAAAATGCTGGGCCGGGAGTATAAAATGAGCGATTCCTCTGAGTTAGATCAAAGAGAACTTCATAAATTCGCTGACAGCTTTCAGCAGGCAGGTTACAAAGTAAAGATTGGCGGCTAAAAAAAAAGTATATGAACGATCGGATCGGCAGGTTAAGGATTCAAAGTCTTCAGGCAGTAAATTGTATATCTGCTGAAAGAGCAACACTGGTAACCCGATTTTACCAATCGGCTGTTGCAAATGAGGTCAGCGTACCTGTACAGCGTGCGCTTTGCTTTGAATACATTTTAAAGAACAAATCGATCTGCATTCTTGCCGACGAATTGATAGTGGGAGAGCGAGGACCTGCACCCAAAGCTACCCCCACATACCCTGAAGTAAATCTCCATTCTTTGCAGGATCTTGAAATCCTGCATAATCGTAAAAAGGTGAGCTTCTGCAGCGATGAGCAAACCAGGCTTGCCTATGCCGAAGAAATCATACCATACTGGAGGGGAAAGACGAACCGGGACAGAATTATGCGTCTGTTACCAGCGGAGTGGCAGGAATCATATAAGGCAGGCATTTTCACTGAGTTTATGGAACAGCGCGCTCCGGGACATACAGTTCTGGGAGATAAGATATACTCCAAAGGGATGCTGGATATTGTCAACGACGTCCGTTCGGTCCGGGACAGCCTTGATTTTTATAATGATCCCATGGCTTTTGAAAAGCAGGAGGAATTGAAAGCCATGGAAATAGCTGCCAATGCTGTCATAACCTTTGCATTGCGGCATGCCGAGAAACTTGAAGATCTTGCTGCTGCTGAAACCAATCCGGAGCGAAAAATGGAACTGGCAGACATGGCCTCCATCTGCCGTTGGGTTCCGGCTCATGCCCCGCGGACATTTCACGAAGCTTTGCAATATTACTGGTTTGTTCACCTGGGTGTTGTAACCGAACTGAATCCATGGGATTCTTTTAATCCCGGAAGGCTGGATCAGCACCTTTATCCATTTTATCATAAGGGGATCGAGGAGGGAATCCTTACAAGGGACCGTGCAATTGAGCTTTTGCAGGCGTTCTGGATCAAGTTCAACAATCATCCGGCACCGCCCAAAATCGGTATTACAGCAGAGGAAAGCAACACCTATACTGATTTCTCATTGATCAACCTGGGAGGGGTAAAAGCTGACGGTTCCGATGCTATAAATGAACTTTCGTATTTAATTCTTGATGTTATAGAAGACATGCGGCTCCTGCAACCCAGCTCCATGATCCAGGTGAGCAAAAAAAGCCCTGATCTGTTTTTGCAGCGGGCTATCAGGATCATTAGAACGGGTTACGGACAGCCTTCTGTGTTCAATACCGATGCTATTGTTCAGGAACTGGTAAGGCAGGGAAAGAACATTGAAGATGCCAGGAGGGGAGGAGCCAGCGGATGTGTCGAAAGCGGTGCATTTGGAACGGAATCTTATATCCTCACCGGATATTTCAATATTCCCAAAGTGCTGGAGATCACTCTGAATAATGGAACAGATCCGGAAACCCAAAAACTCATCGGCCTTGAAACAGGTGACGCGGCTGGATTTACAGGTTTTGACAAATTGCTTGATGCCTTTAACAGGCAGCTGAATCACTTCATCAATATAAAGATCAAGGGCAGCAACATCATCGAAAAGGTTTTTGCCAATCATATGCCGGCCCCTTTTCTTTCTTTGCTGATTGATGACTGCATCTCCAGCGGACGCGATTATCATGCCGGTGGAGCACGATACAACACAAATTATATTCAGGGGGTGGGTATGGGTACCATTACCGATAGCCTCACCGCTATTCAGTATCATGTTTTTGACAAGAAGACAATCCCGATGCAACAGATGCTCAAGGCCCTTCAGCACGATTTTAAAGGGTATGAGGACCTGCAATATGAACTGGTTTACAATACCCCAAAGTATGGAAATGATGATGATTATGCCGATCATAACCTTGTAAGCGTTTTTGAAATGTATTACAATGCCATCGATGGAAGGCCAACACCGAGGGGAGGAACCTACAGGATTAATCTGCTGCCTACCACGTGTCATATATATTTTGGCAGTAAGATCGGCGCGCTTCCTGATGGCCGAAAGGCCAAAGAGCCTGTCAGCGAGGGAGTTTCGCCGGTTCAGGGTGCCGATCACCAGGGACCTACTTCCGTTATTAAATCAGTAGCAAAAATCGATCACATCAGGACCGGCGGAACCCTGTTGAACCAGAAATTCACTCCTGCCTTTTTTAAGGACAAGGAAAGTATCATCAAACTCGCTCAACTTGTTCGAGGCTATTTCAGGCTTGACGGGCATCATATTCAATTCAACGTGGTATCTGCTGAAATTTTGCGCGATGCACAAGCACATCCGGAAAAATACCGTGATCTGATTGTTCGCGTGGCCGGATACAGCGATTATTTCAATGACCTGGGCGAGGATCTGCAAAACGAAATTATCCGGAGAACGGAACATGAGGTTCTGTAATTAACAACCCCAACCGTAAGAATTATAAAGATGAAAACCTTTTTAACCCTCCTGACAACAAGTGTTTCTTTTTTCTTTTTATTCAGCACCTGCAGTACCCGTAAGGGGGCTGTCATGGATTATCCGATACGACCTGTACCGTTTACTGCCATTCGGGTAAGTGATAATTTCTGGGCACCGGTGATACGGCGTAATCACGATGTTACCATACCCATTGCGCTGAATCAATGTTACAGGACCGGCCGGGTGGATAATTTTCTGTTTGCCGGAAAGATTAAGTCTGGCAGTTTCTGCACGGAGTTCCCGTTTGACGATTCAGACATTTACAAAATTATTGAAGGAGCAAGTTATTCCCTGCAAACCTTCCCCGATAAGAATCTGGAGGCCCGCATTGATACATTGATATTTTACATTGGCAAAGCCCAGGAACCGGACGGGTATTTATACACAAACCGCACCATCGATTCCACGCACCTTCATCCGTGGGCAGGCAAAAAAAGGTGGGAAAAGGATCCCGAGCTCAGCCATGAACTTTATAACTGCGGTCATTTGTATGAAGCCGCTGTAGCGCACTTTCAGGCAACCGGAAAAAGATCCATGCTGGATATTGCCGTGAAAAATGCTGACCTGCTGGTCAGGGACTTTGGCCCGGGTAAGCTTGCCTACGAACCCGGCCACCAGGTTGTTGAAATGGGCCTCGTGAAAATGTACAGGGTTACCGGCAAAAGGGAATACCTTGACCTTGCAAAATTCTTCCTGGATATCCGGGGAAAAGGAACAGAATACAGCCAGGACCATATGAAGGTAACTGAACAAACCCAGGCAGTCGGCCATGCAGTCCGGGCTATGTATTTGTATTCAGGTATGGCCGATGTGGCAGCCATTACCGGTGATCAGGCATATGTACATGCACTTGACCTGATCTGGCATGACCTGATCAGTACGAAATTTTATATTACCGGTGGAATCGGTGCTGCCGCTGGCCATGAAGGATTCGGACCTCCTTATGATCTGCCCAACATGACAGCCTATAACGAAACCTGTGCATCCATCGGCGAAGTTTATTGGAATTTTCGCCTGTTCCTGCTCCATGGTGAATCAACTTACTACGATGTACTCGAAAGGGTTCTTTACAACGGATTGATCTCAGGTGTATCCCTGAGCGGCGACCATTTCTTTTACCCGAATCCACTCGAATCATCGGGTCAGCATGCACGAAGCGAATGGTTTGGTTGTGCCTGCTGTCCAAGCAATATTTGCCGTTTTATTCCATCGATACCGGGCTACATTTATGCAACAGACCGCGACCGGCTTTATGTAAACCTGTTTATAGGCAGCAGCGCTGATATTGATCTCGGTGGAGATCATGTCGAGATCATTCAGAGAACCGCATATCCCTGGGAGGGACAGGTGGAAATAACCATAAACCCGGACAGGAATCAGAAAATGGAAGTTGCCGTCCGGATCCCGGGTTGGGCTGAAAACCAGCCTGTACCTGGTGATTTGTACTCGTTCAAAGCTGGTGAAACTGATGCCTTGGCACTTACAGTTAACGGTGTGCCTGCTCATTATTCCCTGGATAAAGGATATGCCGTAATAAAAAGGAAGTGGAAAAAGGGTGATCATCTGAGTATTGACTTTCCCATGCCTGTTCGCCGTATTATTGCCAACGAGAAAGTCATTGCTGATCAGGGCAGGGTTGCCCTTCAGAGAGGTCCTCTGGTATACTGCGCTGAATGGCCTGATTTCAAGGATAGTAAGGTTTTGAACCGGAAGCTCAGCGATAAGGAAGATATTAAGGCTGAATTCAGACAGGATCTGTTATCAGGAGTTACCATACTCACCGGCAAGGCTGATTTTATTGCCATACCTTATTATACATGGGCCAACCGCGGGCAAGGAGAAATGGCAGTCTGGCTATTATCAACCGAAGATCCACCTGAACAAAGGGTAGACAACAGATAAAACAGGTATATCATTATATACCTGATAGCCTTCCTTAAATTTCAATTCTGCATCAACATATTGCCTGGTGAGCGGGAGGGAGGCATATTTTCCAAGCAGAAAACCAAGCAGCTGCATCAGAAAGCTGTCAAAAATTATGATAGCTGTGATTACAAAATAGATGGAATCGGTTGTCACGATTTCAACAGGTTTAGTTGTCACTATTGATGCAAGCATGATGCTGAATAACCAAATGACAATCCTGATAATCATCCCTAAACTGAACAGGTAGCTGGTATTTGATTTTGTACGGCTTGTTAACAGTATAAGCGAACTCAGCAGTCCCCCCGATGCCATTCCCAGGACAAGTCTCCAGACAATACTGGTTATGTTAAGGAATACAAGACACAACAGGATGGTCATTATCTTGACCAATATATTGACAGAGTGAATCACAAATGCTTTCTGAGATCGTGGAACCATGATGGAAATGTTCTGATTCACATAATTGACATTATGCTGCCGGAATCCCCCGGAGCCATACTTTATTTCTTTCAGTTTTAACAGTTCCAACGGGTAAGGTTTTGAGTTGGCCGTTTTGTTTGGGCAGTAATGACAGGGTTTGTCAGAAGGATGTTTTTCCGTGTAGAGATTCCTGATGCGTGCGGGAGTATAGTATAACGTTCCTGGCATCAGGTAGCTTTTTCGGTTATCACGGATATACCAGCCGATTATACCTGCAAACGGCCACATGAACAATGCCAGAAACATAAAAGTCCAGTGGTTCACAACGGACAGAACAACAGGCATTAGAAACAACAACAGAAATAATATAATACTGATCAGACGCATTGCGATGGTCAGTAACAAAGCGATATCATTGATTCCGCTTTCCTGGAAGGCTTCATGGTGCTTTTTGAATTTCTCATAGCGCATTCTGGCTTGCCGGTGGGCCTTTTCTCGTGCTTCCTGACGGAATTTCTCAAAGGCCTCGGTTTTAATGTAATCATCATAGACAATTGTCTGCCATGGCCAGTGGTTCATGATAAATTCATAAGCTTCTGTGATCTCACAGAATCTTTCATGCGCATCGGGTGATTTGTTGACATCGGGATGATACAACTTGGCCAGACGACGGTAAGATCTCTGGACATCGTCACGACTGGAATTTTCCGGGACCTGTAGGATCTCAAAGTAGTTTTTCATAGGTTCAGGAAACCTGGGATACCAATTTCCGATACTAAAATACTCAAAAAAAAGACCATGGAATTCGCCCATGGTCTCTTATTTTCCGAGGTTGCTGTCAATAATTAAAATCGATCTGAAGGTTGGTTACTTCCACGGGATTATAAGGCATTAGCGCTTCAATCCTTGTTTCAAGCTCCGAATAATTGCCATTTGGTGCTGCTCCACCAGTGACAAATCCATGAGAGTCGAAATACCCGGGTGCATCTGCATTTTTCAGATAAGGAGTGATAAAGTCAGAAATCTCTTCCGGTTGAAGTGTGATGCCAACGGCTGCATAGGCAGCCACTACATAATTGGTCATTTCACGGGTGATAACTTTCTTTATGGAATTGTCCTCGAGTATGGCTGATCTGCTGGTCAGGCTGGCGTAACTCCGTGGCAAGCCAACTTCGGCAACAGCCACATCGGTAATTTCATTTCCCGAGGCAACAAAAGCCCAGTTAAAGCCCCTGGTCTCAGTATCAAGGGGGTTGAAACTTGCATTCGGATGGTTCGAATTGCCGATAACATCAATAATGTCCCCTTTCTTACCGACGAACATCTTCATGGTTTCCAGGGCATAGGTCTGTGATGCATTTAGGGGCAGGCCGGCTATCTCCACAATCATATAGGCCTCGTAATCGTTCATCCCTTTTTCGGAGTATTCAATGCTCGCCATGGCAGCAGGAGCATTTGCATGTGTCTTCCGGTCGAGATTAAAAGGTTTGTAAATGGCAATGCCTTCAACAGGATTTTGGTTCCAGAATACCTGCATGCCGATACCCCCGTCAGCATTTCCCTCTGACGCTGCATCGGTTATGGTCAGTTGGTATGCCCAATGGCGTCCTTTAAAATCCACCTCCGATACAACTTCCAGATTCTTTATCCGGTCGTCATCCTCACTGGTATAACTTAGGCTGATAACATTTTCGATGTTGAAAGTGCTGATCGCCCAGATGGTTGCCTCCACGATATCAGCTGCCACTTCGCCAACGGCAATGTAAGCATTAAGGTACCAATAAACATGATTGCCGTTGATCGTGTCGATTGCCGTACTTTTTAAGGCGGTTGATTTCAGGTTGTTACTCAGCGAACTGGGAATATCCACCTTAAAATTTTCCGGGAGGATCCCGTAATCCTTTTCATTGCGATTAAACAGATCATTTTCACAGGATGAAAATGAAAGTAAGGCTGCAAGGGCCATAATACCGATTAAAAAATTTCTTGTTTTCATGATAGTAACTTTTTTTTGTTAACTGGTTTCATGAATACCACACAAGAAATCGCAATTACCCTGATGCTTTACTAAAAGTTATTGGAAATTTGTTGTATCAGTGACTACCGCACAGGCTGCAAACCATCCGCGCACCCCGTGTTGAAAATTGGTAGGCACGTTACCCTGTTCAACATCAAAAAGTCCCCCCCGCCATTCGGTTTCCAGAAGCAATGACCTTACGAACCGCTGATGATCATCATTCAGGGAGTACTTTTTGCGGATGATTTGCGTACCGTGCGGAAAAAGGATGATCTGTTTATCCGGAGGAAACTGCTTGCCGATATCAATGTTATCCAGACTATAGAATACCTCGGCAGCTTCATTGCTTCCATACTTTTCACAATACAGGGGATCACCTGACCAATCGTAATGTACCTCGGTCATGGAAGCTGGTGAGCTTTCATGGTACGTTAACCTGAAATAATCGTCGGAAGGTGTGATTTCAATGACATCAAGCGGAGCTACACCAATCATGGAGGCATAAGCTGTATCCGCATGATCTCCATAGCTTAAAGTAAGCCGGTAGTTTTTCCCTGCAGACGCCATAAAGGGATTTACAGAAACGTAATGTCCCGGTTGATTTAAGTCTTCCGAAAAGGTAAAGGTGTTGTTGCCGTCACTTAACTCTGCCGTAACGCCCGAAAAGCCCTCCGGTGTATGGTTTGGATGTCCCGATGACCAATACAGCAGCAACTCTTGATATTTCAATTCATTGGTGATAATACAATCGGCAACAATGAATTCATCTCCGGTTTGCAGGTTCCAGTCAGTTTCTGCCTCGCAGGATAAGGCAAGCATGGGAAGTGCCAGACGAAGCAGGTTGTAAAGAAGTTCTTTCATGTTCAGAATTTTAGGCTATAGGTAAAAGACGGTATTAATGAGTAAATATACCGGTATGTTGTTAATTGTTCCTGCCTGCTTAATTTATCAGACGGTATGTAAAACTTGCCATCCTCTTCCTCAATTTTACTGAAATTCAAAAAAGCATAATTGCGTGTATTGAAGAAATTATATATCGTAAATGTCAGGTAATGTTCAAATGTCCTGTCTGTTTTATTCAGACGCCAGACTGATCCAATATCCATTCGTTTGTAACCGGGCAACCGGTCGTTGTTCTGTTGTGAGTAAGCCGGAACCTGACTGCCGCGATAATAATAGAAAGCTGTGGGAGATGAGATTGTCATGCCGGAAGTATAGATGACATTCATATTCAGGGCCCACCTGGGCCTGACCTTATAATCGAGTGAAAGGGAAAAATCTATGGGTTTATCCTGGTGCGCGGGATACCACTGGTCATTATTCAGGGTATTGATATGCAGAAAACTGCGGGTACTGGCATATCCTATCTGTCCTGTCAGCCTTCCCTGCGTTTTTTTCAGCATGATCTCAAAACCATATGCATATCCTTCTCCCTGTCTTAACTCTCCTTCGAGGTAAGGGTTAAGTAGCATTTCAGCATGGTAGCTGTATCCAAGTTGGTTATGCATGGATTTGTAGTAAATATCAGCGTTCAGATCGACGGCACACCCGGACCAGGATTTCATGAACCCAACATCATAGATATCAGCATACTGCGGCTTGATATTGGACCCCGAAGGCAACCATACTTCCAGTGAATTGAACGGACTGATGCTGTTGTTGATCTGGTTGATATGCTGAATGGTACGGTTATAGGATACCTTGACCGAGGCTGATTTTCCCGTTTTAAATGACACTGAAACACGCGGTTCCAGGTAATTCCGCGTATAATACCTTGTTCCTTTGTCATATTTTTCAATTGATACAGGGATGTATTTACTGTCATAAGAGATGCTGAAAGCTTCTCCATAATTACTCCAGTTTGAAAGCCTGAAGCCGAGGTTGATCTTCATCCATTTGGCAGGTTCAAACTCATCGCCGGCATAGAGAACAATCTCGCCGGAATTGACTTGTGATACCCGCATGGTATCCAATAGTGCGTTGGATGAGTGATAGTTACCAGGATTAAAGAAGTACCCGCCAAGATTAAATCCGAACTTCAGGTTGTTTGCAGGTGTTATGTACCAGGCAAACTCTGATTTGAGATTTGTTCCGGTAATGTCAGAATTCCAAAAGAGTTTTTTATCATAATCAGTATACAGTGAATAGTCGTATTTGCTGGCATACCATGTAGTATTTGAAAATAGCCGGTGGCCGTATACATGTGACCACCGGAGAGTAGCCGCTGTATTCCCCCATTCGAGGCCATTTTTAATATCTCCTGGTTTATTGATAAAGGCGTCTTTGCTGGCGAACAGGGTAAGGTAAATCCGGTCACGCTGTCCCAGCCTTATGTTAAATTTGGAAGTAAAATCGGCAAAATAGAAATGTTCAACTGACGGATTCGATGCTTTTACCAGTAACCCGAAGGTGGAAATGCGAAATGCCATAAAGTACGAACTCATTTCTTTCTTGAAGGGACCTTCCACGCTGAACCTTGTTGATACCGGACTGATGCTGGCACATCCGGAGAATTTCATCATGTTGCCATCACGTGCACGGATATCTATTACGGAGGATAGTCTGCCTCCATATTGAACAGGGAAATCAGCACGGTATATTTCGGTATGCTTGATGGCTTCCGGGATGATGGGTGTAAACAATCCGAGCAAATGAGATGGGTTATAGATAGGAGCTTCATCAAGCAGGATAAGGTTTTGATCCCTGTTACCACCCCTGACCGAGAAGTAGCTTGAGCCGTCACTCTGAAAACTCACTCCCGGCAAATTATCAAGCGATTTAAGCATGTCGGTTTCTCCCAGCGCTGCAGGTTGTCTTTGAACAACTGACGGATCCAAATTTGTTTGAGCAGCCAGGGCGTTAAACACCAGTTGTTCCTGGTTTATCGGATTAATTATGATTTCTCTGAATGTGAAGGGTGTCTGGCTGAGTTGAATGTTCCATCGGGTGCTTTCCGTCAGCATGATTGTTTTGGTTTGGAAGCCGTAGCCCATACAGGATGTTTGCAATTTACATGTGCCACCGGGAAGGGTAATGGAAAAAAAACCATAATTGTTACTGACTACGCCAATTCCAGTTGCTGCATTATATACGGCCGCCCCGATTAAAACTTCATGACTGGCTGAATCGGTAATAATTCCGCTTACAGTGAATGACTCCGGTTTTGCCGGAACCTGATTGGTTATCTCATCGGGGATGGTCTTTAAGACAATGTAACCATTAACAAGGGTGAACTGAATACCGCACTGCAAAAAAATATCATTCAGTATTTGTTCCAGCGGCTTATTCTCAGCTGTGTAGGTTATCTTTTGTTTTACCGGTATCAGACTTGGGCTAAAGGAAAACCTGACATGTGCTTTATTTGAAATCTCTGTCAGTACTTTCTCCAGTGCAACACCTGAATAATGTACTGTTAGTTTCTGCCCCATGTCAGGAGGCTGTGCCCGGGAAACCAGCCCTGTTAAGATCAGCAGGGCAGGCAATAAGAAACAACCGGTAAAATGAAACCACTTATTGAGCAACTTTAGCATCCTTTGCCGCTGATTGTGTATTTTTTGCCTGTTCTGGAAACCGTTAAATCCAGTGTGGATTTCAATACGCTGACCACGGAATCCAGTTCCTGGTTTTCAAATCGAACGGTTATGGAACAATCATGAAGTGCCGGATCGATATTTACCGATATATGATAGGTATTGGCTAGAATATCGCCCACTTCAGACAGTGGTGTGTTATTAAAGTCCAGAATTCCAGTCTTCCACGCAAAGTCGTTCAGGTTCACAGCAGCCTGCATGTCGATTTTCCGGTTCGATTTGTTGTAAGTCCCTGTTTCTCCAGCTGTAAGAACAGCTTCCAGGTCAGGATGGCTGGTTTCATAAAGGCGTACAGTACCTTTGGTTACCGTAACCCTGATCAAAGGCTTATCGGCATAAGCCTTCACATTAAATTCCGTTCCCGTAACACTTATGCAAGCCTCACCGGCAGAAACAACAAAAGGCAAATTACTTTTTTTGACCTCGAAATATGCTTCGCCCTTCAGGGAAAGCTGTCTGTGCGAAATGCCAAATCCTTTTTTGTAGGTGATTCTTGAACCTGCATTCAATGAAACGACTGTACCATCAGGTAGGTAGATGGAGGCATATTCGTTGGCAGGGGCCCTTTTTAAGATTGGGCCGGTTATTTTCACTCCTGTGAATGTCAATGCGGATACCAGAATAACTGCAGCAGCGATCTGCAGAACTCTTTTCAAATGAATTGTCCTGGTTTGCCTGTGCGTAATCGCCCTGTCCAGTCTCTGCCATTCTGCCTCAACATCGATATCTCCTGCAGCTGTTGCAGAAGAAGTGATGTCCCATAATCTGGCAAAAGAATCGAATTCAACCCGGTTATCTGGATCAGCCGAAAGCCATTCGTCAACAATCTTCTGCTCTTCAGGAGTGGCTTCACCGGAGAGGACCTTTGGCACTAGTCCGACTGGATCTATATGTTTGTTATCCGTATCCATATCGTTGTTGTTATCATAACCACACATCAGCGGTGTTTTACCCTTACAGGTTGTTCATGTTTTTAAGCATCATCAGCATGAGAAAGGCTAAATAATCCTTCAGTTCAATCCTGAGCAAATGCAGGGCTTTTGACATCTGCGTTTCGACCGTCTTTACCGAAATATTGAGATGCTCTGCAATCTCCGTGTATTTTTTGCTTTCAAAACGGCTAAGTTCGAATATTTCCCTGCATTTTTCAGGTAACTTCCGCAGCGCTTTTTGAATGTGGTTTTCCAGTTCCGCTGTTTCTACATTATCGGTGAACACAGATTCATCAACAACAAGATTTTGTGCAGTGGCCTCCCCGTGACTAATGAACTTTTTATGATCACGTAAGTAATTCAGGCTCCTGTTATATACGGAAGTGAACAGGTAGGATTTGGCCGGCTTATCCCATTCAAAATCAGAACGGTTCTCCCAGATCCGGATAAAAACGCCGTGCACAATTTCTTTGGCTGAGTCGAGATCACCGGTATACTTGCGCGCAAAGTAACACAAACCGGTAAAATGCTCCCGGAAGAGCAGTTCAAATTTGTGTTTTACTATCAGGTCCTGATGATCCACATTCTTTTCTGTTAATGCTTTCCATCATGATTTCCGTACTTTTCGATCAATGCAAGCAACTCACCTCTTTTTATGGGTTTGGTAATATAATCATCACAGCCGGCCTCGAAGGCTTTCACCCTGTCTTCGTTCATGGCATAAGCCGTTTGAGCGATAACCGGTAGATCCGGAAACTGCTGTTTAATCTTGCGTGTAGCTTCATAGCCATTCATGAATGGTAACTTAATGTCCATTAATACCATATGGATTTCGGGATTCTTTTTGCATAATTCAACAGCTTCAATCCCGTTACTGGCCCTGATAAGATTTACCCTGCTTTTAGAGAGAACAGTTTCAAGGTACAGGTAATTCACGTTATCATCTTCAGCAACCAGGATTACAATTCCCTGGGCATCAATGTTTAATATGGTCTTTTCCAACCTGGATTTGTCCTTCGACTTAACCTGCGCAGTATTGTAAGGAATGGTGAAATAGAAAACAGAGCCTTTTCCCGGCTCTGATTTTAGCCACATTTTGCCTCCTAGCAATTCAACAAGTCTTGTTGAAATGGAAAGTCCAAGCCCGGCCCCGCCAAATTGGCGGGCAATATCATTCTGCGCCTGTCTGAAAGGTTCAAAAATCTTTTCCTGCATATCTTCCGGGATGCCAATGCCGGTATCTTCGACAAAAAACTGAAGGAATCCCTCGATCTTCGTATAACCAAACCTGATATGACCATCACGTGTAAACTTAAGTGCATTGTTCAGCAAATTGGTCAGTACCTGCCTGAGCCTGGTCTTATCCGTTGAGATTGTACTTTGCAGGTTGTTCAAGGGTTTCACGGCATGCAAAGTGATGTTCCTGCTTCCGGTTTGCGGTTCAAAAAATGCAAATAGTATATTAATCAGGTCATTGACAACCAAATCCTCATATAAAAGAGTTACTTTGCCGGTTTCAATGCGCGACAGATCAAGGATGTCATTTACGAGTGCCAGCAACTGTTTGCTGCTGTCGATGATGATTCCTGCATAGTATTTCCGCTTTTCCTGTGCAAGATCAACATCCATCAGCAGCTCAGAGAATCCGATAATGCCATTCATGGGTGTTCTTATCTCATGACTCATGTTAGCCAGAAACGCCGATTTAAGCCGGTAACTCTCTTCAGCGTTCAGCTTGGCTTCTTTAAGCTCCTCATTTATTTGCTGAATGTTTTCGATACTTTTTATGAGCTCTTCATTTTGAGCAAGATACTCCTCATTTAAGGCCAGGTTCTCTTCCATTTGAGATTTCAGCTTAAATTCGATATTCTTCTGCCGGCTGATATCAATAATGGTCCCGGTCATCCGGAGAGGATTTCCGCCGGTGTCCCTCTCAACCACCATTCCCCTGACAATGATCCATATCCAGTTACCTGATTTATGCTTCATCCTGATCTGGCATTCATAAGAGTCAGTTTTACCCTGCAGGTGCAACTCAAGAAGCTCATTTGATTCTATCACATCTTCCGGGTGCTTGAGCTTTTCCCATGCCATAATACTCAGCGGTTCAAGTTCAAACGGATCATAGCCGATCATATCTGCCCAGCGGTCGTTTATAACGATCTTTCCTGTTTTGAGATGCCAGTCCCAAAGTCCCGCATTTGATCCAGCCAATGCAAGATTCAGCCTTTCCTCACTTTCCTTGAGCCTTTCTTCCTGCAGGTAATTTTCGGTTTTATCACTGAATACAAGGACAACACCCATGATTTCCTCAGTGTTTGAATAGATGGGTGCAGCGCTGTCGGTAATATGGTACTCCTTTCCGTCCCTCGCGATTAGTAAGGTATTATTACTCAGACTGATGACTTTTCCGGTTTCCAACACAGTTTCAACCGGGTTGGTGATTTTCTGACGGGTTTCTGCATGGACGATCCACAGAACATCCTCGAGTTTTCTTCCTTTAATCTCGCTGAATTGCCATCCCGTAAGGGATTCTGCAACCGGATTCATCCTGGTTACCCGGCCAAACAAATCTGTTGCAATTACCCCATCTCCGATGGAATTAAGTGTAATGCGCAGGTTTTCCTTATTGGTACGCAAATCGTAATTAACACTTTGCTGTATATGATAATAGATCAGGAAGGCCCACATCATCGGCAATAATGCTCCGGTCATGTCTTCAAATGAATCGAGCGAGTGTGTTAGACCGAGCCACTCAATCAGCAGAAAACCAAAATACACCGCTGTCACAATTGAAAGTGCGATTACCAGCAACCGGATATCAAAAGCAACTGTCCGTTTCCTGTAAAATGCAATGAAGAATATCACGGCCAGTGTAATCACCAACGAGACTGAATCGAGGACTGCAATGATGTTCATAACTTGTCCTCCAGGCGGCTTTTATGAAATGATTTCCAAATCCATACCGCAAATACAGCAGCACTGAATGCGTAACCCAAATGCTCGAGAAAATTAAACCACGATTCCAGCAGAAAACCTTCCAGAATGGTGAGAAGCCAGCTGGTGAGTAGAAAGCAATAACTTGCGAAAAGAATTTTCCATGCCTTAATGCGCCTTACATGTGCCCTGTTAAGTATAATAAAGACAAAAATACCGGCACCAAGCAGGAACATTATAACCTCATTTTCATACAACATCACCCGAACATTTTGCATTACTTCCACCATAAAGATATAAACCTTTATTAATTTTTATAGGGTAGTTCATTTATTTCTGGCAAAAGAGTATTCAAGAATTGATCATTGCAGAATCACCTGGAAGCGCAGGATTTCATGAATGCATGATAATGTCCCTGAATATCCTACTTTTGTATACATTTCATGCTTACATGGGTTCTGTTCCTTTTCTTAAAGAAATCGCTTCGGTATTGCTGCAATCAGGCAACTGTGACCTGTCTGAAACTTGCATGGTTTTTCCGAACAAGCGGGCACGCTTATACCTCAGCAAGTATCTGGGGGAGCTTGCCATTAAACCGGTTTGGGCACCTAGGTATCTAACCATCAGTGAACTGATGGAGGAAGTATCGGGATATCTTTATGCTGACCGCCTTACCCTGTTATTTGAGTTATATAAGGTTTATTCGCAGATTTCAGGTTCCGGGGAGAGCTTTGATACCTTTTTCCCATACAGCGAAACGCTTCTGGCAGATTTCGACGAAATCGACAAATACATGGTCGATGCTAATGACCTCTTCAGAAATCTGGTCGGACAGAAATCCCTGGAGGGCAGGTTCAGTTATCTTACCGAAGATCAGGTGGCCCTGATCAGGAGATTTTGGAACACTTTTGATCCGGAGAATATTTCAGATGGACAAAAGACTTTTCTTTCACTCTGGGAATTATTGCCAGGTGTATATGAGGGTCTCAGAAAACAGTTGCATGAACAGCAGCTTGCCTATGAAGGCATGGCATACCGCCAGGCAGTTGAAAATATTTATGGCAGCCAGGAAATTATTGGTTTAAATGCTCAAAAATACCTGTTTGTAGGTTTCAACGCACTGAATGCATGTGAGGAAAAGCTTTTCAGGTTTCTTAAAAATCTTGGTCGTGCTGAATTCTTCTGGGACTATGATAGCTGGTATACCAACAACGATATTCACGAAGCCGGATTCTTTATCCGGGAGAATCTGAGAAATTTTCCACCGGTGGCCGCCATAAATCACGAGAACTTGTCGGATCATGACAAGCGGGTCTTTTTTATCCCTGTGGCTTCCAATACGGGACAGGCCAGTGTACTTGCCTCGGTTATGAACACCCTGGGCATATCCGAAGAGCATGAAAAGGAGCGTACTGCATTGGTGCTGGCTGATGAAAGCCTTCTTATTCCGGTATTATATGCTGTACCGGACAATATAACCGACCTGAATGTTACTATGGGATATCCTGTCGCCGGATCTACGGTCTTTAACCTTGTAGACAGCCTGTATGACCTTCACCGGAATTCCAGAATCGGGCAGCATGAAAAAAATGCCTGGTATTTCAAAGATGTCCTGGCAATTCTTGAAAATCCCCTGCTAAAATTCCATTATCAGGACATCAGTGATGCTGTCAGACAAAAAGTTATTGATCAGAATCTTGTTTATGTAAAGGAATCTGACATTTTTCCCGATCGCAGAAAGGACCTGATCTTTGGCGGACATCTACAAAATGTCAATGTAGTGAATTATCTGTCGGATATTCTTGCATGGATCATGCGACAAATGTCA
>DIAS01000100.1:0-1248 GCA_002415855.1 Bacteroidales bacterium UBA5072
TTTATCACAGCAGGTTGCTGAGCTGCCAGTTTTACTGTAACCAGGCTTGCAATAATCATGCAGTACATAAAGTATCTTAAGTATTTCATATTCTTTGGTTTATTAATTATCAGTAACACTGAGGCGAATGTTTTTTTTGTTTATCGTATTTTAATTTCCACAAATTAATAAAAGTCCAGCACTAATTATGTGAATTAAGGGTTGAAAATCCAACAGTTATACAAACAACTGAATGTAAAAAAATACGCTTGGTTTAGATGGTAAAGTTATGAAAGTCAATATCTCAAAATGTAGTTATCGTGTTATGCCTTCAAGCATGATTACCAAAGTAAAAGAACTAAAATTATATCTGTATACCTGAGATCTATCTGATTATGGACTTAAACACCTCCTTCAGCGCTTCAGTAACAACAATGAGCCTGACTGAGTTTACCGATCAGGAGGTTATTACCATTATCTTTATGTTAAGCAAGTGGAACAACAATTAAAGATATAACAAATTCACAGTTTTACCAACGATTATCTTCATTCCTGGTTTCCCCGTTTTCATTCACCAGTACCAAAACAGGATACTTGCTCGATTATGGCGTTGATATGGATTTAAACCCCCTTCAGGGGTTCAAATAGTTATCGGGAAGGTTATTTTGATGAATTAGTGAACCTACGGGTCAGTACTATAAGATGATAGTTCCTTTATTTATGAAACCCACATGATTGAACTTAATCACCTATGTGAATAAATAAAATCTTCAATCATGTGTGGTTCCATCATACCATCAAATTCAAAATTATATTATGAGGAAATACTTGGAATTACAATTGACTTTGGCACGAATCCATAAAATTAACTTAAGAATCAGATAATATACCCGTAGCGGGCAAATATTTATTCACACAAAATGCCCTTTGGAAAGTGACGGACTGTGATGAATTTCCCATATTAAAGCACCAGTTCCGGTATTCCCGTTGTTAGAAGGAATTCCCTTCTGTTTTCACTGGATATTTTTAAATTTGTCTTTGGTTGGTTCTTATCCATTAACCTGACCGGCTATGAATGCTCGAATCTGTTGAAAAGTGTGAAAGAAATGAAACTCCTTTTATTTAGACTATATTCAGGTTTATTCTTTTGTGTATCAGCTTCAGTGTTCCTGTTTATTATTTCATGCAGTAGGCAGAAAAATCCGGCTGTTGTCATAACAAACTCATTTGATGAGGAATGGCACTTTATAAAAGATAGTCTCCCGGGTG
>DIAS01000100.1:1569-6404 GCA_002415855.1 Bacteroidales bacterium UBA5072
GCATAGAAGATCTGCCGGAACAGAACGGTGAAGATATAATCGGACCATTTGATAAATCCGCCATTGATAAAGGTAGTTCTTCTTATTTGACAGGAGGTGTGGGCTGGTACAGGAAAGATTTTACCATCAGGGAAGACGGCAGGGATAAAATCGTCTACCTTCAGTTTGACGGTGTATCTGTGAGATCAGATGTCTGGCTTAATGGTAAACACCTTGGATTTCATCCTTATGGCTATACTCCTTTTTACTTTGATCTTACTCCCTGGCTCAATCCCCCGGGTCAACCCAATGTTGTTGCTGTCCGGGTTAAAAATGAAGGAATGAATTCACGCTGGTATACAGGATCAGGCATCACCAGGCACGTGTGGCTTACTCTGGCAAATCCTGTTCATATAGATATTGCAGGTGGATTATACATTACAACACCACTTGTAACTGACAGGTCTGCTCAGGTGAAAATTGAAGCGAAAATGGTAAACTCCGGTATTATTGCTGAAAACATCGTATTGCGTACTGTATTGCTGGATCCTTCAGGCAGGGAGGCTGCCACTATTACAAGTAATCCAGTGATTGCACCGGGACAGACAAAACATGTAATTCAGGAAATTCCGTTAAATCTTCCGTCACTCTGGTCGATCGATGAACCGAATCTTTATCATGCAAAAGTATCAGTGCTGATAAATGATATAGTAGTTGATGATGTGGCAACTCATTTTGGAATACGCAGTATTGAGATAGATGCGCAAAATGGGTTTTCCATCAATGGGAAACCGGTTAAACTTATAGGGGGTAATATTCACCACGATAACGGTCCATTGGGAGCTGCCAGTATTGATCGGGCTGAGGAGCGAAAAATTGAATTACTGAAAAAGAATGGATTCAATGCGATCAGGACGGCCCATAATCCTCCGTCAGAAGCGCTCCTCGATGCTTGCGACCAACTGGGAATGGTGGTTATTAATGAAATTTTCGATAATTGGGAAACTGCTAAAAGGAATCAGGACTACCACCTCTTTTTCAGGGAATGGTGGCAGAAAGATGTGGAGTCGTGGGTCACACGCGACAGAAATCATCCTTCAGTTATAATCTGGAGTATAGGGAATGAAGTCCGTGAAGCTTATGATAGTTCCGGTTTAAAGATTGCAAGAGATTTGACAGAAATGATACGACGGTTTGATCCATCGCGGCTGGTAACTGAATGTTTTGTTGATTTTGCGTGGATGAGAGGTCAGAAGAGCAAGTGGGATGAGATCCCGGAACATATGGCGCTCCTTGACTTGATAGGGTACAACTATGCGTATAAGAGATATGAGGAAGATCATGCTAAATATCCCGATCGTGTTATGGTGGGGACAGAAACCAATCCGCCTCTTGCGCTTGAAAACTATGAAATGGTCAGAAAGCATCCTTATGTTATAGGTTATTTTGTATGGACGGCAATGGATAACCTTGGCGAGGCCGGCAGAGGTATGCCACTGCTTATTGACATTGTGCCGGATACCAGTCGGTCCGCTGCAGCTGGAGCAGGATTCAATCGTGATGTCTGGCCTGTATTCACTAATTATCAGGGAGACATTGATCTTATCGGAAACAGGAAGGTCCCTTCATATTATCAGCACGTTGTCTGGGGTAAAAGTAAAGTTGAAATGTTTGTACATCGCCCCATCCCAAAGGGGAAACGAGAGGTTACAAGCAGCTGGGGATTCCCTGATGAATTGAAAAGCTGGAACTGGTCCGGTCATGAGGGTGAGAAAATGCAGGTACATGTCTACACCCGCAGTCAGCAGGTTAGGCTTGAGTTGAATGGTAAGGTAGTTGGTGAACAGAATACTGATACGGAAAAATCAATTACGGCAACATTCGAAGTACCCTATGAGGCCGGAACACTGATTGCCCGTTGTTTTGACAATGGCAGTGAAACGGCATCACAGACCCTTAAAACAACAGGTAAACCGGAGGAGATAAGGCTTATTGCTGACAGGACTCAAATCAAAGCAGATCATAATGACCTGGCATATGTAAGGGCGGAAATAATCGATTCAGAAGGGAATATTGTTCCTGATTCGGATGACATAATGGTTAACTTTGAGGTAAAAGGCAGGGGCAAGGTTGCAGGTGTAGGGAGTGGCAATCCCTCCGATATGTCGAGCCTTCAGCAACCGAGGAAAAAAGCTTTTCAGGGAATCTGCATGGCAATAATAAGTCCGGAAAAAATTCCCGGGAAAATAAAAATCAAGGCAACTGCTGAAGGATTGAAAAAAGCTTCCTTAACGATTTCAGCTGATTGAGCCGTGGTGTGCATTTTCCCCTCCGCTTGTTTTCATTGCATTCAATTTGACCGTAATGCCTCCTGTTAGTAATACATTTTAATGACTATCAATGACAAATTTTGAAATGAATTAAACTACACTTATATTTATGCAATAGCAAAACCTGATGTTTTTAAATCCCTGAACATTAAAGTAACCACAGTTCACAGAAAATACAACCATAAAATTAAACCATTAACCCAATCATTATGAAAAGAAGAATCTTTGTTAAATCCGTTACTTCAGCCGGTGCCGGACTGATAATTCTTCCGGGAGGTATCCTTTCAGGAAAAAGCCCAAGCGACAAACTGAATATTGCACTCATTGGTGCACATGGACGAGGCAGCCAGCATTATCAGGCTCTGTCGAGTGAAAATGTGGTTGCTATATGCGACGTACATGCCGGTAATATGGCACTGGCGGCAAAGCAATATCCAAATGCCAAACAGTACATAGACTGGCGAAAGTGCCTTGAACAAAAGGATATTGATGCAGTCTTCATTTGTGCACCGGATCATCACCATGCGTTTATCAGCATCTGGGCCATGAACCGCGGAAAGCATGTTTATTGCGAAAAACCGGTTGGGGAATGTGTAACTGAAGCACGCGAAGTCAGGAAGGTATATCTCACAAATAAGAATAAACTGGCCACTCAGCATGGAACTCAAAGACACGCCAATGAGAATTTTAACCGGGTATCTGAGCTTGTTCGCGGTGGTGCTGTTGGAGAACTGAAAGAGGTTATGGCATGGGGCAACCGGACTCATGATAAGACCAATTATCTTCCAGATGCAGGACCAGCACCCAAAGATATTGACTGGGAACAGTGGATCGGTCCGGTTCAGATGCATCCATTTAATCCGGGATATTTCGGTGCAAGACCGGGAGCAGGATGTTTATTGTGGAATATGTACCACGATTTCGGCAGCTGGCAGATTGGAGATATGGGAAGCCATACAATGGATCTTGCATGGAATGCTATTGATGCAGGGCAGCCTACAAGCGCATGGGCAGAAGGTAATCCTTTCAGTCCGGAGGTTGTTGCATCGGATCTTCATACCAAATTTAATTTTCCTGCCAACGACTGGCGCGGACCAATCACAGTTGAATGGTATCAGGGAACTTTGAAACCAGTGATTCCAAATCCGGCTGTTGACATCACTAAAATCGGTCACGGAGTTATGTTCAAAGGCACTAAAGGGGCTCTTGTGGCTGATTTCACTAATCGTATCCTTCTCCCGGATCGCAGCGGGGCAGATATGACTTACTACAAATCCCCCACCAGTGATCAGGTTGCCCCTCCACTTGGGGATTTTGTTGCTCAATGGTTCAATGCATGTAAGGGAAGCCTGAAGACAGACTGTGATTTTGATTATGCAGGACGTATGATAGAGACATTAATGCTCGGGCTCGCAGCACATCAGGCCGGCAAGGAATTGCAGTATGATCCTGTTAAGGGAGTTGTGACAAATGATTCCGCTGCCAATGCCTATCTGACCAAAGAATACCGGAAAGGCTGGGTGCTCAACGGGTAAAAACTTTTTTTCGGAACAGACCCGGCCAATTATTTTTGAGATACTGAATTTAATAATCAACTCAAGTCAGAATGAAGAGAAAATCCAAATTTCTGTTTACAATAATATATCTTATTACTGGCATTTATTCCTGTGCAAATGGACAGGAAACGGGCTCATTTACAGATGCAAGAGATGGGAAGGTTTACAAAACAGTGAAAATCAACGATCAGTTATGGATGGGTGAAAATCTTGCTTTTAAAACTGCAAGTGGATGCTCTGTTTATGACAATGTAAGCGACTATTTAAAAATTCATGGTTACCTGTATACCTGGGAAGCTGCAACTGAAGCCTGCCCTGATGGCTGGCACCTGCCCTCTATGCAAAACTGGTGGTATTTATCCAACTTTCTGGGAGGAGATGAACAGGCAGGAGGTAAATTGAAACAAACAGGAACAACTACCTGGAAAAGCCCAAATGCCGGAGCAACAAATTCAAGTGGTTTTACTGCACTCTCAAGTGGCCGCAGCGGTGATAATACTATGGAGTCTATAGGAAATTCAACCTATTTCTGGACCAATGTTGATGATGATGATGCTACCAGTTGGTGCGGCGCATTAAACTCCTCTAACGGAGAATTGTCTTTTTCCCCTGTAAATAAGAAGGATGGTTATTCCGTTCGTTGTATAAAGGATTCTGACAAAAACGAGAAAGTTTTTGATTTCTGGTGATCAGACCTGGCAAAAATCTGTGAATGGACATTACTTTCTGGCAGGCAACCATTTGGAGCGTCCTCCAGTTTTTGCCAGGAATCTCATTGCTTGCTGATGGCATATAAGCTGCGCATTAAGCAGGTTGTCAGGTGATTCTATTTTAGCTTCTCGCGTAGCACTATTTCCTGAAAATGCGTGGCTTGGTGATTCCACCACAACGCTAAGTGCTCCGCAATGCCAGTTCAGGGCTCCATCAATATTATAGACACCTGTTGCAGCCCTGGCCGGATTACCTTCTA
>DIAS01000019.1:0-2453 GCA_002415855.1 Bacteroidales bacterium UBA5072
CCGGAATCTTATAGCCACGGCGGTAAGCTGGCCGGAATTTTCACAGTAATTGGATTCTCCTTTTCTGTATTGATGATAATTCTGGAAAACTCCTGATTTTGTAAGCAACTGACAGAGTAAATGTATCCTGGTTTATCCGGAAAATCATTCAGCCTGAATTAAACAAATAAAAGTCTAAAACAAAAAAGAGACCGCCTCCCGTATCAGATTGAAAACAATACCTGGCAGGGAGGCGGGCAGAATAATAGTGTAAATTCTTACTCTATTCCTTGATAGCAGGTCTGATTAATAGTCGATATATAGTTTCTGTAAATCCTCCCTGCTTCTCTTTTTTAACAAGGCCATCATTAACAGTACCCTGGCTTTCTGTGGATTAAGTTCCATCGAAGAGACTGTTCCGTATTCTTCATCATTAATCTCACCCTTGAGTAAAACCGTACCAACAGGTACCCGTGAGGCCCTTACAACCGGAATTCCCATTTTAGTTGCCCTTTTGGCAGCCTCCAGGGTCCCGGCGTTCATATTACCGTCACCAACGCCGGCGACTACAATTCCTTTTGCACCGGCTTTGACCATCAGATCAATCAAATCTGGCGATACATCGGCACAGGCGTAAACAATATCCACACGAGGCAACTCCTTCACTCCGGCAACAGAGAATTCGCTGTTTACAGTATTGAGGCCGTATGTCTTATGGAAAAATTCCACTTCACCAAAAATGACGGTTCCCATCATCCCTTCCTCGGGGGACTGGAACGTCTGGACAGGTGTAGTTATCATTTTTTTAACACCATGAGCGGAGTGAATCTCGTCGTTCATAACAACCATCACTCCATATCCTTTTGATTTCGGATTGGCGGCAACGGCAACGGCATTATAAAGATTCAGAGGGCCTTCGGCGCTTAATGCTGTCGATGGGCGCATTGAACCAGTCAATACGACCGGCTTATCGCTTTTTACAACAAGATTCAGGAAATACGCTGTTTCTTCCTGAGTGTCGGTTCCATGGGTTATCACTATACCATCGACATCATTGCCTGCCAGAAGTGTGTTGATCCGGTTTGCAAGGTCAATCCATATCTTCACGCTCATGTCCTGCGAACCGACGTTTGCGATTTGTTCTCCCCGTAAATTTGCTAATTTCCGGATATTTGGAACAGCATCTATCATTGCCTCGATCTTTACCTGACCGGAGGTGTAGGCTGATCCGGTTGCACTTGTGCCGGCTCCGGCAATTGTACCTCCGGTAGCGAGAATAACGACATTAGGCAATTGTTTTTCCTGTGCGAAGACTGCCAGGCTTAGCAGGAGCATCAGGCTGGCAAGCGCTGTTCTCATCTGCATGCGTTTTGTTTTCATTTGTTATTGATTTATCGAGTTATTATTTAACTGTTATTTGTTTGGATTCGTCATCTTTGCCGGGTCAAGCAAATCTTTAATCTGATCTTCCGTCAGAAGTTTCTTCTCACGGATCAGTTCAAGGATTCCTTTACCTGTCTGAAGGGCTTCCTTGGCAAGCTCGGTGGTCTTCTCATATCCCAGCACCGGGTTCAGCGCTGTTACAATCCCCACGCTTCTTTCTATGTAATTCTTAAGCACATCCTCATTGGCGGTGATGCCATCAATACACTGCTTCCGGAAGAGGGGTATGCCTTTGAACAACAGACCCTGTGACTCCATAATAGCAACAGGGACGACAGGTTCAAAACCATTAAGTTGAAGCAGTCCGGCATGTGAGGCAACAGTGACGGTCACGTCATTTCCCATAACCTTAAAGCAGATCTCATTCATCAGTTCAGGCATAACAGGATTGACTTTGCCAGGCATGATGGATGACCCCGGCTGAAGGGGCGGAAGGTTGATCTCGAAAATCCCTGCCCTGGGGCCGGTAGCCAGGAAGATAAGGTCGCCGCTGATCTTTGACAGTGTAACAGAGAGACTTTTAAGAGCGGAGGAATACATAACATATCCCTGCATACTTGAAGTCTCAGCGATCAGGTCCTTGGCCATCACCATAGGTTTACCCGTAATCTTTGCCAGCTGAACTGCACATTTCTCAGCATAACCCGGCGATGCGGTTATGCCTGTTCCGATAGCTGTTGCCCCCATATTTTCGGTATACAGGTATGACTCGGATTTTCTCAGCGCTTCAATTTCGGCATCAAGCTGATTGCCAAAAGCATGAAACTCCTGTCCCAGTGTCATGGGAACAGCATCCTGTCCCTCGGTCCGGCCCATTTTGAGCAAGCTCTTGAATTCCTCTCCCTTTTTATGAAAAGAGGCTGACAATGCTTCGAGTTCTTTTATCACCTTGTCATTGTGCAGCAATAAAGCCACTTTTATAGCTGTGGGGTACACATCATTTGTCGACTGACCCATATTCAGGTCATCATGCGGATCAATGTACTGGTACTCTCCTTTTTTGTGGCCGCTCATTTCAAGGGCAATATTGG
>DIAS01000019.1:2710-5240 GCA_002415855.1 Bacteroidales bacterium UBA5072
GGGCAATATTGGCCAGCACCTCGTTTGCATTCATGTTGGCAGATGTTCCTGCCCCGCCCTGGTACATGTCTACGAGGAACTGATCATGGTATTTTCCATCCATGACAGCCAGGCAAGCCTTTTCGATGGCGGCAAGTTTTTCCTTATTCAGTCTGCCCACCTCATTGTTGGCACGGGCGGCAGCAAGTTTTACCATAGCGAAGGCTTTTACATAATCAGGGTAGAACTTGGTAGTGACTCCGCTTACAGGGAAGTTTTCAAGTGCCCTCGCAGTCTGTACACCATAGTAGGCATCTGCAGGGATCTGTTTTTCCCCCAGCAGGTCCTTCTCGGTCCGGGTCTGCGAATACCCGTTAAATCCGAGCAGTAAAACGAAAAGGACAATAAAACTTTTTTTCATAACGAATCTGGATTAATTAATTTATAACAATATCAGTTGTAATATCAGGCCGGCACCCACAGCTGCTGCTGTGGTTACCAAACCGGGCAGCATGAAGCTGTGATTGAGGACATACTTGCCTATTCTAGTTGTCCCGGTCCTGTCAAACTGTATGGCAGTAAGCAGGGTTGGGTATCCCGGGATAAAGAAGTGTCCGTTCACTGCAGGGAAAATGCCAAGCAGGAATGCCGGTGAGAGTCCGAGAACGAGTCCTAACGGCATCAGGGCTTTTGTGGTTGCGGCCTGGCTGAATAGCAGAATACTCAGGGTAAACAGAGCCAGTGCAAAGAGCCACGGATACTTGTTCACCATTTCACCCAGGGTGCCTTTTATGGCAACAAAATTGTGGTCCATGAAAGAGCTGCTCATCCATACAACACCGAAAACGGCAATGGTTGCAGATGCGGCGCTGGAAAAGAGGCTTGCTTTAGTAACCTGGCCGGCTGTGGTCTTTGCAAAAAGGATTATCAGGCCGGTGGCTCCGAGCATGATCATCATGATCATGGCAGGCATCTGAACCTGTCCGGAAGCGCTCACCGCAAAGTTAGGTGCAAATCCCTCCTTCCCTGCGAAGTTTGGAAGCAGGCCCGGAAATGAGCCCAGCAAGACGATGCTCAGTACTGCAATACCGAAGATAATCAGCGACGGGATCGCCCCGGGTTTCAGGGCTATCTCCCCCTTTACCTCAGTGTCAAGGTTTTTTGCAAATACGGGATCCTTCATTCTTTCAAGAAACTCAGGGTCCTTATCGAGTTCCTTGCCTCTCTTATACACGAAGATTATCCCTACGATCACCCCTATCACTGTTGCAGGGATACATATCAAAAGAATGTCTGCCAGCTTGATCCCGCTCGATCCCAGAACAGTAAGGAGGGCAGCTGTTGCAGCCGACACTGGACTGGCTGTGATTCCCATGTGCGCAGCAGTTACACTCATACTCAGCGCCCTTTCCGGACGTATGCGTGCCTTAATGGCGACTTCTGCTATGATTGGCAGTATCGAATAAGATATATGTGCTGTTCCTGCAAACAGTGTGAAGCAGTAGGTCACAAGAGGTCCCAGTATGGTTATCTGCCCGGGGTGGCTGCGGAGTATCTTTCCTGCCACCTTGACCAGGTAATCCATTCCCCCTGCTGCCTGCAGAGCTGCCGCCGCTGTCACCACACTCATGATAATCAGCATTACTTCCAGAGGAGGATCAGAGGGCTGCACATGAAAAACGAACATCAGTATCAGAAGCCCGATCATGCCCATCACACCCAGTCCAATGCCGGACATACGCGCACCGATAAAGATGCAGATTAACAAAATTGCAAGCTGAAGAAATATCATGGCAGTATTATTAGGAACCCGAAAAAGTTCCTTCAAATGTAAGCCAACATGAAGCACGTTGAAATAGTACCTTAGTACTATCCGGCACTAAAGGGCAGGGAAGAACTGTTTAAAGGAAAGTTGTCAGACCGGTCCGTTTACATCCCTGTGGTCTGAATTCCTTTCCCCCAGCCAAATGGCCGCCAGTTTATAGCCTATGGACAGGACGATAGCTCCGGTAAACAGGCCGATAAATCCTGACATCATCATGCCTCCGATAGCTCCAAGGAAAATAACGAGCATCGGCACCGGTGCACCTTTGCCCATCAGCCAGGGTTTGAGGAAATTGTCACTTAATGAAAAAGCGAGGATAAGGACAGATAACAGTGTCGCAGGCAAAGGATTCATTAAAGAATAGAAATAGATGACCAGCGGTATTGCTATTATGCCAACAGGCAGTTGCAGGATGGCAAGGAAAAGAGCAGCCAGTGCCCAGAGACCGGCAAAGGGTATTTTTGCCAGGATGAGTGTGCCGCCAATAAGGATGAACTGTATGACAGCGACCCCGAGTATGCCTTTTGCAACATTGCGGATAGTTATGATGATCATCGATACGAACTCACTACCCCTGCTTCCGCTTATTCTGGATGCGAAACTGAGGGCCGATTCTTCTGATTTTTCAGATTTGACCATGAATACTCCCGAAATTATCACTGCAAGGATCATCATCAATAAACCTGATCCCACACTTTTAATTATACCAAGGAATTTTTCACCGGC
>DIAS01000148.1 GCA_002415855.1 Bacteroidales bacterium UBA5072
ATTCTCTTCATGCAGTTATCCAGCCTGGCCCCGATTGGCCCAATGTTGGTTTTGATTTCGGACCTCATATGGAGAAAATAAACAGTCTACTTACAGCCAATTTCAGAGATATGGAATTCATACCGGTTTTAGCCACCGGTCCTGAGGATGCTGTGAAAATCGTTGATCAGGATAAGATAAGCCCTGTTGACGGATATATTGTTTATCAGATGAACTGCTGGAACCGAGTAGTGCAGACAGTGGCTGAAACTGGAAAGCCGGTTATTTATGCCGACTTCCAGTTTGGTGGAAGCGGTGGTTTTCTTGTTTATAATGCAGCTTTCCTGAAGAAGGAAAAACGTAATGTTGCTTTTGTTGCTTCTTCCGATATAAAGGATCTGATATCAGCAGTAAGCTGTTTCAGATTAGTCGGTAATGGAGGATCGATATCTGAATTTGTGGCAGCAACAGACAGAGCACGTTTAAAATCAACCCCAGGAACCAGGAAATATCAGACTCTGGTTAATGATATAAGCTTTTTATCAGCTGATGAATGTATAAAACGCCTTGGTCAATCCAAAATACTTGCTGTAAACGATCAGGAGTCAAAAATTGTTGAGCCGGTAATGGGCATCCCGCTTGAATACATTCCATTTTCCGAAGTAAACAAAGCATGGAGTTCTGCTGATCATGATGAATCAGTAAGTATTGCAGAAAAATGGCAGAAAAATGCGCTTGAAGTAAAAGGTGTAACCTTTGAAACGCTTGTTACATCTGCCGCCATGTATATCGGGATGAAATCGGTGCTGAAGGATCATGGAGCCAATGCAATCACGGTCAACTGTCTGGGAGGATTTTATGGTGGACATATTCATGCTTATCCCTGCCTTGGATTCCATGAACTTTGCAACGAAGGACTTGTGGGAGGATGTGAATGTGATGTCAGATCAGCAGCAACAATGCTTGCTTTTTCAACTTTAACCGGAGGAAGGCCGGGCTTTATATCCGATCCGGTGATTGATACTTCAAAGCGTCAGATAATATATGCTCATTGTGTGGCCCCGAACAGGATATTTGGTTCATCGGGCGATACAAATCCTTTCAGGATCATGACTCACTCAGAGGACAGGAATGGAGCATCTGTCCAGTCAATATTGCCTAGCAACTACTTGACAACAACTCTTGAAATTGATGCTTCAAAAAAGGAGATACTCTTCCATCAGGCAGTATCAGTTGATAATGATCCTGACGACAGAGCCTGCAGAACCAAGTTATGCGCAGAACCTCTCGGGGACATTGAGAAGCTTTTCACGATGTGGGATACCTGGAGCTGGCACAGGGTAACATTCTATGGTGATCTGAAGGAACCGGTTCATGCTTTCGCAGACAAGATCGGGTGGCACGTCATTGAGGAGGCATAAAAATCACATCATCCTCCGGCTACGGCAGGCATCAGTTACTCCTCCCTCCATTTTGAACGGTCGGGTGGAGTGGGTTCAACAACTTTTTTAGCAGGTTTTTCTTTAAGTTCCTGAAGCAGTACTTCTACAGCTTTTTCAATACATGGGTCGATCCCTTTTGCCATTTGTTCAGGACGCTCGACAACTTCTATATCAGGATAAACTCCTACTCCTTCAATTATCCATCCTTCATCGGTATCGAAAACACCAAACCTCGGGACTGAAATATACCCTCCGTCGACAAGGCGGGCATTTCCGGAAATGCCAACAAGACCTCCCCATGTTCGTGTGCCGATAAGTTTTCCAAGTCCCATCTTTTTAAAGAAATAGGGGAAAGCATCGCCACCCGAAGCTGAGTAACCGTTAATCAGCATTACCTTTGGTCCGTCGTTGGCAATAGCCGGTGATTTGCCAGGCTGAAGGCCATTCTGATGCCAGTAGACGAGGGTATGGCGGTCGAGCAGATCTGCCATTCGATCGGGAATAAACCCACCTCCATTATACCGGTCATCAATTATCAGGGCTTCTTTGTTAAAGTATGTGTACATGCCATGAAAAAGCTCACGGTTTCCGCTTGCTGACGTATTTGGAACATGAATATAGCCTATCCGGCCTCCGGATAGCTTATCAACCATCATCCTTCTTTCATTTACCCAATCATGATATAAAAGTTCGAGCTCACTCGAAATTGGTTTAATAAGCGAGGTGCGGGCATCAGCCAGTGAAGGTTTACTGTTTACTGTTATCTCGACGTTCTTGCCAGCCTTATTTTCCAGGTAAAAATAGGGATTAACAGCTGTAGTAATCTCTTTACCATCAATGCTTATCAGATAATCACCTTCCTTTACATCGACACCCTGTTCAGTAAGTGGTGAACGGCGGGCAGGTTCCCAGTTTTCTCCCTTATATATTTTAGTGATTTTATACCTTCCTGCAACTTCATCGGCTGTCAGCTCAGCCCCCAGCAATCCGTTATCGACCCTTTTTACTCTTTGAAAATCTCCCCAGTCGACATATGAATGACCTGTATTGCTTTCCGATACTATTTCGTTGAGAATATAATCAAGGTCAGCCCTGTGACTTACATATGGAAGAAGGACGCTATACCTTTCTTTCATAGCCGCCCAGTCAACACCATGCAGATTATCTACATAAAAATAATCGCGGAAGATACGCCAGGCATCCACATAGATCTGATTCCATTCTT
>DIAS01000072.1:0-341 GCA_002415855.1 Bacteroidales bacterium UBA5072
TCCTGTGCAAAACCCCGGTTAAAGCAGAGTAATAATATTATTATGAAAATATGCCTTTGTCTGTTCATGCTGATTTCTTTGCTGTATTTTATTCTGATTTAATTATCAGGCCTGAAGGACTCACTCCGTTTTCGTTTATCGCTTCGATCGAAAAGTAATAAGTCTTTTCATTGTCCATGGTTTTAAGCCAGTATTCATTTGCGTGGTAAACCATAATGCAATTATACAATTTATCCGGTTCTGTTCCCATGTAAATATTATATGCATAAGCATTGTCAACTGGGCTCCATCTCAGCCATGCGTTGCGCCTGTCCTTGATGGTACGGAGTACGATTAATTCC
>DIAS01000072.1:668-2698 GCA_002415855.1 Bacteroidales bacterium UBA5072
GAATTTACCCGTCGGCATGTGAAGGTTCACCAGCCTGAGATAACGTGTTTTAACAGGAGTGCCAAGCTCGACATAATCATGCGGAACATCAGTTCTATTCCCGCTTTTGTCCACCAGCAACTTCCATTTATTACCGTCGGATGATTCAAATACCTTGTACTGATGATAAACTCCCAGCGATTTGCCCAGAAACTCCGCATCCTGGTCGGCATAATTGATCTGTATCGCATAAACGGTGGAAAGGGCGCCTAGGTCAGACTGAATCCATTCTCCTTCATTTGCCGAAACAGCTGACCAGTAAGTTTTTATGCTCTCATCAACGGCATTGTTGGCTGTATATGATCCAAGGGTAGAGGAAACAGTGGCAGGCTTGTTATAATTGAGCAACATCCACCCGGTGAAACGGCTTTTCAGATGGTCTTCCTTACCGTCAGGCAGATAAGTAGGGTAATCACCAAAGGCTGTATTGCAATACATGACATCATCATCATCGAAACCGGCGGGCCAGATACCGATACGTCTTTCAAAATTGTTTTTAACGCAAATTCCGATTGTCGATACATGCCAGTAATTATCCCAGTTGTCCTGGAATGTTGCACCGTGTCCTGCTCCGTTTGCGAAACCGCCGGGTTTAAAGCTGAGGGGCATCGATTGCGGGACAAACGGACCGAGGGGATTATCACCCACTACCACACCATCGGCATAACCGCTGAATTCTGTTCCCGGTGCAGCATACTGAAGGTAATATTTCCCGTTGTGTTTAGTCATCCAGGCACCCTCAATAAACGGGTCCAGAAAAGTGTTGTCCATGTGTTCGCCGAAACGTTGCCAGCCATATCGCCATGGTTCGAGGATGTACAACTCCCTTCGGGCTGAAAGAGGCTCCATGGTCTTTCTGTCCAGCCTTACACCGTAGACCGGGTACTGGTTGCTGCTGCCGTTGTACATATAAAACCTTCCGTCGTCATCAGTGAAGAAAGCCGGATCCCACCCTCCTATGGTGAGAGAATCGACGAGAGGCTTCCAGTCATCAATTTTGGGATTGGTGCTCATCCAGATCGTAAAATTGCTGGTATATGTTGAACCAAATACCAGCATTGTATCTCCTATGATGCCAACTGCCGGGGCACAAAGTTCATCGTAGCCCTCATTCCATGGCCGGAGAAATTTCCTTGAAACAAAATTCCACTTTATCAAATCGCCGCTCCACCAGTATCCCCACTGATTGGTCGAAAACAGAAAATAATCGCCCTTGTAATTTACGATCACAGGATCAGCAGTTGCACGGTGTTTTCCCCATTCGCTGAAGTTCGGTATTGGAGTGTAACCATAGTCGATATTGACCGGATTGCAGTAGGTCTTTTGCGGTACAGTCTGCGCCAAAGCCCATTCTGCCTGGACAAGTACCAGGATAAAAGCAAATAACAGTCTGGCCTTCATCTAACGGAGGCTTAAAACTACAGTTCCTTGATCCAGATATTCCTGAACTGGACAAGGCTTGAGGCACCCTGAAGCTTTCCTGTTTCAGGATTAATGCCGCCGTGATGCTGCAGTCCCAGGTGCCCCCACTCAGCCATTCCGGGATATAATGCATTTTCAATCACTGTAATACCATTGTTGATCACTGTAATCCTGTCTCCTTTAAGAATGATGTCAAACGCATTCCACTGCCCCACAGGTTTGTCGGCATTTTCTCTTGGGACAGCACCGGCCCGTACTTCGGGAGGTAATTTCTCATCGTTTCTTACTGACCACAGTTCACCTGAACCGACCGACCAGCACCACAGGTTTACCTGTCCGGATTCCTTCAGCAAGATACCGGAGTCAGAGTTCGGTCCGAGAGGCTCGATGATCTTCCCGTTCGCATCACGCCAGTATTCCCCATCAGGCATGATGGTAGGAAGAGGGAACAGGTGATCTCCGTAACCCTTGAAACGCCATTCTATGTGCAGCTTGAAATCCTTGTACTGCTTCTCTGTCCACAGGTTCTTATCACCTTTGGCCTCAGACCTGGCGTCATAGTCGATAAC
>DIAS01000084.1 GCA_002415855.1 Bacteroidales bacterium UBA5072
TAAACTAGGCAACTTTAAGTAAAATCTACCCTGTACCGTAACATTACTGATACTATATTTGCATGATGATTATAGCTTGATGAAGGTTATTATTACAAGATACTAAAGATAGGGTTTGGTTGGATTTAGGTAGGAAAGCGGGGAGTTGGTTTTACTAGCTTCCCGCTGGATTTTTATACTTGGGCGAGTGTAGGCGTGAATTAGAATTGATATGCTGGCATATATTGAGGTTTTATTTATATATTTAAATTAATTATCAGAGGAACTTAGTGTATTGCAATGGCAGATCAGTCAGTCAGGATGAAGATAGTTAATAGCGCCCGGTATGAAAAAGCTGAAAATATTGATTGTTGATGATAATCCTCATTTTGTCAATGCTCTCAGGTTCATGTTGCTTGATTATTTCGAGGATAGGATTGACACTATTCTTACAGCCTCCGATGGCCAGGATTGCTTAAATCAATTAAGGAACAAGGTTTGCGATTTTGTTTTCATGGATATCAATATGCCAGTCATGAACGGCATAGAAACCACGCGGCAGGCTACCATCCTTTACAGGAACCTCATCGTTGTCGCTGTTTCCTTTCATTCCGAAATGAAATACGTTGTACAGATGATCGAAGCAGGTGCACGAAGTTATATCATTAAGGATGAGATCAGCCGGGAATCCCTTGAAAAAGCGCTGGCCATTGAGTATACTTTCTGAATTGCACCGGATACCTGGGTTATCCTGGTTTGAACTTATGAACCTGGCTTGTCTTAAAAAGGTTAATAACTAGTTTATTCCGCCAGGATTTTGTATCCCCAAAAGAAGTATTTTTAATTGAAAATGCAAGCTGATATGGCTCCAGGAATAAAAGAAACTTTGTTTACTCCTTCGGTTAAAGTGCTGACCGATGAACACCGTATTGTTATCTCTGGACAATCGAAGCTGGAAGACCCGACTCCATTCTATGAAGAACTTATCAAAGTGCTCGATGAGAGCATCAATGAATTCAAAACTCATGCATCCATTGATTTTTTACTGAGTTATCTGAATTCTAGTTCTTCAAAATGGTTGTTTCATATTCTGAAGGGTATACAGGTTAAGTTTCAGGGTAAAAAGATCATTACCATTAACTGGTATTATGATGAAGATGACGACAGCATGCTCGAAGCGGGAGAAGTATTCCAGTCTTTGTTGAGCCTGCCTTTTAATTTACTGGAATCTGATCGTTGAGGGCAAAGAACGGGCCAGAATATTCCGTTTAGTTTCCTGCAATCACTCATAATTTTTTCTTGAATTAATGGTTTAATAGTCTACATTAATAATTAAACCAATAAAACATATGTTCAGAAAATTGTTTTCACTCGTATCTGTTACACTGTTCTGCTCTCTTCTTCCCGCGCAGGAATCCATCAATCGTAGCCTTAATTCCTTCTCCGGTTTGGTAGTAAGCGACCGGGTGATTGTTCGCCTGGTGAAATCAACCAAAGAATCGGCCAATATCAAGGTGCAGGGTATTGATGCCACTGCCGTTAAAACGGAAATTGCTAACAACAAGCTTTCCATCAGCGTTTATGGAGAACCTTTTACCAAAAAAAAGGTGATGGTCACCCTGAATTACGTCAACATAAAAAATATTGAAGTAAATGGAGGAGCCGATGTCAGCACATCCTCACTTTTTAAGGCTGATTCTTTGCAGGTTGACTTAAAAAGCGGGGGAATGCTTTATCTGGATGCAGATATTGAATACCTTTCAGGCAAAGTAATTGAAGGTGCCATTCTCACCGCCGAAGGTTATGCCACCAGGCAGGATATAGTCGTGGCAACATCCGGCACCTGGTCCGCCTTTGATCTTGAAAGCGAAATAGTAAAAGTAAAAGTTTCTTCAGGAGGCAAAGCAAAAATCAATGTTGAGAAGGAATTGAATGCCGATGCCAGTTCCAAAGGCTTTGTCTCTTACAAGGGCAATCCGGCAAAAATCAACCGTACTGTGAACTCAGGAGGGACCATTTCTGTTTATGAACCATAGTATCATACCTGGTTCAACCATATTAACCGCTCACCGTATCCATTGATGAATCCTATACAGACTGAAGGTCCGGAACCTGTAGTACTTCTGAACAAAGTGTCCAAGCATTTTAAGGAGGTTACAGCTGTTGATTGCCTGTCATTTAATATCAGGAAAGGAATGTTTCTGGCATTGCTGGGCCCAAATGGGGCAGGTAAGACCACACTGGTAGAGATGATCGAGGGTTTGCAAAAGCCAGATTCGGGTGAAATCCTGCTCTTCGGGAGAAAATGGCAGGGAAATGAGGACTTTTTGCATCATCAGTTGGGAATATCGCTGCAGGAAACCCGGTTTATTGACAAACTGACCGTTAAAGAGACCCTCCGGCTTTTTGCCAGTTTCTACGGACTTGAAAAAAACCGGGTCGAGGAAGTGATCTCCCTTACAGGACTTGAGGAGAAGCATAGGACTTTCACGGTTAATCTTTCCGGAGGTCAACGTCAGCGACTTGCTCTGAGTATTGCCTTATTGAACAGACCTTCCCTCCTGCTCCTTGATGAGCCTACCACAGGTCTTGACCCGGCTTCACGCAGGGAACTCTGGCATATCCTGCTTTCCCTGAAAAAGGATTTTGGGACCACCCTGATCCTCACTACCCATTACATGGAAGAAGCCTCATTTTTATGTGATGAAATTGTCATCATGGATCATGGACGCATCCTTGCAAAAGGTAGTCTTGAACAACTGCTTTGCGAACATGACAAAGGCGAGATCATGGAATTCTCATTACAGGAAAGACCTGAAAGTATAGACCTTTCATTAAATGGCAATGTGCGTGAATCAACCTGGGACAGTGAATCACGTAAGGGCTGGCTCCTGGTAAATGACATTGTTGCAAACATCGATGGATTCATGAATTACATTGCCAGGAACAATTATCATCTGACTTCCTTTGAATGCCGCAAAATGACCCTTGAGGATTTATTTATTTCACTTACCGGTAGAAAACTGAGCGATGAAACATAACCTGCAATCACTCTGGCAACTTATCTCCATTAATTATAAGGAGTTTGTCCGTGAACCCGGAATTCTCTTCTGGTCACTGGTATTTCCGCTGGCCATGGCCTGGGTGCTCGGAATAGCTTTTTCAAAAAAGACAGAAATTATACAGCATATTGCCTATGTAAAAAGTAATGAGAAAACAAACAGCAGGCTTGCTGAATTCCTTGAAAGTTCAACTCACATAAGTCGCGAGAGATTGTCCGGTGCAGAATATAAGGTAATCATCCCCACCAAAATGGGAAAGCTTTCCTTTCATTTGATACCGGCGACCATGGATAGCGCCGTACTTATGATTAAAAGAGGCCAGGCTACACTGGTGTTACAGGATAATACGGATAGTTTATTTTACTATTTTGATCCTCAAAGTGCTGACGCACGGTTCAATTATGTTGCGCTTTCTTCAGCAATCAACCATGAACCCATAATCTATGATTCCGCCTCGGTGAAGACCCTCAGCCAGCTCGGGACAAGATATATCGATTTTTTAATCCCGGGCCTGTTGGCCCTGGGAATCATGAATGACTTCCTCTGGGGCATCGGATATGGGTTGATTGAAACCAGGTCAAAAAAACTATTAAGAAGAATGGTCGCTGCACCCATGAAAAAATCCCTGTTTATTCTCTCTCATTTTTTTGCCCGAATTACATTGGCTGTTTTTGAAGCTGTTGTTTTACTGGTTTTTTCATGGATATACTTCCGTACACAAATTCAGGGAAGCATCACAGCCCTAATTCTGGTTTTTCTGGCCGGAAGTTTTTGTTTTTCCGGGATATCCATTTTAATAGCATCCAGAACTTCCAGCTCAAGGATCGGCAATAGTCTGATCAACGTGATAACCATGCCTATGATGATTCTATCCGGAATCTTTTTCAGCTACCACAATTTCCCTGACTTTATCATTCCGGTCATACAGAAGTTACCTTTAACCATGCTGGCCGACAGTATTCGGAGTATCATGATAGAAGGGAGCGGGCTGCTGGAAAATTTGACTGAGATCCTGTTTCTCTCAGGCCTGGGTACCGTTTGTTTTATAATCGGGATCAGAATCTACAAATGGTATTGATTATTTCAGCAGGGCCGCAGCTGTTTTCAGGTCAACGGGGTAAGTGATCTTGATGTTTTCAGGATTCCCCTCCACAAGGTTAATCGTGTAACCCAGCGTTTCTACCACACCTGCATCATCTGTAAAAGACGTCCTGTAATCCTGGGAATAAGCCTTCTTTAATATTTTGCCCCAAAAAACCTGTGGGGTCTGGATCAATCTGTAACAAGTCCGGTCAACCTGCAAGCTCCCGTTTTCATTTAGCGCTCTCATGGTTTCCGGTATTTCAATGCAGGGAACTGCATTACCTGTTTTATAGGCCGATTGAAAACATCTGTCAATTGTCATTACACTGACAAGCGGCCTGACGCCATCGTGCACGGCAACAAGACAATCGTCGGGGATTTCAGAAAGATTATTTTTGACCGAATGAAACCGGGTATCACCTCCAGGTCTGATTTCATGCCTGATCCTGAACTGGTATTCACCGCATAGTTTTTCCCAGGTCCAGATCTGTTCCTCCGGCAAGATCAGCATGATCCGCATCTGCTGATCATACCGGAAAAAAACATCAATGGTATGCATTAAAATAGGAAATCCCCTTAACAACATGAATTGCTTGGGAATTTCTGAATTCATCCTTTTCCCGGATCCCCCGGCAACAATTAACGTCATTTTCTCCACGATCACAAACAGGTATGTAATTATTGTCCTAAATTTACAAAAAGCAAAGGATTTTTCCCCGACAAGAAATTAATTATACACAAGGCCATGATCAGCAAAGAAACATTTCATTTCTTAAAGGAATTGAAAGCCAATAATTCCAAAGAATGGTTTGATGAAAACCGCTCATTGTATACTGATTTGCGCAATCAATTTGAGCACTTTATCAATGTAGTGATCGCTGAAATAAGTCTGTTTGACAAGGAGTCTGCCCTTACCACCGCCAAGGCTTCAATTTTCAGGATAAACCGGGATATCAGGTTTTCAAATGATAAAGATCCGTATAAGACAAATTTCGGTGCGTTTATCGCCAAAGGAGGACGCAAGGGTATCCATGCGGGATATTATATTCATGTCGAACCCGGTGAATGTTTCCTCGCAGGAGGTATCTACATGCCTTCGGGCCCTATGCTGAAAGCCTTGCGCGAAGAGATTTATGAAAACATTACGGCATTTAAGGCTATCCTTCATGCTCCATCTTTTATGAAACACTTTGGCGGCCAGTTGTGGGGAGACAAACTGACCTCGGCACCCCGGGGATTCCCAAAAGATTTCCCGGATGTTGAATATCTGAAGTATAAGCACTATACCGTGGCCAAAAATGAACCTGACCATATTTACTGGCACCCTTCGTTTATTGATGAAGTAAGGGAAGTTTTTAAAGCCCTGGAGCCATTTAATACTTTTCTGACCCGGGCTGTTGAGGAAGTTGAGCAAAATTAAACGGAACAGACTGACAGCTGTCAGAAGAGCTTTTTAATCTCAGCTGCTTTGAGAACGATATGCACGATCTCCTCAATGGAGAAGGTCATGCAGTTAAAAGTTATATCAAACCTTGTATAATCTGAATCCTTGCCCTGGAAGTACTCACGAAACTCTTTTCGCTTTTTATCAACCTCAATGGCGGTTTTACGGGCCTCGTCTTGTGAAAGATGGTAGTTCTCGGCAACCCGAACGGTTCTCCATTCCAGAGGTGCTTCAAGCATAATGTGCAGCGATCTGGGAATATCATGTGTGATGGCAACACCACCCCGGCCAACAATGATCACATGGCCTTCATGAGCTATGTTGCGGATTACCTTGGCAATGGTATTCCTGATCTTTCTTTCACTTTTGTAATACTTATTAAACTGGGCAGAGATGATGTTGTCAACCACGCTCTTCTGCTCATAATTGAAAACATATTTAATTTGTTCCGGATCAACTTCAAGAGTTCTGGCCGATTCAGCCATGATCTCCTTTGTGACGTACCTCCACTTTATATCCTTCCCTTTAACAACAAGTTTTCGGGTAAGCTCTTCAGAAAGCCTGGCTGCAATTATCTTCGAGGGACATCCATACTCCCTTGAAATTGTAATTACCGGCCCTGGTTCTTCTTTGAAGCGTAAATCTTCATGAATCCGATCAGATGTATACTTCAATAAATCAATATTCATGGCACCAATAACATTTATCTGCTCAATTCATAAATATACGCATTTTTTTTCAATTATCCACGGGTAAAAGGGACATTGTTGATGCATAAACTGCCCAGAGTCAGAAATGTAATTAATACATGCAGATCTCAGGAGGATCTTTAAAATCTCTTATTTTTGCATGCAAATCAGATATTATGATCGCAACTGCCACGATTGAAACATTGAAGTCCGCTGTTCGGAACATTCCTGATTTTCCGGTGAAGGGGATTCAGTTTAAGGATATTACTACTGCAATTAAGAGGCCAGAATTGTTGCATCTTATCGTTGATGAGATTGCAGGGTATTACCAGAAAAAGGGTGTTACAAAAGTTGTGGCAATCGAATCACGCGGTTTTATCACTGGCGGCGCCCTGGCTTATAAACTTGATGCGGGACTGATACCTGTCAGAAAACCGGGTAAACTTCCGGCGGAAACTTATTCAAAGACTTACGATCTCGAGTACGGGCAAGATGCCCTTGAAATTCACCGGGACGCCCTTCAACCAGATGATATCGTGCTGTTGCATGATGACCTTCTGGCTACCGGCGGTACTGCCCTGGCAGCAGTTGAATTGATAAAACTCTTTGACGTCAGGCAGATTTACTTTAGCTTTATTATTGAACTTGACTTCCTGAAGGGTAGGCAAAAACTTTCCCCTCCTTTTGATGTCAGGTCAATTATCCATTTTTAGATCTGGAAAAATCATCTGCCTATGCTTATTCACAGTAAGATGAAATTGGCGGAGGTCATTCACCTCAATTATCATTTGCTTCAAATCATTTCACGGTTCGGGATAAACCTGGGTTTTGGCGATAAATCCATCGAACATGTTTGCAGGGATTATTTTATCGATGTGGATTTTTTCCTTGAAATACTGAATTCCTATCACAACAAGGATTACTTTCCTCAAAAACATCTGCAAGGGTTTTCAGTGGGATTGATCGTTGAATATCTGCGAAAATCGCATGAATACTACCTGCATACGAAAATACCGGAGATTGAACAATTGTTACAAAGGCTGTCCGATTCTTATCCTGAAGAAACCAGGGAAACCTATCAGCTGATCGATAAATTCTTCACCGGATATAAGCTTGAGCTGTCCGATCATATCCAGCGCGAAGAACACAAGGTTTATCCATATGTATTTTCTGTGGAAAATGCTTATCTGGCCAGGAATCCTACCGTGGAAATTGTAAGCAGCATACACAATTACTCCATGGATGATTTTGAAGAAGAACATGATAACGTTGAAGATAAACTATATGATCTGAAAAATATCCTGATTAAATATCTCCCATTGCCGGCAGATCCTCGGCTTTGCCAGGCAGTGCTGTTTGAACTTTTCCGGTTGGAAACCGATTTGAATGATCATGCCAGAATTGAAGACAAGGTTTTAGTGCCCAAGGTGAAGTATATGGAAAAATGGATCCTTGAGCATTTCAATGCCTGACCCCTATGGAATCCATACACGTTATCATTGCCGACCTTTCACAGCTTACACGTACAGGTGTTTCCGCCATCCTAAGACAGTTTGGCTATCCTACTTCTTGCCGGGAAATCATGCATCCTGACCGTCTGACGGACTACGTATTCAAGAATCACAACACCCTGTTGATCATCAGCAATTCATTCATCAGCAAGTGCTCCTCCGACCAATTGCGAAATTTAACGGCCAGGACCCGATATCTTTTCAAAATTCTGATCCGTGATTCCGGTACGCTTCTGTTACCCATCCATACTTTTAATGAGATTATCGAACCTGAGGATAATGATAAAATTATTTTCAGAAAGCTGGAGAAACAACTTCAGGGCCTTTTGAAGCCGTTTACAGCCGGGATCGTTCAGGAAGAAATAAGTGACCGGGAAAAGGAAGTTCTTCGTCTTGTTGCGATGGGTTTTACCAACAAGGAAATTGCAGAGAAACTTTTTATCAGCGCTCATACTGTAATCACTCACCGAAAAAATATCACCTCAAAACTGGGTATTAAGACTATTGCAGGACTTACGGTTTATGCCGTCATTCATAAACTCATCTCACCCGATATTGTAAATTGAATGCCGTGGAAATTTCCTGGAACAGGTTTTTGATTCCTGCCGGTATGTTAATTTAAATTTGCAACTTTGAATGAAATTGATCATGCATAAGAACAGATATGATTGACAGGGCTACGATCGACAGGATCTTTGCTGCCGCTGATATTGTGGAAGTTATCGGGGAGTTTGTAAGCTTAAAAAGAACCGGGCAGAATTTCCGCGGTCTCAGCCCCTTCAAGAACGAGAAAACACCTTCCTTTTTTGTCAGCCCTTCAAAAGGTATTTTCAAATGCTTCAGCACAGGCAAAGGTGGCAATGTGGTGACCTTTCTGATGGAGAATGAGAAACTGTCATATCCCGAAGCATTGCATTACCTTGCCAAAAAATACAATATTGAGATTCTAGAGAAAGAAGAGACCCCACAGGAGAAGGAAATCAAGAATGAAAGAGAAAGCCTGCTTTCTGTGAATCAATTTGCCTGCCAGTACTTTATCGACGTACTTCACAGTCCTGAGGGCAAGGCCATCGGAATGAGCTATTACAATGAAAGGGGATTCCGGGAAGATACTATCCGCAAGTTTCAACTGGGTTATGCACGGGATGATAAGAATGCCTTTACCAGGACCGCAATAGATAAGGCTTATAAAATCGATTACCTCGTAAAAACAGGGCTTACTCTTCAACGAGAGAGTACCAGCTATGATAGGTTCCATGGCCGTGTTATGTTCCCCATTCACGGACTTAGCGGGCAGATACTTGGTTTTGCTGGTCGTGTCATGCGATCGGACGATAAAATTGCCAAGTATATCAACTCACCGGAATCAGAAATCTATCATAAAAGTGATGTTCTCTATGGCCTTTACTTTGCCAGACAGGCTGTCTTAAAAGCCGATAAATGCTATCTGGTTGAGGGATACACCGATGTCATCTCAATGCATCAGGCAGGCATTGAGAACGTGGTGGCTTCTTCCGGCACATCGCTTACCTTGGGACAGATCAGACTGGTAAAAAGATTTACCCATAATGTCACCATTCTTTACGATGGAGACGAAGCTGGCATAAAAGCTTCTGTTCGCGGAATTGACCTTCTGCTGGAGGAAGGACTTAATGTAAGGGTGGTTCTTCTTCCGCAGGGAGAGGATCCGGATTCATTTGCCCGGAAAAACAACGCCAACGATTTTACCGGCTTCATACTGGCTAACGAAACGGATTTTATTACTTTTAAAACCAATCTCCTTAAGAGTGATGCAGAAAAGGATCCTTTGAAAAAGGCCTCCTTGATCACCGAGATCGTCAGAACCATTTCGGTTATTCCTGAAAGCATTATTCGATCGGTTTATATCCGGGAATCCAGTAAACTGCTTGACGTTGATGAAAAACTGTTGTATAACGAAACTGCACGCTTCCGTAAAAATAAATTCGAACAAAAGGTAAAACAAGCCGAGGTCAGGGATTTCTCACCTCATATTGACCTGGCGGCCAGCCTTAAATATAAGGCTGTGGCAGATAAATACACCGCTGAAAAAGAAGTTATAAGACTCCTGCTGCTTTATCCCGATCTGCACTTCACAACCCGTACTGATAACGAGATTGAATCTGAAACGGCTGTATCCGATTATATTTTTCACGAGATCGAACAGGATGAACTGGAGTTTCATCACCCTGTCTATAGCCGTATTTATGAGGAAATATTAAAATGCCGGAAGGACAATGTAACGATCACTGAACAGTACTTCATTCAGCATCCTGATGAATCTTTGGCCAAAACGGTTATTGACCTGATTACCTCAGCCTATGACCTTAGCAGGATATGGAAACGCAGAGAGAACTATTTTGAAACCGAAGAAATGCGGCTTAAGGAAATTGTTCCGGAAGCTGTCCTTGCCTTTAAAAATGAAAAGGTATTACGGCTTATCAAAGAAACCGAATCGGACCTGCGTAATGCACAGGAACAAAACCATGAAGACAGGATTCAGTCTCTTCAGGTAAAGTTCATTGTATTGAATAATTTAAAGATAAATTTGTCGAAAGGATTAGGCGACAGAATCATTGTAACCCCAACCTGACCCGGATATGATAAAATTTCTCACGATGCTTTTTCATTTTTGGAAATCATGGGGCGTTGGAGCACTTATTCTGTTCCTGTGCCTGATCCCTTCAGCAACTCTGCCAAAATTCGGCTATTTTGAATTAACTTACTCAGATCTAATTGCTCATACAACAATGTTCCTGGTGTTTTCGGCTGTGCTTTACTGGGACCTCAGCAGATTTTATTCCACCGCTAAGGCAGCGTCAACACGCTGGTTTATTACCCTTTCAATATGCCTTTTTTTGGGGATGGCAACAGAAATGCTGCAATACGTGTTTGTTATGCTCAATAGAACAGCAAATGTTTATGACTTTTTATTCGATTGTGTTGGCGCTGTATCAGGTACCCTGGGTGTGATGCTTATAAGGCGTAAATCCGGTCCTGCTGCTTAATATCCATGGCAAGGCTACCCAAATCCTGTTCCTGAAACAATTTCTTGATTTCCAACCTTAAGGACTCATACCGAAAGTGCATGGGACAGGGAATACTTTCTTCGTTACAGGTCCGCAGAGAAATTAAGCATTTATCAAAAATATCGTTACCATCAATCACAGTGACTATTTCATAGAGTGTAATTTTATTTGGGTCCCTGCCAAGTCCGAATCCGCCGTTGGGCCCCTTGGTCGAAGAAAGCAATTTATGCTTTGCCAGTATTTGTAATATTTTAGCCAGAAAGGGTGAAGGGATCGTTAAATCACCGGAAATCTTTCTTATGCCAATTTTACTAATTTTATCTCCATTTAGCGCCAGGTATATCATTGCCCGGATTGCATATTTACTTGTGTTGGATAACATAGGGATTCGTTAAATAGGAATTTTATCAATCCGCCGCTGGTGTCTTCCTCCATCAAACGGTGATCGAAGAAATATATCTACAATATGAAAAGCCTGATCAAATGTGATAAACCTTGCAGGAAGGGCACATATGTTGGCATCATTGTGCCGGCGCGCCAGTTCGGCTATTTCTTCATTCCAGCAGACTGCCGAACGGATAAGCGGATGCTTGTTTGAAGTCATGTTTATCCCATTACCACTTCCACATATCGAAATGCCAAAATCCGATTTCCTGCGTGCTATATGCCGTGCTATTTCATGACCAAATTCAGGATAATCAGATGCCTGGGACGAATGACTTCCCAAATCAATTATTTCATGACCTTTACCTTTAAGGTGTTCTATTAAATTCATTTTCATTTCATACCCGGCATGATCGCAGGCAACAGCTATTTTCATGGTTATTCCACGATTTTAATTCGACAAATATATAGCAAATGACACGCAATAAATGTGATTTTTATTAAAAGGTTTGAATATCCGATATTCAAAATTGTTAAATTTTTGTTAGCATTCTATTCATATTTTGTAAATAATTTATGGTTCCCTTAAATTTTTGACATAAATACGCCCTGAAACAAGATAAACTTGATTTAATTAGTTTTTTTTATCCGAAATTCAACAATTATCAAACATGTTGTGATCTATAAAATTCTCTTTAATTTTGTACACCAACGTTTATTAACCAATGGTTAATAATTTACGAAATGGCTAATTTCCAATTGAAAATTATTAATGGCACCTGTTAGTTGATGTTAATAAAGTGGTGAATCTTAAAAAGTCAAGAAATTAACTTGGATTTTATAAACACAATTAACAAGCTATTATCATTATCATAGATTTATTTAAAAATGACTAAAAATATATATAATAATATATTGTTGAAAAAGGGATTTATCGACGCAAAAATAGATCCCGCGATAGATGTTGTCAGGGAAATAAAGGAAATGGCAAAACAGAAACAGGCTGTAATACTGGCACATTATTATCAGAAGGAGGAAATTCAGGACATTGCTGATTTTATCGGCGATAGTCTTTATCTGTCGCAGCAAGCTGCAAAAACAAATGCGAAGGTCATAGTATTTTGCGGTGTACATTTTATGGCGGAAACAGCAAAGATCTTATCACCTGAAAAAAAAGTGCTGTTACCGGATCTCAAGGCAGGATGTTCACTTGCTGATTCATGTAAGGCGGAAGATTTTGAGAAATTTCTCAAGGATTACCCGGGTTACAAAGTTATCAGCTATATAAACACTTCTGCAGAAATTAAGGCCTTATCCGATATTATCTGTACTTCCTCAAATGCTGTACAAATCATCCGGAGTTTACCGGCAAAAGAAAAAATAGTGTTCGCGCCTGACAAGAATTTAGGAAATTATATCAATGGACTTACGGGTCGTGAAATGGTCATTTGGAACGGGGCATGTCATGTTCATGAAGCTTTCTCACTTGAGCGGATACTTGAAATAAAGAAAGCTCACCCTGAGGCAAAAATAATTGCACACCCGGAATGTGAAAAGCCTGTTCTCATCATTGCTGATTATATTGGCTCAACATCTGCGTTGTTGAAGTTTACTTTGCAGGATGATTCGGATAGTTATATTGTAGCAACGGAAAGTGGAATTATACACCAGATGAGAAAGGCAAATCCGAAGAAAGTATTTATAGCAGCTCCGCCTAAAGACTCAACCTGTGGTTGCAGTGATTGCAGCTTTATGAAGCTTAATTCACTTGATAAATTGTACAATTGCTTGAAGTATGAAGCACCGGAAATTTCGGTAGAAGAAGGATTACGTAAAAAGGCGGAGGTTTCCATAAGAAGAATGCTTGAAATATCTGAAAAATACGGTATATAAACCATGAGACCTGCAAAATTACTTTACATTTTCATGCTGACTTTATTAGTTTTAAAAATTAATGGTCAGGATGTTCTTACAAATAATGGTCTGAATAAGATTTATTATCCAAACGGCAAGCTTTCTAGTGAAGGTTATATGAGAAATGGTCAGCCGGACGGTTATTGGAGAACTTATTACCCATCAGGGATTATTAAATCTGAAGGAAACAGAAAGAACCATTTGCTGGATAGCATCTGGGTGTTTTATAACGAAGCTGGAGATACGCTTCGAAAGGTTAGTTATGTCATGGGAAAGAGAAATGGTTACTCAATTGAATATAATGTTCAGCATCTTCAGGATCCAATGTTACGTGGAAAGGTTGTTTCGAGGGAATTGTATGTCAATGATAAAAAGGAGGGTTTATCGACGTATTATTTTGCAAACGGGAAACTGAGAGAAGAGGCACAATATGCAGATAATAAACGGAATGGCATAGCACGTGAATTTGATACCGATGGACAATTGATCACCCTGCAACGATTTTACAACGGTATATTGGTGGAACGGGAAAAGATAAACAGAACTGATGAAAAGGGTCTTAAGCAGGGTATTTGGAAAACTTATTATCCCAATGGACGGGTTAAAACTGAAGTCAATTATAAGGATGATTTGCTCAGTGGTTCTTATAAAGAATATGATGAATCCGGTAATGTTAGTGTATTGCTTCAGTACAGCAAAGGTTTGCTAATTGAACAAAAAGACACTGCTGATTTGGATATTGAAATTGTCAACCGGACGGATGAAGAAGGAAATATAATTTATTCGGGATCATACCGGAAAAATATTCCGGTCGGTATTCACAGAGAGTACGATAAGAATGGAAAAGTTACAAATGCATATTTGTATTCCGATAACGGTTCTAAAATTGGTGAAGGTATTATTACCAATGAAGGAAAGAAAGAGGGTGCCTGGAAATACTATTACGACAGTGGTTCAGTAAGAGCAGCAGGGAATTTTTCCAATAATCTTGAACAAGGCAATTGGAAGTTCTATTACGGTAATGGTAAGACTGAACAAACCGGAGTATTTAAAAACGGCAAGACTGACGGAGTTTGGAAGTGGTACTATGAAAATGGAGATTTGAAAAGGGAAGAAGAATATTTTGAGGGCAGGGAAGAGGGTATTTGCGTTGAATATGACACGGTAGGAAATGTTATTACGAGCGGAAGTTATTTCGACGGTCAAAAAGAAGGTGAATGGGTGTATAAGGCAGGCGACTATTCTGAAAAGGGAAAATATGTTGGCGATTTGAAAGATGGGAAATGGCAGGCATATTATAGCGACGGTAAGCTTCGTTACGAGGGAAATTTTGTGCAGGGTAATCCTGATGGAGAGCACATCTTTTACTATCCGAATGGGAAGATAAAGGAATTGAATTATTATGTGATGGGCATTCAGGAAAAAAACTGGAAGAAATTTGATGAGAATGGATTGTTATTGATAACAATTACCTACCGTGATAACAAGGAATATAGGATCAATGGAGAAAAAGTTGAATTTGTTGAAAATGATGTCAAACTGATAGAATAAGGGATACCAAATGAGTGATGAATTTGAAATCCGGCGCAATTTTGTAAGCGAAGAGGAGATGGAAATCGACAGGAGCATCCGTCCCCAATCTTTCAATGATTTCAACGGTCAGGAAAAGCTTGTTGATAATCTGAAGGTATTTGTTCAAGCCGCCAGGATGAGAGATGAAGCATTGGATCATGTCATACTTTCGGGCCCTCCTGGATTAGGAAAGACTACTCTGGCGAACATTATTTCCAACGAACTTAACAGCCATATTAAGGTTACCTCGGGACCTGTTCTTGAGAAGGCTGGTGATCTGGCTGGAATTCTTACTAATCTGGAAAAGAATGATGTCCTGTTTATCGATGAGATACACAGATTGAATGCTTCTGTTGAGGAATTCCTTTATGCTGCTATGGAAGATTATAAAATTGACCTGATCATTGATAAGGGACCTGGCGCAAGATCAATTCAGCTTACATTAAATCCTTTTACGCTGATCGGTGCCACTACACGTGCTGGCCTGCTCTCAAGTCCTTTAAGGGCACGATTCGGAATCAATATGCATTTAGAGTATTATGATTCATATGTCCTTGAAAGGATAGTAAAGCGATCTGCCGCAATTTTACATATTGCTATCAAAGACAATGCGGCAAAAGAAATCGCATCCCGTTCACGGGGGACCCCTCGAATTGCCAATTCATTACTGCGAAGAGTCAGGGATTTTGCACAGGTAAATAGTATGGAAGAAATTAACATGAAGATTACTGAATATGCTCTTGAAGCATTGAATATTGATAAAAATGGCCTGGATGAAATGGACAATAGAATATTGCTTGCCATTATTGAAAAATTTAATGGAGGACCGGTCGGCCTTAATACTATTGCTACTGCAGTCAGTGAAGATCCAGGTACCATTGAGGAAGTCTATGAACCGTTTCTGATAAAAGAAGGGTATATCAAACGAACTCCACGCGGCAGAGAGGTAACTCCGCTCACCTATAAACACCTTGGAAAGGAAAAGCCAGGTGAATTAACCCTGCTGTTCTGAAAGGATCGCTTGAATTGTAAGAAATTCTGAAACCATTATCAATAGGCACTTTTGAACTGGCTGATGAAACGAATATCATTTTCAAAATAGAGGCGAAGATCATTGACCTGGTATTTAAGCATAGCTGTTCGCTCGATACCCATGCCAAAGGCAAATCCTGTATAAACCTTACTGTCAATAGAGGAGGCTTCAAGAACATTAGGATCGACCATACCACAGCCTAAGATCTCTACGTAACCAGTATATTTGCAAACATTACAGCCTGATCCTCCGCAAATAGTACATGAAACATCAAGTTCTGCCGAAGGTTCTGTAAAGGGGAAAAAGGAGGGTCTCAGCCTTATCTGGGTTTTTTCACCGAACATCTCCCGTGCAAAAAAAAGCAATGTTTGTTTCAGGTCAGCGAAGGAAACATTTTTGTCAATATACAAACCCTCTACCTGGTGAAATATACAATGCGCTCTGGCAGATATAGCTTCGTTTCGGAATACACGTCCAGGAAATATTTTCCGGATAGGTGGCTGATGCGTTTCCATCACCCTGACCTGCACCGATGAGGTATGGGTACGTAAAACAATGTCGGGATCCTTTTCTATGAAGAAGGTATCCTGCATATCCCTGG
>DIAS01000063.1:0-698 GCA_002415855.1 Bacteroidales bacterium UBA5072
CGCATTGATTCCATATTGACCGAAAACCAACCGGGCCATACCGAACATATTTCGGAATTGATCCGCCGCCGTGTCGTTGAAATTGAACGCATTGCCACCCACAAAACCGAATTGATCGGCATTCCGTCCGGGTTGACATCATTGGATCGGAAAACCGGGGGTTGGCAAAATTCGGATTTGATCATCATTGCCGGGCGTCCATCGCAGGGCAAAACGGCATTCGCGTTGTTTTCGGCCATACAATCCGCGACATTCGGGTTTCCCGTTGCCATATTTTCGTTGGAAATGTCCAAAAACCAATTGACCGACCGCGCATTTTCAACCATGACGGCGTTATCGCCATTGGACATTCGATCCGGCCGGATGGAGTGGCCCGAATTGGAATCCGGCATCGGGAAATTGGAACGATTGCCGGTGTTCATTGATGACACCCCCGCGTTGACGTTGGTGCAATTGCGATCGAAGGTGATGCAATTGAAAAAACACCGGATTGCGTTGGTTGTCGTGGATTATTTACAATTGATGCGGGGTGATGGCAACAACCGGGAACAGGAAATTTCATCCATTTCGCGGGGATTGAAGGCGATCGCGAAGGAAATGAACGTTCCGGTGATTGCATTGTCACAATTAAACCGAATGGCGGATGGGAAACGTCCCGTTTTGGCGAATTTGCGGGAATCGGGTGCGATCGAACAGGA
>DIAS01000063.1:942-11860 GCA_002415855.1 Bacteroidales bacterium UBA5072
AATCGGGTGCGATCGAACAGGATGCCGACGTGGTGGTGTTCATCCACCGACCGGAAAAATACGGGCAGGAGACAACCGACGATGGCGCATCAACACGGGGTTTGTGTGAATTGATCATCGACAAACACCGGAACGGCCCGACGGGATTGGTGACGTGTTACGTGAACGAATATTGTACGCAATTCGGCACGGAACCGTTTATGGCATGGCAAAATGAAACACGTGAACCGGTACGGAATTTTTATGAAAAGGATGTAACATATTAAACATAAAACGATTATGTCAATACCAAAACGAAAAAACCGTAAACCGGTGCGGAACCTGAAAAGGTTGGTCGGCATCGAGGACAATGCAATCACCGAGGCATTGCGATCGGGCGAGGTCATGATCCGGGATGTATCATTTTCAAAACCAAAAATCAAAACATTATGAATCAATCAATTAAAATGGCAAAGGTCGCGAGGATCATGCGTCGAATTGCACAGGCACGTTTGCCCGGCGGAGTAAAATATTTCGTAGGCGAAACGCAAATCACCGGCCCCGGAACCGGATCGGAACAGGCGGCGAAGGAGGCCCGTTTGAAGGAGTTGGAGGCGAAAACAAAATTAACGCCCACGGAAACCGAGGAATTGAAACGGTTGCGCGAGGAACTTAACGGCACGGGTGTAACGCAAACCCAAACAATTCATGTGGACAAATTGGCACGGCCGCGGATTTTCGCAGGGTTTTTCCCAGTGACCGCCGGTCAACGCGCCATGCAATTAAGATTACGTGCGTTAATGTCGAAAATGAATCGTAAATAATTTAAAAATCAATCAATTATGAAAACCGAATATTGCGTATATCGCGACATTGAATTCGAGGATAAAACACGGGCCGAATTGGAAAATTCCCGCGGTGACATGCAAACCCTATTGGATACATGGAATTCCCTCAACATCGGGAAATGCCGTGACATAAATAACCTATTGATGCGCCCGGAACCGTTGTTCAATCAGGTGATCGACACGTTGGTGACCGTTCCGACCGGAAATGGGCCGTTTGCGGTAAACAAGGCCGTGTATGTCCAATCCCTAAACCTTCCCGATCCATCCGCCCTTTATGCCACGGCAAAACGCGTCCGGCAAATTGGATATTGTGCCGTCCCGGCATTGTGGCGCATATCGGATGACGGCACGCGGGTTGAATTGGTTGAATCCGAGGCAGAGGTATTCATCGACAGGATGTCATTGTACACGTCGGACGCCGACAAAATCCGCATGATGAAGGATTTGCAACACGTATGTGATTTGATAAATTCATTGAACACCCGTTGCGGTATTCATTTGATTGATTCGCGTGACGTTAATTTGAACCGGTGGGTAATTGGCAAATTCAAAATCCGGGAATTGCCCAATTATGGCACGGAAATATCCGTCGATCCCGAATTATTAAAAACCATGTTGAAAAAATAACCGTCGGCCGCCGATCCGATTGTGTCGTCCGATGCACGTGAAGGATATCCGGGGTATCGGGGCAAGGTATCGGGGGCGGCAACGGTTTTAAATATCGACGTTATGAAACCATTATCAACGGAATTTACCAAAAACGGGTTGACATACCGGATCATTGAACGATCGGGAACCCGGTATTTTGCGGAATTGGCCAGCGAATACGGCACGGTCATCGCATACGAAACCGGCCGGATTTTGATCCAAAAGGAGCGGGATGTCATTAAGGGTGGCGCGTCAATTCATTTTGGCGAATGCGAATTGATTCCATGCAATGAATATTTTGGCAGGGATGAATTTGAGGGTGTATTTCCGCCGCGAATGAAAAATGATGTGTACCGGAATTTTATCGACGGGAATGTACATGATAATTTTCCCGACGTGGACGCAAAATCGCGTTTGATGGATCGGGAAAACCTCAAAGTGATCCTTTGATACCACTCCCGGCATGAAAATCAATTTGTGGCGATTAGTATGACCGAAAAACACGAATGATACACAATGGCCTGTAAAAAACATGGAAAATACAGTACGAAATAGTCACATGGGTGCCGAAACTTGACGAAATGGACACCAAAAAACCGCACGAATGTGACGCATTAAAACGGCGCAGGGCCGTTTCCCTGTAAAATGGTTTGTATATGCGATTGGCCGGGGGAGTGGTTCACCTCCGGCCTTTTTGTTCAAAAATTTATTTGCATTGTTCATAACTTGTGGTATATTTGTACCACAAAACCAAAAACCATGAAAACATCATTCGCTAACTTTATCCGTGAAAAACGGGTAGCGGCGGGGCTTACTTTACGTGAGTTTTGCCGTTTACTTGGCCACGATCCAAGCAATTGGAGTAAAATTGAAAGGGGCCTTCATACGCCACCTCAAAGTATAAATGTATTAAATGATATAGCCATCGTCCTAAAAATTGCACAAGGAAGTCAGGAATACAAGGAAATGTGTGACCTTGCAGCACTTTCCTCGGTACCTGAGGGACTAATTGAAACGGAAATTCTCGAACAGCTCCCCGTTTTTTTTAGAACAGTCAGGGGTGATAAACCCACTGAGTCGGAATTAAATGCCCTTTTAACTAAAATTAAATCGGCATGGACGCCCGAGACGTAACCCCAACCAAATTGTCACGAGGGGATGTACAAAATAAAGCGGAAATTTTCAGGGAGGAACATATACACAACGAAAATATTCCGGTCGATATTGAAGTTGTAATGCAATCAACTTTAGGTATTCAACCCATACCAATTGAAAACCTCCAACTTCATTGTAATATGGATGGGTTCATTTCATTGGATTTCAAATATATTTATATTGATAAATATCATTACAGTACAAATAGTTATTATAAACGTGTTCGATTTACTTTGGCCCATGAAATCGGCCACCGAGAACTCCATAGGGATATTATTGAAAATATTAAATTTGAATCATTGGATGAATGGATCAAATTCAGGATGAATATTCAAGAGGAATCACTGGGTTGGTTTGAATGGCAAGCCTCCGAATTTGCGGGTCGACTTTTAGTGCCAATCAATCAGTTGATAATTGAATATAGGACCGCCCGTAGTGAAGTGTTAAGAAGGAACACGGGGTGGAACGCGCCTATAATTGATGATGATGAATTGTTTTCATTGACAGCCCCATTAATCGCCCCAAAATTTGATGTTTCAACGGATGTGATTGAAAAAAGACTCGCTAAAGAAAACATTACAAAGTATTTTTCCTAAATTCCTGAATATGACGGCGGATCAAATAATAACGGCGATCGGTTTCATCGGTATTGGCGGAATCCTTAAAATCGGGTTTGATTACATGATGTCCACAAAAAAGGCCAAACGGGACGCGCAACAATTGGACAAGGAAAAACGATACAAGGCAATCATTTTGTTGTGTTATGCCATGGTAAATTTTGAACGGGAAAAAACAACCCTTATCGTAAACCGCCCCGACATCCAATCCATTGAACGCCTCAAAAATGAACTTAACGCGGAATTAATCAACATGTTGTTATATGCGTCCACGCGGGTGATCATGTACATGAAGGCGTTTATATCCAATCCAAATAATGAATCATTGATTTCATTGGCAATCACGATGCGACGGGATTTATATGGGATTCGGACGAAAATGAGGGATGTCAATGTCAATATTTATTCATAGTTACATTGAATTCAGGCCGTTGCAAATTGTACAACGGTTGTACAAATCACCCGTATTAAACAACAAACCCCGCGTAAATTGCGGGGTTTTGTTTTTGATTTGTGGTGCCACGTGGAGTTGAACCACGGACACACGGATTTTCAGTCCGTTGCTCTACCAACTGAGCTATGGCACCTTTTTTTCAGAGCGCAAATCTAAATAAAAAAAACAATCAGCAAAACTTTTTTTATAAAATTATAACATCTGCCTCAAGCGGCGTTTTATGCCTTTTAATATTCTTACTTTTGCATCCATTATGCTTGAACAGGAATATCAATTACATACCTTATCAAATGGCATCAGGTTGATTCACAGATATGTGAATAGCCCGGTGGCTCATTTGGGACTGTTCATCAACACGGGTTCCCGCGATGAAGAACACGATGAACACGGGCTTGCCCACCTCATCGAACATATGTTGTTCAAGGGGACATCAACCCGGAAGGCTTATTACATCCTGAGCCGCATGGAGGATGTGGGGGGTGAGCTGAATGCCTATACCACCAAAGAGGAGACCTGCATTCACGGAACATTCTTTAACAATTACTATGCACGGGCGCTTGAGTTGATCAGTGATATCGCCTTTCATTCGGCCTTTCCGTTAAACGAACTCAAAAAAGAGCGTGAGATAATTCTCGACGAGATCAACTCTTACAAAGATTCGCCTTCTGAACTGATCTTTGATGAATTCGAAGAGCTGCTGTATGATGGAAATCCACTTGCCAGAAACATTCTCGGCAATGAGGAGGGACTGAAATCGTTCACACCTGAACAGATTCGGAACTTTATCCGCCGAAATTACTGTACCGGACAAATGGTCGTTTCATCTGTGGGCAATATCGGATTTAAAAAGCTGGTCAGGCTATTCGAGAACTTCTTCAGCATTCCTGCCATGGAACCTGAACGGGTCAGGGCAATGGTGACTTATCATTATAAGCCCGTTGAACGAAAACTGGAAAGAAACACTTACCAGGCACATTGTATTATTGGTAATCTGGCTTACCGGATCGATGACCAAAGGAGGCTGGCCTTGTACCTGCTGAACAATTACCTGGGTGGCCCCGGGATGAATTCACGGTTAAACATGGCCCTGCGGGAACGCAAAGGATATGCCTATACCATCGATTCAATGTACACTTCCTATTCGGACACGGGGAATATTACTATCTATTACGGCACCGATAAGGCACTGATCGGTAAATGCAGGGACATTATTCTCAAAGAATTGCAGGAGCTCCGCGAACGGCCACTCAGCACGATAAAGCTCCAGAAAGCCAAACGGCAGGTAATGGGACATATAGCCATATCCTCGGAAAACAATGAAAACTACATGCTTTCCATGGGCAAAAGTCTGATGGTTTTTAACAGAATAGAATCCCTTGCAGAAACAGGCAAGAAGATCGAGGCCATTACTTCGCATCAGTTGCAGGATATTGCCAACGAGATCCTCAATCCTGAACAACTATCTTATCTGATCTATCAATAATCCAAAATGATGCCGGGCACGTTTGATCAGATCATGGAATATGCCCTTCGGCATACTTCTTCCGAAGATGAGGTCCTCACAGGACTGTATCGGGAGACCCACCTGAAAACCGTTTATCCGCGCATGTTGTCCGGTCATTTGCAGGGTAAGTTATTGGAAATGATCAGCTTTATGATCCGGCCTTCCCGGATTCTGGAAATTGGCACCTTTACGGGTTATTCAGCCATATGTATGGCCAGGGGACTGGCTGAGAATGGATTGTTGCATACAATAGATATCAACGATGAACTGGCCGAGATGGCATTGAAGTACTTCAAACTGGCAGGCCTGGAAAAGAAGATAATCCTCCATACCGGTGATGCAAGAGAGATTATTCCCAGGCTGGAAGACAGTTTCGATCTCGCATTCATCGACGGCGACAAGGAGCAGTATTTGCAGTATTACTTTCAGGTCATGGAAAAGGTTAAAACAGGCGGATTTATTATTGCCGACAATGTTCTTTGGAGTGGTAAGGTATTGCCGGGCTCTACCGCTACTGACAAGGAGACGGCAGGCATCCGTGATTTCAACGAATTTGTGGCTGCTGATCCCCGTGTTGAAAAATTGTTGCTTCCTTTCAAGGATGGATTGTTTATCTTGCGTAAAATAGCCTCGTCAACTGACTGAACATTTTGAACGGGGAGTTGTTTTATTTCGGAAAATCAATCAAATAAATGGGCGCGTATACCATCAGGGAACTCGAAAATTTATCGGGGATTAAAGCCCACACGATTCGTATCTGGGAAAAAAGATACGGGCTCATAGCTCCCCAGCGTACTTCTACCAATATCCGTACCTACTGTGATACCGAATTGAAGAAACTTCTGAACATTTCAATTCTGAATCGCAATGGCATAAAAATATCCAGGATTGCGCAGTTGTCCACTGATGAAATAGTTGAGAAGATTAACCAGTATTCACGGGAAGCCTCCAATACCGACAGCCAGATTGAAAGCCTGACGATAGCCATGATCGACCTGGATGAATTCAGGTTTGAGCAGGTCCTGGCGAGATCAATCATCCAGCTTGGCTTTGAGGAAACGGTGACCAGGGTCCTGTATCCCTTCTTTGTACGCATCGGGCTGATGTGGCAAACAGGCTCGGTAAATCCTGCCCAGGAACATTTTATCACCAACCTGATCAAACAAAAATTCTTTGTTGCCATCGATGGTATTATTGTCAGGGATATTCCCGGCACCCGCAGATTTGTTTTCTTTTTGCCCGAGGGCGAACTTCATGAAATCGGATTGTTATTCTTTTGTTATCTGGCAAAAAAAAGGGGACACAGGGTCCTTTACCTTGGGCAATCCGTCCCTTTCAATGATCTCGTAACGATACCAAGCATCCGTAAGATTGATTACCTGGTAACATCCTTTACCTCCTCATTTAACGGCAATGATCTTGCAGCATATGTACACCAGCTTGCCAATATTTTCCGTGATCAGCACATTATAGTTTCCGGATCCAGGATATCTGACCTCTCGGTAGCACTTCCCTCCAATGTTATTCAGGTGCCATCTCCGCTGGTTTTTATAGATGAACTGGATAAAATAGCATCCTGATCTAATTCTTCCGAAAAACCGCCTCCATACTCCAAAGTCATTCATAATAAGGATAATAAGATCGTTTATTAGAATGTTGTATATAATAATCAAGTAACTTAAACACTCTGTTTACAGATTCTTGCCGGGATAGCTTATTTGGAAGTTATTTAGAATACTATCACCATAACACTAATAGCGCTTGATTAGCTCAAAAAAATCTATTTATCAGGAGTGTATTTTTTAGCAAAATTTAACAATTTTTAATTAATCTAAATAAAAAAAATTTGGATAGTGTTTAAAGAATAGTTAATTTTGATCAACAAAAATAAAACAAAGCAGTCATGACAGCCATCGAGTTTAATTATCAACTGACAAGTCTGAACGACAGTCTTGAACGATTCGCTTACAGTCTGACTTCCAATAAAGAAGATGCTCAGGATCTGTTGCAGGAAACGTATGTTAAAGCTATTTCCTACCGGGACAAATTCGCGGATGACACCAATCTGAAAGCCTGGACGTTTACCATCATGAAAAATACTTTTATCAACAATTACAGAAGGCTGGTGAAATCGAACACCACATTTGATCATACGGATGACTTATATTATCTCAATTTGAACCGGGAGTCCGGAGTTGAAAACCCGGAATCTTCGGTATCGGCCAAAGAGATAGAGCAGCATATCGAACGACTTGACGAGGATTTCAAGGTCCCTTTTAACATGCATTTGCAGGGTTATAAATACAAGGAAATCGCTGATAACCTGGGTTTGAAAATCGGGACGGTGAAGAGCCGGATATTCTTTACCCGCAAGCGCCTCATGGATTCGCTCGGAGTCGGATACAATTAGGGTTTTTTGGGTTTGGTTAAGTGAGTTAGAGTGTGTAAATTGTTCCCCCCGCCATCGGCGGGGGGATTTTTTATCCCGCAGTTTTATTAAATTTGCAGCACTTTAACAATACCGAATTGCATGAATCAAACCTCAAAGTACAACCAGCGTGGTGTTTCATCAAAAAAGGAAGATGTGCACAGGGCCATCCGGGACATGGATAAAGGACTTTATCCGAGTGCCTTCTGTAAGGTCCTTCCCGATATACTGGGCGGAGATGAGGATTATTGCAGTATCATGCATGCCGACGGAGCCGGAACAAAATCATCACTTGCTTACATGTATTGGAAAGAGACAGGTGATTATTCTGTCTGGAAAGGGATCGCGCATGATGCACTCATCATGAATGTTGATGATCTGCTTTGCATAGGTGCAACGGATAACATCCTGATGTCATCCACCATTGGACGGAATAAGTTGAAAATACCCGGTGATGTGCTGGTACATATTCTCAGGGGGTTTGATGAAACCATTGACGAACTGGCCCGTTGGGGCGTTCATGTATATCTTACCGGAGGGGAAACAGCTGATGTAGGAGATCTTGTGCGCACGATCATCGTCGATTCAACCGTTACCTGCCGCATGAAGCGCTCCGATGTTATCGAGGTCCATATTCAGCCGGGAGATGTCATCATCGGACTGGCTTCTTCGGGCAAAGCTGTATATGAAGCGGACTACAACAGCGGCATTGGCAGCAACGGTCTAACTTCGGCACGACACGATGTTTTTATCAATTACCTGGCGGAAAAATACCCGGAATCCTATGATGACCTGATCCCAAAATCCCTGGTATATACCGGGAAATACCAGCTTACACAGAAGGTCCCCGACCTGGATCAGGATGCCGGCAAGCTGGTGCTTTCTCCTACACGGACCTATGCGCCTGTGGTCAAAAGAGTGCTTGACAAGTTCAGATCCGAGATCCACGGCATGATCCATTGTTCGGGAGGTGGCCAGACCAAGGTGCTCAAGTTCATTGAGGGTCTGCATATCATCAAGGACAACCTGTTCGAGCTTCCTCCTCTTTTCAGGATTATTCAGGAATCATCAGGAACTGACTGGGATGAGATGTATGAAGTTTTTAATATGGGCCACAGGTTTGAGATTTATACCAGACCCGACATTGCTGGTGATATTATCCAAATAGCCAGGGAACTGGGTGTTGATGCCAGGATCGTCGGCAGGACAGAACAGTTTGCAGGGCGCAGAATGACCATTCGGAGCGCTCTGGGTACATTTACTTATTGAATGTTACATTAGTTAAAATCTACAATTGCATGAGCAAAAATCTTATACTGGATAAACTCGAAGGGGTAAGGAATAGGTTCGAAGAAATTGGCCGTCAGCTGACAGAGCCTGATGTGATGGACGACATGAAGAAATATATCCAGATGAATAAGGAATACAAGGAGCTAAGTCCCGTTATAGCCGCTTATTTGGATTACAAGAATACCCTGAGCAATATTGATTCTGCCAAGGCGATCCTGGCCGAAGAAAAGGATGAGGAAATGCGTGAAATGGCCAAGGCAGAACTGGATGAGCTGACCGGCAAGGTTGACGGCATGGAAGAAAAGCTGAAAATTCTGCTGCTTCCGGCTGATCCGCAAGACGGTAAAAATGCCATTCTCGAAATCAGGGCCGGCACCGGAGGTGACGAAGCCAGCATTTTTGCTGGTGATCTTTTCAGGATGTACACGAAATTTTGTGAACAGAAAGGCTGGAAAGCCGAGATTACCAATTTCACCGAAGGCACTGCCGGGGGTTACAAGGAAATCATTGTGGATGTCAGGGGAGAAGGTGTATATGGAATTCTGAAGTATGAGTCGGGCGTTCACCGCGTGCAGCGTGTACCGCAGACAGAAACCCAGGGGCGTATCCATACGTCGGCTGCAACTGTTGTGGTGCTGCCTGAAGCTGAGGAATTTGATATTGAACTGAAACAGGAGGATATTCGTATCGATCGTTTCTGCTCTTCAGGCCCCGGCGGACAGTCGGTTAACACTACCTATTCTGCCGTTCGCCTTACCCATGTTCCGACCGGCGTTGTGGTTTCATGCCAGGATCAGAAGTCGCAGCTCAAGAACCTCGAAAAAGCCATGTCGGAACTGCGAACCCGACTTTATAACATAGAATACCAGAAGCATCTCGACGAGATCTCCAGTCAACGCAAGACCATGGTGTCAACCGGTGACCGCTCGGCAAAGATCCGTACTTACAATTATCCCCAGGGCCGCATGACTGATCACCGCATTAACCTTACCATGTATAACCTGCCCAACATTCTCGACGGGAATATACATGATATTATCAGCCAGTTGCAAATGGCTGAGAACGCAGAACGACTAAAAGTGAGCGCCATCACCTGATCTTTAACCTGATGAATGCGATCCAGCTTTTCAACCAGATCCGGCAGAAACAAAGTTTTCTGTGCATTGGCCTCGATCCGGAAGTCAACCGACTTCCTGTACACCTAAAGGATGTCGAGCATCCCATATTGGCATTCAATAAAAATATCATTGATGCCACACATGATCTGGTAATTGCCTACAAACCAAATGTGGCCTTTTACGAGTGCCTGGGAACATCAGGCTGGCAGCAGCTTGAGCTTACCATACAGCATATCCGTGAACATTATCCTGAAATCCTGATTATCGCTGATGCCAAGAGGGGAGATATCGGCAATACTTCCAAAAAATACGCTGAAACCTTTTTCGGGCACATGCAGTTTGATGCCGTTACTGTGGCCCCATACATGGGTGCTGATTCAGTGCTCCCCTTTCTGGAGTACCCCGGTAAGTGGGTCGTTGTGCTGGCATTGACCTCCAACCAGGGGGCTGATGATTTTCAAATGCTGGCCACAACAGGTCATGAACGGCTTTTTGAAACAGTAATAAGAAAATCATCAACATGGGGCAATCCGGACAACATGATGTATGTGGCCGGTGCTACGCGTGCTTCCATGCTGCTGAAAATCCGTGAGATCATTCCGGATCACTTCCTGTTGATCCCGGGTGTGGGTGCCCAGGGCGGTGATCTCGAGGATGTAGCCAAATACGGACTTAACAGCCGGTGCGGACTTATTGTTAACTCATCACGAGCTGTCATCTATGCTGATTCTTCAGAGCGGTTTGCAGCTGTTGCCAGGGAAAGAGCATTTGAGATGCAGCAGCAAATGAAGGAGATTTTGGAGAGGAGGTTGTGAGGGTTGTGGGGGTTTGGGGGTTGTGGGGGTTGTGATTGTTGTAGGTTGTAGGTTGTAAGTTG
>DIAS01000063.1:12129-30102 GCA_002415855.1 Bacteroidales bacterium UBA5072
TGTAGGTTGTAGGTTGTAGGTTGTAAGTTGTAGGTTGTTTATTTGTAATACCGTTAATACGTTGCGTTATGACCGAGGATTTTCTCCAGTTTATTTGGAAGTACGGCTTGTTTGACTGTGCCGGAATGGTCGCTGATACCGGTGAAGAAGTGCAGGTGATCGCATTGGGTGAACACAATTCCGATGCAGGACCCGATTTTTTAAATGCGCGCATTAAAATCGGACCGACTGTTTGGGCTGGTAATGTCGAAATCCATGTCCGATCATCGGAATGGACAGCGCACAGGCACCACGAGGACAGAGCCTATGATAATGTCATCCTGCATGCGGTATATCAGAATGATCAGGCTGTCAAAAGGACCAACGGTGAAATCATTCCCGGGTTAGAACTTCATTTTAACAAAGCCTTGTACGACAATTACCGGAATCTGCTCTGCCAGAAGGAAGGACTTCCCTGCCATCAGAAAATTGAGCGCGTGGAACCCTTCCTGTTCGACCTCTGGCTTAATTCTTTGGTTGTTGAGCGGATACAGCAGAAATCCCGGTATGTACACTCCCTGCTCACACACTTCAAAAACAACTGGGAAGAGGTATTTTATATCAGTCTGGCCCGCAGTTTTGGTTTTGGTCTGAATGCAGCACCTTTTGAGATGACAGCCAGATCACTTTCATGGCTTCATCTGGCCCGTCACAGGGGTAATCCGCTGCAACTGGAAGCCATGTTTTTCGGACAGGCGGGATTTCTGGAAGAAAGCAGACTGTTTTCGGATTATCCTACCAGTTTGCTGAAGGAATACCTTCATCTGAGGAATTTATATGGTCTGCGGCCTGTTGATAAACACCTTTGGAAGTTCCTGCGCCTGCGACCTGTAAATTTCCCGACCATACGTTTATCCCAGTTTGCTGCTTTACTGAACAAGTCGGAAGGACTTTTTTCCAGGGTACTCGAATGCACGGAGATCCGCGATTTACATCAATACTTCGATGTCCAGGCCTCTTCCTTTTGGGATACCCACTATACCTTCGACACGGCATCGCCGCAGGCCGTCAAACGACTTGGAAATGAGGCATTTTATTCCGTCATCATCAATACAGTTGTTCCACTGCTTTTTCACTACGGGAAACTATATGACCGCGAATATCTGAAGGAAAAGGCCCTGAATTGGCTTGACAGCATTCCACCGGAAAAAAACCGGATCATCCGCCGCTGGGAGAACCATGGCAGGAAGATACCGACCGCATTCTACAGCCAGGGTATCCTGCAGCTTGTCAATACCTACTGCAACCGCAAACGATGTCTGGCTTGTTCAATAGGCGCCAGCATCATTACGGCGGTTCCGGTGAGTTAGCTGAATATTCTGTATAACAGGGACTTTAATCACGTATTTTTAAACCATAAAATATTTTTAAAATTATTTGGATATTCTGATACTATGATGTATATTTGATATCAAAATAATATCATATAAATATCAAATCTATGAAAACAGAAAAGTCTATGGTGCCGTTTAACGGCTACGTTATGGTTGCCCTTGAGGTGGTTCTTTTAACCGCTACAATATTAGCCGGGATCTATGAAATCATCTGGCTGGTAATACCTTTATGCCTTTGTATCGGCTTCGTCCCCCCGGGGCTGTTCATTGTGAATCCCAATTCCTCCAAAGTTCTCCTGCTATTCGGGGCGTATCGCGGGAGTGTCAAAGAAAACGGCTTCTTCTGGGTGCTGCCTTTTTATAAAAGAATCGAGCTATCGCTCAGGGCACGGAATTTCGAGAGTGATAAGATCAAAGTCAATGATAAGATCGGTAATCCCGTGCTGATCAGTGTGATCCTCGTATGGAAAGTAAAGGATACTTTCAAGGCTGCTTTTGAAGTCGACAATTATGAGAATTTCGTGAAGGTGCAGACTGATTCGGCCGTCAGAAAGCTCGCGGGTACTTATCCGTATGACCATTTTGAAGATGAACGGGCAGATATTACACTCAGTTCTAATTTTGAGCAGGTAAATAATAACCTGGAAAAAGAGATATCGGAAAGGCTGGAAATGGCCGGACTTGAAGTTATTGAGGCACGTATTGCATATCTGGCCTATGCCCCTGAGATTGCACAGGCTATGTTACGTCGTCAGCAGGCTACGGCCACTGTTGCCGCCCGGTTTAAAATTGTCGAAGGCGCAGTGGGTATGGTTGAAAGCGCACTTCTGCTGCTTTCAAAGAAAGCCATCATTAATCTCGACGAGGAACGGAAGGCTGCCATGGTAAGCAATTTACTGGTGGTGCTGTGTGGTGACAGCCATGTTGAGCCGGTTATTAATGCAGGAACTTTACACCAATAGGAGATGCCGGATAAAAAGTCATTTGTTCTGAGGATCGATGCGGAGACAATGAAGAAGATCGAAAAATGGGCGGCAGACGAATTCAGAAGTGTTAACGGCCAGATAGAATGGATGCTGAACAGGTGCCTGAAGGAAGCCGGCCGAGCGAAGCCCACGGAGAGGGAAGAAGAAAGGTAAATTTTTGTTCAAAAGTATTGATATGTAAAAAAAAATAGATACTTTTGCAACTCAAATTTTGAGGAAGCGTAATTAATTAGAACCTATGTATTTAACAACAGAAATTAAAAAGGAGATTTTTAAATCATTCGGTAAATCAGAAACCAATACCGGCGCAGCAGAGAGCCAGATTGCACTGTTTACACACAGGATTAACCATCTTACAGAGCATCTTAAAGTCAGCAAGAAAGATTTTGCCACCCAGCGTGCACTTCTCAGGTTAGTTGGAAAGCGCAGAAGGATTTTAGATTATCTCCGCACACGTGATATCGAAAGATACCGTTCGATTCTGAAAGAACTGAATCTACGTAAATAATAAGGAAAAGGGCAATTCTGAAATTGCCTTTTTCTTTTCCTATCGGGCCGGTTTAGGCCCATCATTTAATTTTATTTAATATGTTTAAGACATTTCAAAAAACCATTACCCTTGAGGACGGCAGAAGCATTACCATTGAAACCGGTAAGCTGGCAAAGCAGGCGGACGGATCGGTGGTGGTGAGGATGGGCGACACCATGTTGCTGGCCTCAGTGGTATCTGCCAAGGAAGGCGCCCAGGACAGTGACTTCATGCCCCTTCAGGTAGAGTACAAAGAAAAATTTGCTGCTATTGGTCGCTTTCCCGGTGGATTCCTGAAAAGAGAATCCCGGCCAAGCGATTACGAAATACTTATTTCGAGATTAATTGACCGCGCCCTGCGTCCGCTTTTCCCTGAGGATTATCATGCCGAGACTTTCGTGAACGTTATGCTGATCTCCGCGGACAAAGATACCATGCCCGATGCGTTAGCTGGTCTCGCCGCCTCTTCGGCGCTGATGGTATCGGATGTCCCATTCAACGGGCCTATTTCAGAGGTCCGTGTAGCGCGTATCGACGGCAAGTACATCATAAATCCGCCTTTTACCGAATTGGGAAAATCAGATATTGACATCATGGTGGCTGCAACAGCTGAGAATATTGTCATGGTGGAGGGCGAAATGAGCGAGGTTTCCGAAGAGGATATGCTGGAGGCGTTGAGGTTTGCACATGAAGCCATCAAGGTACAATGCCGGGCACAGATGGAACTGATGGCCGAAGCAGGAAAAAGCCAGAAGCGTATTTACAGTCACGAGGTACATGATGAGGAACTCAGGAAGAAGGTCTGGGAAGAAGGGTATGACAAGTTCTATCAGATAGCCAAAACCACTCCGGCCAAACATGAGCGCCATGATGCACTGGAAAAGGTCAGGTCCGAATTTATCGCCTCTTTCCCGGAAGGCGCCGAAGTTAAGGAAGCCTTGGTTAACCGTTACTTTCATGATGTTGAAAAGGAAGCGGTACGGAACCTCATTTTGCAGGAAGGTTTGAGGGTTGATGGCCGCAAGACCACCGAGATACGCCCCATCTGGTGTGATGTTGATTATCTCCCTGCAGCCCATGGATCGGCAGTTTTTACACGCGGTGAGACACAATCACTTACTTCTGTCACCCTGGGAACCAAACTCGATGAAAAAGCAATTGACGAAGTGCTGATACAGGGAACAGAAAAGTTTGTTCTGCATTATAACTTTCCGCCATTCTCCACCGGAGAAGCCAGGCCTTCGCGTGGTATCAGCCGGCGTGAAGTAGGTCATGGCAACCTGGCACACCGTGCCCTGAAACGCATGATCCCAGCCGATAATGTTTATGCCATACGGATTGTATCAGATATCCTCGAATCCAACGGATCCTCTTCCATGGCCACGGTTTGTGCCGGAACCATGGCCCTTATGGATGCCGGGGTGAAAATCAAGAAACCTGTATCGGGGATTGCAATGGGACTGATCACTGATGAGAAATCGGGTAAGTATGCCATACTTTCGGATATTCTGGGCGACGAAGATCATTTGGGCGATATGGATTTCAAAGTTGCCGGAACCCGCGATGGGATTACGGCCACCCAAATGGATATTAAGGTTAAGGGACTGACTTTTGAGGTGCTTAAGAAAGCTCTTGCCCAGGCCCATGAAGGCAGAATGCATATTCTGGGTAAACTGGTTGAAGCAATTCCTGAACCCAGGGCCGATTACAAGCCACAAGTTCCCCGCATGGTGCAAATTACCATTCCCAAGGAGTTTATTGGTGCAGTTATCGGACCAGGTGGAAAAGTAATCCAGGATATCCAGGCGAAAACCGGAGCCGTTGTCAATATTGAAGAAGTGGACGGGAAAGGCGAGATTTATGTTTCCTCAGCCGACAAAGCTTCTATTGATGCTGCTGTGGCACGCATTAACTCTATCGTTGAACAGCCCGAGGCAGGCAAGATATACAAGGGTATTGTGAAAGGAATCCAGACCTTTGGAGCCTTTGTGGAAATACTACCCGGCAAGCAGGGATTGCTGCACATCTCGGAAATCGACTGGCAAAGGGTTGAAAAGGTTGAAGATGTACTGAAAGAAGGGGACGAAGTGGAGGTGAAACTGCTCGATATTGATACCAAGAACGGCAAACTCAGCCTTTCGCGAAAAGTCTTGCTTCCCATTCCTGAGGGTTTTGTTCCGCCGGCCCATTCCTCCAAACCACGTGAATCCAGAGGCGACTCAAGGGACAGAAGGGATTCCAGGGATGGCCGTGACAGGCGTGAGCACAGAGGACATCGCGAACACAGAGAATAGTCCTGTACTGTTCCATTAATAACTGCAGGGCTGGCGGTTATCTGATCAAACCGGAATCAGCCGCTTACCCTGCAGTTTTTTTTAAAATTTTCCGAGAGAAATCCAAAAGAAAGAATTTTGGCCCGGTTTTTGTAATCGAAGCAGGCATTAATCAAATGTTTTATAATGGCTTTAAAAGAGCCAGTATTGTTTTATTTTATTAAATTTGTTTAAAAATGTTAAAGTTTGAGAGTTTTTTTTCTTTAATAAACTAATAACATTTTGTAAGTTTGTAAACACCATAATCTTACATAGATTTTTTCAGAATTGTAAAACAAATAACTTGTAATCATGAAGAAAATTAAACTGAACTACCTAACCATTATTATTCTTGCCGCTTTTCTGATAAGCGGATGTGCTGGTCTTACGAAGATGAAAGACAATTCCGGCACTGTTTCATACGAAGTTAAACCCAATCCGCTCGTAGAAAAAGCTGGTACGGTGAATGTCACAGGTGATGTAAAATTTCCTGAGAAGTATTTCAACAAGAAGGCTGTTGTTGTTGCCACGCCTGTATTAAAATACGAAGGCGGCCAGGTTGAATTCCCCACAACAACACTGCAGGGCGAGAAGGTGGAAGCCAATAATAAGGTGATACCTTATGCCGGTGGCGGGTATTCTTTTACGGGATCTGTTCCCTATAAACCCGAACTGATGAAGTCAGAGCTTGTGGTTAATTATTCAGCACGTATCAAAGAGGGTGACCCAGTCGAATTCGGATCAGCCAAGGTTGCTGATGGCGTAATTGCCACTTCAACACTTGTTAAGGTAGATCCTCAGGCTGTTGGCATGAGCGACAATTTCAAGCGGATCATTCCCGAGAGCTATACAGCCGATATCCATTATGTGATCAACAAAGCTGATGTCCGCAATTCGGAACTGAAATCAGAAGATGTAAAGGCATTGGAGCAGAAAGTACTTGATGCCAAAGCCGATTCCACCAGACAATTCAAGGGTGCCAAAATATCTGCCTATGCTTCACCCGATGGTGCAGTTGAACTGAATACGAAACTTTCAGAGAACCGTGAGAAATCGGCTGAAAAGTACTTCAAAAAAGCACTGAAGGACAAGAAAATCACCGAAGCTGAAGCCGAAGGTTTCCTCAGCATGATGACCACTCCCGAAGACTGGGATGGTTTTAAAGCGCTGATGGAAAAATCAAGCATTCAGGATAAGGAATTGATCCTGCGCGTTTTGTCGATGTATTCCGATCCTGTTGTCCGTGAAAAGGAAATCAAGAATATTTCCTCGGCCTACAAAGAAATTGCAGATGAGGTATTGCCCCAGCTGCGCCGTTCAGTTATGAGCGTTGATGTTGATGTAATTGGCAAGTCAGATGAGGAATTGCTTAAACTCGGCCTCACCGATCCCAAAGCACTGAATCTTGAAGAAATCCTTTATGCTGCCACACTTACCGGTAACCTGAATGAGAAAGCCGCTATTTACAAAGCTGCCACTGAAAATTTCCCGCAGTGTGTGCGTGCTGCTAATAACCTGGGCCAGGTACAACTGCAGCAGGGTAAGGTAGCTGAAGCCAAAGCTTCCTTGCAGAAAGCAAAAGCTCTTAACGACAATGCTGTTGTAAAAGCTAACCTTGGTGCTGTTGCACTTGCCGAAGGTGACCTCAAAACCGCAGAAGATCTTCTTACCAGTGCCATGAGCGCCGGTGATGCTCCCAGCTATAACCTGGGCATTATCAAGATCAAACAGGGTGACTATGCCGCTGCCGTTAACTATTTCGGAAACAAACCATCATTTAATGCAGCACTTGCTCAGTTGCTGAATGGCAACAATGAGAAAGCCATTGCCACGCTGAATTCGCTTGGTGATGTCAAAGACGGCTGGGTATATTACCTGAAGGCTGTTGCAAACGCCAGAGGCGGTGTTGCAGACGGTGTTGTTAACAACCTGCGTCAGGCTGTCAGCCTCGATGCAAGTGTAAAGGCTTATGCCGCCAAGGATGCTGAATTCCTGAAATTCGCCGAAAACGAAGCTTTCAAAGCGCTTCTTCAATAATTATCAGGGATCACGATTTTAAACCCCGCCATCGGCGGGGTTTTTTTTTACCTGTTGAATTATACCTACTGAATGAAATATTTGCCTACATTTATATAAAATTACCTAAAACCTGATAACCTATGAAAAAATTACTGATTGCCCTGTGCATGGTCTTCCTTGTCTTTTCAGGATGCCAAAAGGATAAAGATGAAATTGATCAGCTTACCTTTACCCTGACGAACATGACCACCCTGATCAATAAGTCGCCCGGCTATATCAAGGAAGCAAGTCCCGGGGTGTACGATGAGGATAATTCGGAATCTGACTTCCTGGTATTTACCTATGATGAAATTGCCACACTGGGTGACCTTCTACTGGGCTACAGTATTACGAGCGACAAGTGCGACGATATTATCATGCTTGCAGAATCGGAAGAGCTGGACGCCGTTGATTATCTTATGAGCATGGCGGAGGATGAATTTGGTACCGGCGAACTCTATGGCTTGTCCTATTACGACGAGGATGAGGTTCTGCAGGAGCAGACTTTCAGCTCCTACGATGATCTTTGGCTCTATGTTGACGATTACTTGATAACGGAAGCTAACATTGAAACCATTCTTGCAGGCTATACTTACGAAGGTTTTATTATTCTTACCGGCGGTATTATGTTGGAGGGTTTTTTCTGGCCCATGGTAGATATTACCAGCGAGGATGCCAGAAAATCTACCGGGTTCAGGAATCATGTGGATGCTATGCGGGATCAGCTGCAAAAAATGGACATCAGAAAGCCGTAACAGCTGGCATTTAGTTCTGTTAAATTAACTGATACTGAAAAAGTCCGGCTCAGACCATGGAAAGTGGCTGAACCGGACTTTTAGTTTTAAAGCTGCATTATTGCTGCAAACTCCTGTTGACCTGCACTCCTTCGTATAAACTGGCAAAGGCACTGCTGACCCAGATGGCTGCCGGTATAACACCCACCACCAGCAGGCATAATCCGGCAATCAGAATAAAAAAGGAGACAATGGCCATAAAGAATATAGTCCACCCATAGCCTTTTGTCATCCGCCAGCTCTCTTCCACTGCCATGATGGGATCGAGTTTCTTGTCCATGACCAGATATCCCACAAAGGCGAGGCGGCATCCAATGATTATCCCGGGTATGATCAGGGCAATTATGCCGAGCATAATCAGGGCAAAAGTTAGCAGGCTGGCCAATACAATGCCAAGGTAGTTTTCTCTGAATCCATTGACGAGCATGTTGAAATCAGGCCGGATATCCCTTACGGCCTGGACAAACATCATCTTTCCGCCGTATTTAAATACAGGAACAATCATAATTGCATAGGCCAGCGCAAACAACCCGAATACCATGGCTGCCATTCCAAAAGCCAACATGCCTAAATCAGGGAAATGCCAATCCCAATTACCATGATGGCTGGGATCCATGTTGAATCTGAAAGCCTGCGTAGGGGAAGCTACCAGAGCGATAACCAGCACAACAAGAAAGAGTACCAGAAAATACTTTTCCATGGTTTTCCAGCCATGGCTGAAACTATTGCTCAGCGAAGGCGTTAATTTGTATTGTTCAATCGTTTCCATTTCTCTATTTTTTAATGGGTTTAGAATTCGAAGCAAAGGTAGCGGCATGTTATTTACCCCACTGCATACTTTAGTAGTGTTTGTTCAGATTCCTACTTAAGTATGCATCACCCTACTTTGGTAGGTCTTACTTTTACCGGTGGACCAAATGGTATAATTTGTATCTTTAGGCATGATCAAATACATGATTGCCCTGTTGTTCGTTATATCAGTCGCCCTTGCGGCTGGAAGTATCTTCATTGCCTCGAGGCTGAGAAACACCCGTAAGCTGGAGTTATTTTCCACCCTGATGTACCTGCAGGCATTTTATTACACCTATGGCTTTTATGCTTTCTGGGGGCAAGCGGTTTTTATTACCTTTCTTTCAACTTACATTCCTGCAGATATCCTGACCAAAACTACCAACGTCCTGACCCTGCTCGGATCTCCTTTCGTTCTGTTTACATGGTTAATGCTGGTGAAGCTTACCGGGGAGCTGTCCGGCCAGAAAATCCGCAATTCATTTGTCTTCTATTATTTATCAGGCAATATTCTCCTGATTGCCTGCATGGCGTATTTGATCAATAGATTCACTGCTTTTGATACATTTACTACCATCAAGTTTATATATATCCTGCTGAACTTTGTATATTCCGTATCCGGCGCTGCCTATCTGCTATACAACAACAGGCGCAAACCTTATCTGCGCAGAACGGACAGGAGGAACCTTGCTTTGGGCCTTGTATTGATCATGCTTACGCAGAATACCGTGCTCGTATTTTATCAGGGGAATCTTTTTGTTGCCCTGTTGTTCATTTTTGTATTTTTCACCGGCGGGGCTTTCATGCCCCTGTATATGCGTTATGGAGCTGATCTTTCCGTGTTTTTGCAGGAAACCGGAAGCAGGATGACACTGGATTCGTTATGCAGTAGTTGTGATATTTCTCCCAGGGAGAAAGAAATCATCCGGGAAATCTGCAATGGTCTTTCCAACCAGCAGATCGCCGATAAACTGTTCATCAGTTTGCAGACCGTAAAGGATCATACACACCGCATTTACTCAAAAACCAACTGTAATAGCCGGACACAGTTGATGACGATCATCAGGGCTTCTGAAACTGCCTGAAGAACTCCCACAGAACAATTCCGGCGCTGACGGCGATGTTTATCGAATGTTTGGTACCATGCTGCGGTATTTCAATAGCTCCGTCACAAAGATCCACTACTTCCTGTTCTACACCTTTGATCTCGTGTCCGAATACAAGAGCGTACTTGTTACCGGCCGAAACAGAAAACTCATGAAGCGCACAACTGGCAATAGTCTGTTCCACCGCATATATCAGATAACCCTGCCTGCGAAGGGCCTGAATTGCCTCACTCGTATGTTCACAATACTGCCACTGAACCGATTCAGTGGCTCCCAGGGCCGTTTTACTGATTTCACGATGCGGAGGAGTAGCTGTAATTCCGCAAAGTTTGATCCCCTCAACCAGAAAAGCATCACAGGTACGGAAGACAGATCCGATATTATTAAGGCTCCGGACATTATCCAACACAACCATTACCGGGTATTTTCCAGCCTGTTTGAATTCTTCAATCGTTTTCCGGTTAAGTTCTTCGTTCAGCAGTTTTTTCATCTGAGCATCCGCTTGCTTGAAATGTTTGCAATGTTAGTAATAGATAAGAAAAAATAAATATTTTCGTAAGCTAAAATCAGGACAATCTTTAAAAAATGAATATTCACGAATACCAGGGTAAGGCAATCCTCAGCCGGTTTGGTGTATCCGTACCGGCCGGAATTGTTGTGGATGATGTTGAAAGTGCAGAGAAAGCCGCGCTTGAGCTGCAGGAAAAAAACGGAGCAAACAGCTGGGTTGTCAAGGCTCAGATCCATGCAGGCGGGCGTGGTAAGGGTGGTGGTGTTAAGCTGGCCCTTTCCATAGCGGATGTAAGAAAACATGCCGGCAGTATCCTTGGTATGCAGTTGGTTACGCCACAAACCGGACCAGCGGGTAAAAAAGTACACAAGGTCCTGATCCAGCAGGATATCTATTATCCAGGCAACACCTCTGTGAGGGAACTGTACATGAGCGTTCTGCTGAACCGTGCCACGGGCCGGAACATCATCATGTATTCCACCGAAGGAGGTATGGATATTGAAGCTGTGGCAGAGAAAACGCCCCACCTGATATTCAGGGAAGAGATAAACCCTGCAGTGGGCATCCAGCCTTTCCAGGCAAGGAAAATCGCTTTTAATCTCGGATTGGAGGGAAAAGCCTTCAAGGAGATGAACCGGTTTGTCCTGGCCCTGTATAATGCATACATTGCCAGTGACTCTTCTTTATTTGAGATCAATCCGCTGGTAAAAACATCTGATGATCTGATCTTTGCTGCTGATGCCAAGGTCAACCTCGATGATAATGCATTGTTCCGGCACCCCGACTATGCGGAAATGCGTGATCTGAATGAGGAAGATCCTGCTGAAACCGAGGCATCGAGGCATAACCTGAACTTTATCAAATTGAATGGAAATGTTGGGTGCATGGTGAATGGGGCAGGACTGGCCATGGCTACCATGGACATTATCAAACTGTCAGGCGGCGAACCTGCCAATTTTCTCGATGTAGGCGGAACTGCGAATGCGCAGACTGTAGAGGCAGGGTTCAGGATCATCCTTCAGGATCCAAGCGTAAAAGTAATCCTGATCAATATCTTTGGCGGTATTGTTCGTTGTGACAGGGTCGCCCAGGGTGTGGTCGATGCTTATAAGTCCATTGGTTCTATCCGTGTACCCGTTATTGTGCGGTTACAGGGGACCAATGCGCAGGAGGCAAAAACAGTGATTGACCATTCGGGATTGCAGGTTTACTCTGCCATTTCTTTGCAGGATGCGGCTGATCTGGTGAAGAAGAGTGTTCAGTAAGCAATTCCGATCTTTTTGTGGGTTTCATCGCACCACGGCTTGTTTGCAGAACCACCACAACGGCAAATATAAAGTTCCTGTTCACCAGTGGTTACATTACCAGATGAGTCCCTGAACCGAATCACCCCTTTTATCATAATGGGTCCGTCTTTCAGTATCCTTACTTCAGCTTTTGCAGGAGAGGTCGACTTATCTTCTTCCATACATGCAATTATTTACCGGTAAAACCAATTTTACGGTGCGTGCCGTCACAGTAAGGCAGGTCATGCGACGATCCGCACCTGCAAAGGGATGTCAGTTTCAGGTGCTTTAATTCTTTTCCGTCCGTATCATATATGACAAAATTCCCCTTCACGACCAGGGGGCCATCTTCCATTACACGGACTTCGGCACCGGTTTCTGCACCTTCTGCTGTCTTCTCCTTCTGCTCTTCATCGCGGATATCATTGTTGTACTTGAATGACAGGGCTTGTGTGGGACAAAGCTTGACTACCCGCACAATTTCTTCGGTGGAAGCACCGTTCATATTCACCCAGGGCCTTTTACGGGGATTGAACACCTCGATCAGCTCACGGTAACAGGTAGTAGCATGAATACACTTTTTTGGCTGCCAGAAAACAGTTATCTCGCCATTGGTGTATTTCTTGTCATTCGCATCCATGAGATGTTTTTTGTAAAAATAGCAATTTAAAATTATTGTTGGGTTCATTTGTAAAACAATGGATAGGTTTATCCGTTTAACTGGTTGCATGATTTGGCAAATATTTTGTTATTTTAGACAGTGATGTTCAGGATGATCAGCATAGGCTTTTTGCTGACATGGTTTGTCCTTCCGTTATACGCGCAAGATACAACCCGTGTGGAACTGGAAGGATATCCGGTCGATGTGATCGTTCAGAACGGGGATACGCTCTATTTGACAAGTATTGACGAGGCCGTCATTCAGCCCCGAAAAAGAGCTGCCGCCACACGGGATCTGAGGCAATACAGAAAACTTGTCTATAATGTGAAGAAGGTATATCCCTATGCCAAACTTGCCGGAGCGAAATACGGAGAAGTGTCGGCTCACCTCCAGACCCTGAAAACAGGAAAGGAACAACGCGATTATATTAAACAGATAGAGGAGGAACTTCTTAAACAATACGAGGAGGACCTTAAAAACCTTACAGTCACACAGGGAAGAATCCTGATCAAACTGATCGACAGGGAAACCAGCAAAACCTCATTCGAAGTTGTGAAAGATCTCCGCGGATCCTTCCAGGCAGCGTTCTGGCAAGCCATCGCTCGTCTTTTCGGATCAAACCTTAAAACTGAATTTGACCCGGAGGGTGAAGACAAGGTACTGAATGAGATCATGATCATGATTGAGAATGGACAATTATAGGAGGGACAAGGCACAATGGACCGGCAGTTTATCAAAATGAAACAACCCTTTCTGATCCTATACGAATAGTAATTCCATGAAAAGGATTTTTATTGCGATTGACATTGTTCCATCACCGAAATTAAAGGAAGATTACGAATTGGTGCGGTACAGGATGCGGCTGGAACGGATCAATTGGGTACAGGTTGACAATCTGCATATTACCCTTAACTTTCTCGGGGATACCGAAGAGGAAATGCTGCCGGATATCATGGACCGCCTCCAGGACATTGCCAACGGAAAACAACCGTTTGGATTGACATTGCGTTCATTCGGCGTATTCAGCAGCCTCAGGGATCCGCGTGTGATATGGATTGGTTGCGATCCCTGTCCCGAACTGGTACAAATAAAAAAAGAACTTGACTACTGTCTTTCGGGGTTTGGGTTTGTACCCGAGAACAGGGCATTCTCACCGCATTTGACCTTGGGCCGGGTCAAGGCAATTCGTCAGCAAAACCAGCTCGCACAGCTGATTTCCCTGTACAAGGAGGTTGTATTTCAGAAACAGCCGGTTGACAGGATCGTGATGTATGAAAGCAAGCTGACCCCGGAGGGGGCCGCTTATATACCTCTTCAGGTATCTTTTCTGAAATCGCCTAAGTGACGAACTGCACTCACCGTTGTTTTTTCTTCAGATCCCCTTACGCTTGACAATGGTCAGGAAGGTATAGATCATGATTTTGAAATCTATAAAAAGAGACATGTTGTCGAGGTAGATCAGGTCATATTTCAATCGATGGATCATCTGTTCCACATTTCCTGCATAGCCATATTTCACCTGACCCCATGATGTTATTCCTGGTTTCACCTTAAGGAGATGGAGGTAATGGGGGGCAATCTGCACGATCTGGTCGATAAAATGTTTTCGCTCCGGTCTGGGCCCGACCAGTGACATGTCACCTTTCAGAACATTAATGAAATTAGGAATTTCGTCCAGCCGGGCCTTTCGCATGAATTTTCCAAAACTGGTTATCCTTCCGTCGGTTCTGGAGGAAAGGCCGGGGCCGTCTTTCTCAGCATCGAGGTACATCGACCGGAATTTGTAAATGATAAACGGTCTTCCATACCGGCCAATTCTTTCATGACTGTAAAAAACAGGTCCTTTGGAGGTAAGTTTGATTCCGGCTGCCAGAAAAAGACTCAGCGGAAGTGTAATGATCAAGGCAAGTGAAGCGATCAGATAATCGATAAAGCTTTTCACATTCTCCTGCCATGCAGGCATGAGGTTGTGTGAAACCGAAATCAGTGGTGTACCGAGAATGGAGTTCATTCTTACCCTTCCGGTAAGAATATCGTGCATGCTGGGAATAGCTTTTATAACAACATTGGTATCGATCAGCCTGTTGATGATGCTGTTGATCATGTCGTGCTCAGAGGTTTCAATAGCAATGATCACTTCCTCAACCTCTTTCTCTATTATGATGGTGCGAACGTCATCAAGGTTGCCCAGATGGGGAAGGTAGTTGGCCAGAATTCCTGCGGGATTGTGATTTACATTGACAAATCCAATAAACAGGTTTCCGCTTCCTCTTTTCTGACTTACAACTTCACGCCAGGCATCAACGGCTTTTGAATTGCTGCCGATCAGAAGGGTATTGAACCCGATTTTACCCCGATGCACCTGATGGGTGGTGGTAGTGGTAATAACCAGCCGCGGGATGTAAGTAAAAAGGAACTGGAAGGCAAAGAAACTGAAGTAAATCGAAAGCGGATCTGCCATGCCTGCCAGCTCAGTTCTGCCAAGCCTGAAAACAAAAAACAGAAACCCCGAACCAATGAGGGTATTGCCGATAGTCTGCCAGAGTTCCGACAAGCGTGACTTCCGGAATACATCATTGTAATAGCCCGTAATGGCATATACAAAAAGCCAGAAAACAGGAAAGACCAGAGAACCCCTGAGGTACAGATCATCCAGTAAATTCAGACTGCTGCTGCCCGACGCACCCGAAATGTGCGTGTGTTTGCGATAGAGGTAGAAAACAGTCCATGCAGCCAGTGCTGATATAAAATCAGCAAACAGGTATTTGAACCGTTGCAGCTTTCTGTTCATTTGGAATGCTTCAAATCCGATAAATCATACGTCTTGGGAAGTCAGGCACACTGCACAAGCGTCTTCATTACTTTTTCAAGTATACGGTCGGTCAGAATAAAGGATTCAAAACCATTATCATTAATAGAAAGAAATGCAGGTCCGGTCTGGATCAGGGAAATAAAGTCAGATAATTCTACCCAGAGCGAATCCGTTTGTTCTACCCGTATACTTTCTATAAAGATAGGACTTTCGTTTTTATTTTGAGTATGATGCAGGAGCCAACCTGTGTATTCACCGCTGATAAAGTTGTATTTCAATATTTTATTCTTTGCCACGATGGTAATGAAGAACTCGTTTTGTGCAGCAATCAGGTTGCTGTTATAATTTACCGCACATCCGTTATCAAATTCAAGCCTGGCATTCAGGATTTCGGGTTCCGAAGTGAGCATGCAAAGTCCCTTTGCCTTGATTGAAATTATCCTGGCATGGATGAGGTGGCTCAGGATTTCCATATCACTGAGCAGGGCTTCTGACATTTTCGGGGACTTTTCCATGCCGGAAATCTTAACATAATGCTGAAGCTCAATCATGCTGATGGAGCTGATATCGGGAAGCGCTTCCAGAAGTCCCCGTGTACCTGCATGGCCTGTTCTGCCGCATTTGAGGATGACATTGGCTTCACGTGCCAGTTGAATGAGTTGATGGACTTCATTCACGGAACGGACTACTGCCGGATAGAGGAAAACATGCCGTGCATTTCTTAAGGCGGCAGTCGTCAAACGGTTACAAAAATTCCCGGCATCGGTAAGGATAAGTGCGTCTGTATTTTCAAGGATGTCATCAGGATTTGAGATGGCCGTTCCGGATACGGCATCCAGGACAGATTCCTGAACCCCACCAGCAATCCAGCTGCCCGTGATCCGGATATCCGCGATTTTTCCTAACGCATTTACATGCCTGCTGATAGACGAGGAAGAGCCAACAATTCCAACATTAATCATTTATCCGGCATTTGCACAAACATAAATTATTTAGAAATAAGGGATATTTTTTTTAGATTTAACTTATCAACTAATTTTGTTGATAACAACAAGCATACGCTTTGCAGAACATGGAGGACAGTTACCAGCATAAAGGCTTACGCAAGAAATTGACAGAGGAAATTCGAAGGAAGGGAATTTCGGATGAAAATGTTCTAGCTGCCATTAACAAAGTTCCGCGTCATTTATTCATGGACAGTGGATTCATCAAATTTGCCTACCGGGACCAGGCATTCCCGATTGCAGCCGGGCAAACCATTTCACAGCCCTATACAGTCGCTTTTCAGACCCAGTTGCTGGATGTGAAACCTATGCACAAAGTGCTTGAGATAGGAACAGGTTCCGGCTACCAGGCGGCAGTCCTCGTTGAAATGGGCGCCAAAGTATACACCATCGAAAGGCAAAAGGATCTGTATCTTATGTCCCAATCCCTCCTTGGGGCATTGCATTACAGGCTTCATTTCTTTTACGGTGACGGTTATCTGGGATTGCCTACCTACGGACCATTTGATCGGATACTGATAACCGCTGCTGCCCCTGAAATACCTGAAAAACTGCTTGATCAGCTGAAACCAAACGGCAAACTGGTTATCCCACTTGGTGAATCAGATTCGCAGGTGATGACCTTAATTGAAAAGCTGGGGGAAAATGAGTACAAAAGGTCGCATCATGGATTGTTCGTTTTTGTTCCAATGTTAGGCGGAAAACAATAACTTGCGGTTTTAATTCTTCAAACGGAATCAGATGATCACCATCCGACATTTTGTATTCAATGAATTGGAAGTAAACGCATTCGTTTTACTGGATGAGACAGGAGAATGTATCATTGTCGATCCCGGGTGCAATACACCCGAACAATGCAGCATGCTAAGCGACTTTATTTCAGCAGGCTCGCTGAAACCGGTTTATGTCGTTAATACACATGGACATTTTGATCATATCTTCGGCAACGCATGGGTGAAAGACACCTACCAGTGCCCTTTGCTGATCCACGAAGATGATGTGCACCAGCTCGAGTATGCCGATAAATACGGGGGCATCTTCGGGTTCAGTGTGGGTAAAACTCCAATGCCCGATGGTTTGTTACAGGAGGGGAAGGATGTTTGCTTTGGTAACAGCCGGCTGGAAATTATTCATGTTCCCGGACATTCACCGGGCAGTATAGCTCTGTACTCCGCCAAAGATAATTTCCTGATCTGCGGGGATATCCTGTTCAGGGGAAGTATTGGCAGAACAGATCTGCCCGGAGGGGACCATGACCTGCTCATACAGGGCATTTGCAGTAAGCTTTTATGTCTCCCCAAGGATACCGTGGTTTGGCCTGGTCACGGTCCAAAAACAACAATCGGTCATGAATATGACACAAATCCTTTTTTTAAACAAGGAGGCAATCCATTTTTATAAGTGTTTTCATGCACAGAATTAATTACATAAATAATTGAAAAACAACCCTATGAATATCGATCATTTCGCCTTCAGACATACTGGACCCCGGCAGGAAGAAATTGCCACCATGCTGGACAAGATCGGTGTAAAATCACTCGATGAGCTGATTGAAAAAACGATTCCTTCGGGGATCAGGCTGAAGCAGGAATTGCCGTTAAAACCCGGAATCAGTGAACATGAGTATTTTAAGTGTATTGCTGAAATTGCATCGAGGAACAAGCTTTTTAAAACCTTTATCGGTATGGGGTATTACGGTACCATCATGCCGGCGGTAATTCAGCGCAACATTCTTGAGAATCCCGGATGGTA
>DIAS01000063.1:30339-30920 GCA_002415855.1 Bacteroidales bacterium UBA5072
ATCCCGGATGGTATACTTCCTATACTCCCTACCAGGCAGAGATCTCCCAGGGAAGACTTGAAGCACTGCTGAACTTTCAGACAGCCATACTTGAACTCACCGGAATGGAAATTGCCAATGCATCGCTGCTGGATGAGGGGACAGCTGCAGCAGAAGCGATGATCATGCTGCACAATGCCCGTCCGAAAGAATCCGCAAACAGTGGCGCAAACCGTTTTTTTGTCGATCAGAATGTTTTCCCCCAAACGCTCGATGTGATCAGGACCCGCGCAGGAGTTCTTGGTATTGAAGTGCTGACGGGAGATTATCATGAAATGAAAGACTTCGAAAATATTTTCGGTACGGTGATCCAGTATCCTGCCGGAGACGGCAAGATAAGGGATTATAGGAGTTTTGTTGAAATGGCTCATGCCAGGAACATCCCGGTAATAGTTACAGCAGATATCATGAGTTTAGTTATGCTTGTGCCTCCGGGTCAATGGGGTGCGGATGTCGTTGTCGGTTCCACGCAAAGATTTGGCATTCCGGTCAATTTTGGCGGTCCCCATGCGGCATTCTTTGCCACAAAAGAGTTGTACAAG
>DIAS01000069.1 GCA_002415855.1 Bacteroidales bacterium UBA5072
CAACTCCCGCTGCAAGCATCTCACGACTCGTTTCATACAGTCCCATCTCAACACTGCCGCCATGACACTGGGTGACATTATATATTATCCCTCCATTGCTTATGAACGTTTTAAGCTCTTCGAGGAACCATGGATAGGTTGGTGCATTCCCCGATCCAAACGTTTCAATTATTAGTCCTTTCAGATCTTTTGTGTTTATTACAGCCCGGACCAGGTTATGACCAATCCCGGGGAATAATTTTAAGATTGCAACATTGGTATCAAAAACCTTGTGAACCACAAGATCCTTATTCGGACCGGAGTATTTTATAAGGTTGTAATTATATTTCAGGTGCAGGCCAACCTCGGCAAGAGGAGGATAGTTTGGTGAGTTAAAAGCATCAAAATGTTCGGCGCTGAACTTGGTAGTCCTGTTTCCCCTTGTAAGCTCATTATCAAAATAAATACACACTTCCGGAACAAGCGAAAGCCCGTTTTCTTTTGCAGCTGCAATCTCGATTGTAGTTATGAGGTTCTCCCTTCCGTCGGTGCGTAACAGGCCAATCGGCAGCTGTGATCCGGTGAAGATCACCGGCTTTCTGAGGTTCTCAAGCATAAAGCTCAGGGCTGATGCAGAATAAGCCATCGTATCTGTTCCGTGGAGCACCACAAAGCCATCAAATTCCTCATAATGTTCTTCTATCGTCTCAGCCATTTTGATCCAGACTCCCGGATCAATATTAGATGAATCCTTTACCGGGTCGAAAGAGACGGACTGTAGATTAAAACCGAACTTCAGCAGTTCCGGAACATGATCGGTGATATGTTTAAAGTCGATGGGTACCAGCGATCCTGTAACGGGATCATGAACCATCCCTATGGTACCGCCGGTGTAAATTATCAGTATTGAGGTTTCTTTTGTATCTTTCATCTGACTTGCAATCTTTTATCGTTTATCACTTAACATCCCTCTACCCCCTGGCCAAGGCGGGCCAGGCTCTTCAAAGGGGAGATCTAACTCCAACCAGCAACCAGTAACAAGCAACCAGCAACATTAATTAACTATTCGGAGAGTTTGAAAAGGCTTGATGAGTTGTCAAATGTTATATCCGCCATCTCTTCTTCGCTTATGCTGAAGATCTCTGAAAGCTTCTTGTTGATTAGGCGGAGATACGAACTCTCATTTCTTTTCCCCCTGTGAGGTACTGGTGCCAGATAGGGCGAATCGGTTTCGAGAACAATATTTTCTGACCCGGCCTCTTTGACCACTTTATCAAGTCCTGAGTTTTTATATGTCACTATTCCTCCTATACCAAGTTTAAATCCCATGCCTATAGCTTTTCCGGCGTCCTGTACAGAGCCTGTGAAAGCATGAAATACTCCTTTTACACCTGATCCCCTGAACTCTTCCAAAGCCATAAAGACTTCAGGAAAAGAATTTCTGGAATGAATTACTACCGGTAATCCTGAATTTACAGCAAAAGCCACCTGTCTCCTGAATGCTTCTGACTGCTCAGCCAGCTTGGACTGATCCCAGTAGAGGTCGATGCCAATTTCCCCGACTGCACAGAACCTGTTATTTGCGGCAAGGTTTTCAAGTTTATCAATCTGTGAATTAAAATCTACTTTTACAGAAGTAGGGTGAAGTCCTATCATTGGCAAACAGATTCCAGGATACCGGTTCCCGACCGAAAGCATCTGGTCTGCTGAATCGGTATCAATATTTGGCATCAGGAGCCTGACAACTCCGCTCTCGACAGCCCTGTTTACAACCAGATCTCTGTCGTCGTCAAATTCCGGAAGGTAAAGGTGTGTATGTGTATCAATTAGCTGCATTAAACGACACCTTGCGCCATCATTGCATTGGCAACTTTCACAAAACCACCGATATTGGCTCCGTCGACGTAATTAATAAAGCCGTCTTCCTGTTTGCCGTACTTTACGCATGTGCTGTGAATATTCTTCATGATCGTATGCAGCCGGTCATCGACTTCTTCACGCAACCAGGGGAGCCTCATGGAATTCTGGGTCATTTCCAGTCCGGAGGTAGCAACACCGCCGGCGTTTGCAGCTTTCCCCGGACCGTAGAGGATCTTTGCCTTCAGAAACACATCAACTGCTTCAATTGTGGATGGCATATTGGCGCCTTCTGCCACACAGATACACCCGTTTTTAACAAGGGTTCTGGCTTCCTCGGCATTGATTTCGTTCTGCGTTGCATTTGGCATTGCAATGTCACATTTAATGATCCAGGGCCGCTTATCTTCAAAATATTCCACGCTGAATTTCTCCGCATACTCCTTTATCCTGCCCCGGCGGACATTCTTCAGATCCATAATGTATTTCAGTTTATCGGCATCAATGCCTTTAGGATCATAAATAAATCCGTTTGAGTCGGAAGATGTAACAACTTTGCCCCCTAATTCTGTGACTTTTTCTGTTGCATACTGTGCAACATTTCCGGAACCGGAAATGCATACAGTTTTCCCCTTAAACGAATCACCCTGTGTTGCCAGCATCTCCTGGGCAAAATATGTTGCACCATATCCTGTTGCTTCAGGGCGTATAAGAGAACCGCCCCATTCAATACCCTTGCCTGTAAGTACGCCGGTAAATTCATTCTTCAGTCTTTTATATTGTCCGAACAGGAATCCGATTTCACGTCCGCCAACACCGATATCACCCGCAGGCACATCAGTTTCAGGGCCAATATGGCGGAACAGCTCCGTCATAAAGCTCTGGCAGAATCGCATAACTTCGCCGTCGCTTTTGCCTTTGGGGTCGAAATCGGAGCCGCCCTTGCCGCCGCCCATC
>DIAS01000116.1 GCA_002415855.1 Bacteroidales bacterium UBA5072
CTCTTTCATTATATAATGATACCTTGAAGGCATCTTCGAGATTGTCTCCGGATGCAATCCAATGTCTATCATCTCCCATTTACCGACGAAGTCATCATTGCCGGCAAACATAAATGACAGTTTGGGAAACTGGAATGTCAGAGTCATGGAAGCTTTAACAATACTGTTCCTTTCGGCCAGGGTGTTATCATCACAGAACAGACCTGACGGGACATCCACGGAAATTATATTAGCTCCCGTAAGGTTTATTTTGCGTATGATCTCAGCAGCTGCCCCTGCAGGAGGCTTGCTCAGTCCGGTACCAAAAATGGCATCGAGAATAACCTCGTCGCGGCTTATTGACGGGAAAAGTTCCGGATCGGCAAGGGTGAATGGCGAGAGGCCTGATCTTATAAGGCGCTCTGAGTTCATTCTGAACTCGCTGCTGTGGGCAGTACCTGTCTCCACAATAAATACCCTGACTTTATAGCTATCTTCGTGCAGCAGCCTGGCAATGACCAGGCCATCGCCTCCGTTATTGCCGGGTCCGGCAAAAACATTCACTTTCTTTTCAGGTGGCACAATATCCTTCAGATGCTGAAACAGTGCAGTTGCAGCACGTTCCATCAACCCGGCCGGTGTGACCGGTTCAAGGCGTATGGTCGCTGCATCAATCTCCCTGATCTCTGCGGATGTAAAAATCTTCATATACTACTTATCAGTAAGGTTAGTGCAAATATATAAATAGATGATACAAAATTATTGCTGCTCTTATTTATTGTATTCCCGTCAAACAAAAAAGATTAATATATTTGCCGGCGTCAGTACCAAAACAAACCTATAAACATAAATAATTATGCTTAAGAACCATCCAAAAGGACTGCTGGTAGCTTTTTTTGCCAACATGGGGGAACGTTTCGGCTTTTATACCATGATGGCCATTCTTGTTCTGTTCCTGCAGGCCAAATACGGCTTATCTGCCGAGAAGGCAGGAGATATCTACAGCTGGTTTTACTTCAGTATTTATGCGCTGGCTCTTTTCGGCGGAATACTTGCCGATTCCACCAGGAAGTACAAAACAGTTATTCTGTTCGGAATAATAATAATGTTTGCCGGTTACATGCTGATGTCGATACCAGGCATGTCACTCACATTCACTGTAATAGGCCTGTTTACAATAGCCTTTGGCAACGGTCTTTTCAAAGGTAACCTGCAGGCTGTGGTAGGGCAGATGTACGACAATCCCCAGTACTCGAAACTGAGAGACACAGCCTTCATGATTTTTTATATGGGAATAAATGTCGGAGCCTTTTTTGCCCCATATGCTGCCAATGCCATGCGGAGCTGGTGGCTGAAAACCAATGGATTTGCCCATGATGCAAGCCTTCCGGCGTTATGTCACCAGTTTAAGAACGGCGTCCTGACAGATACAACCACACTGCAGCAGCTTGCTGATAAAGTGAACCTTGCCGGGCCTGTCACCGACCTTGGCGCTTTTGCAGACAATTACCTGAATGCCTTCTCGAGGGGTTATAACTATGCTTTCGGGATTGCTGCCGTGGCAATGGTGATCTCAATGCTGGTATATATAATCTTCAACAGGCTATTGCCAAATAAGGAAAAGCAGATGAAAGAGACTGAAACAGCGCCGGCGGGTATCAAGTTTGAATTCATGCCTCTTATTTATGCATTAGTAGCTATGGGCATCTTTGCCGTCGGTCTGAAATTTGTTGTCGGGATTGCCTCAGGTCTTGCCTTCGGGTTGTTCGCGGGTTTCATAACATGGATCCTTACCTCCTCAAGGAAGGATGAGTACGCTCGGGTCTCTTCGCTGATACTTGTATTTATCGTGGTCGTTTTCTTCTGGATGTCATTTCATCAGAATGGATTAACCCTGACTCTTTTTGCACGTGATTACACTGCCAAACAGGTAGGTCCTTTTACCAATTTATTCTTCACGCTCCCCTCAATGCTTGCGGTTATCGGGTCAGTTGCCGGCCTGGTGATTCTCATAAGGAAAAACATTAAAGCTTATGCAAGGATCATTGGTGGATCACTACTGGCAGTATCGCTTGTTTTTGCCTATATGTTCTTCGTCAGGGCTAAACAGTTGAATTCAATTGCTCCTGAGGTGTTCCAGTCTTTCAACCCGGTATTCATTGTTGCCCTCACCTTCCCCGTGATGGGTGTCTTTGCATGGCTGAACAAAAAGAATATCGAGCCTTCCACTCCTAAAAAGATAGGAATAGGAATGATCATTGCTGCCGTCGGGTTCATAGTGGTACTTCTTGCCTCGGTAAAACTCCCATCCCCGTCTTCACTGGCCGGTGTACCTGTTGCGGAATCTTTCAGGGTGACGCCTTACTGGCTAATAAGCAGTTATCTAATCCTTACTATTGCCGAACTGTTCCTGAGCCCCATGGGACTCTCGTTCGTGTCAAAGGTAGCCCCGTCGCGTTTCCAGGGGCTGATGCAGGGAGGCTGGCTTTTAGCGACAGCTGTCGGAAACAAGCTTCTCTTTGTGGGGACGAAACTGTGGGACAAGGTTGAACTATGGCAGTTATGGAGCGTCTTTATTGTCTGCTGCCTGCTGTCTGCTGCATTTATATTCTCAATAATGAAACGGCTTGAAAACGCCACTAAATAAAAATTGCTGAACTGGTAAAGAGAATCGGGATTCCGACTCTCTTTACCAGTTATTGCAGGCGTATCAGCAATGAAAAAGGAATAAATTATATATTTGTCACGTTAAAAATAACCATCTATGAGCAGTGGGAAAATGTACGACAAGGTATTTGCCATATTTGGCACAGTAATGGTCTTCTTCTATTTCGGCCTTGGTTATTTTATCCTTACAACCACACTCTTTGATATTGACAAGGCACTCAGGATAGTATTTTCTGTTCCACTGTTCATTTATGCCATTTACAGGGCTTTTATGTCATATGAGAAGATCAGGGAGAACTTTTTCAGCAGTGATAAGGACGAAGAATAATTTATGCCTGTTTGCCGGGGGTTAGAGCCTGCTTTGAGGGTCTTATTT
>DIAS01000173.1 GCA_002415855.1 Bacteroidales bacterium UBA5072
TGAAGGATCCAACTGGGAGGCAGCCGCGGCGGCATCAATGCACAAGATTGATAATATTCTTGTTTTTGTAGACAGAAACAGACTTCAGATAAGCGGACCTACCATTGACGTTATGAGCTATGAGCCTCTTGATGAAAGATGGCGGTCATTCGGCTGGAGTGTCAGGATTATCGATGGTCACGACTTTGAAGCAATCCTGGGTAATGCCAGGGAGATCCCTTTTGAGAAAGGAAAACCTTCAGTGATTATCGCTGATACCATAAAATCAAAAGGACTTAGTTTCGCCGAAAGAAAAGTAAACTATCATTACTGGAAGGCCACTCCTGAAGAGATGGAACAGGCAGAACGCGACTTAGATTTAATCGAGAAAAGGCTGAAAGAAAAAACGGAAAGAATAACTGGTAATGAATGAATTAAAAGATCCAAGAAAAACCTTTGGAGAGGCCGTTATTGAGGCAGCAGAAAAAAATCCGAATGTGATTGTGCTCTCTGCTGACAGCAGCTCAGGATCGGGACTGGGAGCTTTCCCCTCTCTATTCCCTGAAAGACATTTTGAATTTGGAATAATGGAACAGGGTGTAATAGGGTTTGCTTCGGGACTGGCAACAACAGGGAAAATACCTGTTTTTGCCGCTATCGCTCCCTTCGTTACCGCACGTCCGTTCGAAATGTTCCGGAATGACCTGGGTTATATGAATCAAAATGTCAAGGTCGTTGGCCGTTGTGCCGGCCTTACTTATGACCAGCTTGGATCTACCCATCATTCAATCGACGATATTGCCATTATACGTACAATACCGGGTGTTACGGTAATAAATCCGGGCGATCCGGTCACTATTAAAAAGGCAGTTCATGCAATGATTGACCATGTAGGTCCCTGCTATATGAAAATAGGAAACTTCAAGATGCCGGTGCTTTATCCTGAGGATGTTAATTTCAGCCTTGGGAAAGGTATTGTCATTAAAGATGGCCATGATGTGGCACTAATAGGTACCGGCACTGTCTTATCAAAAGCAGTTACCGCTGCCGGGCTTCTTGAAGAATTGGGTATCAGCGTGCGCCTGATAGACATTCATACAATCAAACCTCTTGATCGTGAACTCATACTTTCAGCCGCCAGGGAAACAGGCAAAATTGTTACGGTGGAGGAACATTTTACAGCAGGTGGCCTGGGAAGTGCAGTCGCGGAATTATGCAGCCAGGAACATCCTGTAAAAATGAAGATGATTGGCATAGGTGATCGCTATGCAAGCAACGGTCCTTATGAAGAATTACTCAGGAAATACGGACTTCAACCGGATCAGATAACCGAAACTGTTATTAAATTCCTAAATAATAAATAACCCGGAAACGTATATGAAAAATTCTGGCGCGACAAAAATGTATCTGGCAATGGCAGCATTCCTCGCCGTTGCAGAAATTCTGATTCTTGCTACAGGGAATGGAAAACTGCCGATATCCGGACTACTGCTTTTTACATTTTTCTTCGCTCTGGCTTTAGGTGCACAGAAATCAGAGAAATTCAAAGGATTATCCTTTACACTGCAGATATTTGCATTTGTCTCCTTTACCCTCTACTTCCCGGAAATGTTCACCGACTGGGGCTTTGACACCAATAAACTCATTGTGCCGTCAATACAGGTCATTATGTTCGGTATGGGAACGAAACTTGATCTCAAGGATTTCGTCAGGGAACTTTCAAAACCCCTTGTGGTTATTGCCGGTACCATAATGGTCTTTGTATTTATGCCGCTTGCAGCCTTGCTAATTATTAATATCTGGCATTTTCCGCCTGAAATTGCTGCCGGCATCATACTTGTGGGAGCCTGTCCCGGAGGAGTGGCCTCGAACGTGATGACATATCTTGCTAAAGGGAACCTGGCACTTTCGGTAACGCTGACCACCCTTGCCACACTGCTGTCACCGGTTGTGACTCCTTTCCTCATGATGTTGTTCGCAGGCAAGCTTATCGAAGTAAATGCCATAAGCATGATGGTCAGCATTGTCAATATGATATTGATTCCAATTTTCGCTGGCATTATTGCCAACAAGATCCTGTATGGTAAGCTGGAATGGGTTAAGAAGGATCTGAACATGATTTTGTTGGCAATATCTGCCTTTATTGCAGGCCTGATCCTGATATTCGTCCCGTTTCCCGAATTATTCAAATCTTCGCAGACAGGTCTGATCCTGGTAGCCTGGGCAGTTTCCATTGTGTCGGTCACTATGATTGTAATCCGTCGTACCAGCGGTCCTGAAGACTGGATGGATATCGTCCTTCCGAAACTGTCGCTCGGGGCTATCATGTTGTATATTGTTGTTGTGGCTGCGCATAACCAGCAAACATTACTGACCATTGGACCGGCTCTCTTCATCGCAGTCATTCTGCATAATACTATCGGGTTTGCCTTAGGTTATGGTGCATCAAAGGCATTGCGATTAAGTGATGAAGACGTGAGAGCTATCACAATAGAGGTTGGTCTTAAGAATGGCGGACTTGCTGTAGGTCTTGCATACGATGTTCTTAAAAGTACGGCCGCAGCTCTTGCACCACTTATTTTCGGTACCTGGATGAACATAGCTGCCTCTTCGCTTGCCAGCTTCTGGAGTCATATTGACCCCAGGGCTAAGAAACCTAAAGCAGCGAAGATTGAGAACTTAAAAAATGTTAATGATTGAACTGAATGCACCAGATCCTGATGCAATCGATTGTATTTTGAGTTTTTAAAATTATATTAGGAGCAGTAAACTTTATCGTTCAGCACTCATATAATAATTACTGATATTTAATAATTCAGGCCTTAATAAACGAGTTAAAAGAGGAAAACTATGAAAATCCGGAAACTGTTTTATTCGTTATGCCTTGCTCTTTTGGCCGGGATAATTTTCTGTTCTGAGGGAAGTGCACAGCCAACTTCTCTGACAAAAGATGAAATGCTTTATTACACTTCACTCTGGAAAGGGGAACGCTTTCCTGATGGAAGGCCAAAAGTCTCTGACGATCTGGTCCACAGGATGAGGTATGTATCGGTCACTGAGGCCTGGCAAATTCTCAACGG
>DIAS01000195.1 GCA_002415855.1 Bacteroidales bacterium UBA5072
ATTGTAACCAACTGTTTGTACAACTGATGGGTAGATGCTGCCGTTTGGTCCTGCTGATGGAGTAACGGTAAATGTGTTTGCCGCGAAAGAAGCTACGACAGTACAATCTGCTGTTACCGGTCCTGTCGTATATGTATTCGTAATAGTGTTTAGGCTGCCTCCGCAACCATTGACTGATTGAATATGATATCCGATCGCCGGAGCTACCAAGAATGCTGTGGTATTATTATAATTCACTGTCTGCGGGATTGCCGGACTTATGTTACCATTTGGTCCTGCCGTAGGGGTAACTGTATAGGTGTTTATTGCAAAATTCGCAATAACAGAGCAGGCTACTGTTACCGGTAGCGTCGTGAATTTATTCCCGGTAAGGGTTCCGCCGCATGTTCCGCCAACCGATTGAATATGATATCCGGCATTCGGATATACGGTAAACGTTGCTGTATTGTTTGTTGCTACTATCTGAGGCGTCAATGGACTGATATTTCCATTCCCTGCTACTGAAGGAGTTACTGCATAGGTACCTGAAGTGAGAAATATCCCTGTAACTGTTTTGGTGGCGTCCATTGTTACCATGCATGAACCACTACCTGAGCAGCCACCTCCGGACCAGCTTGAAAAATATGAACCTGCAGCAGGTATAGCCGAAAGCCGTATACCCAATCCGGTATTGTATTGCTCTGAACAGTCAGCGCCACAGTCTATACCGCCAGGCAAGCTGGCCGTCACTATTCTGCCCGTTCCGGTACTACCTGTTTTATTAACATTGAGAGTATATTGTGTTGCAGCAGCAACCTTCAGATATGTCAGCATTCCTCCTGGTGACGATGCACCATTAGTCAGGTCAAGTGCCCTGTCATACAATGGCAAATAACCCGGGGCAGAAGGTAATTTAATAATCGCATCGATCGTTTTTCCTGCTGTAAGCATTAATGAATATTGTGTCTTAGGATAGGGAATCAGGTTACCATCTTCTGCTATCATTTTGATATAAGGTCCCTGTAAAACAGGCACATGTGTTTGAAGTCCGGCATTTAGAAACCTTATTAGAGTTGTATCGTTAGGGTTCCCTGTGAAAGAAGGTGAGCTTGATGCAGAATAAGGCTGTCCATTTACTAAAAAATACTGTGGATCATAATTCACTGTGCTTGTCAGCCACCCCGGAGGAAGAGGAAGCGTATGGGGTCCGTATTGGCCTGTTGCTACAGCATCATGCAGTGCCGGATCTATTTCACTGTAAACAACAACAAATTCATTCGTATAACTGGTATTGGGATTTGTGACTGATGGTGTATATGCCTGATTTGCAGCAGCATTTGCTGTAATAGTCCCATAAAGACCCATCTGTATCTGAACAGCAGGATGCGTTCCGCTTTGGTACAAATATGTCCCCTCCCTGACACTGTTCCATACATATGTTATAACTGTAGCTCCGTTGTCAGCCGGCGTTTCTGTGGTAAAAGACCTTACCCTCTGGCTCAGACTGGTTCTGTTTCCTGTTGAATTGTCAGTCCATGTTGGGGTCATTGCTGCAATTTGACCGGGAATAACAATCGAAACAGGTTCTTTATATAGTCCCGTTAATTTATTCCTGAGATGGATAGTAAGAGATAACCCCGGAGTGGCTGTCAATTGTGGTCCTGGAACTGATGGCAATGGATCGCAGGAAGCATAGTTGGCCGTACAGCCGGCAAACCCCCACATAGTTACCGGGGTACCATCCGGCATGGTTATTTGAAAAGTTCTGGCTTCGAGCCAATACTCGGCTGGTACCGCACCTGATGATACTCCTGTCAAGGCGGCAATGAGAATGATGGACACCAGCATCAGCAATTTAAATCTCTTTTTCAATAAACTGTTTTTCATTTTCAGTTCCTCCTTGATTAAGGTATAGGCATACCGAGTGGTACAATAGCCGCCATTGTGCCCATTCCACCGATAAAAACATTATAATTTGTAAGCTCTTTTTCATTATGGGAGTGCCACATAAAAAATAAGCCGCCAAATGAATTATAGCCACCGGTGCCAGGTGGCAAAGAACCTGTTTGGTCTAAAAAAGGACTGCCACTATAAAAAGGCCCTATGGTTAAGTTTAAGGTATTAGGAAGGTCTACTGGAACCGGCTTGCAATGGTCCGGTTCATATTCAGTTGGCTGCAGAGGCACACCTGCTGCGGTGCAATCTGCGCCTACTTTGCCGGTATTTGTCGGATCAGTGTGACCGTAGATATCCCAACCAAGCCTTTCACCTGTCCATGTAAAAATAGCATCCGCAGTTCCTCCCGGATAAACTGTTGTAGTAAAAGTTGATTCAGAGAGATCAGCGCCGCTGCCTGGGCTACTTTCCAGAAGCCTGCCGTCCCTCGCAATAACAAGGTGGTTATTCCCGTGCGTATGGAGCGGATGAGATGCCCTGCCGCCGCCGATAAATCTTATAAGCATCTTTTCACCTGGATGCATCATCGGCATACAGTTATACGGTTGGGACGGGAGCCAGGGAACATATGCATCAACCATTGTGTCCGGGAGGTTTCGCCCATTTTCAAACCAATAGTTGGGGAAAAAAGTTGTGGTATCTACCTGGTTCATTTTCCCGTTCTCGACAAGCTGATGGATTTCGGGGTCTACCTCGCTCAGGAACATAAGAACTTCACGATCATACTTTGAATCTGCATGAGAATATGCTTTATATGTTGCTGGATTACCTTCAATATATCCCACTGGCCTAACAATAAACGCACCAACAAGCCCCATGTCAACCTGCAGATCAGAATTCGTGCCGCTGTAATAAATATATGTCCCGGGATTATTTGCGGTAAATGAATAATTGACTGTACCTCCAGGAAGAGCTTCTTTTGTCAAAATACCCGGAACCCCGCCGCTGGCACTTACATCCTGTCCCGGAAAAACAATGGAGACATTCACCGTAAGGTTGTTGGTCAGATTAACCGTCACAGGAGTTCCCTGATCTACTATAATAGTTGGCCCTGGATACTGCATGCATCCACCCGCAGGGCAAAAGTCGGTAGAGCCGTTAAATGCATACCCCCACATAAAAACACTGTTGCCTTCAGGTGTGCTTATGTAACCTGTTTTGGCACTGAGGTTAAATGTCGAACCGGTAACGCCGTCAATAACCGCATACGATTTCCCGGTTCCCGTAAGCACAGCCACGGCCAAAAGAAGGATGCAAAGCACTGTTTTACGAAATTTATCCATTGTATTCCTCCTCATTTCTACGCCTAAGGGTTGATTACGATCTCGGTCATCATACCGCCGAAATCTTCACTATCGTTGCTCAGGTTATTCAGATTACTTGTATATAAAAAGTAAGTTCCAGCCGGTACATTACTCGCATCAAGAATGACCTCTACTGATTCACCTCCGCCGAGCGTTATTGAGTTGGTATTGTAATAGAGATCCTTTCCCGAAGGAATGCCTCCGCCACGGAAGATCCTGGCCCCTGAGCCTACAACCTTCATGGGAATTCCAAGCACCGTCAATGTATAAAAATCGACAGTTGAGAGGCTTGAAATCCTGAGCAATATCTTCTGTCCAACGTTGGCAGTAATCAATGCATTCATCTTTTGAGAAGGATCTCCATTCACATTGAGAATGATGCCAGTGTTTACTGTGTCCGGGTATCCCCTCCCGTTTAACATAGGATAGGTATCCTTCATTACAGCAAAAGGTGGTGGCTGAAAAGTCATATCTGCTTCATGGAAATTCGGATCGAATGATACGATCTGGATAGGATAAGTAACATCATAGCCGGTTGAACCATCTCCATCGTTATAAGCGAATTTCGAATATCCATTGATCGGGGTTCCATCCTGGGCAGGAAGCACATAAAGGTTGCCGAGCATGCCCATCTGCATATGTTCTGAAGCTTCAACGTGGCAATGGTACATGTGGGTCCCTGGTTCAACCAGTTCATAATAATAGGTTATGGTGTTGCCCATATTGATGGCAATGGATGACATTGGCTCCCCGTCAAAAACAGCTGAAGCATTTGGGAAACCATGAAAGTGAACCGTGTGAGGGTCGAAGAGGTCAGGCCGCATTATCATTCCCACATTTGTCAGGGATAAATAGAATTTCTGGCCTTCCTGTACCACAAGCGTAGGCGCTGAAAAGTTAGCCATGAGCATACCCATGTCCATTACCTGATTATCCGGGACTCCTGTGACGTCAGAGAAACCGAATACATATATGTCTGTTCCATCTGCCATCTTGATAAACCCGTCACCGGCAGTTAAATGTTTACACACAATTTTCGGATCTGTTGTCTGTCCGGTAGCCGGATCCAAAATTGTGGCAGGGCACTGTGTAAGAATCGCTGCATGAGCCCGGCCCACACCTATTGAAAGTATCAGACCCACCAAAATGAGGTATTTATTTATGACTTTCACGGTTACACTCCTTCCTTTAACTTTAATTTTTGACATGTTTTTTGCTCCTTAATTCCTTGTAAAATTCTGTCCTGTGACATTAGCATTATTCACAGTAACACTCCTGCTTGTCGGCGTAAATGTGAATCCTGTCATGCTCGGGGTTACTGTGTAACTGCCATTCGAAAGCCCGGCAAAGCTGTATTGTCCCTGGGCATTTGTGGTTGTTGTGGCATTCGCAGCACCGGTCAGGGTTACTGTAACACCGGCTATCGGTGTAAAGAATGGCGTTC
>DIAS01000095.1 GCA_002415855.1 Bacteroidales bacterium UBA5072
CTAAGAACAAAAAGATCAGGACAGTACTTTGGAATTCTGCAAATATCTATGATACAGATAAAAAAACTGTATTGTCAACCATCGCCCAGGGAAATGATATAACAGAAAGAATAGCCGCAGAAAAGAAAGTAAAGGAACGCACAAGGGACCTGGAAGCAGCAAACCTCCAGTTGAAACAAGAGCTGACTGAGCGTTTTATTGCGCAGGAAGCACTGAGAAAAAGCGAAGCTCAGTTAAAAGAACTTAACGCGACAAAAGATAAGTTTTTCAACATTGTGGCACATGATCTCAAAAACCCGTTTACCAGCCTGATCGGATCTTCCGAACTTTTATTCCGGAATATTGATAAGATGGATCATGAACAAATTAAAACCCTGGCACTGATACTGAATGACGCGTCAAAAGGCGGTTACGCTATCCTTCAGAATTTGCTCGACTGGTCGAGATCCCAGACCGGGTTGCTTAAATTTAACCCGGAAAACATCAATATTAAAAGCCTGATTGATGAACATATCCAGAATCTTGAACAGATCTCGCCCAATAAAGATATCAGGATCCTGTCGGAAGTAAAGGAAGACCTGTTTGTATATGCAGACAAGAATATGTTAAAAACTGTGTTCCGTAACCTCCTGAGCAACGCAGTTAAATATTCCTACAGATCTGGTGAGGTAATGGTCAATGCAACTGCCGACGGTATGCAGGTTGTTGTTTCAGTCCGAGATCAGGGTACGGGAATTCCCGCAGAAAATATTGAAAGTATTTTCAGGATAGATGCTAAATATTCAGTTCCCGGTACGGAAAACGAACAGGGAACCGGGCTGGGTTTAAAACTCTGTAAAGAGTTTATTGAGAAACAAGGCGGAAAAATCTGGGTTGAAAGTATCGAAAAAAAAGGAAGTGAATTTAAGTTTTCAGTTCCCGCCGGGAGGGACTGACCTCTTTAAGATAAAATTGCAAGACCGGCAACACAAATTTCTCCTGACTAATCAGTTATTAATGTATCCTTAATCTGTTCTTAATCCATTAATTTCATAATGGAAATAAATTTGTCTCTGAAAATCATTTGACTAAAAAATAAAACTAAAAAGTACTCAAATGGAAACTGCTAAAAATCAAGTTGAAGGAAATGAACCTGGCTTTTTCCGTCATGGATTTAGGTTCACCGTGATGGTACTGGCAACAGCGATTCTCTTTGTTTTAAGCAACGGTTGTGCTGTACAGAATCAGAACACCGCTGGAAATACAAACATCACACCACCGGCATGGGCTCCCCTTTATGATAATGTTGATATGATAAGGTATTACTATTTTCCTGACATTGAATGCTATTATGATGTCTGGAACAGGGATTTTGTATATCTCGAGGATGGCAGCTGGATGTTCGGATCAACCTTGCCACCGATATATTCATGGTTCGATCTTAATACGGCTTTTGTAGTATTGCTTGACAACAGCGTATATGAACCCTGGAGGCATTTCAATTATTATGTGTCACATTATCCCCGTTATTATTACAGATCTTATTATAGAGACAGATATGAAGACGCTTCACATCCGATGCGAGGATTTGACGAGAATTCGAGGACTGAGGTGTACAGAAACACCAATGCGACAAGCGTGGAACCCAAATCAGAAGCCACAACAATTGAGCGGAGGAATGAAATTAGAGAACAAAATGAAAACGCAGTCAGAACCGACCGTGATTTCCCTGAAAGAAGAGTTGCGCCAACCCGCCCCCCACAGCCAATCGAATATCATGACAGAAATATCGGAAACCCTGTGAAAGTACAGCATAATATGTCAGAGCCAAGAGAATCAAGACGCAGATAAATATAAGACTGAAGCCTTAATTTAAATGACGACTTAGGCGAAGGTTTTCACTCAGGTTGCATTCAATATCTTTCGCCTGACAAAATCATTTAACAGGTAGTTTGTAACAATTAACCGCATTTTCCCTATATATCTTATTTATCACCTCTTTGGGAAGCTGAATCTGAATAGTCTGTATTAAGAGTTATCAAACTGAAATTGTCCTTAATCGCCTTACCTTCAAAACAGCCTATGTCGCTGTTAATGTGGACATGAGAGTCAATTTTCAGAACTGTCTGATAATCTTCTGATGTGTAATAGCCGCTCCGGCAACCAGCTAAAATTAATATCAGGGAAATTAAACAGGCAACCCGGGCTTTCATGTTAACGTTTCAGTTGTTCAGGAATAAATGCAAACAGAAAAATGAACGGAAATAATAAAACTGCATGGTGGATTCATGGGATTTTGATAATCAAAAATTCATCCGAATATTTGGGAGTGAATTCTTTATGACTTATCATTGTAAGCATGAGTGACAGGGAACCTGGTTCAATCGGAAAATCATTTCCATCATCGGATTCACTGCAGTCCGGTCAGGTAGTTCTGACCCAGGAACAATCGCACGCTCTTTTTACAAAGATCACATGGCGCCTGATTCCCCTGCTTTTTCTCAGTTATATCATAGCCTATATTGACCGCATCAACGTGGGATTTGCAAAGCTGCAGTTACTTGAGGTGTTTGGCGTTGACCCAAATGTGTTCGGACGGATTTATGGTCTGGGGGCAGGGCTTTTTTTCATTGGTTATTTTTTGTTTGAGGTACCCAGCAACCTCATCATGCAGCGCGTGGGAGCCCGCTTGTGGATTGCCCGTATCATGATTGTCTGGGGATTGGTTGCCATGACCATGATGTTCATAAGCGGCAAAACAGGTTTCTACCTGGTGCGATTCCTCCTGGGAGTGGCTGAAGCAGGCTTCTATCCGGGCGTAATTCTCTACCTGACGTACTGGTACCCAGCCAAGGAGAGAGCCCGCACGGTAGCTCTTTTTGCTTCAGGTGCCCTCCTCGCAGGCATTTTAGGCTCTCCGCTTTCCGGAGCTATCCTCGGACTTCACGGGAAAGGCGGGCTGGAAGGCTGGCAGTGGCTTTTTCTGCTGGAAGGGATTCCTGCTGTGCTAATGGGACTGGTTGTTCTCTTCGCGCTTCCTGACCGCCCCGGCAAGGTACCCTGGTTGTCTGCTGATGAGAAAACATGGATTCAGTCGCGCCTCGATGAAGAGGTTGCCAGGTCAAATGGCAGTGCACATATGAGGCTGTCAGAGGCTTTTTCAAGCGGCCGTGTCTGGCTGTTATGCCTTATATATTTTTTATTAAACGTGGGCGGGTACGGCTTTGAGATGTGGCTGCCTTCCATCATAAAAGAATTCCATGAAATGAATTTTGCCACTGTAGGGTTGATAAATGCCATCCCCTATGTTGCCGCAATGGTTGTCATGCTCCTTACGGGAAGCCATTCCGACCGGACCGGGGAGAGGCGTTGGCACGTGGCTGTGGCAGCAGCAGCATCCGCCCTGGGTTTCGCTCTGAGCGCATACCTGAATAATCCCTTTCTTGCGATGGCGGCACTCACGCTGGCATTCGTCGGGCTAAAATCTACGATGGGACCTTTCTGGGCTCTGGGAACAACCTTCCTGAGCGGTACGGCGGCAGCAGGCGGGATAGCACTCATAAACTCCGTTGGTAACCTGGGAGGATTTGCAGGCCCTATGCTCGTGGGCATAATTTCTGACAGGACAGGAAGCACCGGCGCTTCGCTTCTGGTTCTCGGCAGCGCACTCATGCTGATGGGAATATTAGTCCTGACTGTTCGCAGGAATGTAAATAAATCCTGATCCGCCCTGGCTCACTCGCTCACTCTCTTTATCGGCTTCCCGAAGAACGTCGTTTGCCACCCGACCGAAAAAGTCGTGAAATCAGCTCCGCTGCGAATTATTGCACCTGTGCTGCCGGCAAACTTAACGGAATTCCGCTTCCCGACAGGCAGTACTAAAGTACCGCCAATACGCGAGTTGGATTGCCTGTCATCCATTTCCACCCCGTCAATGGATGACCTGCCGCCCGTATAATATGTAAAGTCAAGGGCTACCCACATAAGGGGTTGGATATTATAACTTAAATGCCCCTGGAAGGAACCCATCGGATCCTGTGTGCGGACAGAACTCCCGGGATAGTACGCGTCATTTTTTGTGAAAAGCCAAAGACCTGAATAAAAGTCGATCAGCCATCTTCTTCCCAGGGGCTGGGAGATTGCTAATTCCGGTTTGAAAGCCCATCGCGATGTGCCCAGGTTAATCAGTTTCTCAGGGTAATACTGACCCGTGGGGGTAGTTATGCTGAGACTGGCGCCCAGGATTGTCTTTCGTGGTGCCTTTGCGATTTCTCCCATATCAGCGGCCGGTGCCCCGATTAATAAGCATGAGAACCTGAGGCGCATGTCGCCAAAGCCTGAGCGTGATGTGCTTTGCCGAGCACCTGAAATAATTGCTGAGGCATCTCCCCAGGCATAGGGCAAAGCCGCAGAGACCTGTGCTGTCTGGCCAAAAAGGCTGAATGAATGAACGACTGCAAGAGACGGTGACAATATTTTAGCCTGCAGATCTTCGACGGGAAGAGTCGCATCAGTCACAATTCCTCCTGTTGAATAGCCAATTCCTGCAACGGCTACAGTCACGTTGACGGGTACCCTTGCGTAAGCCCTTGGGTCAAGGTCCTGGGCCATTGATTTCTCAACCATGAACAACAATGCAATCACCATTAAGTATGGGTAGAATGATTTCATGGGAAGAAATTTATATCGAGCAAATTGTATTAGAAAAAAGTCTCTTTACAAATTAAAAAGGAACAAACTGCAGACGCCGGATAGCATTATTCTTCGAACTCAGCTTCAATCCTTCCTGATTTGATAGCCTTTTTAAATGAAGCATAATCCTTCTCATTCTGGTCGGCATATGCGAGTGAAAAATCAGCAATAGCCTGATCGAATGTATCGTTGCTGCCCATATAACCGCTCAGCATTGCGGCATCACCGGAACGTGCATGTGACAGGGCCAATGCCTGGCCACACCAGTCGGCGTAACCAAACATCTCTGGTTTTTCAAATGTTTCGACTTTGACAGAAATTTTAATGTCGCGAAGCTGACGAAAAAAGAGATGTCTTCCGCCCTGTCCGACAGTCCAGCCCAGAAACGGATCGCTGTAAGGCTGCATGAGACGGTAACCGTATACAACCCGTTGTCCGTTGTTCCGGTAGATGCTCTTGCCTGCATAAGCTTCAAGCACAGATTTCCGGGCTTCTTTTGCCTGAATGAACAGCGGATCACCATCACCTGTCATAAGCAGAATGACCCAGCAGACCGTGCCCACACTGCCTACACCTACAACCTTTATTACCACATCTTTGATTGAATAACGGCTGAGAAGGTGGCCGAAGCCGGGAGGAAGGCTTTTTTTGTAATCCTCAAAAGTATCTACTGACTCCTGAACAACCTGGCCCGGTACATGATTTTCCCAATGAAAGATGGAAGGCAACTGATCCTGAATAAATATTGAATTATCTGAACCTTTAACAATTTGCGGGAACATTTCCTCAGCAATACTCCGGGCGCGTTCTTTTTCGAGACGTTTCAACCCTCGCCGTTTAAGTTCAGGATCTTTTAACTTTGATACCAGCTGATCAGCTCCGAGAGAATAATGCCAGAGCTCCATCGTTCTCATTTCGCTGTAAGCATTCATGTTTTCACGATATGATCTGACCAGCTCTGTCACCGTATCGCGTGCCACATTGTCACTGAGATTGTTATTCCTGCAGGCAACTACGAAGCTGGCTCCCAGACGTTTAACATCCCATTCCCATGGTGCAGGAAGAGTTTCATCAAGATCATTAATAGAGAAAATCACATTCCTTTCAGGAGTTGCAAAAGCTCCAAAATTACACAGATGAGCGTCGCCGCAGGCTTGCACTTTTATTCCTGTCACCGGTGTGCCTGAAAGATCTGAAGCCATTGTAAGCGCCGTACCACGGTAGAATGTAAAAGGTGACCTTCCCATTCGTCCGTGGCGAAGGGGTACTAAATTAGGAATGCGGTCGTTGTTGCTTTCAATTATCAGATCAACAGGATCAGGCCGGCTGGCAGCAGATTTCCATTTTGCATGTGACGAACGCGGACAACTCTTTCTTAACTGTTTCCCTTCCTCATAACGCCCGCTGCGGGGTGCCTGAGAGAATAATGGTGTATCTGTCCGCGATTCCTGCCTTGCCGGTTTAGCATCGGGTGCAATTATTTTTTTCCCCATGATAAATTATAATTAAAGCCTCAACTAAATCCTGTTTAACCCTCCGGGAATACTCCTGATTTTGTGCATCAATTCTTATTTTTTGAGCAGGCATATTCAGAATGATTGTGGACCCAGGATTAATACCTGGGTTGAAATTCTTAAATTTTATTTCACCATCGACAAGGTTTTTGCCAGATAAACTTGAGGATTTTTGACTAGTGATCATTCGTTGCTTTTCATCCGCCTCATCCCTTCTACCAGCGGGTGCCATCCGTAAAGAAGTGTAAAGCGAAAGCCATCCATTTTCAGATCCTCAGGATTTTTATCATTTACGGTAGTGTTGTACGAAACCAACAATTGCATATTATCATTTATCTGGTATCCGAGGGTACCGCCCATTCCAAGGTTGCTCAGGGCACTGCCTTCAACGCCGTCGATTGTGGCTTTGCCCCCTGAATAGGAAATAACATCAATTGATCCCCAAACCCTCTCCATAAAATCGCGTGTGAGATGTGCCTCGAGCTGGTACATCGGAGCTGTCTCCATTTTCTGGCCGACAAAATCATTGTTATCGCTGAAGAGCCATATTGCAGGAAGAAACTCTAATGTTGTTCGCTTGCCCGGAACCCATGGTCCGATCTGCCAGACAACCGGTGCGCCTATACGTCCGTACCAGCGGTTCTGGCCGATATTGACCGGGCTTGTATTGTCATATGCTCCGATTGGGATAGCCAGGCTACCGACAATATCGACTGAAAATCCTGGTTTATACCTGAGCATATCGGGAATATTCATTATTGCCTTTGGCCCTACGACGTTTACACTGAATTGAACCATAGGATCTCCAAATCCTCTTGCAGTTTTGCTGTAGTCAATCCCGTCCAGCGAGGCCTCACCTGAGATCCTTCCCATCGGGACAAGTACAGAAACCAATGCGGAACGCTTGCCCAAAGGCAGCATTTTTGCGTAGCCGGCCATGCTCATGGTTGCCCTA
>DIAS01000180.1 GCA_002415855.1 Bacteroidales bacterium UBA5072
CAGGTTTACGAAGAGGATATATTGTAACAGATGGAATTCAATTCACGAGAGATACCATGTTTGAGAGATTATTGCTCTGCACTGATTTTTCCAAATATGTAACAAAGATATCAGAGTGTGTACCTATGTTGCCGGGGATACATGAAGTTGTCCTGTTGCACGTGTTTGATGCTACACATTACCACATACGGGGTTGGACATATAACCCGCAGATTGAAAATGCAAAAATCCGTCTTGAAGAACAAAAAAAACATCTTGAACATCTCGGATTGCAGGTCAAAGTCAGACTTGATGTTATTACATCAGGGGATGTTGCGAGCGGAATAATATCTGCAGCAAATGATGAGAACGTATCACTAATTGTTATTGGTGCACGCGGCGAGAGTTTACTTGAGAGAACGTTTCTTGGAAGCGTTGCCAGATCAGTCCTTCGAACTATGAACCATCATACGCTAATCCTGAATGAAAGTGTTGTTGAGGGTATGAAGGAGGGATCACGAACTGTCTGCCGGGAAATACTTTCAAAGGTGATTTTCCCCACCGATTTTTCTCAACATTCAAACGAGGCTCTTGAAATAGTAAAAGACATGAAGGGACTAGGGAGTCTTGTTCTCATTCATGTGATAACCAGGGGGCAGACAGCCAGGGAGATAAAGACTTTGAAAGAGGACACACACCAGAGATTGAATTCCATTGTTGAAAATCTTTCAACGAAGGGGATACCCGCGATATCCCGTATAAGATTTGGCGATCCTGCTGATGAGATCCTACAATGTGCCAAAGAAGAAAATGCTTCACTGATTTTATTAAGTTCACATAATGTGGCATGGTTTAATCCCCTCTTTAAAGAAGGAAAAAATATCAAAATGGTGATGAATGCGAACCGGCCAGTCCTTATAGTTCGGGTTCGATGATTGGAAAACGAGCTGCCCCCGGAAAAAATCCATGGGGTTATAACACGGGTTGTAATGGAATAAAAACGAGTAACGACTGGTGAGGGCGGCGTTCATATATAGGTAAAAAAGGCGATTGCAATGTTTTTATCCTGGCCGGTTTTTCTTCCGGACTCATTTATAGATCCTGATGAAATCTCGGTAGGAAAATACCGTATCCGTAACAATAATTATATTATGTTCTTTTTCATAGGTTTCTGTTGACAGGGCCATTTCGATGAAAAAAGTAGTGATTGAAGTTCCAAAAGATAAATCGGATAATATTCAATCTAAATTTAAGGACACTCTTTTTTCGATCGATGAAAGGGAAAAATCAACCAGATTCACTCTCTATGTTCCCGATGAGATGCTCGATCAACTGATTCTTCAGACCAATGGTTCTATCAAGAATCCAACAGAATTTCGGCCGGTCTGGACAGGAATAATTCCTGATTATGATAGTCTGGTTAATGAGGATGACCGTATCACGATCATTGAAGTTTCCACACCAGATTTTGTTATCTCTCCCTTCGTACAAAAACTCAAAGAACGTTTAGGATACACTGAAAAAAAGGTGGATAAAACTCCAATCGAGAAGATTATTGCGACAACGGAATCGTACACAGAATTCGATCAGAAAAAATTTATCCTCGCTGCAATTGCCGGATTAGTGGCAATGATTGGATTATTTATGAATAATATTGGCATCATTATCGGTGCTATGCTGATATCTCCCTTGCTTGGTCCGATTTATGCATTAGCAGTCTATGTTGCGATTGGAGATGTAAAAACAACGCTACGTTGTATCGAAATTTTAGGTTTGATGGTGCTTATGCTTGTGAGTATTGCCGCGATTGCCTCTTTTGCACTCTCGTTCATCATCAATCTTTCACTCACTACGGAGATACTATCCCGGACGGATCCAAATGCAATATACATACTGATGGCAGTTTTACTTGGATTTGCCACGATGATTGCCCTTTCAAAGGGGATTCCCGAAGGGATTGCCGGGGTGGCAATTGCAGCTGCACTTCTCCCCCCGGCGGTGGTGACAGGTATAACACTGGTTCTGTATCCCGAGGGAGCCGTAAAAGCTTTTATTCTTACTCTTCAGAATGTCGTTGGTCTTATCGCAGGCAGTATAATCGGAGTCATGTTCCTCCATATTGGTCCACGGGATCTCTTTTCCCAAGTCCACTCACGTCAGGTTATTATTCGTGTTGCTTGGTTCCTGGCGATTCTCATCGGATTTCTGCTGATTATCTCGTTCCTCATACGATAATGCTCAAGTAGTCGAAAGTTTTTCAGAGAATCTAAAAGAGCGCTTTTTTATGTTTTCCACGGGGCTTTACCGCGTTACTATGCCATAGACCCGATACAATTACGGGTTATCGGAAAATAATCGGTTTTACAATCCGGAATTCCACCAGTTCCCCCTCATCGAATACTTTGATATCAACCGCTCTGCCCTGCCGGTACCGCTGCATACGATCGTAATATCCTTCCGGATTATGCCGGAGGTTTTGCACGGTAAAATATTCGTGAATGGTCTCAAGGAATGAGATCTGCTGGGTGAGATATGCATTCTCATATTCCTTGACCTCCTGAGCTAGTGTGAGACACTCCGTAAAAGGGTATGCGGGATCATACTGCCCGTGATTGCCCTTGCGGGCGAATTGGCGCCATTTAACATGACCCGGCACACCAGCGCTGCGACGGAGCATATGGGGGTAGA
>DIAS01000037.1 GCA_002415855.1 Bacteroidales bacterium UBA5072
GCACTCCGGCAGCGACAAGTTTTCGATATATCCTGCCATCCGTGCTGCAATACAAAAGTTCGATGCAGGTATCCATGTTAAAACGGCCGGTACAACCTGGCTTGAAGAAGTAAACGGGTTGGCAGAGGCCGGCAGTGAAGGTTTGGAGATTGCCAAGGAGATTTATGCCAGATCATGCGACCGGTATGATGAGTTAACCGGGCCCTATGCCACCGTGCTGAATATTAACCGGCAGCGGTTACCCGGGGTGGCTGAGGTAAAATCCTGGAATGGCAGGCAGTTCAGTGAGGCGCTAACACACGATCAAGCATGCAAATCCTACAATCCGCATTTCAGGCAGCTGATTCATGTGGGTTATAAGATCGCAGCAGAAATGGGCGGCCATTTTCTTGAAGCTCTGGATAAACACCATGAGGTCATTGCCGGTAAAGTGAAATTCAATTTGCTGGAAAGGCACTTGAAACCGCTTTTTATATAAAGCCAAACACGCTTAATCCATTATCAGGGCTGCCGTTTATTCCACCATGTCCATGTTGCGGTTTCGATAGGTGGATTTACCGCACCGGACTATCCATTGTTATGCATCTTCACACCGTGAGGAATTCCCTGGGCACGTCCCTGAGCCGGGCGATATCCTGTATACGGTCTTTTATATCAAAACCTGCTGAACAATTCACGCTGCAGACATCGCATTTGTCGCATGGATTGGCGGTAAGTCCTGTCTGATCCAAAGTGTACCGGGCATGTTCAAGATCACGGTAACCGTAAGCATACATATAACTGCGCATTATGGAAGGAATGTCATAATTACTGGGGCACTGCGGCAGGCATTCTTTGCACTGGAGGCAGTACAGGCTGGGCTCAGATCGCACACCGGCCAGGTTCAGATCTTTCCATTCCTGATCCGTCATTTTCAGGTTCTGGATCATGGCCAGATTCTTTTGCATCTCCTCAATCGAAGACATGCCGGAAACAATGGTAGAAACATTTTCGTTCTGCAGGACCCATTTCAAAGCGGCATCGGTATTTAAAGGACTGGTCCTGCTTTTATCCCGGAATGCACCGGCAGTCGTTTTCATGGCAATAATACCCAGACCAGCCTTTGCTGCGTAATCCATGGCCTGCTGTAAAGCTTCTTTATTCTGAACCTTGTAATTGTATGCAATCATGATGACATCAAAGATCTTAGCGTCGGCCGCAGCTATCAGGGCGTCGGAGCACATATCGTGCGTGGCAATCCCCAGGAATTTTACCTTGCCCTGGCTCTTAAATTCCTTCAATACGCTAAGAACCGGTTCATAAAGGACGGTTTCCCTTTTACAAACCATCGGGAGCAGGAAAATATCGAGATAGTCAAGCCCAAACCTCACCAGGCTGCCTTCTAATTTCTTCATGTAAGCGGCAGGATCAAATGGTGTGGTAAAGGTACCGGTCCGGCCATCAAAACCCTCGGGCTCCGTTGCTGTGCAAATAAAATAGGATTCCCTTGGGACATCCTTCAATGCCTTACCTACCATAATTTCATTGTTGCCTTCTCTGTAATAGGCAGCTGAAAAGAACATCTTAACACCTGCATCATAAGCCGCCTTAATAAAGTTAGGATTGGTTGACATACTTGTGCCCATGCTGATGAGCGGACATTTAATACCTGTTCTTCCGAGGGTCCGGAAAGGTAATTCAGGTATCTCAGTAATTCCTGTATTACCGGGAACAGATGCCTGAAGTGCAGCGGGAATCAAAGCGGCCCCTGAAACGCCAAGGATGCTTTTTTTCAGGAAATCACGTCGATTGTTGTTTTCCATATGCTTTCTTTTGCGGTTAAAATAGCTGGTTAAATGATTTCTTTAATATGGACGGAAATTAATAAACATTTGCAGACATTGTTATTCTTGTAACAATGTAATTTGTTAAAAATGAGTTAAAACGTTGAGGATTGATAAGGTGATTGGGTGATGAAGTGATTAGGTGATGAGGTGATCAGGAGGTTTTATATTTCTTAGCAATTTCCAGCACCTGCTGGCAGGTTTTCATGATCAGGTCATAATCGTGGTTTTCAACCAGTGATTTTTTAAGCAGCTGCGAACCCATGCCAACGCAGGCAGCTCCTGCCTGGAACCAGGCCTTCAGACTTTCTTCCGATGTGTCGACACCGCCGGTAGGCATGATGTTGGTCCATGGCATGGGGCCTTTTACAGCCTCTATAAACCCGGGTCCGCCAACCTGGCTTCCGGGAAAGATCTTGATGATCTCGGCTCCCAGTTCCTCAGCCCTGGATATTTCGGACACCGACCCGCATCCAGGGCACCAAAGTATCTTACGACGATTGCAGACCTTTGCCATATCTTCATTCAGGACCGGAGAGACAATAAAACCGGCTCCCAGTTGTATATATAGGGAAGCAGTTCCTGAATCAACCACCGAACCCACGCCCATGATCATCTCTGGCATTTCCAGAGCAGCATACTTGTTCAGGTCGCGAAATACCTCATGGGCAAAATCACCGCGGTTGGTGAATTCAAAAACACGGATTCCCCCGTCATAACATGCCTTTAAAACATCCTTGCAGGTAATGAGATCCTTGTGGTAGAATACAGGAATGATTCCTGATTGGAGCATGGTAGTGGCTACCTGGAGGCGGGTAAAGCGGGACATAGCAGTATGATTAAAGTTTGAGGTCGCGGGTTGTATGTTGAATGTTGTAGGTTGTATGTTGTATGTTGTAGGTTGTATGTTGTAGGTTGTATGTTGTATGTTGTAGGTTGTATGTTGTAGGTTGTAGGTTGTATGTTGTATGTTGTAGGTTGTATGTTGTAGGTTGTAGGTTGTATGTTGTAGGTTATCTGGACACTCTTCCCGAGGCATCCCCACTCATCAGTTTCTCCACTTCTTCCACCGTAACCAGGTTAAAATCGCCCGGAATTGTGTGCTTGAGGCAGGAAGCTGCAACTGCGAAATTCAGTGCCTTCTGATCATCGTTCGCATAGGTTATCAATCCGTAGATCAGACCCCCCATGAACGAATCGCCGCCACCTACCCGGTCCACGATAGGTGTGATGTCATATACAGGAGCCTGCAGCATTTTAGTGCCATTCCAAAGCACGCCGCTCCAGGTATTATGACTGGCGCTGATCGAACCCCGGAGGGTAATGATGATTTTTTCTGCTCTTGGGAATCTTTGCTTCAGCTGCCGGCAGACTGATTCATAGGCTGTCGCTTCAACATGACCGCGGGTTACATCTCCTTTTTCAGGCTTGATGCCAAATACCTTTTCGGCATCCTCCTCATTGCCAAGGATAATGTCGCAACCTGCCACGAGTTCCGGCATCACATCCGAAGCTTTCTTCCCGTACTTCCACAGGTTCTTTCTGTAATTGAGATCTGTGGAAACGGTGATCCCCTTTTTATTGGCTGTCTGGACAGCCTGGAGGCATATGCTGGCTGCTCCTTCAGAAATGGCGGGAGTTATGCCGGTCCAGTGGAACCAGGTAACTCCATCCAGTACCTTATCCCAGTCAATCATCCCGGGCTGGATGGTTGCCACGGAGGACCAGGCGCGGTCGTATATTACTTTGCTGGCGCGGGCAACAGCACCTGATTCGAGGAAGTATATGCCCAGCCGGTCTCCTCCCCAGACAATGTTACTGACGCCAACACCAAATCTCCTTAATTCCATCAGACAAGCTTGAGCAATGTCATTTTGTGGCAGCCGGGTTACAAAATCCACCGGGATACCGAAATTTGCCAGGGATACGGCCACATTGGCCTCACCACCGCCAAACTGGATATTGAATTGCCTCGATTGCGAGAATCTCTCAAAACCAGGCGTGGAAAGCCGTAGCATGATCTCACCAAAAGTAACTACCTTGTTCATGGTGCTGTAACTTACTATTCTGAAACGTGCTTAAATATAACACTTTTCAATTTTCTCCCTGCATTTTCTTTAAAACAAAAACCCAATCGCCTGCAAGGTTTTTCGGATATTCCCAGGCATTGTCTTCCGGCTTGGTGTTCATAAGCGGGGTGACCTCTCCCGTTCTCGGATTGACCATGGTTACCGAAAAGGCAGTGCCTGCAGTCAGGATTACCCGGCAGCATGAAAGCCGGCTGTAAACAATATATTCCTCTCCCGGGGATGCCAGGCAAAGGTTTCCATAATTCACGAGTTCACTATGGGGAGATAACTTCCAGTAGGATGTCAGCTCAAAAACACCCCGGATGATCGCATAGCCCTTCAGCATGATCATTTTGTCATTTCCACGGCCGTTGATCCACCCGCCACCCTTGTCATTACCGGCACCCGTGCCTTCATTGGCTCTTTCGCCCGTAGTTTGATATCCTCCGGCCATATATATCTCCCAGGCAAGTTGCCTGCGGTTTTCAGCGGACCGTCCGTCGGGTTCCCGTGTCATACCGTTTCCACATCCCCAGGGCGGATAATGATCCTCATAGCCGTATTCCTCGTTCACCTGGGGAAGGATCCGTCCGGCAGCAGCCTGCCTGTTTCTGCAGTCGGTCATGAACTGGTATCCCCCGCATTCATCCCACGACTGGTATAAAACAACATCCACCCAGGGGGACAGCCTGAAAGGGAACTCCGCATGCCCATGTACCGATACCAGGTGTTTGCCAGGGTCTTTTGATTTGATAAGCCTGCCCATTTTGTTTACCCATTCTTCCGACCGGAAAAGGTGATATTCATTGGTTACATCCCACATGATATTGGGGAATCCGGCATACCGGGCCACGGCATACCGGTAATAACGCTGCTCATCTTCATTGCCCATGTTTTCTTCCTTAAACGGGTCGCAACCATGATCGCGGCCGTCGACATAGAATATCAGGGATACAATGATATCCGCGTCCCTGGCATGTCTTACCAACCGGTCCAGCTTTTGCCAGTAAGGTACATTAAACCGGGTCACATCAAAATCAGGATTGTCCAGGCTTGCCGGACTGGCTGCCATCCAGGGATTAAGCAGAAATGTAAATTCCGCGGATTCTTTTACGAGAGGTTCATACCATCGGATTCCGCCCTCCGAACGTCCATTGATAGCGACCCGGATACGGTTCACTCCCAGAAAAGCAAGCCTGTCAATGGCATCATGGATTATTTTATCATCCTTCCAGCCCATCATCCAATACGCGGTGGTAGCATTCCAAAAAAAGTGCTCCCCGGTGCCTTCGTAGATCATGTGCCAGGGATAGCTGCTGTCGACCTGAAGGGGACCTTTCCTGCCGGAAAACAGGGCGAGGAAGTCGCCTTTGAACTCAAGGTTCCTGCCGGCTGTACGAATGAGTACCCGGTATTTGAAACTTCCTGTGACCCTGGGCATATAGCGGATCCTGAAGTATTTTCCCCCGGGATCATCGCAGAAACCTTCAATCGTGTCGGTCCTGCCATTGCTGTCAGTAAAACAACCCAGAATGGTCACATCCGTAAACGGATTTTTAAAGTCCAGTGAACTTTTGATTTCCAGCTCTATGTTGTCGTAGAGTTCAACCTCAGCCTGTAACTGGTCGAGTGTAAACCCATCCTTTGCGGCTAACAGTGTTGGCAACAGAAAGGTCAAAGACAGGATGCTGGCGAACAGGGTGTTCATAGCAGAATAAATATACGAATTTCCTGCTATTAAGCCTAGGGTTGCAGGGCAATTATCAGTTACTTTCTACGCAGAACTGTTGCATGGGATCCTTTTACCTTCAGGGTATCCGAAGCCTCAAATCCGGCATCCGATGCCAGCCTCACCGAGCTTTCAAATGCGGATGCGGTTACATGGCCCCTTGGCTCTGCAAAAAGAACAAGGCCTCCGGGTTTAGTCATTGCGGCCACGTTTTCAAAAAGTTCCTTCTTATCGGGTACCTCATGCACCATGGCGAACAACAGCACAAAGTCGATCTTGGCGGTGAGTTCATCAAAACGGGTATCATGCGTTACCAGCAAAGGTTTTATGATCTTGTCCAGGCCCGCCTTTGCAGCCCGCTGCATCATCGTAGACAGCATTTTTTCCTGGATGTCAATGGCATAAACCTGACCGAATTTGCCAACCAGTCGTGCCAGGGGCAAGGTAAAATATCCCATGGCGCAGCCATAATCTACTGTTTTCATACCGGTCTTTACAAAAGACCTGAGCAACGATTCGGGATTCTGGTAGAATTTCCGCAAAGGAATGATAAGTAAGTATCCCAGCCACCAGGGGCAAACATTTTGAGGCTTTATTTCCATCTGCTGTTTTATTTAAAAGACGAAATGAAGTAACAAAGGTGCAGCAAGTATTGATCACGAATTTAGGCGAAACCCTTTTATTTTTCGGCGAATTGACAGAAATTAACAGTAAATAGCTGTCCTTTTAATAACTAACGGATGTATTCCATGAAAGCCTGGATTATTGACCGTGCCAGTGATCTCTCGTTTGAAGACGCGCCACTGAAGCTTGTCGATCTGCCTGTCCCTGTCCCGGAAGACGGACAGCTGTTGTTGCGGATTAAAACATGTGGTATCTGCCATACCGAAATCGATGAAATAGAGGGACGTACACCCCCGCACGTTTACCCGATGGTTCCGGGGCACCAGGTTGTGGGTACTGTAGTAAAGCACAAGGGCGTTCGGCAGGATATACATACGGGCGACAGGGTTGGAGTAGCCTGGATTTATGCTGCTTGCGGTAAGTGTGACTTCTGCATGTCGGGACAGGAGAATCTGTGTCCCGACTTCAGGGCTACAGGCCGGGATGTGCCTGGCGGGTATGCTGAATATATGGTTGTTGGGGAAAGATTTGTTTATAAGATCCCTGATATTTTTTCCGATGCCGAGGCTGCTCCGCTGCTATGCGCCGGTGCCATAGGGTACCGTTCGCTGTCGCTTTGCTGCATGCAAAATGTTAAAATGCTGGGATTGACAGGTTTTGGTGCTTCGGCCCACCTGGTGCTGAAACTGGTGCAATACCAATACCCGTCGGCCCTGGTTTATGTTTTTGCACGTAACAAAACGGAAAGGGATTTTGCACTGCAGCTGGGATGCACGTGGGCAGGCGACACAACGGAGAGGCCGCCGGATCTGCTTGACTGTATCATTGATACCACTCCGGTGTGGATTACAGTTGTTGAAGCACTGGCATGTTTGAAACCGGGCGGAAGGCTGGTGATCAATGCCATCAGAAAGGAGGAAGCCGACAAGGACAATTTGATGAAACTGGATTATCCAACACATTTGTGGATGGAGAAAGAGGTTAAAAGTGTTGCCAATGTAACGCGCAGGGATGTGGAAGAGTTCATCCGCCTGGCAGCAGCAATGCCCTTTAAACCCGAAGTGGAGGAATATCCTTTTGAGTCGGCAAACCAGGCGATCATGGATATCCGGAATCGCCGGATCAGAGGCGCCAAAGTCCTTATCCTTTCAGGGCATAACTGATCAGGTTGGCAAGGGTGGGTTTCTGACCCTGAAGCAGGATACCCGTTCGGAAGATCCTGCCGCCGATCCATACCGAGAGAATGGTGAACAATACCACCACGATCAGTCCTGCATAAGGTTGCCAGGCAGGAATTGTAACGGGTGTGGCAAGCCGCACCAGCATCAATGTCGGCGTAAATGGCGGAAAGAGCGACAGCCAGGTCGACAGGTTGCCTGTCGGGTTTTGCATAACAGGAACCAGAATGAACAACGGCAGGATGACCGGCAGCATAGCCGGGAATTGCAGATTCTGCGCATCTTTGTTGTCGTTGCAGGCTGAGCCCAGGGCAGCCATTACCGATCCTGTCATGATCACAAAGAGAATGAGGAAAGCAAAAAACCAGGGCAGTATCCTGTAGGGTATCATGTCGCCCATATCCATCTGGTGAACAGTAAGGATGGCCCCTGCAACATAGATGGCTGCTATTGTCAGAGAAATGCTGATGCTGCCAAGTATTTTTCCCAACATGAACTGAAATGGTGTTACTGATGCGAGCAGCACTTCTGCAATTCTTTCCATTTTTTCTTCCATTACTGCCGTGAGCAGAGGGATTGCGCTCATCATAACCAGCATGAACATAAGCAGAACCATGAAATAGGGCACAAGGAAGGACTGAAGCTCGTTGGTTTTTTCTGCCTCCTGCATGTCGCCAGTCTTTTTGTTGACCTCAACCAGGCCCATTCCCTCAACGTTGATCCAGTAAAACAAATCCCTGGTCTCTTCAGGAGCAAGGTCCATTTCGTTGAGCCTGAGCTGACGAATATGGTTGTTGACCGGATCAGAAAACCAGTAACGTACATCGTCCATAAAAGCATGTTCGGAATAATAACGGATCATTGTATTTTCCTGGATACTATCGGGATGCAGAATAGACGGGCCGATTTCAACAAAGGCATGGAGTTCACCCGATCTTACACGGTTGGAAAGATCCAGTTTTTGTTGAAACGGATTAATGGAATCTGGCTGAATAAACTCAAGGATATAGGCAGGCTTTATCTTTTCTCCATTTTCTTTGTCAAATATCTCGGTTTCATTACGCAGTCTGGCTCTTTCCTGGAGGGCTTCCCGAACCAGTTGTGAATGATCAATCACCGCAATTTTCAGGTCATCCGTGTCAACATTATCCTTAAAGATCATAAAAGCTGCCATGCTTCCGCCCATGAGTACAGGTACCAGTATCAACCCCACAATAAAACTCTTTGTTTTTACTGCTGCGCGGTATTCACGGAGTGCTATAATCAGGATTTTACGCATGGTTGTCCTCCTTTCTTTCGGGAGCTGCAATGCGTATAAAAATATCATGCAGCGAGGGACGGGTTATCTCAAACCTGAGCACACGTGATTTTTTCATTATTTCTGCAAGAATGGTTTGTGAATCTGCCTGGGTATTTAATCTGATTTCCTGAACCTGGCCAAAATCACTTATCTTTTCGATTCCTTTCAGCTCTTCCAGAGCTCCGGCTCCCAATTCGGTCTGTATTCTTATGGTGTCACTCCCGTATTGGTTCTGTATATCATTCAGCGTGCCGTCGAGTACCTTTTTCCCTTTGTGGATCATAAATATGTAATCACACATTTTTTCAGCCATGTTCATATCATGTGTGCTAAAAATGATTGTGGCCCCTGATTTTTGAAGTTCAAGCAGTGTTTCCCTGAGAATTTCAGAATTCACAGGGTCGAGTCCGCTAAAAGGCTCGTCAAGTATAATAACCTGAGGGCGGTCAATTACTGTGGCAATAAACTGCAGTTTTTGGGCCATGCCTTTGCTTAGCGCTTCTACTTTCTTATCGGTCCATGCTGTCAGGTCAAACTTGCGAAGCCAGTAAGTGATTTCCTGTTTCAGGTTTTTCCCGTTTTTCAATTCACCATGGAACTTCAGTACATCATAAACCTTCATTTTTTTGTACAGACCTCTTTCTTCAGGCAGGTACCCTACATGATCCAGTCGCTGATTTCTCTGCCTGGTGCCAAAAAGGAGGATGGTGCCCTGATCGGGATAAAGGATATTCATGATCATTCTGATGGTAGTGGTCTTTCCGGAGCCATTGGGTCCAATGAATCCGTAAATTGTCCCCATGGGCACCTTCAGATCAAGGTCGTCAACAGCTGTAAGTGAGCCGAAATTCTTGGTGACCTGCCGGAGTTCAATGATGTCCATAAGGGTTTTATTTGTTTGGAATTACTTGGCAAACAGCATTGTCATCGGTCTAATTTAATCAAGATTTAATTATGATGTACTTGAATTGATATTATTCTTATCTTTAAGTTGAGACAAATTCAATGTATTTACCATTTATTGCTGCAGTGATCAAAAAGTCATTTTTCCCGGTAATGCTGGGATTGATTGTCCTGGTCGGATGCCAGGCTGAACCTGCAGGACAGGAAGCTGTGAAAATCATATTCGACACGGATCTCGGGCCTGATTATGACGATGTAGGGGCCCTGGCTTTTTTGCATGCCATGGCTGACAGCGGGAAAGTTGAGATACTGGCAACGGTGTCGTGCAACCGGCACGAATTGGTTGGGCCCTGCATTGAAGTTCTGAATACCTATTTCGGCCGACCCGGTCTTCCGCTGGGGGCTCCCCAATCAACAGGTGTGAATCTGGGAGCCTGGCAGCACTGGCCCGACACCCTGGTGGCGAAATATCCGCACCGGGTGCGATCTACAGCAGAACTGCCCGATGCAGTGGCGATTTACCGTAAGATTCTTTACGCTCAGCCCGACACATCCGTAACCATTGTTACTGTGGGATTTCTCACCAACCTGGCCGGCTTGCTGAAATCGCAACCCGACAGCCTTTGTCCGTTTACCGGAGCGGACCTGGTAAGCCGCAAGGTGAAAAGGATGGTCTCAATGGCCGGGAGATTTCCCGGTGGCAGGGAATTCAATATACACATGGATTCAGCGGCTTCTCTTTACGTCTTTAATCATTGGCCAACTCCCGTGATTTTCACCGGCTTTGAGGTTGGCTGGGAAATCCGGACAGGCCTTCGTCTGATTGCGTCGGATGTTCCCAACAGCCCCGTCAGGGATGTTTTTCATATCTGCATTCCCATGGCCAAGGAGGACAGATTTGGGCGGATGAGCTGGGATGAAACAGCAGTCTTAATTGCCATATATGGAACAAAGGGTTTCTTTTCGACTGTTCGGGGGACCCTGACGGTAAACGCTGATGGCAGCAACGGCTGGACCAATGATCCTGCAGGAAAGCACACCTATGTGGTGCAAAAAATGCCGGTGGACCAGATGAGCCGGTTCATTGAAGACAGGATGATGCACTTGCCGGTTAACAAAAAGTAAACATATGGCTGGAAAATGGTTCATGATTATCGGTGGCCTGCTCGTGGTGATGAGCTCCTGTAAGCAAGCGGAAAGTGAATACCGGATGGTTACCTCTGAGGTGTTGAAAGATAAAATTGCAGGAGGCTGGGCCGGGAAAATGATCGGGGTTACCTATGGTGCACCGACGGAATTCCGTGCGCAGGGGCAGATATATAACGACAGCATACGCTGGGCCCAACAGGATATCCAAGGAAGTATCTGGCAGGATGATCTGTACGTACAGCTGACGTTTCTCATGACCATGGACCGGTACGGCACAGAGGCGCCAGCTAAAAAATTCCAGGAGATGTTTGCCAAGGCAGGTTATCCGCTTTGGCATGCCAATGTACAGGCCAGGAAGAATTATTACGACAGTATTTTCCCGCCGGCCTCCGGTAATCCGGAATATAACTTTCATGCCGATGATATTGATTTCCAGATTGAGGCTGATTACATCGGTTTCATGTGCCCCGGGATGCCGCAGCAGGTGGTAAAATTGTGCGACCGGATCGGGCATATCATGAATTACGGGGATGGTGTTTACGGCGGTATATTTGTATCTGCATTGTATGCAGAGGCTTTTTTTGAGGATGATATCCGAAAGATCATTGATCATGCGTTGAAGTCCATTCCTGCGGAAAGTGATTATGCCAGGATCGTGCGTGACGTGATCATGCTCCACGAACATTATCCCGGTGACTGGACTGCTGCCTGGAAGGAACTGGAGGCCAAATGGGGTGAAGTGGACATTTGCGGAGCTGGCAGTACTTTTAATATCGACGCCAAGTTGAACGGGGCATACATTGTAATGGGATTGTTGTACGGGGAAGGAGATCCTGTTAAGACGATGGAGATCTCCACCCGTTGCGGTCAGGATTCTGACTGCAATCCATCGAATGCCATGGCAGTTCTGGGGGTGATCAAAGGATTCAGTAACCTGCCGTTCGACATGAAGGCCGGAATTACCAGCATTGGCGATTCCACTTTCATCAACACCGATTATTCCTTTAACAAGGCGGTTGACAGAACTTACGCTTATGCTGTGGATTTTATCAAAGCCGGCGGCGGAAGGGTATCCGGGGATACCCTTTCGATCAGGAAGCAGGTTCCGGTTCCGCCTGCTCTGGAGGTCTCTTTTCCCGACCTTGTATTTTGTCACAAAGCATCCATCTTTGACGATCCGGCCTGGAAATTTAAAGGCGACTGGCAGCCATTCCTGACTGTAATCCGTGGTGCTGGAGATTCTGTGAGGCAATCCAAATTTGCAGAAGAGGCGGGGGATGAACTTGAGTTCGCATTTAACGGCTCAGGGGTGACATTGATGGGGAACTGGATGAAGGACGGTGGGAAAGCCGATGTTTATCTGGACGGAAAGTTGAACCGCACAATTGATTCCTATTTTTACCATAGCGGCCAGGAACACCAGGGGATCAACCTGTGGCATGCTTTTGGACTGAAACCAGGCGAACATGTGGTAAGACTGGTGGTAAAAGGGGAGAAGCGGCCGGAATCGGAAGGCAAACGCTTGTATGTAACTGAAGCACTGGTATTCAGAACAGAGAAGAAAAAAAGTGACAGCTACCGGTTTTCCTTTGAAAAGTAGCAACGATTCATAAACTAACAAGATAAGGGTATGAGAAAAACAAGAATTTTGAGAACGATTATTCCTTTATGGTGTACACTTTGTTTGTTACTGGTTTATTCCTGTAATGACAAATCCAAAACCGAAAGCCGGGCGGAACCTGCTTCAGTGGATACATTGCTTATGAGTTTACCCGATACAGGCTGGATTCCGTTATTTAACGGACAGGATCTTACCGGCTGGAAGCATGTGGGTCCCGGATCCATGGTTGTTGAGGATGGCATTCTCCGCACACAGGGCGGAATGGGACTCCTGTACTGGACAGGAGGAAAACTCGGAAATTGCATAATCCGGGTTGTTTTCAGGATGAGGGATGAGAACGACAATGCCGGAGTATTTATCCGGATACCCATTGTGCCCCGTGAGGAATGGATGCCGGTGCATTACGGGTACGAAGTGCAGATTGATAATCACCCGGAGCTCTCTGATGAAGACGAGTACCATTCGACCGGAATGCTTTACTCGTTTACAAAACCCCTGGCTGTCGCCTGGAAGCCGGGACCGGAGTGGAACACCATGGAGATAACCATTGACGGACCCCATACATCGACCGTTTTAAATGGTGTGAAAGTTATGGAGTACACCGAAGGTGATCCGGTACCTGAAAGAAAATTCGATTTTGAACCCTACAGGGGCCCGAGACCTGCGGCAGGTTACTTTGGGCTGCAAAATCACAGCGACAATGACATTGTATTCTTCAAAGAAGTTGCAGTAAGAAAACTAAAATAGCATCCACATGAATAACGAATTATCCCGCCGGAAATTTCTGCAGACCGGGGCATTGGCCACCGGTGGACTGATCACTTCAGGCAGCATTCAGCTTGAAGCACATCCTGCCTTCCAGGCTATAAAAAAAACAGCCCCTGGCGATCGTCTCCGCTTTGGTATCATTGGAATAGGCATGCAGGGTTCGGGGCTCCTGTCGGGGGCTCTCTCCCTTCCGAATGTTGAATGTGCCGGTGCGGCTGATCTGTATGACGGCCGCCATACGCTGGCAAAAGAAATCACGGGCAATCCTGGGCTGTTTACCACACGGCGCTACCAGGACCTGCTCGAGCGTAAGGATATTGACTGTATCATAGCCGCTGTACCCGACCACTGGCACAAAAAGGTGGTGGTCGATGCCTGCAATGCCGGAAAGGACATCTATTGCGAGAAACCCATGTCGCATAGCATAGCAGACGGTTTTGAAATGGTAGAGGCGGCAAAGAGGAATAACCGTATTGTTCAGATCGGTTCCCAGCGCACCAGCTCCACGCTCTGTGAAAAGGCTCGTGAGCTATACAGTTCGGGGGCGATTGGCGAGGTTGAGCATGTGGAACTTTCACTGGGAAGGAATGATCCCACAGGAGCATGGCAATACCCACCGCCTGCCGATCTTTCACCTTCCACGCTTGACTGGGACACCTGGCTGGGAACTGCACCAAAGACTCCTTTCAATGCGCTTCACTTTGCCCGCTGGCGCTGCTGGAAGGAATACGGCACCGGTGTGGGAGGCGACCTGATGGTACATTTGATCAGCGGCATGCTGTATACATTGGGCTGGAATGAAATTCCCAGGTCGGCACAATCACTTGGCGGCATATTCCGCTGGAAGGACGGCCGCAATATGCCTGACCTGCACATGGTACTTTTTGATTTCCATGGCGTACCTGTTTATGTCCGGCTGGGCCTGGGTACTGAATCCACTGAGCTGGCGAGGTTTTACGGGCCCAAAGGATATCTCGACCTCCAGGAATTCGGACTGCAGCTATCACCCCAGCCCGGTATTGACCTGTCTCCCAGCTATTATGCCTACGGGTTTCCACAGGCCATGCGCGATGATTACTTTAAAAAATGGAAAGAGGAAAATGCACCAAAAGCAGGGAAGGAACCCTTGTTCGATCAAACCTCCTGGCGCGGGCATGATTATGATGATATGGTTCCTCATCTGCACAACTTCTTTGAAGCCGTGAAATCGCGCATACCGGTATTTCAGGATGCGGTGTTCGGCAACAACGCAGCTATTGCCTGCCACATGGCAAATGAGTCCTACTTCCGGAATAAACAGGTATTCTGGGATGAAGCGACAAAGAGCTTAAAGGTCTAGGGTACTCACAAAGGCAGTTCCTGAATGCAGGACCAGTCCCTTACAGTATTGGATTTGTCCCAAATATTGCATAAATTCGGTATTGCAGGCGCCGGAGATTACGGATTTGTCTGAGGAGTTGTTCTAAAATGACCAACGATGCGACAAGTTGTCAAAGAAGACTTTGGTGAAAATCAATTTATAAGTCTGGGACTGGATATCGGCTCTGTTTCATTGAATACCGTGGTACTGGATCAGTCGTTCCGGGTAATTGAGGAGTACTATGACTTCATTTACGGCAAACCCTTCCATACCTTATTGAGCAGGCTGACCATCCTGCTGGATAAATATTCGCAACAATTGATTAGGCTGGCTGCTGTTACCGGATCCGGCGGGAAACTGGCATCGGAATTGACTGGCAGTATATTCGTGAATGAAGTAATCGCACAGTCAACCGCCGTGGCCCGTTTGTATCCCGAAACAAGAACGGTCATTGAAATCGGCGGAGAGGATTCGAAGCTTATCATCCTGGAGAGGGAAGCCGGTGCAAAGTTCCCGCGCATGACGGACTTTGAGATGAACAACATATGTGCGGCCGGAACAGGGTCGTTCCTTGATCAGCAGGCAAGGCGCATCGGCCTGTCAATTGAAAATGAATTTGGGGCCATGGCTCTGCAAAGCAAGGTTCCGCCGCGCATTGCCGGCAGATGCAGCGTGTTTGCCAAAAGTGATATGATCCACCACCAGCAGATCGCTACACCTCTTCACGATATCGTGGCCGGATTGTGCTTTGCACTTGCACGGAATTTCAGGACTACCATTGCACGCAGCAAAGAAATAAGGAAGCCGGTCGTTTTTTCTGGCGGAGTTGCAGCTAATGCCGGCATGATCAGGGCATTCAGGGAAATCCTTGATCTGAGGGACGATGAATTGATAGTCCCTGACCATCATGCTTCCATGGGAGCCATAGGCGCAGTAATACATGCATCCGATATGCCTGAACGGGGAGTTACTTTCA
>DIAS01000010.1 GCA_002415855.1 Bacteroidales bacterium UBA5072
GATATTTCTTCCTCTATTGTTCTCCCCGGATGTTTGATCATAATAATTCCATCCCGACCTCGCAGGGGATCAAGTAATGCATTATTTCCACAAATTGTCCGGCATTAAATATTCCCCACCAGGAGGTATGTTTACGCATAGATCCCCAAATCAACCTCGCAGAGGTTGCATTACTTTTAATTAAAACAATGACATCTGCTCCCCGGTATTACTTCCATCGGGAAGCTTCGGCTCTTCATCTCCGGGAGCAGTTTCATCAGGCGGTTCCGGAACAGGCTCTGCCGGCAGTTCCTGTTTGAACCTTACAGGTTCCAGTTCCATAATATTGGCCACTTCGTAATTGCTGATCCTTTTGCCCCTGGCTTTATATCCCTTAACCGCAATAAAATCTGCAGCTTCCATGATTTCAGGCTCACGCTTCTTATGCTTTCCCCCGAATCTGATCTCCAGCCGTGGAAAATCCTTTTCCGAGAGCAGAATGAACCTGGACCTGGGATGTTCCTCGAAATAACGCGCCGGTTTCTCCATGGCTTCGGCATGAAATCTTTTGATGTAATGGTATTTCTGTTCCCCGTCGTAATAAACGACAGTGAACAGCAAGCCGGGGCTGAACTTGCGTATGATCAGCATATCTTCCTCGAAATGCGCCGTGAGTTCGTACCCCGACAACCGCATTTCACCGGCCCGAGTGAGCACGAGTATCTTATCACTGCCTGAGAACTCTCCCAGGTAGGTTCCTTTGCCCTCGGTATTCAGACGTTGCACGGCCTGATCCCACCATATCTTCCTGCCACCCAATGTGGACCCGCCTCTTTCCTTCAGTTCAATCTTGTGCACAGGATACCGTGTCATTATATTTCCCATGGATGCCTTCCCTTTGATATCCGTTTCGCTGAACTCCACATCAAAGATCAGGTTCTTAACCCTTGGCCTGGGTTTAAGGGTAACTTTCACAGTTTCTGCTTCTCCGTTAGGATTAACGCTCAGGTATAAAATACGCGAGCCGGGTTCGCCTTTGGTGAGGTTGTATTCCTTGTCGCGGGTAAGTCCGGTTATGCCACACCGTTTGATATAAGTCGTCCCGGCAGCGCCGTCACGGTAAATGATATTGTAAATTGTACGTTCGTCATTCTTTTTGAATACACCGGCAAATTCAATGTCTTTTCCAACAAACTGCTTTTCGGCTACCTTGGTGATGAGGTATTTACCATCCTTCCTGATCACGATAACATCATCAATATCTGAACAATCGCAGACATATTCATCCTTTTTCAAACCGGTTCCGATAAATCCTTCCGCACGGTTTATATAGAGTTTGGCATTAGCCACTGCTACTTCAGCAGCCATGATGGTATCAAATCCGCGTATTTCAGTTTTGCGCTCCCGGCCTGCACCGAATTTCTTTTTAATATGGCGGTAGTAATTGATTGTGTAGGGAATGATATTGGCCAGATGGCTCCTGACCTCATCCATCTCTGCTTCTGTCTGCCTGATGAACTCATCTGCTTTGAACGTGCTGAATTTGGATATCCGCTTAATGGGAATGTTTGATAACCTCACCAGATCTTCATGTGTGACCTCCCGTCGCAACCTGCCCCTAAAAGGGGTAAGTCCCGCGTCAATGGTTTCGAGAATGGATTCCTCGGTTTTGCAAAGTTTAATTGGTTCGTACAACTCGTTTTCGATGAAGATCTTTTCCAGTGATGAATAATGCCAGAATTCTGCCAGTTCATCGAGCCTTATCTGGAGTTCCGCCTTCAGCAGTTCAACCGTATTATCGACCGTGGATTTCAGGATTTCAGTAACGCCGATGAAACAGGGTTTGTCGTCGCGGATTATGCAGGCATTGGGGGAAATGGGTATTTCACAATCGGTAAAGGCATAGAGTGCATCCATGGTAATATCCGGATCTGTTCCGGGTACCAGGTGGATAACAATTTCCACAGAACCTGCCGTGTTATCATCGATTTTCCGGATCCTGATCTTGCCTTTTTCATTGGCTTTCAGCACTGAATCAATCAGTGAGGTTGTTGTTTGTCCAAAAGGCAACTCCGTGATGATTAGTCCTTTTCTTTCGAGTTTCGAGATCTTGGCCCGGACCCTGACTATGCCGCCCCGGATTCCGTCATTGTACCTGGAGATGTCGATCAGCCCGCCGGTCGGAAAATCAGGGTACAATTCAAAACCTTTGCCCTGTAAATGGGCTATGGACGCATCGATCAATTCGTTGAAATTATGCGGAAGAATCTTGGAAGCCAGTCCCACTGCGATTCCTTCCACCCCCTGGGCCAGCAACAGGGGAAACTTCACCGGAAGGGTGATGGGCTCCCTGTTTCGACCGTCATAGGAAAGCTTCCATTCTGTAGTACGGGGATTGAACACGACTTCCATGGCGAATTTTGATAATCTCGCCTCAATATACCGAGATGCCGCTGCACCATCGCCGGTAAGAATATTGCCCCAGTTCCCCTGCGTATCAATGAGCAGATTCTTCTGTCCCAGCTGTACAAGGGCATCACCAATGGATGCATCGCCATGGGGATGGTACTGCATGGTCTGGCCGATGATATTGGCAACCTTGTTGTAACGGCCATCCTCGATCTGCCTCATGGCATGAAGTATCCTGCGCTGCACAGGCTTTAAACCGTCATCAACATGCGGGACTGCTCTTTCCAGGATCACATACGAGGCATAATCAAGAAACCAGTCCTTGTACTTGCCGGTAAGCTCGGTAACATGACCGGTGCCGATGAGCGGATCATCCGATCCGGCATCCGCATCAGGCAAAGGGTCACCGGACTGCTCTTCCTCCCCGTACCCTTCAATCAGTTCGAAATCATCAGGACTCATTCGGAAAATTATGTTTTTACGCAACCGCCTCAACCATATCTTCTTCCACACGCAGGTTTTCAATAATGAAATCCTGTCGCTCCTGCGTATTCTTGCCCATGAAAAAAGGTAAGATATCCTGGATATGGTCGCCCTTTTTTACCCTTACCGGTTCGAGGCGTATGTCCTTGCCGATAAAATGCCGGAATTCCTCCGGTGAGATCTCTCCAAGACCTTTAAAGCGGGTTATTTCAGGATTAATTCCAAGTCTTTTTATGGCATTTGCCTTCTCCTCATCGTTATAACAATAGATGGTCTGCTTCCTGTTCCTCACCCTGAACAGGGGAGTCTGAAGGATGTAGAGATGTCCCTGCCTTACAAGTTCAGGAAAGAACTGCAGAAAGAAAGTCATCATCAGCAGCCTGATGTGCATGCCATCCACATCGGCATCCGTTGCGATCACCACGTTGTTGTACCGCAGGTTTTCCAATCCGTCCTCAATATCAAGCGCAGCCTGCAACAGATTGAACTCCTCATTTTCGTAAACGATCTTCTTGGTAAGGCCGTAAACATTTAACGGCTTGCCTTTCAGACTGAATACAGCCTGTGTGCCAACATCCCGTGACGTGGTAATGGAACCGCTGGCTGAATCCCCCTCGGTGATGAAAATGGTGGAATCGAGGTTTCGCTCGTCGTTGTCATTCAGGTGAATTTTGCAGTCGCGCAGTTTCCGGTTATGTAAACTGGATTTCTTGGCCCGTTCCCTGGCCAGTTTCTGAATGCCGGATATGGCCTTTCTTTCCTTTTCCGATTCGATGATCTTTTTTAAAAGGATATCTGCTGTTTCCGGGTGTTTATGGAGATAATTGTCAAGGTGTTTCTTCAGGAAATCAGTAATGAAATTCCGGATGGAGATGCCGTCGGGTGTCATATCCTTTGAGCCCAGCTTGGTCTTTGTCTGCGATTCAAAAACCGGCTCCTCCACTTTGATGCTGAGTGCTGATACCATGGAAGTGCGGATGTCCGCTGGATCAAAATCCTTTTTATAGAATTCCCGGATGGTTTTCACCAGGGCCTCCTTAAATGCAGCGAGGTGTGTCCCTCCCTGGGTGGTATGCTGTCCGTTGACAAAGGTGTAATATATCTCACCGTACTGACTGCCATGGGTAAGGGCAAGCTCTATATCCTCATCTTTCAGGTGAATGATGGAATAAAGCCCGTCGCCGTTCACGTTTTCACGGAGCAGATCGACCAGTCCCTCTTTTGAAAAATAAGGTGTCCCATTCAGATAAATGGTAAGCCCCGAGTTAAGGTACACATAGTTCTTGATCATGGCCTCCACGTAATCCTCCATGTAGCGGAAATGGCCAAACATTTTCTGATCAGGAACAAAGGACACCAGGGTGCCGTTCTTCAAATCGCCCGGCTGTTCCGGCATTTCCTGCTGCAGGTTCCCTTCGGTGAAGCTGACAATCTTCACTTTACCCTCTCTGAATGACCTGATCTCGAAAAAAGAGGATAGGGCATTTACTGCTTTTATACCTACACCGTTCAGGCCCACGGACTTTTTAAATACCCGGGAATCATATTTGGCACCCGTATTCATCCTTGAAGCCACGTCGATCACTTTCCCCAAAGGAATACCGCGGCCATAATCCCTTATCTGCACAATGTTTTCATTGATGGTAATATCAATGGCCTTTCCAAATCCCATCATAAATTCATCGACAGCATTGTCCAGCACTTCCTTGAGCAGAACATATATTCCGTCATCCTGTGAAGATCCGTCTCCCAGCTTGCCGATGTACATACCGGGACGCTTCCGGATATGCTCTTTCCAGTCGAGTGTGCGTATCGTATCTTCCGAATATATTGCAGTAGTCATACCTTTGAGAGGTTTGCCGCAAAATTAGCACAAAGATGTTTGGTGATCCCAATTCTTTATCAACACGCAAATAACAACCTGTTGCCGATAGCAGGGGGATTTTTGTTGAGATTTAGGGTATTAACCTGTGGATAACCCTGACGGGTGATGCCGGGATTGTTGAAAACTCTTTCACAGCACGACTGGCTGACGGCATGACTGCAGAATCAACTACTGTTTCAACCATTTATCTACTTCTTCAGGACTTAATCCCTTAAGTCCCAGCTTATTTTTCTTATTGAATCCGTTCAGGTCATTGGAGAGCTTTCCGGCTTTGGCCTCTTTCAGCTGATCCACAGAGGTAAAACCCAGTTTTTTCAGCACTTCAATCCATTCCGCCGGAATGCCCAGTTCCTGGTATTTCTCCTGTGCCTCATCCCCGGTTCCTTGTCCCTGCTCTGGTTTCATCTGCGGGAAGAACAGAACATCCTGAATACTGGGCTGGTTGGTCATGATCATGGCCAGCCTGTCGATTCCAACGCCCAGTCCCGATGCCGGGGGCATACCATACTCCAGCGCCCGCAGAAAGTCCTGGTCAATGAACATTGCTTCATTATCCCCCTTTTCAGAAAGCCTCAGCTGTTCCTGGAACCTTTCGCGCTGGTCGATCGGATCGTTCAGCTCGGAATAGGCATTGCACATTTCCTTGGAATTCACGATCAGCTCAAAGCGTTCAGTAAGAGCCGGATTGGTACGGTGTTTCTTACACAGCGGTGACATCTCAATGGGATAATCCATGATAAAAGTAGGTTGCAGCAGATGGGGCTCAACCTTTTCCCCGAAGATCATATCAATGAGCCTTCCTTTGCCCATGGTAGCGTCGGTTTCGATGCCCATTTCCTTGCAGGCTGCCCGAAGCTGATCCTCGTTTGCGGCCAGGATATCGATCCCTGCATATTGCTGTATCGCTTCTGTCATGGTCAGCCGGGCAAAGGGTCTTTTAAAATCAATAACAGCATCACCGTATGGTACTTTTGTCGTACCCTGAAGGTCGAGAGCCACTTTTTCAAACATCTCCTCCACAAAATCCATCATCCACAGGTAATCCTTCCAGGCAACATAGATCTCCATCACCGTGAATTCAGGATTGTGGGTGCGGTCCATCCCTTCGTTGCGAAAATCCTTTGCAAACTCATAAACACCTTCGTATCCCCCCACCAGGAGCCGTTTCAGATAAAGCTCATTGGCAATACGCAGGTACAAGGGAATATCCAGCGTATTGTGATGGGTTATGAACGGTCTGGCCGCAGCTCCTCCGGGAATAGGCTGAAGGATCGGGGTCTCGACTTCGAGATAGCCCCGCGAATTGAACAACTCCCTCAGGGAATTAATGATCCTGGTGCGTTTGATGAATACCTCCCTTACCCCGGGATTTACCACCAGGTCGACATACCTTTGCCGGTACCTGAATTCAGGATCGGTAACGGCATCATATACCACGCCGTCCTTCTCCTTTACAATCGGAAGGGGTTTCAGCGATTTGCCAAGTAATGTTATTTCCCGTACATGTACAGACAGTTCTCCGGTCTGGGTTATGAAGGTAAATCCCTTCACCCCAATGAAATCACCAATATCCAACAGCTTTTTAAATACCGTGTTGTACCAGGTTTTATTTTCGCCCGGGCAAATATCATCGCGTCTGAGGTAAATCTGGATTCGTCCTTTTTCATCCTGTATCTCGGCAAAGGAGGCACTCCCCATGATCCGCCTGTTCATGAGGCGACCGGCTATGGCCACATCCTGGTAATTGCCTTTTTCAGCGCGGTAATTATCCGAGATCTCCTTTGTGGTGACATTCACAGGAAACCTGGCCGCCGGATAAGGATCAATGCCCAGGGCTCTTATCTCATCCAGTGCCTGTCGCCGTATAATCTCCTGTTCACTTAAATCGGTGTAATTCATTTTATCGTTATAAATTTGCCACAAAGATAATTTTTTTCGTCTCATGCGCTACTTCATCATCGGCTTCAAGAACAGCGGTAAAACCACCTTCGGGAGAAAACTGGCCCGGCAACTGGAAATGGATTTTATTGACCTGGATGAGTACATGGAAGCGAAAACAGGAACAAATATTCCGGAGATGTACACACGGCTGGGAGAGGAGGGATTCCGCCGGCTCGAATGGAAAACCCTGAAGGAGGTTGTGAAACATGATGACATCATCATTTCCACCGGGGGTGGCGCACCCTGTCATTGCGACAACATGAGCCTGATGGAGCAATATGGTGATGTCATTTATTTGAAGGTGGCAGATGAAACACTTATAAAAAGGCTAAAGCGTGCTGCCAAAGACCGGCCTATTGTCCTGGGAAAATCCGAGGATGAGTTGCGGCAATACGTGGCAGACCTTCGCAACAAATGTGAACACCATTACCTCCGGGCGCATTATACCGTGGACGGAGACCGTTTAAAATGGTAAATCATTATCTCCCGATTCTTCAGTTTCACCGGGCAACAAGGGTTCCAATCCCACCCCTGTTTCAGGTTCGTGTATGGCAGACCGGCTTGCCTGCTCCGAGCTTTCAATTTTCCATACCCGGAGATCGGTATACCATTTGCCATTGAACTCACGCGATTCAACATTAAAGGATATCCTGACGGATGAGCCAGGTTTTAGTGCCCTCACCAGGAGTACCTTGTCCCCCCAAGCTGAAAAACATACTTTGCGGGGAAACTGTTCCTCGGTTTCAATAACAAAGTCCTGCTTCGACCATTGACCGTTCTTCCCGGTCCCGGTCTGTTCGGAAAGTACCAGCATCACTTTCCCGGATAATTCAAGTGCCATAACGTGACAGGTTTAAGTTTGCGACCGGTTAAAAATAATAATTATCCGTGTAAAAAAACAATCGTACCAGTTTTATACCAGGGAAATGTCAATCTCGCTTTTTGTTCATTCTGTCAATCCATTGCTTAACTCGGTGGAAATTGTTTAATACATGCCAATAATTTAGTATTTTTGCCTTCTTTACACCTGTAACCAACCAATTGTAAATTTTTCGCCTGCTATGAAGAACTCGCTTTTTGGGGCCCGAATGCGCAACCGACAGGAGATTTTCATGTTAGCGTTTACCTCTCTGCAGGCATTCTTCATTGGCGCATTTCTTTCACTGTTCACCATTGGCGCCCATGTTCTTTTCTTTCAGACCTGGGAACCCTCTTTGCTCCCAAAGGCTTTCATCATTTCAGGTTTTTTTGGACTCGTCATTTTTTCGTTGTATGGTTTTTTTGTAAACCGGCTGTACTTCCGGCTTTTTAATTTCTTCTGCCTGTTGTTGGTCTTTATAATTAACCTTCTGCTCTTCCTGTTCTACGACGATACTGCATCATACAAAGTTCTTGAGATACCGTTGATGTTACCGTTCACGCTTGCAATGCCGTTCACATTCATGGTAATGCTGCTTTTCAAACGTTCCATGGTCAACATTTTCACGCCCCGTCAGCACCGTAAATTCTATCCGTATCTGAAAACCTCCCTGATTGCAGGAATTGTGATTGCCAGCTACCTGCTTGTGGGAGCTTTGTATATAAATTTTGACATCCTGCTGATCACGGGCGGTAGTGCATTGTTTATAGGCCTTGCAACTTTGCTGCAATTGCTAATCAATTATTATAACCGTTCCGCCGTCGTTTTCCTGAAGGTCCCCAGAAGGGTCATACAACTGAGATCCAGATTCTATGAACTGTTTTATAGCAAGTACACCTTACTCTTGCTGGCATTTGTTGTGATCTCTGCAGTCACCGGATTCATACTTCACTACCATTTTATTGCTGAAACCCGCTATAATTATCCAAACACAATCGGCCTGGCGAAATTCTTCGGCTTTTTCATCGGGACCATGTTCCTGTTCGTTTTCGCCGTTGAACGTTTCCTGGTGCGCAAGATACTTTACGCCTATGACTCCCCTTACAGCCTTGTGCTTGTTCCTGCATTACTGACATTAGCTGCTGTTGCGTCGCTTGTTGTGGATCTTGTTGTTGGCCAGTCGCCAGTTTTTGCACGTTTCTCCTTTGGTTTTCTGATGGTTGCCATGTTAAAGATCGGGTATGAGACAACCTATGAAGCCATTGAGCTGCCCTCACTCAGGGTTTTATTTCATACATTGGACATCCGGTTCTCCAACTCGATCATCCCCAGGTTCGAGGGAACACTGAGAATGATAGGACTCGGACTCGCCGGGCTTATCTTGTATTTTCTGATCATACTGAAACTGGAAAGCAGCCTGTTTCTCAACCTGACCCTGCTGGTGCTTTTACTGGCCTGGATCCCCATTGGCGTTCTGCTGGTCAAAAATTACCAGAATGCACTTCGCGATACGATTCGCCGGCTTAAAACAAGTAAAAAAGCCATCGGTCAGGAATTGCTGAATATTGATGAGAAATCTCATACCCTTATCAACAGTGCGGATCCTGTGAAATCAATCAATACACTTGCCATCATTGAAAGACTGGAACCACTTACACATGAGCAACACTTGATTTCGCTGCTTTCTACTGAATCATCCGGACTGCAGAATTATATACTGAACAGAATCGATGAAAATGCATTGCTGAGTGCATTGCCCAAACTGAAAGAATTGAATCAGGGAGCAACGCACAAATCCCTGAATGGATTCCTTCCCAAGCTGATCAGTCGCTTTGAGATCAAACTCGCAGCAGGAAAGTCAAAAAGCGCTGTCGACAGCCTGGTAAATTCTAATACTCTGACAGACAGAACACTGGCAGCCGAAATTATCGGTAGTTCCGGAAACCAGGAATGGGGTGATTACCTGCTTCAGCTCACACGGGATATTGAGCCCGACGTGAAACTAGCCTCGATTAAGGCTATTGCCAGGTTGGGAAACCCAAATCACAGCTATGTACTTATCGGATATCTCACTACACCATTTTATTATCCCTATGCGTTTGAAGCCCTGATTAAAATAGGTGATCCCGCACTCCCCCTCATGGAACAGGTTTTTCTGCTCCCTGATGCTGATAACATACTGCTCTCAAGGATTGTAAGAATTTACGGTAAAATAGGAAGTGCTGCCGCCATTGATTGCCTGCTGGGCAAGGTTGAAAACCAGAACCGTATTATTGCCAGGCATGCACTGCTTGCTCTTCGTGAGGCCAAATTCCAGGCGACCCCCGCTAACATCAACCGTATTCTCAATGATATCGTCAGGCTGATCAACATCATGTCATGGAATTTTGCTGCCTATGCCAGCATCTATAAGTCATCCCATTACAGGCTCCTGAAAGAAGCTTTGCAATCGGAAATAAATGACAATTATATGATGCTGTATCACATGCTGGCACTGGCCTATAACCCTACCTCCATCGGAAATATCAAGAACATGTTGTTGGAAGGCAATGATACGGATATCAGCTTTGCCATTGAATTGCTTGACCAGATTGTGAATGAGGAAATCAAGCAGGTATTTTTCCCGGTCGTTGAGAACGTATCCTATAAGGACCGCTTCAAGCAGTTGCAGTATTTCTTTCATGCTGCCAAAGAATCCCCTGAAAATCTTATCCCCGAGATCATTACCCGTGACTTCAACCAGATTTCACTTTATGCAAAATCCTGTGCCATTTTAAATTCCGTCCTGCTGAAAAAGAATTTCCCGGGACAGGAGATAACCGCCAGCATCTTTCATCCGAATCAGCTTTTAAGGGAATCTGCAGCCTTCGTTCTTTATAAGACCGAACCTGTGAAACTCGAATCGGTATATACCAGGCTTGATCCTTTACAAGTCACGGAACTCAGATCCGTCCTGTCGCACGAGGATAAGGGTGTCCCTAACCTGCTGATAGACCGTATCAGGTTTATGAAAGAATCCATAAAGATGCAGGAAATATCGGATGACGTCCTTTGTGAGATCGCCAGGGCGCTTGAGATTCATTTCCTGAATAAAGATGAAGAATTCCTTATAAAACGTGAAGATGTGCATTATGCCTTCATGATCATTATCGAAGGAGTCGCCCAGATTAATAATTCTTCGGGGAAAGTATTTACC
>DIAS01000039.1 GCA_002415855.1 Bacteroidales bacterium UBA5072
CGCCGTACTTATATGTCACCCACCTCGTGAGGTCAGGGTATTCATCATTGAGAAATATTCCCCGGTACTTTACCGAAGGTTCGCCGAAAACCCGTCGTCCGGGCAGCACATACAGTTCATCACTCTTTTTTACCGGCACGTCAGCCCACCAATACCAGGGTGAGACACCAATCTGCCTTGATATCTCATAGATGCCGTAAATCGTTCCCCGCTTGTCGCTCCCCGCTATGACAAGGGCTTTCTTTACTCCCGGGAAGGGATCGGTGACAGTCTGAATAAGATAACACTCCCATTTTCCCGAGATGTCATCGACTTTTATTTTTCCATTGCTGATGAGCTTCTCAATTAGCGGACTTTTGCCGATAGTTCCGGCTATGACGATCTCTTTCTTCCGCGGCGGTTTGTCGAAGACCATCTTTTGTTCTGTCCCGGTAACCTTGCCGATATCCGTCTGAAGATCCCTGAATGCCCTGATCACGCCTGGCCAGTCCCCTGAACTGATTAGCAGCGGGGCGGATTTGCCGGAGGCTGAGAGAGTAAACATGCCTTCTGACCGGTGCCTGGCAACGATCTGTAAGGTGTCCGTAACACCGGCAGCGTGGCTATGAGAGCCTGCGAGGGCAATTAAAAGCACCGCAATGATGGGTCCAGGGCATCTGACTTTTTCTTTCATAGTTGAGGGGGTTACTGAAGTTCAATTAAAGCTGTTGTAACAGACAATGGTTTCAGTGTAATATAATTGTCGGCAGTTATTGATCCGAGGTCTTTATATAGACTTCCTTCCACGCTTTGCACTGCTTTTATGGTTTTTACGGTCCTGTTCATGACTGTGAAATCGATATTTGCAGCCGATGAAAGGGGGTTAACGATCACGACGGTGATCACGGTGCCTGATGGACTTGCAAAGGCTGACAGATTCAATGAAGAGCTGTTCACGGAAGCATTTATCCTGTCATAACCCTTGTCTATGTTTTTGGCGAAGTGCTTCATCACATAGTAGAAAGGTGTGACAGTAAAACCTCCGGCATTTGTGATCCGTATCATTGACTGCGCATTGGCGTCGTCCCATGCCATCAGCCAGTACAGATAACCGGAAGCGTTCGCTTCATTGACATTATTGATTATAAACTGCGCGGTTTTAAGCCATGAGAAATTGGAATATTCCGTCATGATGCATGGTTTATTGCCGTAATTGTCACGGACCATGTTCAGGAGCGGTGTTGTTTCAGAAATCATTGTTGTGGCAGACCAGTTATATGTATGATAGCCATATGCCGCCAGGTAAGGTTTGTTTTTAATCGGGTCGGAAAATGCAGCAAAAGTGTTCCCTCCGAATTTGCTGGTGCCGAGATTTTCAGCTTCCGGCCCGATAAGCCCGGGAGGGTTAGCCCTTGTACTGATCCTGTCGTAAACGAGGTCAAAGGCATTGACATAGCCGGGGAAATCTGTTGTCTCCGCAGGGCGCCATTCGCATGTCTCCCAGTTGGGTGTTATCCAGGAAGGTTCATTCTGAATGCTTATATAGTCCGGATTAAAGGTTATATGGTCAAGGACATCGTACCAGTAATCTGCAAAAGCTGCATACATGTACAACCCTCCTTCTTTTTTCATCGTTCCCTCCCTGAGGCTGCCATTGCTTTTGAGGGAAGAGGGCGGGGTCCATGAACTTATCATGAAAGTGATGTCAGGATTGTACTGTACAGCTATATCATGGAGCTGGTTTGTCACATCGAAGAGCGTCTTCAATCCTGAATTTTCCATTATTTCAGTGGTTTTCACCGAAGGATAGCCCAGAGGATAATAATTGTTTTTGAACCTTATCATATCAGTGCCCAGATCCTGGAAAAGCAGCTGGCAGATCTGGTTTTTGTTCGGACTGTTGATAATTCTTTCCGAGTACCACGTCAGCGAACCCCCGAAGCCGATCATCTCCTGGTAAGTGACATTAGGATCAACGGTAACGGTATACAATGTCGGTTCCTCGCCGTCACCATCGGGTTTCTCCTTGCATGAGATGCAGAGCCCGATCAGGCTTAGCATCAATAAAAATTGAGTATATTTTTTCACTTCACTGTCAGTTCGGTCTTTTTCAGATCAGGGTCTCTTGATGAAGGACCTGTCACGATCTCAAATACGCCCGGTTCAACCACATATTTCATGTCAATGTTATGAAATGTAAGCTTCTCAGGCGCAATATCAAAGGTAGTGATTAATTGTCAATGTATCACTTTTCAAATGAACCACAACAATACTACATCACTACCTCCAGGCTTTATCCAGGGGTGCAAGTGTTATCCGTGATTGGATCGCTCATGATGCACACATGAAAGACCATTATTGGAAAATTATGAACTAAAGGCAAGGATAGTTTAAAAAAGATTGAAAATTTTAATTAAAATGATAGATTTGCGAAATCATTTTTTCCGTGAAGAAGTTTTTTTATTGGACCAACTTCAATGGGATCAATTGGGTCCGCGGAATGGGGTCAGATTAACGGCTGTATGCAAATAATCAATTAATAATAAAAAATTATGAGTCTAACTTCTCAAAAAGTCACAGTGTTCGAAAAAATAGGGTATAGTCTGGGAGACTTTGCTGCGAACCTGGTTTTCCAAACATTAATTACTTATTTGGCTTATTTCTATACAGATATTTATGGGCTGAAAAACACTGATGCCTCAATTGTGATGTTAACTGTCGGTTTAGTTGCCGCATTTGGTTTTAATCCCCTAATTGGATTGCTGGCTGACAGAACCAATTCGAGATGGGGCAAATTCCGGCCCTGGATATTATACACTGCTATTCCTCTTGGCGTTATTGCCATACTGGCCTTTTCAACACCAGATTTTTCATATAAGGGGAAATTAATTTATGCTGCTGTAACGTATACTCTTTTGTTGTTGATGTACGCTTCCAGCAATCTTCCGTATGCAGCTTTGAGCGGTGTCTTAACCGGTGATATGGGAGAAAGAAATAGTATCTCATCATATCGTTTTGTTGCAGTGATGTTTGCACAGTTCTTTGTACAGGTATTTATGCTGCCAATTATTGAATATGCCGGCCACGGAGATAAAGCTGCCGGGATTGAGTCGGTAATGACATGGATGGCTGCCATAGGCACTGTAATGTTACTTATAACATTTTTTACAACCAGAGAGCGCATTATTCCAAAAGTGGAACAAAAATCATCGATAAAAGAAGACATCTCTGATCTTTCTAAGAACAGACCCTGGCTGATAATGCTTGTATTAACCATATTAGTGTTCATCACTCTTGCGATGAAAGGAGGTTCTTATGTGTATTATTTTAATAATTACGTAGATAAAGCTGCTCTTGCCAGGTTTATTAGTCCGCTTACTTCCGCCTTATCCGGCATAGGTATTAATTTCTTTGGATCAGATCCAGTATCCGCAGGCTTTGGTTTATTTAATGCGGGAGGTATAATCTTTATGATCATTGGAATTTCATTATCAAAAAGACTTGCAGATAAATACGGTAAACGGGATGTATATAAGTATGGCTTACTTGCTGCCACCATTTTTGTTCTGATCTTTATCTTTTTCAAACCCGAAAGTGTAATCTTAATGTTCACCTCGCAAATTTTGCATGGATTTACCTATGGGATTACCATCCCAATTCTTTGGGCCATGATTGCTGATGTTGCCGACTA
>DIAS01000102.1 GCA_002415855.1 Bacteroidales bacterium UBA5072
TTCAGCAATTAAATAACTCCTTTATTTCAGCTGTCGAAGCCATTTAATTCATTGCTAAAGTACATAGAATTTACAATTTCAGAAATATTGCACAAATAATAAATGCCTTTTCGACTGGCTCTTAAAGCACTCACACTAAATACCGAAACCCTAATACTGAATAAACCGAATATTGAACCAGGAACCCTTTTCTGCCGCAAGCTTTGTCCGCCGTATCATTGTGAAGGCAGGGCTCCGGAGCATGAGACAGTGTGACAAAAAACCACCGGAGCTTATTGCCAAGTGATGGAAATAAGTGATTTTACGGGTTTAGCAGTGAGAAAGTTATGGGATAAGAAATAATTTTGACATTAACCTGATAAGATTTTAATTTTGATATTCAGAATCAAAATATCAACAAAAGAGCAGAAACGATATGAACGCTTTGATAAGGTTATCGATACCCTTGATTTTAATGGCTGTTCACGGATCAGCCTTGCTCCTAGATCCGAAGGCTGAATTTAAACGTGTTCTCATACCTTACAAAAATTAAGTTAATTCTAAGTTTAACAGGTCTCTCCCTTTATATCCAAGAGGTTTGAAAGATCAAACCCTGACCCGGCAGGAGACATGTAAAGAATAATTAACCAGAGAAAGTTCTGCCTGCTGTATTATAGCCAATGACATCATTCACAATTGGGATAATTGTGCTTTCAAAAAAAAATTGACTTTGATTTAAACAAGTAGTAAATTTATGTTTTGCTATCATCTATACTGAAGGTTGTTAGTATTCTTAAATTTTTCAATGACATTTTACATACTTAACCTAATATATTAACCTAAAACCTTAACTTATGGATGTTTCACAAAAATTTACAAAATGGTGTGAGCGTTTTGTGCTGTCGGCATTAGCCATGGTTCTTTTCTCGGGAGCGTTGTCAGCGCAGAACATAAGGGTCACCGGTAAGGTCATAGACACTAAAGGCCTTCCAATACCGGGTGCAACCGTTCTGATAGAAGGAACAAGGACCGGCGTTGCAACAGGCGCTGATGGTACCTTTAACATTGAGTCTCCGGCCAATGCGACTCTTCACTTTTCTTTCATCGGTATGGAGGATCAGAGAATTCCTGTAGACAACAGGTCAACCATTAACGTTACAATGGCTGAATCATCTGTGGCACTTGAGGAGGTTGTAGTTACAGCTTTAGGCATCGAAAAGGAGAGGAAAGCCCTGGGCTATTCTGTTCAGGATATTAAGAGCGATGAAATCCTGAAGAACAAGCAAACCAACATTATCAACTCCCTGGCAGGCAAGGTTGCGGGGGTGAGTATCACCCAGTCAAGTGGCTCAGCCGGTTCCGGCTCTACCATTATCATCCGCGGCGGTAACTCGGCAAGTGAATCGCGTGATAACCAGCCTTTATTTGTTGTAGACGGCCTTATTTATGATAATTCTACCGTGAACAGCGGAAATTCAGGAACCGACGGTGTAACCAAAACAGCTACAACATTCAGTAACCGTGTAATGGACATAAATCCAGAGGATATTGAAAGTATGTCTATCCTTAAAGGAGCTGCAGCTGCTGCTCTTTACGGTTCACGCGCGGCAGACGGTGTGGTTGTCATTACAACAAAAAAAGGCAGTCAGGGTGATATGAAAATTATCCTCAGCTCAAAATATTCCTACTCCTGGACAGGTATCCTCCCTGAGGCCCAGGGTGTTTACGGAAGAGGTTACTATAACCAGGCTGGTGTTTTCAGCGATTACACCACCTCATCATGGGGCAATAAGATTACCGGAACCGTCTACGATAACATCGGTACCTTCTTCCAGGGCGGCAATGTATTCGACAATAGTCTGAGCATATCCGGCGGAAGCAAGAACAACAATTTCTACCTCTCTGCCTCGAATTTTAATCAGACCGGCATTGTTCCTTTAACAGGCTATAATAAAACCACATTTCGTTTTAATGGCGAACAGAAATACGGCATATTGACTGTGGGTGCAAATGCTGCTTATTCAATCTCAAACACTACAAAGACATTGACATCAGCCGGTTTGTATAATGGGGGAGGTAACGGGACCATGACGGCCACTTACGGATGGGCCCGCAGTGATGATATGACGCACTACCTTAATGAGGACGGTACAAAATATCGGATGTTTGAGGGATTGCAGGAATTATCCGCTGATGTGGAAAACCCTTACTGGATCATCAATAAAAATGAACTGACTGATAAAATTAACCGTTTCACCGCGGGTATCAATGCCTCTCTTGACTTAACCAAATGGTTTAACATTATATACCGTCTGGGCTATGACAATTATAAGAGTGGCGCTTACACCTATATTGCTCCCGGTGGTGCCGTTACGGAGATATACCAGGATGGCCGGCTGAGTAAGAGTGGTGTAAATTATGAATTTATTTCATCAAACGTTTTGATGAACTTTAATAAGAGTTTCGGAAGCTTTGATTTCAACCTGTTATTGGGGCAAACGGCAGAAATGACTGACAGGGTTAACCTGACAAACTGGGGTTATGGTTTTTCCACCGAGGGTACAATCAGTTTTTCAAACATTGTAGATGGCCAGAAGTTTTTCGTTGAATCAAATATACATAAACGTCTTGTAGGTGTATTTGGCGAATTCCGTGGCTCGTATAAAAACATTGCATACCTTACAGTGACCGGACGCAATGACTGGTCGTCAACTCTCCCATTGGAGAACAGGTCTTATTTCTATCCTTCAGTTTCGGGCAGCCTTGTATTTACGGAGCTTCTTCCAAAGAATGATATTCTGTCATTCGGAAAGATCCGTGCCTCATGGGCACAAGTCGGTAAAGATGCGGATGCGTACGCCACCAACACTTATCTTTGGAGCCCGCAAATTGTAAGTGCCGATTTTGTCGGCACTGGCAACAGCTGGACGGGAGGCAGCCCGAATTTGCTTCCTGAAATTCAATCATCGACAGAAATAGGTACAGAGTTGAAATTTCTTAAAGGTAGATTAGGTTTGGATTTTACTTACTATCAAAGTATAACCAAAAACCAATTGGCAAGTCCGCGTCTCTGCCAGTCAACAGGCTATATTTTCCTGACGCTGAACAGTGGTTCGGTACATAACAAGGGTATGGAACTTTCCATTACTGCCATCCCTGTCCAGAAGAAAAACTTCACCTGGGATCTGACATTAAATCTTTATGGGAACCGTGGTACCCTGGGAGATTTCCTCCCGGGAGTCGGTATTTTTTATGTGACCGATGCCCAGATCGGCGGCGTGAAGGCCGCCTCCATTCCTAACGGGGGATACTTCCTCGGCCTGACCGGTGATTACTGGGTGAGAGAGAAAGACGCTGAAGGGAAAGAAATCCCGAATGGCAGGTATGTTATTGATGAAGCTACCGGACTGTATACAACTACAAAGGTTCAAACTAACGTGATCGGGAATCGTGAACCGGATTTCCTTGGTGGTTTAAACAACAATTTCCGTTATAAGAACCTGAACCTCTCTTTGCTTCTGGATATCAGAAAAGGTGGCGACATCTATAATGGCACCGAGATGTATATGACTTCAATTGGTTTGAGTATGAGAACCCTGGATCGCGAATCTGTAACCGTATCAGGTGTTTCTAAGGCAACGGGCGAGCCTCTGACATATACATACCAGACCGGACAAACCTACACCATAAATAATGCCTCATACTCAGGTGACTACATGATAATGGCATACTGGTCAAATTATTGCAGCAACGCTTACAATTTCATGACCAAGACGAATTGGATAAGGCTTCGCTCCCTTTCACTGTCATATGACTTTACCAACCTGATTAAAAACCAGACTGTAATAAAAGGGTTAACTGCTTCTGTGGCAGGATATAACCTAGGGTTATGGACCAATTACAAGGGGATGGACCCCGAGGTCAGCGTATCCGGTTCAGGTACTGGAGGCTCAGGCTCAATGGGTATCGACTATTGCGGTGTCCCTGCAACAAGGAACGTTACTTTTGGCATCAATGTAACATTTTAACTAACGGATTAAACAACATATGTCATGAAAAAGATATTATATATCACTTTATGTATGACCTTTCTTTTGGGTTTATCATCTTGCGAAGATTGGTTGGATGTCAATGTTGACCCTGATAATCCAAATGACAAAAGTGCGACGCCCGAGATAAGACTTCCATGGATACAACACTACTATATGTATGCCTGGGGAACGGCTAATACACGTACCAGTTTTATAGGTGGAATACTGACCTATACCGCTTCCACCAGTGCCAGCAGCTTGCTTTGTGCATGGAACCCTGTTCAGGGCAGTTGTACAACCATATATCAGAACTGGTTCCTGGGCGCAGCGGTCAACCTGAGTCCTCTTATTGCAAAAGCCGAAGAGACTGGTGCCTATCATTATATCGGAGCTGCCTACTGTATGCGGGCCATGGGCTTTATGATGATGCTTGACATTCATGGGGAGATGCCTTATACTGAGGCTATGACCGGGAAATACAATCCCGTCTATGACAAGGGTGAAGTTATTTACAACGGATGTATGGCAGATCTGGATAAAGCTATTGAGTTCTTCAGCAAAACGCAGGAACCTGGAGCACCAGCCCTTTCAGCCGGAGATACCTGGAATGGCGGTGACGTGGACAAGTGGATTAAATTATGCTATGGCCTCAAAGCCCGTTATCTGCTTCAGATATCAAAAAAATCGACATTTGACCCTGCAGCTGTCCTTGCCGCCCTGGAAATGGCGCCTCAGTCAAATGCAGACAACATCATTATGAAACATTTCAACATAGCTGGTGATGCAGTTAATTTTACTGTCGGCGACCCGTACCAGACCAATACCACATGGGATGCCGCTGCATACGGATCATCTCAACGAGCCACCAGATGGTATGCTAATTTGTTGACAAACAACTTTACAGGTGGTTCGGGCGTTATTGATCCCCGTATGTCCAAACTCCTTCCTGCTATGATGAAGAACATTGTACTGGACGCTTCAGGCGGTATCATCAACTATGAGTGGACAAGGGACATTGGCGTGGATATGATGAATTCGGATATCCGTCAAAACAGCGGCCCTCTTAGTGCATCGTATGCAACTGCGGATAAAATCATCAAATATACCATAGCCGACGATGCTGCCAGGGCAGAATTCATTGCTAATCTGCACCAGCCAT
>DIAS01000130.1:0-1982 GCA_002415855.1 Bacteroidales bacterium UBA5072
ACAGGTTTCGTGTATCGAGAAAATCGTCACAGCCGCTTACCAGAAGGGCTGTTACAGCAACTATAATTAAGATTAATTTTTTCATCATTTGGCTTTATTTAAAATGTTACACTCGCACCAAACATAACTGTTCTTGGCAACGGATAGAGACCCAGATCAATACCTGAAGCCCAGCTGTCAGGAGCATAACCTACATCAGGATCCATACCATCATATTTGGTGAAGGTATAGAGGTTATTGACGGAAGTATAAACTGATGCGCCTTTTATCCAGTTGAGTTTGCTGAGGAGTTTGTCGAACCTGTAACCCAAAACGAGGTTAGCGATTCTTACAAAATCTGCATCATGCATATAGATATCTGAAATATAGTTCTGATTGCGGGTAGATGCATAGCCAAGCCTTGGGATTTTATTTGAGGTTCCCTCACCATGCCAGCGTCCGAATATCTGTGTCGTATAGTTCTGAGTGAAATTGTCGGCAAAGGACCTGTATGACTGCATCACCTGCATGCCGAATTTGCCGGTCAGCGTGGCATTGGCATATATGCCTTTGTACTCCAGATTCAGCTGGAATCCCATTTCGAAATCCGGAAGAGGACTTCCAAGCATTATCTTATCGTCATCATTGATCAAGCCATCCTTGTTCTGGTCAACAAACCTGACATCACCCGGGCGCAGATCTTCGAAGTAGGGTTTGCCTTCAGGAGTAACATAAGCATCGACTTCATCCTGATTTTGCAGCAAACCATCAGCTTTAAATCCGTAAAAATACCCGATTGGAAATCCAACCTCAACTCTTGATACGGCAGCAGTTCCCTGTGAAAGTGTATGAGGTGACCCGTTTATTATACCTTCAGCATTGGCAAGGCGGGTTACTTCGTTGTGGTTCATTGTTCCGCTGAATGAGGCACCATAGATAAAATCTGAAACATTGCCTTTATAGTTTATGGTGAACTCTACACCGGAGTTTTTGATATCACCGCCATTGATATACGGAGCACCTGCACCTGCAGTACCGAGTATCGGTGCCAGAACCAGCCAGTTTTTGGTCGTCTTGTTATACCAGTCGAATGATACTCCGAGACTTGAATTGAAGAAACGTGCATCAATACCCAAGTTAAGCTGTTCTGATGTTTCCCAGGTCACATCAGGGTTTGGAACATTTTCAGGTATTGCTGTCGGTGATGTGACAAGCTTATCGGGTCCGAAATAATATCCCTGGTCAAGATAGGATATATTTGAATTGTAGATAAAGTTAGGTATGCTCTGGTTTCCGTTCTGGCCCCAGCTTGCGCGCAGTTTACCGAAGCTCAGCCATGAACTGCCTTTCATGAAATCTTCTTCAGTGAAAATCCAGCCGGCGGATGCTGACGGGAAATAACCCCAGCGGTGGTCCGGTGCGAAGTTTGAAGAGCCGTCAGCGCGGAAGGTGGCATCAAACAGGTATTTCTCCCTGAAATTGTACGAAAGACGTCCGTAGTAGGAAAGTATTCCACCTCCCTGGGCTGCCCAGTCAGCGCCCCAGGTATTGATATCAGCGATTGACCCGGCAGTTACGTTGTCGAGGTAGGCATAATCGGGGTTACCGAAGATCGTTTTTGCCTTCCAGCCGCCCACATTGGCATTCAGCACATTGTCGATAACCTCATTACCGGCAAGAACGGTGATCTTGTGCTGGTCTATCCTGAAATCGTAAGAAACTGTATTGGTCCAGGTATAATTAATTCCCTGATACATGGTCTGCTGAGCTGCATCATTCGTGTTATTATACTGAGTTGCAAGCTGGTATGTGGGAGTCCAGCTTCTTCCGTTGCCAAACCAGGAATCGATACCAAATGATGATCTGATTTTCAGGTTCTTGATAGGCTCTATATTAATGTAAACGTTTCCAACAATTGTATTCCCGTTATCCCATGAGAACTTGGATCGATTGTAATAAAGCTGCGCAAGCGGGTCATGCTGACCAAGGGAGATACCTTCGAG
>DIAS01000130.1:2298-4031 GCA_002415855.1 Bacteroidales bacterium UBA5072
TTGGTTGTCAGGGCATTGTGGAGGTCGTTCCAGTAAATGTTTCCTGTTCCGATCCACTTGTTCGAACTGTTTGTCAGGGTAAAATTCTCACCTATTGTAACAATGTCATGGCTGCTTCCTTTAACAACCGCCATTTCAGTGTTCAGACGGGTTGTAAGCCTTTTCAGTCCTGCACCCATCAGGTCGCCGCCGATAATACCGGCCTGATCGAAATAGGAAAAACCGAATGCATAGGTAACGTCCTTTGTTGAACCCATAATATTAAGTGAATGATTCTGAACCGGGGCATTTTTGGTGGACATTTCAGTTGTCCAGTCAGTACCTGTCCATCCGTTCTGCAGGAGGCCCCATACATATTCACCAAGCTGTGTTCCAAGATCTCCCGGGAAAGTTGAGTTGAGATATGAATTATTCTTAAGCATTGTTTCCCAGTCGTTCTTAGGCAATCCGTCATTAACACGACCTTCATCCATTATGAACATATACTCCTGGGCGTTGAGTGAAGGCAGCGTTTTGTAAATGTTCTGCATCCCATAGTAAAAATCATATTTGATTATGGGTTTTGCTCCCTTTACGCCCTTTTTGGTCGTCACAAGAATAACACCGTTTGCGCCTCTTGACCCGTATATTGCCGAAGAGGCTGCATCTTTAAGAACATCGATTGATTCAATGTCAGATGAGTTGAGGTAGTCTATATTACCAACAGAAACACCGTCAACAATATAAAGAGGTGCCGAGTTGCCTATAGTTCCGAGACCCCTTATGGTAACCTTTGTTCCAGCACCAGGTTCGCCACTGGGTCTGGAGACACTGACACCGGTTGCGATACCCTGTAGTGCTGCCATTGCAGTCGTAGTATTGAGATTCGCAATCTGGTCGCCTTTTACATTTAAATTGGCACCGGTCACAAGTGCCTTCTTCTGGGTTCCATAGCCGATCACCACAACCTCATCAAGGTCTGTGGGTACATCAGCCATTACAACATTGAGAGTTTCGGAAGTAACCGTTGCTTCCACCGGAGTCATCCCGATAAAAGTGAACTTTAAAGTTGCTCCCATTTTTGCCGGAATGGTGTAGGTTCCATCAACGCCGGAGATAGTTCCGACAGTGGTTCCAGCCACCACAATTGTCACACCGGGAAGACCGCTCCCGTCTGCCTGGTAGGTTACACGTCCTTGTACCGTTACCTCCTGCGCTATCAGCGCACTGGTAAACACTGCAAGGACCAAAAACATTACAGTTTTTTTCATAGAATTAGGTTTTAGTACAATTAAAAATGCTAGATCGGTTTAAATTTGGGTGCGAAAAGATAATAATAACAATTGAATCAACCTTCTTTGAATGAAATTTTTTTTTCGTGGGTTAATAATATTTAACAAGAATATGTGTGAGTTGAGATTAGCAGGCAGTTCTGATATGAATTATTTTACATCTTGATTCTTCTGTATTTCTGCATTATTTTCGTCATTTTCAATCCTTGCAAACTGGAGCGGTTTTCTGAACCATGAGGTCTTCCATGCTCCGTAAAGCACCCCTGCCGAAAGCCAGCATATACCGACTATCTTAGCCATAATACCTAAGCTAAGCCATAGATACAGGCATACGATAAAACCCAGAAGCGGTACAATAAAGCTTGTGACGGTTTTGCGCTCGCCGCGGACAAAATATCTAACAAATGAAGAAGCATTGACACCCATGAAGGCGATGAGGGCTCCGAAATTCAACAGCTGTGC
>DIAS01000112.1 GCA_002415855.1 Bacteroidales bacterium UBA5072
TGATCAGCAGATTACCCCGGAGGCCCCTGGCAAAGTTTCTGGGTGAGGACTCTGTGTACTCCTTCTGATTTTCAGCAGGCAATCCCATGTACCGTTCCGTATAGATATTGTCGTACGTCAGCTGGTCTGTCACGGCGGCCACTGACATTCCGGTCCGATATATTTCAGGATAGCGGAACATCAGGTTGAGTGTCATAGTCCCGCCTCCGCTCCAGCCCCAGACTGCAATCCTGGTGCTGTCAATAAAATCCCATTTCAGCACCTCCCTGGTGGCCATTGCCTGGTCCCTTGAATTGATCACCCCGGTCTTTTTATACAATGATTTTCTCCATTCGCTCCCCTTCAGACAGGGTGAACCCCTGTTATCCATGGCCATAACGATATATCCTTGCTGGGCCAGCATAATGGTCCACAAGTCGAGCCATTTGTCCATGGCCACCTGTTCTGATGACTCACCATAAACATAAAACAGTACAGGGTATTTTTTCCCGGGATCAAAATTGACCGGTTTGGTCATTCTTCCATCCATTTCGACACCGTCCAAGGTGGTAATGGTGAAAAACTCCGTGACCGGCCACTTCAGTTTGCTGATTTTGTTTTTGTAAGCCGCATTATCTGCCAATAACCGGATGGTTTTATGCGCAGGCAGGGATATTAAACTGGCCTCGGGTGGACTGCTGACGGTGGAATGACGGTACATGGCATATAAGCCGTTGGGACTCAAGTCATAATTGTTCACACCTGAGATTCCGCGTGGTGTAATTCTTGTTGTATCGCCAGCACCGTTGAGCGATACCCGGTAAAGGAAACGCTGCATGCTGTTGTCAGGAGATGCGCTGAAAAATACAAATTTGTCATTGGCAGAATAGTAGCGTGCAACATCATAATCTCCGGGGGTAAGTGTGGTAATTTTTCCCGTGGCAAGATCAATTTTGATCAGATGCCGCCAGCCATCCGTTTCTGACATCCTCAGGGCTCCCTGTCCATTGTCTGCAATGATCAGGTCTTCCATTTCCCAGCTATCTGCTGTTTCATCGGGGTAGCTGATATCCACCCAGGTATTTTCGGTTTCCTCATAAATCATCTTCAACTCGCCGGTACTTAACAGATAGGTGAAAAACTTCAGGTCATTCTGCAGGCGGTTGATCTGCTGGATTAGCAAAGTATTGTCATTGACCCACTGCATGCGGGGGATGTAATTTTCCCTTGCATTGCCGGGGACGGGGATCCATACGATGCTTTTATCAACAGTATTTATAACGCCAACTTTGCATGAAGCGGGCGGTTGGCCAACTTTGGGATATTGTAAGGGGATAATCCGGGAATAAATGGAATCGGTATTGTTGATCATGTAAAAAGTGCGGGTTGCGGAAGCATCCAACTGCCAGAAAGCGATATTCTTTCCTGAGCTGTTCCACCTGAAACCGTCACGGCATCCGAATTCCTCCTCGTACACCCAGTCGAAGGTGCCGTTAATGATATCACCCGTCCCGTCAAAGGTCAGCTGGGTAACCGTTCCGTCAGAGAAATTCTCCACATAGATATTGAAATTGTAAACATAGGCCACGTACCTGTTATCTGTTGAGAATTTGGCAAACATCAGGGATGAAGCCGGGAAATGTTCACCCAGCCTGCTCAGTTTCTGGCTGGCCCTGTCAAATACCCAGTAATCGCCTTTGGAATTGCTGCGCCACACCCGGCTGCTGTTCGTAAAAACAAGGACTTTCGATTCATCGGGGGACAGGGTGAATTCTTCAATGACAAGAGGTTCACTTTCACCCGGGGGGATAAGTTTATCTGCTGGAATAAAGACTGTACTTTTTTGTGTACCGGTTTCCACCCTTACCAGCTCTTCAAGGTTGTTGTTCAAAGGAGAAGGTTCCGCAACAATATACGCATCGCCATTGCTGATCCATTGAATATCAGGAGCATATTCCTGTCTGAACTCAGCTGATCCAAAAATGCGGTCAATAGTCAGCAGGGAGGAATCTGTTTTAGTCTGGGAAGTAGCTGTAAGCGGCAGGAAGAACCAGAGCAACTGAAAGAAGTTGATTTTGCGAATAGTCATACTTAGTAAATTGTATATTATCGTGTTTTCTTATACTGTTAATTCTTAAATTGCCTACCCTTCGAGGGTACAGGGACCATTTGAAGGGTTTCCCGCTTGTTCATTTTCACCAGTTCCCCGTACTCAAAAAGTACTGTTGATGGCTTTGACCGGATCGAGACGGGCGGCCGTGAAAGCAGGCATAAGACCAGCGATGAGCCCGACAACAGAACTGATGATCAATCCGAGGAAAACGTTACCGGCATGCAGGTATATCTCGAAATCCTGTGCGCGTGCTATGAAGGTCCCTATGTAGATTAACAACAGGCCGAGGATTCCACCGATTACGGAAAGCAGCACGGATTCAATCAGTACCTCGAGGATTATATAAAAGCTTTTGGCGCCCAGCGCTTTTTGAATGCCAATGATATTGGTCCGTTCCTTTACCGAAACAAACATGATATTGGCAATACCGAATGCACCCACGAGTACGGCAAATATCCCGATGAATGCCCCTGCAACATTCACTACTTTGAATATCTGATCAATACCGGCGCTCATCAGGCTGGTTTCATTTAAGGCGAAGTTATCCTTGACCCTGGGGTTCAATCTGCGTATCGATCGCATGGTTTGACGGAGAGCCACTTTCAGCTCATCGACACTCATACCCTCTGCGGCTTTAACCCATATCTGGGGATTGCTGCTTTCGTTTTTGAGATCGACCATGGTGGCCATAAACCCCACCGGCACCAGAACAACCTGATCCGTGCTTCCTCCACCGAATATGGATTTGCCTTCTTTGGCAAAAACGCCAACCACCGTAATTTTCTTGCCTTTTACCCGGATACTTTTACCAAGTGGACTTCGGCCCTGGAACAGTTCATCGGCTATGGTATACCCGATGATGCCAATGTTTTTTCCCGAGCTGATCTCCTGAGGCGAGAGAAAGCGTCCCTGGTAAATATCAAAGCTGCGGATCTCTTCAAATTCACTCGATGTACCCCAAAGCATCATATCTTCAGCCTTGTTGTCGAGGTATTCAATATCGGTCCCGATGACAGAAATAAAACAGGCTGATTGAATATCCTTCATGCGGTCTTTCAGTGATTCATACTCCCGCAACAAGGCTACCGGCCGGTTGATATATTCCCACCAGGCAAACTCAGTTCCATTTTCGGGAGCCCAGGGCCATTTTTCAACGACAATTATATCGGTGCCAAAAGACTCTACGGCTTTTCTCATGTTTGATTCCATTGAATCGAGCACTGTAAAGACAGAGACAATGGAAAAAATGCCAATGGTGACCCCTAGCAGGGAGAGAAAGGTGCGGAGCTTGTTCAGGGTCACCGTACGATAGGCCGACTGAAAACTCTCGTGTAAAATAAATAACCACCGCATGGGCATAAGGATTATCAAAAACAAAGATAAGAAAGCCCTGCAAAATATCTCAAAAATTTAATATCTTGTAGCCGTGTTGGCCGGGATTCTTAAAACCCGTCTTTCTCTTCCGGCACAGGGCAAAACAACAAACTTTAATCACCTGATTTATGAATGATAAGAAATTAAAATCCGCGCTTATTTCAGTCTATTACAAAGATCACCTCGAGGAGATCGTGAACAGGCTGCATGCACTGCAGGTATCGATCATATCCACCGGGGGTACCAGAGAATTCATAAAAAAATTGGGAATCCCTGTGACAGCGGTTGAGGAATTAACAGGATATCCATCCATCCTGGGTGGCAGGGTAAAAACACTTCATCCCAAGGTTTTCGGAGGCATTCTGGCCCGTAATGACAATACTTCTGATATCCAGGAAATGAAGGACTATGCTATCGATCCAATCGACCTGGTTGTGGTGGATCTTTATCCGTTTGAAGAAACCCTCGCTTCAGGTGCTTCACCGGAAGATATAATTGAAAAGATCGATATTGGTGGGATTTCTCTTATCCGGGCGGCAGCCAAGAATTTTCAGGATGTGGTGATCATCCCTTCAAAAGCGCAGTATCCCCTATTGCTCGAAATACTGAACGGACAGCAGGGATCGACCAGTCTGGACCAGCGCCGAAAGCTTGCCATGGAAGCCTTTGACGTGACATCTCATTATGATACCGCCATTTTCAATTATTTTAACAGGAACAGGGAAACACATGCCTTCCGGCAAAGTGTCGAGGAGGCAAAACCCCTTCGGTATGGTGAGAATCCTCATCAGAAAGGTACATTTTACGGAGATTTCGGCAAGATCTTTGAGCAGTTGCAGGGCAAAGAGATTTCCTATAACAACCTGCTCGATATTGAAGCAGCAGTTTACCTGATAGATGATTTCAGCGAAACTACCTTTGCTATCCTGAAACACAACAATGCCTGCGGTATAGCATCACGTAAGACGCTTACCAGCGCCTGGGCTGATGCGCTGGCAGCAGACCCGGTTTCAGCATTCGGAGGCATACTCATAACCAATAAGGTTGTTGATGAAGCCACGGCGATTGAGGCCGACAAGCTTTTCTTCGAAGTTATCATTGCTCCTGCTTATGAGGATAAGGCACTTGAAATCCTAAAGAAAAAGAAGAACCGCATCATCCTGGTACGTAAAAATACACCGTTGCCCGTTATACAGTTCAGAAGCCTTCTTAACGGCATTGTTGAGCAGGACAGGGATGTGAAAACCGAAACCAAAGCTGACATGAGGCCCGTAACACAGCGTGAGCCTACCGATTCGGAATATGAGGACCTTGTATTTGCCAACAAGGTAGTGAAGCACACCAAGTCAAACACCATTGTGCTGGCCAGGAACAGGCAACTGATTGCAAGCGGAGTAGGGCAAACGAGTCGTGTTGACGCACTCAGGCAGGCAATTACCAAAGCACGAAGTTTTGGGTTTGATACAGCCGGAGCCGTAATGGCATCGGATGCATTCTTCCCTTTTGCCGACTGCGTAGAGATTGCCAATGAGGCCGGGATCAAGGTGGTCATTCAGCCCGGGGGCTCTGTGAGGGATCAGGATTCGATTGATTTCTGCAATAAGAACGGAATGGCCATGGTATTCACCGGAACCCGGCATTTTAAACATTGACTAAAGGTAACATCCTGAACTTTTATACGTTTATATCTACAGTTTTTAAAAATTAAAAACTCAAAGTATTACCTTTACCAAATTCAATAGAAAAAATCTTTATGGGTATATTTTCTTTATTTACTCAAGAACTCGCAATAGATCTGGGAACTGCAAACACCATTATCATTGAGAATGATAAAATAGTAGTTGATGAACCATCGATAGTTGCAATTGATCAGACAACCAAGAAGCTTGTCGCCATTGGTGAAACGGCCAGGCAAATGCATGGTAAGACACACCAGAATATAAGGACCATCAGGCCCTTACGTGATGGTGTAATCGCGGATTTTAATGCTGCCGAACAGATGATCCGCGGAATGATCAGGATGATCAATCCAAAGAACAGGTTTTTTACCCCATCCCTGAGGATGGTAGTCAGCATCCCCTCGGGGAGCACTGAAGTTGAGATCAGGGCAGTAAGAGACTCATCCGAACATGCGGGCGGACGGGATGTTTATATGGTTTATGAACCCATGGCTGCTGCCATTGGAATTGGTCTCGATGTAGTTGCTCCTGAAGGCAATATGGTTGTCGACATCGGGGGTGGAACTACAGAGATCGCGGTCATTGCCCTGGGAGGAATCGTTTGCAATGAATCGATCCGCATCGCAGGGGATGGTTTCACGGCAGATATACAGGCCTATATGCGGCATCAGCACAACATAAAAGTTGGTGAGCGCACTGCCGAAGACATCAAGATTTTTGTGGGAGCCGGATTGCCGGATATTGACAATCCCCCGGCCGATTATACCGTCAGGGGGCCGAATATGATGACCGCATTGCCGATTGAAATTCCGGTATCTTACCAGGAAATTGCCCATTGTCTTGACAAATCACTTACCAAGGTGGAATCGGCCGTTTTATCGGTACTGGAACAAACCCCCCCGGAATTATATGCCGACATCGTTCAAAAGGGCATTTATCTGGCTGGAGGAGGCGCTCTTTTGCGGGGACTGGCAAAAAGGCTTTCGGATAAGATCAGCATTACCTTCCACGTGGCTGAGAATCCTTTGCATGCCGTAGCCAGGGGAACCGGTATCATACTGAAAAACATCGAAAAGTATCAATCGCTGCTGATCAGATAATCATCTGCAGCCAAGAGGTTTTTGTAGGATGAGAAATTTACTGCGATTTTTAGTTCAGCATCATTTCCTGATCCTGTTTCTGCTTGTCGAATCATTTTCCCTTTTTTTGCTGTTCAACGCCAATCCGTACCAGCGGGTAAGGTTTTACAATGCTTCGCACTCAATGGCTGGCAGAATGTCTGCAAGGATCGAGAATATCAAGGATTATTTGTCATTGTACAATGAGAACCGTAAACTTTCTGAAGAGAATGCCAGACTTTACAACCGCCTGAAATCATCCTTCAGCATAACCAGTGCTGATACCAGCTATGCAGGTGACTCGCTGATGCCCAGGAGGTACCTGTACATGACGGCACGGGTGATCAACAACACAGTAAACAAACAATACAATTATATAACACTTGACAAGGGAAGGAATAGCGGCATAGAGCCTGAAATGGCTGTTATCAGCAGTGACGGCATTGTCGGGATCGTTAAAACAGTCACACCAAACTATGCTTCCGTGCTTTCGGTTCTGAACCGCGATTTCATCATCAGTGCAAAGATCAAAAAAAACGGGTATTTCGGTCCGCTGAGCTGGGAGGGTAATTCCACAGAAAGCGCTACTCTGGTCGATATTCCGCATCATGTGAAAATAAGCAAAGGAGATACTGTGGTCACCAGTGGATTCGGAGGGATATTTCCCGAAGGTTACCTGGTAGGAACTATTGATAATTTCAGACTTAAAGGGGGTAATTATTACGAAATCACGGTCAGGTTATCCAATGATTTCAGAAGAATGAATTACGTAGAGGTAATTCAGAATTTCGCCAGACCGGAGATTGAAACCATTGAAAATTCTGTTAACCAATGATCAGAGAGCTTGCCCGTTACCTGTTCCTTTTTATTTTGCTGATCCTGGCTCAGGTGTTGATCTTTAACAACATCGAATTTTCCGGGTACATCAATCCATATGTCTATGTTCTGTTCGTGCTCCTGATCCCTTTTAATACACCCGGATTCTTTTTACTGATTAGCGCTTTTGCGTTGGGTCTGATTGTTGATCTCTTCATGGGGACACCCGGTGTTCATTCCAGTGCCACCACACTCATGGCTTTTAGCAGGCGTTCAGTAATGGCGCTTTTTTCTCCCCGCGAAGGTTACCAGTCAGGTACTTTTCCACGCATCTTGCACTTCGGACCGGAGTGGTTCATTAAGTACACTGTTACGCTTGTACTGATTCATCATTTTACCCTGTTCTACCTGGAGGTTTTTACATTGCACCAGTTTTTCGGTACCTTTCTCAGGGCTCTTCTCAGTTCGCTCCTGACCTCTCTGATCATCGTGTTCAGCCAGTTTTTTATTTTTCGTCGCTAAAGATGGACCAGTTTGCAACCCGCAGAAATATTATTGCAGGGATCTTTATTTTGGCTGCCCTGGCATTGGTTGTACGACTTTTTTATATACAGGTAATTGATTCCAGTTACAAGCTTTCTGCTGAAAATAATTCAAAGCGCATTGAAATCCTTTATCCGGCCCGTGGATTGGTATATGACCGCAACGGAGAGTTGCTGGTATACAACATGCCCGCCTATGATCTGATGATCGCTCCCTATGAGCTGAAACAGTTTGACAGCACGGAGCTTTGCAATATCCTGGGCATCGACATCGCTAAGCTGCGTGCAGGGATTGCCCGTTCATTTGATCCGAAATACCGCCGTGAACCATTTATCAAGCAATTGTCACCCGAAACCTATGCAAATCTGCAGGAGAGGATGTTTAAATTCCCGGGATTTTATGTCAGGACGAGAACACTGAGAGAATACAGCAAGAAATCTGCAGCTCATTTATTGGGTTACGTTGGTGAGGTCGATGAGAAAATGATCGCTGCCAATCCCGGTTATGTTATGGGGGATTATATCGGCATAAGCGGACTGGAAGGTTATTATGAGAATGTTCTGAAGGGTACCAAAGGACAGGAGGTTTTGCTGGTCGATGTTCACGGAAGAGTCAAGGGTCCTTACCAGGATGGGAGGTTCAATAAAGATGCCATTGTCGGGAAAGACATTGTATGTACCATTGATTCGAAGCTTCAGGAGTACGGTGAGACCCTCATGAAGAATTATAAGGGCAGCATTGTTGCTATTGAGCCTTCAACAGGAGAAGTTCTGACCCTGGTCTCAGCACCTGCATATGACCCTTCCCTTTTGGTTGGAAGGGCAAGGAGCATGAATTATACAAAGCTTGAACGTGACACTTTGCTGAAACCCTTGTTTAACAGGGCACTTATGGCCAATTATCCACCGGGATCTACATTTAAGCCTATCCAGGCTCTGATCGGACTGGAAGAAGGTGTAATCAATGTGAATTCTTCGTTTTCATGCGCGGCGGGTTTTTATGCCCGCGGTGTAAGTGTAGGCTGCCATATTCACAGCAGTCCACTGAACCTGTTACATGGTATTGAGAATTCCTGTAATGCTTATTTCTGTAACGTTTATAAGCGCATTCTTGAAAATCCGAAATATGCCAATACGGAGAAGGCCTATGAGGCCTGGCGGAATTATGTTATGTCATTCGGGATTGGAAAAAGACTGAATGCTGATTTTACAAATGAGCTGAGAGGTTTTATTGCACCGGCAAGCTATTTCGACCGTTATTATGGAGAGAATCACTGGAATGCCCTGACTACCATATCACTGGCAATCGGGCAGGGAGAGATCCTGGTAACTCCGCTTCAAATGGCTAACTGGACTGCTGCCATTGCCAACAGGGGGTATTATATAATTCCCCATGTTGTGAGGCAAATTGAAGGGATTGATACCATTGAACACCGGTTTTACGAAAAAAACCGGATTGGTATAGATACGGCCAATTTTGGTCTGGTGATACAAGGAATGGAACTTGCCGTGAACGGAGGCCCGGGAAGGACCGCCGGGATTGCACAACTGCCAAACATTATTGTATGCGGCAAGACAGGTACGGCACAGAATCCCCAAGGAAAAGATCATTCTGTGTTTATAGCATTTGCTCCAAAGGAGAATCCCAAGATTGCCGTATCGGTTTATGTGGAGCACGGTGAATGGGGCGCTTCTTATGCGGCACCCATCGCCAGCCTGATGATTGAGAAATATCTCACTGATTCTATTTCCCCGGGCCGGAAGTGGGTGGAGGCCAGGATCCTTAACGGAAACCTATTATATAGCAAATGATTGATAAACTGAATCTTACCGAGGAAATCGATTGGACAACAGTGGGTCTGTATCTCCTGCTGGTGATCTTTGGCTGGATGAATGTTCTTGCATCTTCATACAATGAGCAATTTAAGTCGGTCTTCGACATTCACCAGAATTACAGCGACCAGCTGCTGTGGATTCTGGTTTCTTTTGTCATGATCATCCTGCTTTTCGCCATCGACTACCGGTTTTATCATTTCTTCACCTGGGTGTTCTACGGGATCTCCATTATTTTGCTGTTAGCGGTCCTTGCCTTTGGTGTAGAGGTAAACAATTCCAAATCATGGATCAGGATCTTGGGATTCAACTTCCAGCCTTCTGAATTTGTGAAGATAACAACTGCTCTGGCTGTCGCCAGGTACCTGAGCGGTTACAACATCAGGCTCTGGTCATGGAAGTCGGTGATTGTTATGGCTGTGCTGATCGGATTGCCGGTAGGGCTGATCAGTCTGCAGCCCGACTGGGGAACAGCATTGGTATTCTGTTGTTTTATCCTGCTGATGTATCGTGAAGGCATGCCGGGATGGATCCTCGCCATCAGTCTTTTCATTACCATACTTTTCCTGATGACTTTGTTGCTGGCGAGCATCTCTGTGCTGATCTTCCTCATAGCCCTGGCAATCATTATTTTTGCCATCATCAACCGCAAGCCGATCCATGGCTTCTATGCCGGTATAATCCTGGCTGCTTTTTACTTCGGATTCCGTTATTCCTTTCCCTTGTTGGGTATAAGTTTATCTACGTATTATTTGCTGCTAATTGCACTTACCGCCTCATCTGTTGTTTACCTTATTCTGGCTTTTACAAAGAAGATCAGGAGTATTGCGCTGGTGCTCATTTTTCTTTTCGGATTCATTGGGTTTACGTATTCCGTGAATTACGTTTTTCATAATGTGCTGAAGCCACATCAGCAGACACGGGTCAATATACTGCTCGGAAAAGAGACTGATGTTCGCAATGTCGGCTATAACCTGAACCAGTCGAAAATTGCCATTGGTTCGGGAGGATTTTTCGGGAAGGGTTACCTGAAGGGCACGCAGACCAAGCTGGATTTTGTTCCCGAGCAGAGTACTGATTTTATCTTTTGCACGGTAGGGGAGGAATGGGGTTTCCTGGGCACTACAATTGCCATTCTCCTTTACATAGGATTACTGATCAGGATCGTATATGTGGCAGAGCGCCAACGATCTCAGTATGCCCGAATATATGGCTATGGCGTAGCCTCCATCTTGTTTTTCCACTTTGCTATCAACATCGGCATGACCATCGGCCTGTTTCCGGTAATCGGTATTCCGTTGCCATTCTTCAGTTACGGCGGATCATCGATGCTGGCATTTACCCTGCTGCTGTTTATCCTGGTACGACTCGATTCTGTGAGAAAGGTATATATCAGATAACCATCAGGTGCCGAATGCCTCCAGGTTTGGAGGAGATACCTCATGATTGAGCTCAATACCGAATGATTTGGTGACATAACTGATCAGCGAAGGGAAGAATGCAGCAAATTCAGCTGCAAACTGATCATATTCCTCCCGCAATACCTTGATGGCAAAATCAGTTTCTTCAGGCAGCGTGGTGCGGCTTGACATACGATGCAGTATGTCTTCAAGCCCTTCGATGGAGGAATATTTCTGGATCCAGTTATTCTTGATGAACGAAGGAAGAAAAAGACGGACACCTTCCGGCAGGGCGTCAATATGCCGGCATAAGATGCCGTGCACGCCGAGCACGAATTCATGGATCGGCTCATTGGAATAAGTGGGCCAGGCATTCACCAGGAAATGATCGTAAAATATATCGACAATAATGCCCGAGTATTTGCGGTACTTTTCGATGATCCTGGTCTTACTGCGTTTGACGATCAGATTGGTATCGGTGAACGAATCAATATGCCTGTGAAGCATAATTCCTTTACGAACTTTTTCAGAATAGCGTGCCAGTTCAAATCCCTTGACGTAATCACCAATGAAGTTACCTACCAGGATTTCCTCATTGGCGCCTGATAAGTATATGTGCGCCAGATAATTCAATATTGCATGTTTGCAGGTCGGTCATTCGTCATAAAGTTAACGAATCACATATTCACCTACAAGAATTGTGCAAATTACTTGTTAAAAAGTAATTAACGGGAAATTTTATTGTAAAAAACACCTTTCCGGCGGTTGAAAATCCGCGCAACGGAGTCTTTCGACCGGGTTTGAACTATTGTTTAAGCTTATCCTGTATAGCTTTTGTCTGTTTCTCATACCCAGGTTTCTCCAGCAAAGCAAACATATTGTTTTTGTAATCTTCGACACCTGGCTGATCAAACGGATTTACACCCATGAGGTAACCGCTGATGCCGCATGCTTTCTCGAAAAAGTACATAAGCTGCCCAAGGTAGTATTCGTTTAGTTTGGGGATCTCGATACGGATATTGGGAACGTTGCCATCAACATGAGCCAGCATGGTACCCAGTTCTGCTTTCTTGTTTACGGCGTCCACGTGCATTCCGGCTATGTAATTCAGACCATCGAGATCCTCCTTCTCTTTGGGGATAAGGAGTTTGGAATTGACTTCTTTCACTGAGACAACGGTTTCGATGAGATGACGTTCGCCCTGCTGTATATACTGGCCCATGGAATGCAGGTCGGCAGAAAAATCAACACTGGCCGGGAAGATACCCCTGTTCTTCTTTCCTTCGCTCTCGCCGTACAGTTGTTTCCACCATTCGGCCAGGTAATGAAACTTGTTTTCGTAATTGGCAAGGATCTCAATTTTCTTACCCGAGCGGTACAACATATTTCGGGCAGCTGCATAAATGCAGGCAGGGTTTTTTGCAAATGGAGTGGCTGAAGAACAGATCTTTTCCATATCCATGGCTCCTTTTACCAGTCCCCGGATGTCGAATCCCCCTATAGCAAGTGGTACCAGTCCCACCGGTGTAAGAACAGAATACCTTCCACCAACATCATCAGGAATTACATAGGTTTTATATCCTTCGTTTGTGGCAGTAACGCGTAACGCACCTTTTCGGGCATCGGTGATCGCTATGATCAGGTCCTTTGCAGCGGCCTTCCCGACTTTCTTTTCCAGGTGATTCTTCAGAATTCTGAAAGCAATTGCCGGTTCCGTCGTGGTGCCTGATTTTGAGATTACTACAATCGCATATTTCAGGGTATCGAGTATTTCAATCAACTCAGTCAGGTAATCTTCGCCCATGTTTTGACCGGCATACAGAATAACCGGATGCTGCCGTTCCTTTTTAAGATGCAGGAAGGAATGCGATAATGCCTCAGCCACTGCTCGTGTACCCAGGTATGATCCCCCAATGCCAATGACAACTACTGCATCCACCTTTTTACTGATCAAAGCGGCTGTGTTCTCAAAATCCTTCAATTCGGCATCGGAAATGGCTGAGGGAAGGTTCACCCATCCGAGGAAATCATTTCCTTTTCCGGATTTATTTTCCAGGGCTTTTGCACTGTCGATGGCCTTTTGGGATAAATCAAAAACATCCGCTTCCGGAACAAATTCAAATATTTTGCTGATGTCAACTTTTAAAGTCTCCATGGTATTGTCTATTTTAATTTTTCGGTTAGCAATTTAATTTCAAGGGCCGGGGATACCCTGTCATACAAGATATGATATACGGCATCCGTGATAGGCATTCTGACGCCGAAGTTTTTATTGATTTCCCGTATACAGGCGACAGCATAGTAACCTTCTGCAATCATGTTCATCTCCAGTATTGCAGTTTTTACGGAATAGCCTTTTCCAATCATCATCCCAAAGGTGCGGTTGCGACTGAATTGTGAATAGGCGGTCACCATAACATCGCCCAGATAAGGAGAACTTAATAGTTTGCGTTTGCTTTTATAAGTTTTTGCCAGGAATCGTTTGATCTCCATCATGGCATTGGATACCAGCACCGCCTGAAAGTTGTCGCCATAGCCCAGCCCATGACAGATCCCTGCAGCTATGGCAATGATGTTCTTAAGTACCGCAGCATACTCGGTTCCATAAATGTCTTCGGAAGAGTTTACCTTGACATGGTGGCAGCTGAAAAGGTTCGCGAGTTCCTCTGATCTTTCCCTTGGCGATGAGGCAATAGTAAGATAGGAAAGCCTTTCAAGGGCTATTTCTTCAGCATGGCAGGGGCCACTAATGATGCTGATATTCCTGAAGGGTACCTGATAATTCTTGTTAAAGAATTCCGCTACCGTCAGGTTTTCATGTGGTACAATTCCTTTTATGGCAGAAATGAGTGTTTTATCCCCGAATGCACCCTGGAAATTTCCCAGTGATTCCTTTAGAAAGGGTGCAGGAATGGCAAATATGAGAATATCGGATGCTTCAATAGCATCGGCTATGGAATGAAAGAAATTTATCCTGTGGATATCGAATTCTATATCGCTGATATACTTAGGATTATGCTTGAACTTTTGAAAATAGTCGATGGTTTCCGGTGATCGCACAAACCAATTGATCTCAGGGAGATTGTTTAGTACAAGCTTTGCCAGGGCAGTGGCCCAGCTACCGCTTCCCATGATCGCGACCCTAGGGTGATCAGCCATCTCAGTTCTGTTCTTTTGAAGTGAGACGCAAAAATAACATTAAAAATTAATTTCGATGTGAATAGGATCAATTAATAGACAAGACCCGGGAAGATCGATTAATTTACAATGGCTTTGAGGGAAACATGACGTATGCTGTCATTTACCGTAACCTGATAAATACCGGCAGGAAGCCTGATCTTTTCAACGATTTCGGTCGTCTTTGAAAGCGTTTTAGTATATACGATACGGCCTGTCAGGTCGTAAATGTTCAGGTACAATACGCTGTTTTCAGGATTTTCAATTTGTAGCGTGACCTGATCATGCGAAGGATTTGGAAAGAGCACTGGCAAAAAGGATGGCTTCTCAGATTCTGAATGTCCCGTGGCCACACAGGTTCCCGGCAGGTTTTTATCGAGCCAATCAGCGCGGGAAGCGATCCAGTTTTTCAGATAGTTTATTTCTTCCTGGTAAGTATTGCCGATAAAAGCATTGGGCCAGACATAGATACCCAGGACCCCGAATGCCGAGAAATTCCGTGCCGCTGCATCCCCGATCTTTTCAACCAGACCGTCAATGTAATTATTAATACTGTCTGTATGAAGCATTCCGGTTCGCAATTCTTCCCACCTGCAGCGGAGCATTCCGGTGAAATACGGATCAGTAAGCAATCTTTCCCACCAGAAAGGGTTTGGCCAGGTGCCGCCATCTGTTTCATGCTGCCAGCCGTAATAATACTCGGCACCCACGTAATTGGCATTTCCGTATGCAAGATCGTAATCCCACACCGGACCGGCGTAAAACAAAGGATCCTTGTCGTCACGGTTCTTATACAGGTAGGTACTCAACCTGAAACCATCAACATTCTTGCTGTATTCATTGATAATGAAATAGTCCACAAACGATGAAACATTTATGTATGAACGGTATCCGGAAGCAGGGTTATTGTAACCCACTCCATGGAGCACGGTTTCGAAGTTGCTTACTCTTCTCCGGATATAATTCTTCTGGACCTCGAGCAGTTCATCACCTTCGGGGTAATCGTACATGAAGAAATGGGGCCCGCTGCCTACATAGGGCATGAAGTCCGAATAAAATCCTTCAGTACTTGCACTTCCGGTAGATTTGTCCAGTTTCAGAATATATCCGCCGGTCAGGGCAACACCTGAAATGTCTTTGTCGGTAAGCTTTGCAATGTGCACCCGGCTTGAGTCTCGTTTTATTTTCTCAACCAGAACATACAATCCACGGTAGTCATTATTCAGAAAAAGCTCAACGAAACGGCATCGGGGGGAGTAGTGGCCGAAGCGGCCAAAGAGTTCATAAGTCATGTAATTTCGGATAAGGGACTTATCCGAATAAGGGCCGTGCAGAACCCAATCACTTTCTGCCGGCATTCCCAGCAGTGATACCGAAGTGTCTACTTCCACGCTGCTCCATGTCTCAAATCCGTATGGCTTTTTTGGGAATAGCTGCGAGGAAGATCCGCGCAGTTCGATGCCGGCCATCCCGGCGTATTTATTATAGGAATCAAAGGGAGAATTGCTTTTTTCGGGACCATTGTCAATGATGCCCATATAAACCGGTATCTTTGGCTCGTCGGGTATTGTCTGCGCATTTGTATTAATGATGATCAAAGGCAAGGTTGAACCCCAGTCCATATCAGGCGGGTAAAACCAGCCTGACACAACAGGCCGGTATGTTATCCCCGGGTTTTTCATACCGGCGAACAGAAAGGGGATGACAGAGAGGTCATCAGGTAAATCATAGCTGTTGTTAACCTGAATGCATAAAAGGTTGGTGCCATTTTTCAGGAATCCGGATAGTTTGCGTTTGTTGGAACAATATGAAAAGGGTCCTCCTCCATGGTACATGACGGCTTCACGGCTTGTCAGCACAGCGGCATTCCAGGCCGGAATGTCACCGGGAATGCCAACATTGGACCGGTCTGTTTCAATACCGTTGATCCAGACCACAAATGAATCGTCAAAATCAATATTCAGCAATAAGGCTTCAATTTGTGCCGTATCAGCGATGGTAAAACTCATCCTGAGAAACACCGACCGGCATGGAACAATGGTGGTAGCATCATCAGCATCGGCATATCCAAATCCTGCGGGACCGCTTGACCAGTTGCTGTCGTCAAAGCCTTTCTCTCTCCAGCTCATCGGCGGTCCCTGTGATACTGCAACGTAATATTTCCAGTTGTCCCCCGCCATCACAATGGTTTCCCAATGGTCAATGCTGGCAGGCAGGAGAGTCTTCGAATTCACAAGCAGGAAGAATCCAATAACAGACAATTTGATAGTTCTCATTTAAAAATATCAGTTTGCGAGTTTACGAAAATTTTTATTACCGGATTCTGATTTAAATGTCAGGGTAACAGCGGGGCTGAATCCCAGCACCGGGTGTCGCAGTGCAGCCACGTCAATGATCAGTTGCCGCAACTGGAAACCAAAGCCAAAGGAATAACCTGGAAATTCTCCTGAAAACAGGCCAAACCGTGCTACAAATATTTTCTTCAGACTGATTTCCATGCCACCCCGGAATATTAGCGGTTCCTTTGATCTTTTCATGACTTCAGCACAAATCATCACATCGCTGCCAAATTGATAACCGGCTCCTGCTTGTATGACCGCCGGAAGAGTGGTATACCCTATCGGATGAAATTGCTGGTTTGCCGGATTAAATGCATGGATGCCGATGATAAATCCTGGAATGGGCAATGCCTGTATTCCCAAAGCAGGTACTAGGCTGTTGAGCGTGCCAAAGTCCGCAGGCTGGCGGATCTGCAGGTAGTGAAGACCGATCCCTGCCCTGATCCTGTTGCCGAATTTCCGTCCATAGGACAGACAAGCCTCGTTTTCATGATAATGCGGATTCCCAAAGGCGTGCAGGCCTATTCCGAAAGCGCCTCCTGGGGTAGGCAGATCCGCGAAAAAGGCTCCCGAACCGAGATCGGGGATGAGGTAATAATTGACATATTGCATGCTGATTGCAAGGTTTTGAACTGGTGCCAAGGCGGCAGGATTTCCGGTACCCGTGCCCGGGCCGGAAAGCATCACCTGTGCACCTGCCATTCCCAGTGATCTTGAACCGGCAGTGGGAATCACATCTTGTGCCAGGCCGCAACCCGCAAAGAGGGAAACGGCAAACACGATAAATACGGATTTTCCTTCCAACGGGGACCTGATAAATATCCTGTAACTAAGTTAATTTCGCCTGAAAAACAAACACCTAACATGCTTAAACCAGTCAGCTATCCCACTTTGTAGGTGAACTGGATCCTGGATAGTTCCTCATTTGCTTTAATAATCTTCAATTTCAGCGCCTCTTTGTGTTTCTTCAGTGCATCAGCCAGTTCTTCATCCTGCAAAGCTATGATCTGGGCTGCCAAAATTCCGGCATTGAGCGAGGCATTGATCCCGACTGTGGCAACCGGAATGCCGGGAGGCATCTGCACTATGGCCAGCAAGGCATCCAGGCCTTCCAGGGACGCCTTGATGGGAACCCCGATTACCGGTAAATTGGTCATTGAGGCGATCACACCGGGCAAATGTGCGGCCATACCCGCTGCGGCAATGATCACCTTCAATCCCCTTGCTTCGGCACCTTTTGCAAATCTCTCCACCTCGCCGGGAGTCCGGTGAGCCGACAAGGCATTGATTTCGAATGGAATCTTATACTCATCCAGAAATTTGGCGGCAGCTTCCATCACAGGAAAATCGGAGGTGCTGCCCATGATAATGCTTACAAGGGGTTTCATCCGGTTTAAATTAAAATTACAGCCTAATATAAGGCAAATATTTGTATCTTGCGCGTCTTATTGAATCCTCTTTTCATGGCTACGATCAGGTTACTCGATAAGGAATTCACTGTTTACATCCCCGCCGAAAATATTCAGGCCAGGGTGCAAAGCATTGCCGACCGTATGAATGCAGAATTGAAGAACGAAGATGTGGTTTTTATCGGAATACTGAACGGCGCTTTCATGTTCGCTTCTGACCTGCTCCGCAAGATCAATTTCAGCGCACAGGTATCCTTTGTTAAACTGACCTCATACCGGGGCACTTCCAGTTCGGGTGAGGTGAAAAGGTTGATTGGCATTAATGAAGTTCTGAAGGATAAAACGGTGGTCATCATAGAGGATATTATCGATACCGGGAATACCATAGAAAGCATAATCAATCAGCTCCGGGGTTTCAGGCCGCGTCAGATCTATGTGGCCACCTTATTGATGAAACCTGAGATCTTTACCAGGAGTATCAGGCTGGATTATGTGGGATTTGAGATACCAAAGGACTTTGTCGTAGGCTATGGACTGGATTATCAGGGTTATGGCAGGAATCTTCGGGGAATATACAAAATGATCGAATGACTTTTTCTTTGTAAAACATAAATAAATCATCTTACTATCATGTTGAATATTGTATTATTTGGCCCTCCGGGCGCAGGCAAGGGAACACAGGCAGCAAAGCTGATTGAGAAGTACAACCTTGTTCACCTGTCAACAGGAGACATTTTGAGGGGAGAACTGGCTGCCAAATCGACATTGGGTTTGGAGGCAAAAAAATACATGGACAAAGGTGAGCTTGTACCGGACGATGTAGTAATCGGCATGATCGAAGTGAAGCTTGACCAGAATGCCTCTGCCAATGGGTTCATATTTGACGGATTCCCGCGCACCAAGGCCCAGGCCGGAGCATTGGACAAGCTCCTTGAAAAGAAAAAAACCGCCATCAGCATCATGGCAGCCCTGGAAGTTGAAAAGCAGGAACTGATCAACCGCCTTATGGGTCGTGGCAAGGTTTCAGGACGAGCGGATGACCAGGATATCAGTATTATTGAAAACCGCATTGCTGTTTACAACCGCGAAACGGCTCCGGTCATCGACTATTACAGTGTGCTGAAAAAATTCAGGCCGGTTAACGGCATGGGCAGCATCGAGGAGATCTTTGGAAGACTGTGTATAACAATCGACCAGGAAAACAAGAAGAAATAGCGTATTGTTGGTTGTAGGTTGTAAGATGTAGGTTGTTGTGATTGTTGGGGCATGAGGAACAATCACCACTCACCAGTTACCAGTCACCAAAATGTCAGAATCAAACTTCGTAGATTACATTAAGGTATTTTGCCGGTCAGGCAGGGGTGGAAAGGGTTCGGCCCATCTGCGGAGGGAGAAATTTGTGCCCAAGGGGGGGCCTGACGGAGGTGACGGAGGCCGGGGAGGGCATATCATCCTGCGTGGCAACAGCCAGCTGTGGACACTTTTGCACCTTCGTTACCAGAAACACATTTTTGCAGGGCATGCCGAAGACGGCATGAAAGCCAATAAAACAGGCGCCAACGGTGAGGATGTTGTTGTAGAGGTTCCCCTGGGTACCGTTGTCAGGCATGCGGAAACCAATGAATTGCTGTTTGAGATTACACGGCACGACGAAGAGCATATTATGGTTCCGGGAGGACGCGGGGGACTGGGGAACACACATTTCAAGTCAGCTACCAATCAAACTCCCAGGTATGCACAGCCCGGTGAACCTGCTGTAGAAGGTTTTTATACCCTCGAACTTAAAATACTGGCTGATGTTGGCCTCGTGGGATTCCCCAATGCCGGGAAATCAACCCTGTTATCGGTTATCTCTGCTGCTAAACCAAAAATTGCAGATTATCCGTTTACTACTTTGGTGCCAAATCTGGGGATTGTGAGGTATCGTGACGCCCGGTCATTTGTAATGGCTGACATCCCCGGGATTATAGAGGGAGCTCATGAGGGAAAGGGTTTGGGACTGAGGTTCCTCAGGCATATCGAACGCAATTCCATTCTTTTATTTATGATTCCGGTAGATTCCAAAAGCATTGCAGAAGAATATGCAGTGCTGCTGAATGAGTTGAAGGAATATAATCCGGAGTTGCTCGACAAGAAGCGGGTATTGGCAGTCAGTAAAAGTGACCTGGCGGATGATGAGCTGATCCGGGAAATGAAATCCGAACTGCCAGAAATTCCCTGGGTTTTTATTTCATCCCAGCAGGGTACAAACATGCAGAAGCTGAAAGATATCCTTTGGCGTGAATTAAACGCTCCTGTTGATGATTGAAGCGTTAAACAGTATGGATCAGCGCTGGTTGCTGTGGCTGAACGGCCATCATTCACCTTTTTTCGACCAGGTTATGTACTTTATCTCGGGCAAGTATGAATGGATTCCCTTGTATGCCGTTATACTCGGGATAATCATATGGAGGTACAGGTGGAAATCACTGTGGATCATTCTGGCGGTCATTATCCTGATAACACTGAGTGATCAGCTCGCTAACCTGCTGAAAGGGGGAGTAAAACGTTTACGACCCTGCAAAGACCCCGAAATCGGTCACCTTGTGCACCTGGTACATAATTATTGCAGAAGTTCCTATGGCTTTGTTTCGGGCCATGCCGCCAATTCCTTTGCTCTGGCCACTTTTATTTCTTTGCTTTTCAGAAAGAAATGGGTAACCACAGGCATGTTCATTTGGGCGGCCCTGGTATCCTACAGCCGTATTTATTTGGGAGTCCACTACCCGGGAGATGTAATCGGAGGGGCTATAATAGGGGTGCTTTTAGCATACTGCGTATTTTTCGTTCTCAATCTTAATCGTCAATATGCAGCATATGCAAAAACCGGTGTGCAATCGGAGCAAAAAAAATGGCTACGGTACTTAAAAAGGCAATCCCGCTGAACAAGGCATAAAAGGAAGAAAAAACCTTGGCTGCATCCGTTTGCATAACCGATACCGGCCCCATCCCTGTAAGGATCATGCAGGCATTGTAAAAGGCGTCTATCCAGGAAAGATCAGCATAGTAACGATACCCTGCAGTCCCAATCATTACTGAAATCATGATAAGCACAAGGGAATACAGCAGGTAACGCATCAGCCTTATGAGGAACTGCCGAAAGGGCAGGAGTGCTTTATTTTTACTTTCAAATCTCACCATCTTATAGAGTCGTAATTTTCTGAAATCCTCTTTCATTCTGTTGATATCCGTAATCCATTCCTCGATGTCGTTTTCGTGCTCGAGTTTCTCCCAACTGGATGATGCGGTTAACAACCAGCACCGCATGATTCAGTTCCTGTGTTGTGTGGAGAAGCAATTCCGGTTCAATTTCACTCCGCATCGGACCTTCCATAAGCCGGGTGCCTATCCAATACTGGTAATAGGCCAGCCACTCTTCCGACAGGGCAGCATTTAGCATATCGATGAGCTTATGTACATCGATCTGCAGAATATCAACAGCTTTACTTCCCATACTAAGTAACCTGTACTTCCCGATCGATCCCGGATTCAGTAAACAGAATCAGGGGACAAGCTTGATCTGTCTGTTGTCGATCATGTCCTGTAACTCCCTTATCAGAGCCCTTTCCTGAATGTCAACATTGGCATCCTCGAGCGCCAGATGAATGATATTTTCATATTCTTCCCTGGAGATCTTGTGATCTTCCATGGCTTTGTCAATCAGCAGCCGCAATTTTTTTGCATTGTCACTTACTTTCATGAGTTCTTTTTTTAAGGCTAATATAAAAACAATTTGTGTTGGCTGTGGCATCAGGATATTAAAATGCAGCAAATTTATCCTGCCAGCCTTTAGCTATAATTCATTAAAATCCGGGACTGATGACGGGCTCCCTTAATTCTTATGCAGACTTCAGTGCAGCCCGCCAGGGTCCGGATCTTCATATGAACCACGCCACCGGGTCGAACGTATGTGTTTATTTCAAAAAATAACTTATTTTTGAACGGATTTCTCCGAGTTTTCATTTCTACCTGACCCGTCATAGGAAATGAAAGCCGATGGGTACAAGTGGAAACGCCTGTGCCTCCCGATGGAATTATTCCTGAAATTGGAAAGGAGACTGTATGGAGATTATTTTTCTCGTATCCCTGTTTGTTATTGCTTTTCTTTACTCATCCGTGGGTCACGGTGGTGCCAGCGGATACCTCGCATTGATGGCACTGTTCGGTATTGCACCGGCTTTTATGAGATCAGCAGCACTGTCGCTTAATGTTTTTGTAGCCGGAATTGCATTTATCACTTACGCACGTGCCGGATATTTCAGGTTGCGGCTGATCCTTCCCTTCCTGATCACTTCCATTCCCATGGCCTATGGAGGGGCTCTGATCAGGATCAGCCCCAAGGCATACGAGATGATCCTGGGTTTCTTCCTGATTTTAGCCGTAGCCCGTATGCTTTTTATACGGGGGGCCTTCACCGAGAATCCGACAAAGCCATCCCTTTGGCTGGCCTTATTGATAGGTGCCACGCTGGGTTTCTTTTCGGGGATGATAGGCATCGGGGGCGGTATTATTCTGAGCCCCATCCTGATCCTGTTTCACTGGGCCACGGTTAAGGAGTCCGCTGCAGCATCCGCGCTTTTCATTCTCCTCAATTCCGTGTCGGGTTTACTGGCACTCGTTCAGGGTGGAATGACCTATGACTCTCGCCTGGTCTTATGGATTGCGTCGGGTGTGTTAGGAGGCATTGCAGGCTCATATATCGGGAGTCACCGGTTGAACGCCGGGAAATTAAAATATGTATTGTCAGCCATCCTCCTGATGGCGAGTATAAAACTTATCGTTTTCTGATATGGGCTCAATGGTTCTGCCAAAGCTGTTACTTATCGCAGGCACCGGAAGAGATACCGGTAAAACTTCATTGGCCTGCACTGTTATTGAAAGGTTTAAAAATACAGGGTCTCTCGTGGCATTTAAAATTAGTCCGCATCGCCATAAACTTATCGCCGGAGGGAACGTCATCGTAAATGAAGATAATCTTTATGTCTCGGAAGAAAAGGATCCAGGCACCGGAAAGGATAGTTCCCGTATGCTGGCAGCCGGTGCGGGCAGGTCGTTTTTTGCAGTTGCTACTGATGAAGAACTTCTGAGGGCCTGGGATGTGATCCAGGACCATGCGGGTCGGGATGCATTTTTTATCGGCGAATCAGGCGGACTAAGGCGTTATGTGGAACCCGGACTGTTTTTCATGGTTAGTCATCTGAGCACACAGAAAAAAAAGCCCGATCCATATCATTTACATGACCTGGCTGACATGTTTGTTACATATGATGGCAAAAGCCTGCTTTTCGATCCGGACAGAATCATCTTAAATGAGCAAGGATGGAAGATAAGGAAGTCATGATATCATTTAAGCAGGCTCAGGAGCTTATTGAATCGTTCATAATTCCTGTTTCCACAGAGGTGACTTCTTTCACCCGGGCCTTAAACCGTGTATTGGCAGAAGAAGTTATTTCAGATGTGGATATGCCACCTTTCAACAAGGCTGCCATGGACGGATTTGCCTGCAGGA
>DIAS01000026.1:0-7068 GCA_002415855.1 Bacteroidales bacterium UBA5072
TGTTCCCTGGGATGGAATGCATATTTTACAGGTTGATGAACGCCTGGCCCCGGAGGGACATCCCGACAGAAACATGACCCATTTGCGCGAAAGCCTGCTCGGACATGCTCCTTTGCTTCCCGGGCGGATCCACGCCATGCAGGTAGAGCAGGACCCAGAAGCAGCAGCTGCCAGCTATGCCATGACAATCAGGGAGATCGCAGGATCACCGGCGATAATCGACCTTGTTCATCTGGGCCTGGGGCCCGACGGTCATACGGCATCGCTTTTACCCGGGGATCCGGTGCTCGAGGTTACCAACAGAGATGTGGCAACAACAGGGATCTATCAGGGCAGGTGCCGGCTGACACTGACCTACCCCATGATCAATCGCGCGAGGAAGATACTCTGGCTGATTACAGGAAGTGAAAAACGCGAAATGCTTCAGCGCCTGCTTGGTGGTGATGTATCCATTCCGGCCGGACGCATTTCTCGGGAACACGCAGTGATACTGGCTGATAAAGATGCGGCAAACCGTTAAGCCATAGGTGGTAGGCGGTATTCAGTAATTGGTAAACGGTATGTGCCGGTAAGACATAGGGCAGAAAAGACCTTTTATTACAAAAGTATTACGCTCGCTAAAGTTGTTTCCTGATAAGCGCTTTGAGGTATTCAGAAGGGGTTGACCCGGTATATCTTTTGAATGCCCTGTTGAACGAAGCCTTTGAATTGAAGCCGCTGTCAAAAGCCAGGCCCAGTAAAGTTGACCTGAGATGTTCACCGTTTTTCATTTTGGAAATTACCAGTTCGACGCGGTAATTATTGATAAACTCAAAAAAATTACGTTCGCTCCTGCTGTTGATCACATAGGACAGTCTGTTCTCAGTTATGCCCAGTAGCCCGGCCAGGGAATAAAGATTGAGGTCCGGATCGGTAAAAGGCTTGACGCTCTGCATGACCTTTAAAAGTTCCTGATAATCCCGATCGGTCATCTCCTCATTCGGTTTACCTTTTTGAACTGCGTTTGATCCACCCTTTCCGGTAGCCATAACCAGCATCCGGGTGTCCTGAAGATGCAAGGGGATAAAAATGGATGTTTGCCTGAATCCGAAATACCCGAGCAGGATGATGAAGATACTGTAAGCCATATTCAGGTACATGCCTCCGTACTGCGGGATCTCCACCGCTGTGAAACGGTCAATAATGAGCGTGACGGCACCGATGATAATCAGGCCAATTCCGCCATACAGGATTGATGACAGCCACATCAGGTCCATGTGGTCCACTGTGGAAAGTACATTCGGGATCAATTGCCGGTGCAGGAATATCTTCCGTAAAGCGAGAAGAATGTAAATCAATGGCGACAAGAACTTTAATACCACCAGGCAGGTTGTCATAAAGTCACGATAATCCCAACCAACACGTGTCAGGACAAAACTAACAATGAAAAACAGTAGAAACGGCAACAGGTGAAGCAAATTCCTCCAGGATACTTTTCTCAGTGTTCCTGTCACAGCAACAGTATACCACCAGAGCAGCGGGCCATGCAGGAAAGGTGAGCTGTCCAGGAAGATAACCAGCATGCCGGGTGCAACATCTCTGATAATCAAATAAAAAGTGAGAACATTTGAAAACAGCAGGAAAAACCAAACCAGCAGGATATTATCTGAAAAGGCTTTCTTTTTCTTACCGCAGAGGACGATAATAAAGAACAACGATAATACACTGCTGGCAAGATAAAGGATATCCATCTCGAAAGGATGATTGTAGCCTCAAAAGTAGGGATAAACGTATCAATTCCCAAAAGAACAGTTTCAATTCCCGTAAAGAGGTCTCAACTCTCACTTTGAGGCGATGGTTCATTCCGTTCAGGTTACTTTTAGGCAAAAATTTACCTTATGGATAATGTGATCTTGCGGTCAGAAAACCTTCGCAAGGAGTACCGGCTGAGCCATGACAACAGTAATTGTGTGATCCCGGGACTTGGACTTGAAATCAGGAAGGGAGAATTTGTGGTGATCATGGGTAACTCAGGTTCCGGAAAGTCTACCCTTCTTTACCTGCTAAGCGGGCTGGAGGATTTAACCGGCGGTCAGGTTTACCTGAAAGGCAATCCAATACCTGCGGGACAAAAAGGAAAAGCCATCATGCGAAGATCCCTGATGGGTTTTGTTTTTCAACAGCATAATCTGATCCCCAGCCTTACACTTCTTGAAAATATTCTGGTGGCCGCCTTTCTGGTTCATGGAGACCGCAAAGAGTCTAAAGATAAGGCTGTCAGGTTAATGGGTGATCTCGGGATAGAAAAATTGCACGACCGGTACCCTGCACAGGTTTCAGGAGGCGAGCAACAGCGGTGTTCCATTGCCAGGGCTCTCGTGAACTCACCCGAAATTCTACTGGCTGATGAGCCCACCGGAAGCCTGAATTCATCTTCCACAGCGAATGTTCTGCAGATATTTTCATCCCTGCATGCAAAAGGTCAGACGATCATCATGGTGACGCATGCCATCGAAGCAGCATGTTACGGTGAACGCATTGTCTACCTGCGCGATGGAGCAATTGTGGATGAATATGGCATACTCCCTGATTTAACCAGGACAGAGAAAGAAAGAGACCTGCTGACCTGGCTTACCAAAAAAGGATGGTAAAATGAAAAGCACATTTTTGGTGGCCCTTGCCAATTTACGGCGCCGGAAGAAACAAAACCTGCTGGCCGGGCTGAGTATTTTCTTATCGGTTGTTATGATGACTACCGCCCTGGGAATTCTTGCCGGCATCCAGAGACCATTTGACGTCATGTTCGACAGGCTCAGCGCCTCACACCTCCTGCTTTTTTATGACAGCAGGCAGAATAATGCGGAGAAAATAACTACCTGGTTCAGCAACCAGGCCGAGGTGGACCATGCTGCTGAACCGCAGCATTATTTCCTGGTAACTGAACCTTTGACATTCGGGAATGAAAAAATCAACATCATGGTATATGTGACTGAGATGGGTGAACACCAAACCCGGTACGACCGCCTGCTCCAGATGACCGGAAGTGATCATCCTTTTCCCGGATGGGGCGAGGTTTGGATCCCCAAGCACATGTCGGTCCGATATGGAATAACTGTAGGTGATACCATCAGGTTACCACTGGCGAAAGGTTTGTATCCGCTAATCGTATCAGCAGTTGTGGTGGATCCGCATTACGTGAGCGGAATGATCAATCCCAACCGCATTTGGATTGCTCCCGGAATGCTGCCGTTCATGGTTCAGATAGGCGAACTGAGGCAGGTCATCCAGGGCATCCGCCTGAAACAAAAAGTTGACATAGAGAAGGTCTGGGCCAGATTTAAAAGAGAAATGGACTACCAGGGCAGTAATCTGCAATACAGCCTGTTTAAGTCGGTTTTTACCAGTGTATATAAGATTATCGGTCTTGTGATCATTGTTTTTTCTTTCCTCTCCATCATCATCGCCTGTTATATCATTTCATCCATCATCAGTAGTTCCGTGATGTCTGACAGCCGGCTGACAGGAACATTAAAAGCACTCGGTTTTGTGCCGGCACAGGTAACACAGGTATATATGCTCCAGTACGCCCTGATCTCATCGCTGGCAATTCCTGCCGGGTTGCTGACAAGCTATTTTACAGTCAGGATAATTCTCTTATCTGTTTCAGCATCTATCGGGCTAACAAACCTGAGTTTCCCCTTCTTCATTGTCTTCATAACCAGTTCGCTATTTTTTGTTGTATTGGTTTTCTTTCTGATCCGTATCAGTTCATCCAGGGCAGGCAGAATACAGCCTGCCCAGGCACTGAGGTCTGTAGCGGGGGACATCCATATTTTCAGAAAAAAGCACTGGTTTCCTTTCAGGATAGAAAACCATTCCCTACCCTTCTGGATGGCTTTAAAGCTGATTTTTGACAATCCGGTAAAATCATCCCTTACAGGTATCAGCCTGGTTATTGCGGCATTCATACTCGTATTTTCCGTGAATACTGCGAATTCCTTCAACAGGATCAATGATTACAAAACATTCTGGGGGTTCGACAATTCGGATCTGCAGGTTTACCGCTACGAAGAGGTGCTTCTTCCTGTTGAGCATGAAAAATTCATGCAGTTGCTCACTGCCGATGAAGCAATTAAAGAAGTAGTACCGTTCAGCTATTATGATCTTACCATACCGCTTCCCGGCGATAATCCTCCGGAAGAGCTTACCGGAAAAGTATTCGAAAAATCGCCAGGAACGATTGGATTGACAAATATTCAAGGAGAGCATCCTGATGGGGATAATGAAATCTCCCTTTGCATCGGTACATCCGGGAAGCTTGATAAAGGTATCGGAGACAGCGTTCTTGTATTGATTGAAAACGAGAAAAGAACGTTCATTGTCTCAGGAATCTACCAGGATATCAGTAATCTGGGAAAAGGGTTTCGCCTTTCGGCGGACGCGGTAAAGGCTGTAAATCCCCTTTATAAGCCTGACAGGTATTTGCTGAAGCTGGCAGACCCGGGAAGGACTGGCGAATTTAAATCAACGCTGCTGAAAAGATTCGGTGAATCCATAAAAATTGAACTTACCATCGATGAGCAGCTTGCATTCATGGGCATAACGCAGAGTATCAATGGATCCCTGATTGTGATTTCTCTCTTCTTTGTAGGTATCCTGATCGTTTCAGTTTTTAATGATATTTTCCTGGGTATCTGGGAAAACAGGAAAACCATTGGGATCTTAAGTCTCACCGGTTTCACTTCCGCACAATTGAAGAGCGTGATGATCTGGAAAACCTGTATTCTGGCAGTGGCGGGGATCCTGGCCGGTGCGCCGCTGGCTTTGATCCTGGGGCCGCTATTAATGAGTTCCATCACCTCGGGTTTCGGAGTCGTCCATTTTCCTTTTGCAATAGCGCCTGTGGGAAGCATTCTTGCCCTGATCATGTTAATGGTTGCTGCCTTAATGAGTTCATGGTGGGCTTCAGCTTCCATCAAAAGGATCAATACCCTGATTTTGGTAAATGAATAAATGCAAAAAAATGAACAGGAAAATATTTGTTTCCCTACTGATTTTCGTGAATGTCTTGCAGCGAGCAATCTGCTCTGATCCAATCGACCTGTATCTTGAACAGCTTTTCAGATCACATGTTATTCCCGGATTCTCCGTTGTGATCGTAAAGGGCAACAACATTATCTTTCGGAAAGGTTATGGCGTGGAGTACCTCGGGGGAGAGACACCAATGACCGCTTCCACCTCCACCGCAGTCGGTTCCCTGGCAAAATCATTTACGGCACTTGCCATGTTGCAACTGGTGGAGCAGGGTAAAATCAATCTTGATGAGCAGGTTATAAAATATATTCCCTGGTTTAGAACGGCCAACAAGGAATTCAGCGACAGGATTACCGTGAGAATGCTGCTTAACAATACCTCAGGCTTGCAGGCTCCCGCAATCAGAAATAAGGATAATTCCGGGAAAGCAGCGGAAAACCTTGTTCTTTCGATAGAATCCGTGTATCTGACCACAGAGCCCGGCACGCATTACGAATATTCGAATGATGGATTCGCCCTGGCGGGACTGATTATCAGCCAGGTCTCCGGAATGACCTATGAGGATTACCTGCACAGGTTTGTTTTTGAACCCCTTGAAATGAACCGGACCACTAATAAACAAGCTGATTTTGAACCATTTCATGCACTGTACGGTCATTATCCGGGAATTGACCGGGGTATCCCGGTCCACCGCGAAGATTCCTGGCTGGCTGAATATGTGGCTGCCGGTTCCCTGCTGCGCTCATCGGCCAATGACCTGGGGAATTATATAATAGCCTTGCTCAACGGCGGGACCTTTAAAGGGAGAACTGTGGTATCTCCGGAAAGCATCCGTCAGATGTGGAAATCTTATTCATCATTTCCCGGTATCTCAGCGGAAGATGGCGGTAAAGATCTTCCGTTTAACTATGGGCTTGGCTGGTTCTCGGGAGAACTGGACGGGAAAAAATACATTTTTCACGGCGGAAACCGCCGGAACATGTCATCCATGACTTTCCTGTTCCCCGAAGAGAAAATTGGCGTAGCCTTTCTGGCAAATATTGACCTCACTTTTATCGATAAATACAGGTACCCGAACCTGATCAACATACTGAACAACATCATCAGGGTGTCCATGAATGAACCGGTTTCTGATTTCGCCGTTCCGGCAGTTTCTGATCCGACCCGCAATGCGTATGAGCTGCCAGCCGATGAATCGCAGAAATATGTCGGGGAATACAGGATGACTGAAGGAAATGATTGGGTCTACCTGGGTAGTCGTCTGACTATAACGAAGGTGAAAGAGGGTCTTATCGGTGAAATATCCAAGGGAGGGCAGACCCTTGAAAAGTTCAGGATCGATTATTTAACAAAGAAGACAGCTGTTTCACGTAACATATCGATGCCGCACAGGATCATATTCAGTTTCTCGCAATCCGGCAAAGTGACTGATGTCATCATTGCCAGCAGAAAATACTCAAGACTGTCGGAAGGCTACTACGATAAGTTTCGTCCGGAAACCTCGGCGGACAATAATTTGAGTTTCTACTTTCCGCTCAGTTGGCATATATCCTGGAATGGGAATAATTTCGAAGGTTCAGGCACAGATCAGGCCCAGATTCAAATCTCCGGAAGGACTATTGATCAGAAAATGAAGTGGGAAGAATGTTTCAAAGAATTGTTCCCTGGTCGTACAATTTTACACACCGGTCAGCAACTCTCCGAGGTCATTGGCGAGTATTTATGGTATGAAGTGGCAGTGATTTCCTCTGACGGCAACAAAGCCTGCCAGCATTACCTATGCACAACAGGAAAAGATAAGAACGGATATCTCGTCATCCTGACTTCGGAAAATCTTACCACGACAGTTATTGCCTCGGTGATTCCAACCTTGCTGGGTACATTCGAATGGCGTGATAAATAAATCATTTGATCGTGATTTACAAGTCAGATATTTTACTATTTTTGCCACCCCAAACCCATATTAATTCTGATTCTAATTCTAATTCTCACACTCACTCTCACACTCACACTCACACTCACACACTAGTCCGGGGTGTAGCGCAGTTGGCTAGC
>DIAS01000026.1:7372-50162 GCA_002415855.1 Bacteroidales bacterium UBA5072
TCGAGTCTTCTCACCCCGACCATTAACAGGAATAGACCGTTGTAGATCAATAGATTGCAACGGCCTTTTTATTTGTGGTGAAAATTATGGCGGATTTATTTGCCCTATTTATTAATGCAGATGCAAGTTCAAAAGTTTGTATCTTTCATTGAATGCAATGCGTTACTTCCTGTTTTGAAGATTTAATATTAACAAAAGTGATGCTATTAATAATTTGTAACTTTGAGCCGCCAGATGAAATTATTTAACCATAAAGAACATGAACTTTAGAGTAACAAAACAAGTTTCTGTCGCATTATTATTTGCATTTACAGTGTTTACTTCATGTAAACAACAGGAGAAAAAAGAATCACTCTCGCAAGCAGTAAAACTTAAAATGACAACTACGTTTCCTGACGGAATAGCCATACCCGACAAGGTAGATTCCCGGTTGGGAACATTAAATTTTCGTGATGGATTTCCCGATAAGGCAACCGTTGACATACTTTATGATAATCTGGATTTCCAAAGGGCTGTGCAATCCTATTTGCTCGCACTTCCAGCAGTTAACATGATGGGACTACGGGAAGGATTGACGAAACTTGGACCAGCCAACTTCACGATTCCCACATTTGAATCCATGATGGATTCACGTTCTTTGTTTTTGACAGCCAATGCAAACACCGCTTATACATGGATTTGGATAAACCTTCATGAAGGTCCACTTGTAGCAGAAGTTCCACCCATGATTCTGGGTATGATTGACGATTTCTGGTTTCGTTATGTTACAGACATAGGTATAGTTGGTCCTGACAAAGGGCAAGGGGGTAAGTACCTTCTTTTACCACCTAATTATAAGGGAGAAATACCTGCTGGTTACCTCGTTGTAAGAATTCCCACCTATGAGTCTATTCTTGTTTGGCGTAATTTCCCTGTGAATGGAGATATCACACCTTCTATAGTGAATCTTAAAAACCTTACTAAGATTTATCCCTTATCTCAGTTAAAAAATCCAAAGGCTAACACCTTTGTGAATGTTTCAGAGAAGGATTTCAGCACCATTGCTCCAGCAGATTATACCTTTTGGGAATACCTAAATGTGGTAGTTCAAAATGAACCTGTTGAATCGCTTGACCCAGTAACCTTAGGTTTCTTTGCATCAATCGGCATTGAAAAAGGGAAACCGTTCACACCTGATGCAAGGATGAAAAAAATTCTAACCGAGGCAGCATTCGTAGGCGATGCCACTGCCCGAACACTGACGTATCAGAGTCGTATTCCAGAAGCATTTTATTATCCTAACAGTACATGGCGTCAATGGTTAGGTGGCTATAAATTCGAGTCGCAGTCTGGCGTGCGTTATTTGGATGCTGCTGCATTTTTCTATTTCTATGCAACAGGTGTAACCCCCGCCATGGAAGCAAAAATGGTTGGTCAAGGTTCTCAGTATGCCGTTGGTATAGTGGACTCCAAAGGAAATCCATTAGACGGTGGAAAGAACTACCGCTTACATGTGCAGCCAAACGTTCCTGTTAAAGATTTCTGGTCAGTTATTTTATACGATAACCAAACCCGTTCAATGCTTCAGACCGACCAGCAATTCCCAATGGTTACAAGTCAAAATAAAAATTTAATTGTCAATCAGGATGGTTCTGTTGATGTCTACTTTGGTCCTGAAGCACCGTCTGGAATGGAAAATAACTGGATACAAACAATACCTAACAAAGGATGGAACACATTATTCCGTCTTTACGGTCCTTTAGAACCTTGGTTTGATAAGACATGGAAATTATCGGAGATAGAAGAAATAAATTAGTCAGACATATAGTTGACGGACCAATTTAGGTTGATAACTCTCCATTCACCTATGGAGTGTATTTTATTTACCACCATTTTGGCTTTTCGGGTGGCGGTAGTAATAACATTCTCACCCCGACTTTTCCTTACTTTTCCCGATAAAATCGGGAGAGGCAGATAATCCCCGGGATTAATCCCTTGAAAACCTTCCCGGGAAAAGGGTTGAATGAACCTGAAGAATAAATTACAGTTATCGTACGCAGGTAAAATATTTCCGATTGAAATTTCCAATGCTGTATTGATGCAAAAACATATCAATATACCTATTGCTAAGTATTTTCCGTAAATCGAAACGGAAGTAATTTTAGTGCAATTCCATCGTGGGAATTACAACATGCATTTGCCCCGATATTCCTGTCAGGGAATTCTGGTTATGCATCTTGTACGACAGCCGGACCTGATTATTGGTTTGCCCTGGCGAGACTGAACCTTTAACCAGTATGACCAACCAAAATATCGAAAAACTTACATATACTCCAAATAATAGATCGCCAGTAGAGAAAACATTTTCAACAATTATAACCCTTAAAACAGAAAATAATGAAACCAAACAATTTTTGTACAAAAGTTTTCCGGATTGTTTTGCCGGTTATTATCCTGTTTATTGGCCAGATGGTGCTAGCGCAGGCACCTCCGACAATACCGGATACCACAAAAATGACTTATAACCAGATCTCCAGCGGACTGAAGTTGTATGTGTTTCCTGCCAAGGAACAGAGCAAACAACAGCAAAAGAAAGATGAATTTGAATGTTATCAATGGGCACAGGAACAATCAGGCATTGATCCGTTGAACCTTCCGAAGGTGGAAGCTCCCGTTCAATCTGGCCCTACCGGTGGGGCTGTTGTAGGTGCTGCAAAGGGTGCAGCTGCTGGTGCAGCCATTGGTGCCATAGCAGGTGATGCAGGTAAGGGTGCAGCCATTGGTGCCACGGCAGGCGCTTTAGCAGGCAGACGGTCAGGGAAGCAAGCTCAGGCCCAGCAGAATCAGCAGGCCCAGGCGCAGGCAACTGCCACAGAACAGGAAATGATGAACAGCTTCAAAAAAGCGTTTTCTGTCTGTATGGAAGGGAAAGGGTACACCATCAAATAAATGGGAATACATGATCCAATTCCTGAAATATCGTAGCGTAATCATGAAAAACAAAATTGTATATAATAATCTAAATCAGAAACCATTATGAAACAACTTATCGTATTGGCGCTCATTGGCATTTTTCTGGCTGGATGTGCATCCTCAGCTGAAAAAAAAGAAAGGGACAACCTGGCTATTGCCGAAAAATATATGAAAGCAGTTGAAACCAAGAATATATCAGTTATTGATTCCCTGCTTGCTGATAATTATATGGGCTATGGTCCCTCGGTTGGTGATTCAATCAATAAAGAAGGGGCGATTTTAAACACGAAATTCCTGATGGAAAACTTCTATGAATCCTTTGAATATACCCGGCATCAGGAAGTGGCAGTAACTCTTAAAGAGGGCCGGGCCATGGGTGACTGGGTTTTGAACTGGGCTTACCTCACCATTAAATACAAAGATGGAAGAGGTCCGGTACATGTATGGGTAAATATTGTTTACCGAATCGAGAATGGTAAAATCATGTTTAGCAGGACTTTCTATAATGAAGCTGATGTTTTGCGGCAACTGGGCTATACAACTGTACCCCCGGATTATTATCAGTAAAAATATTCTATTAACCACATCATCAAAAACTATGACTATGAAAAATTACATCCTAATTATCTCAATGATATTGCTTTCAATGAAAGCATTGTCCCAGGAGAACATGGTAACCGTCAGCGGTGGTTACTCATTTGCGAATATCGAAGATGCTGATGAAAAAGGAACCGGCTGGAGAATTAACGGGCTTTATGAGTTTAGTCCGATGAGCGGCAAATTTGCTCACGGCGTTTCCTTTGGATTTATCAGCATAACTGCAAAAGATGATGAGGGTCTGCAGTCAACCGAAAGTAAAATAAACTCATTGCCCTTTTATTACGCACCAAAGTTTATGTTTGGCAGCGACAAATTCAAAGGTTTTGTTAAAGGAGCGCTTGGTATGCAATTTGCCAGTATTAAACGGGAAGGTCTTGTGGAATTGAGTGACAACGATTTCGGATTTTACGGAGGAGGAGGAGTTGGGTTCATGTTCTTCCTGAAAGAAAATATTTTCATTAATGCCGAATATGAAATAGCCTGGGCTTCCAACAGTTGGTACAAGGACGGATGGATGAATACGGCAATGGGTGGAATCGGTTTTAAGTTTTAACAAATTCTTTAACAACCATTCCTTAAACCGAATCGGATAACAGACCCCATTTCTCAGGAAGTCAGGAAAGACAGTTACGCAATCAGCTTTGTATTAGTTGATTGCGTTTTTCTTTATTTGCTGGCTGGTATTCTTTTCGGTTTATTCAGTATTTTTGCCCGTTAATTGAATCGCATGTCCCGTTTCCGACTGCTTATTGAATACGAAGGTTCTCGTTACCACGGCTGGCAGCAGAATGCCGGGGTAAAAACCATCCAGGGGGAAATAACCACCGCTTGCGAGCAAATAGGCAATACAAAGAGAATTGAATTATACGGAGCCGGCCGTACCGACGCCGGTGTACATGCACTGGGCCAGGTAGCCCACCTCGAAATTCCCACGCAAATGCATGCAGAAACCCTTAAGGGGCGGTTAAATGAAATCCTACCCTACGATATTCATGTTATTACCCTGGAAAAGTGTGACCCGTCTTTCCATGCCAGGCACGATGCAGTGGCCCGAAGTTATGTGTACGCTATTTCACGGAGGCGTTCAGCCTTTGGCAAGCGCTATGTCTGGTGGGTTAAAGAAGAGCTGTCGGTTGACAAAATGCAGGAAGCTTGTGCAATATTAAAGGGATTTCACGATTTTTCCTCCTTCGGAGCAACGACAGGCGAGGAAAAATCGACGCTTGTGGATATTAGTCATTTGGATGTCAGCGAATCAGGGGACCTGATCATTCTTCACATCCTGGGCTCTCATTTCCTCTGGATGATGGTTCGCAGGATCACCGGGGTTTTGGTTCACGCCGGCAAAGGTAAACTAACCTTGAAGGAAATAAGGGGTTTCATGGATCGATATTCCGAAAGGCCATCCCAGCTTGCGGCACCACCATCGGGTTTGTATCTCCAACGCGTCTATTACCCGGGAGAATCCATTGAATACATGCCGAAAATCCCAATCGTAATTTAAGTCCGTTTGTTTAAGTCCTGCTTTAGGTAGCCTGTTCTGACCTATTTGCCAACCCTTATGAATTCCAGCCGGTGGTTGGAGCCGGGCTGCCTTGAACTGGGACCGGCAACCAGCATCGCAATGTTGCCAGGCACCTGATGCTCGGCATGCCACTTTCGGGCAAAGTCAGTCCAGTTCTCTGGATTATCAGCGAGCAGATCGGGATGAACACCATAGGAAAACATGAGCCCCTGACAAATAGCCGGATCATGACTTAGGGAAACAGTCCATACTGCCGGTTTAAACCTGGATATCATCCGGGCTGTGTTTCCTGTTGCGGTTGGCACGAATATGCAGGAGCAGGGTATGGTATGCAACGCATATTCCACCATCATACCGATAGCTTCTGCAGCATTGGCAGGCGGATTCTGACCGGACCATTCTTTGTGACAGCTACTTGGAAGGGGTTTCCGATTTGCTTCAGTAAACGCGGCTATTCCTGCCAGCATCTTAACAGCCTCCTCCGGATAATGGCCCATGGCAGACTCTCCGGAGAGCATTACGCAATCGGTACCATCCAGGATCGCATTGGCTACGTCAGTTGATTCGGCACGGGTAGGCAGACGGCTGTTGATCATTGATTCCAGCATCTGTGTTGCAGTAATGACCGGTTTACCAGCTTGATTAGCTTTCGCGATCAGTTGCTTTTGTATGATGGCCATTTCCTCGATCGGCACCTCAACGCCAAGATCACCGCGTGCAACCATGATGCCATCGGAAACTTTCAGGATCTCATCAAAGTGTTCCAGGGCATCGGAACGTTCTATTTTGGCAATGATAAAAGGCTGTTTACCGAGTTCCTTTGCTGCCGTGCGCACAGCATCGATATCGGCAGCGGTTTCAACAAATGACTGGCTTATGGCATCTACGCCATTTCGGAGTGCGAATTCCAGGCAGGCACGGTCATGGTCCGTAAAAGCACTTATGCCCAGATCAATACCCGGCAGATTGAGGCCTTTTTTGGAGCGCAGTTCTCCGCCTACCAGGATCCTGCAGTGGACGTCAGTGCCAACTACACCTTCAACCTCCAGTTGAACCAACCCATCGTTAAGGAACAGCTTGTTGCCGGGTTTTACCACATCAGGCAGGCTGCTGAAACTCATGGAGACGCGCTGCGCATTTCCGACGATCTCGTCGCTGGTCAGTGTAAAACGTCCGCCCGGAACCAGGGTTATCGGTTCCGGATCAATCTTTCCCAACCTCATTTTGGGACCGGGAAGGTCAGCCATGATCGCCACACGACGGCCCGTGGCCTTCTCTGCAGCACGGATGCGGGAAATTACTCCTGCATGAACCGTGAAGTCTCCATGCGAAAAATTCAACCGGGCAATATTGAGCCCCGCCCTGATCAGACGTTCCAACATTTCCGGCGATCCGGAGGCAGGACCGATGGTGGCAACGATCTTTGTTTTGTGATCGGGTAATATGCTATTAATCATGCTTTTTCCTTTTATTTAATGACTAATTTGGTGTGTCCGCAGGTAAAAATATACAAATTTGTACTATATCCGAACTATATCGGGGTCGAATAGCCAAAAGCCGGGCGGATGTGGCCTTACACCAGGCTTAAGAAGGTCAGTTCTAACCGGTGAATATAGCCTGGGGCAAGTATTCTTCAGGTAATACTCAGTCTTTTAATTCTTCAGCATTTTCAACAGAAAATTTTCTGTCCAGCCAATCCACAATCTGCTCCCAATGGTCTCTGCTGATCGTGGCATGTGTTGCGCCCTTCCACACAAGGAATTCTTTATCGGTTTGCGGAACCTGGTTGTAGAATTCCTGTACCTTCTCAACCTCGAACATTTCATCCTTATCGCCAACGGCTACCAGTACCGGAACGTCCATGGACGCAGGCAGGCGGAGTTGTTTTACGTCGAGCATGGTGAGGAAGCGGATGGTGTATTTGTAGGAGAACAAGGGGTCGTTCAACCCCATCATGTCTTCGCGGTAGTATTCCACCGCCTGGTGTGAGGGACGGAAAACAGCACTGGAAAAGATCCTTGCTTTTTGATAAAACGACAGCCGATCGGCTGAATTTCCTGATTTGCTTTCGTAGGCTCCCGAAAGTAAGATGACACCCGCAATTTCATCAGGAACAGCAACAGCTGCGCAGATGGCAGCAGCCATTCCCAGGCTGTGTCCCATTACTATCACACGATTATACCCCTGGCTTTTGACAAACTTCACCGATTCGGCCAGGTCAGTGATCCAACGTTCCTTGCTGGGCGCATCACCGCGGTTGCCTCCTGACAAACCATGCCCGCGGTAATCGAGCCCAAAAACATGATAACCAGCCTCCGAGATCGGAACACCGGCCATTTCATAGGCCCCGCTGTACGCGGTAACCCCGTGATAGAGCAAAACGGCGATGTCTTCTTTACCGGCAACAACCGTATCCGGGTTCCAGCGGCGGATAAACAACGTTTCTCCATCGCTGGTTGTAAATAAGGTATGCGGACCGGAATATTCCAGACGCAGTTTGGCCGCTTCTTCAGTTGTCAAACCCTTATGATGATTTTTGTAAGGTGAAGGCAGAAAAGAGAGAACCACTCCTGCCAGAATAAAAAAACATACTATTCCCAGCAGCCAAAGCAATGCTTTTTTTAGTTTCTTATTCATGTCAATCCGGTTAATTTATGTGAGCTGTTCTTTTGGATTTTTGATTTGCGTTTTCATATCCAGCACAAATTTAAACTACTCAATGAGAATGGACAGTGATGCCTATCATGCTTTACAAATAAAAACAGCGCTCCGGTGGAGCGACCTGCTTGCAGAATGCCATTTATTTACCCACGCCTAAGCCACGTAGTGGCGACTATCGGAGATGTATGAAGTCTTGACTTTTAATTCAATCTGTTGTATATTAGCACTATGAAAGTCACTGCATTTGTTGGCAGCGCACGGAAACAGCACACATACCATGCTGCTGAAAAATTCCTGCAATTGTTGCAATCGTACGGAAACGTTGATACCGAGATTGTCCGGTTGTGTGATTATAACATAGAAACCTGCAAGGGTTGCAGGATATGTTTCGACAAGGGCGAGGAATTTTGTCAGTTCAAAGACGACAGGGACAAGCTCATCGAAAAAATGACCCATTCAGATGGCGTGATCTTTGCAACACCCAATTACTCCTTTCAGCTATCTGCCTATATGAAGATCTTCCTCGACCGGCTTGGCTTTGTCTTTCACCGTCCGCGATTCTTCGGAAAAACGTTTACCAGCATTGTCGCACAAGGTATCGGCAAGGGAGGGGATATTGTAAAATACCTCCATTTCATTGGAAAAGGACTGGGATTCAATGTTGTTAAAGGCTCTTGCGTAAAGACCCTTGAACCGATGACTGAAAAAGCCCGGCGTAAGTTTGACCTAACCCTGGAACGGGCCAGTAAAAAATTCTATGCCCGATTGTCCGGGAAAAAATACCCGTCACCTGCCTTGTTCTGGCTTATGGCTTTCAGAATGGCCCGGACAAGCATGCAGAAAATGCTGGATGAGAACTGGCGCGATTTTACGTATTACAGGGATAACGGGTGGTTCATATCCGATTACTATTATCCGGTCAAACTGGGTATGTTCAAAAAACTGGCCGGCAAATTGTTTGACAGGATGGCTTTGACGATAATCAGAAGTTGATGGGGCAAGTCTCCGGTTCATTTGCTGCCAAATGCGCCCATTGGTATATCGTAAACAAAATTAAGAAATGAATTACCTGTTCATCGCCCTTATATGGGCTGCCTACTGCGTCGTGCATAGTTATATGATCAGCATCGGATTCACTGCTTTTATGAAACTGATCCTGAAAAACTACTATGCTTTTTACAGGACCTTTTATGTGGTGATCTCCTTTGCTCTTCTTTTACCGGTTTTATCCTATACCGGCAAGCTTGCAGATGAGATTGTCATCACCTGCCAGCCGCCCTGGTCGTATTTTCGGTATGCTCTGTTGCTCCTTTCAATGCTGATATTCCTGAAGTCCTTTCTCTTTGACTACGATCCGATGACTTTTCTGGGAATCCGCCAGATCATGCATTTCACGCGAAAGACCAAAGAAATAAATGCCGGAATTTCGAAAAGAGGCCTTCTGGGTATTGTCAGGCATCCCATGTATCTTGCCACCATCCTGTTCCTGTGGTGTCAGACGTTCCGGTTGTCGGATGTTGTTGTAAATGTAGTACTCACCGCCTATGTGATCATCGGCACGGTCCTCGAAGAAAAAAAACTTGTTTTGGATTTCGGAGAAGCCTATTTGCACTACCAGCAAGAAGTGCCCATGCTGATACCGTTCCTGAAGTTACGCTAAAGGCCGTCCGTATCTGAAAATCCTTTTTATACCCTGGGGGCTGTTTGCACCCTCACCCACCTGATCAGGACGTTCTATGATATCCTGAAACACAGAAAGATAATCAATGTCACAAGAGCATTATCAATTTCAGCGTTCAACAGAGGATCTTTCAAAAGACGATTGATTTAACTATCATTGGACAATATTCATTTACATATCCATGTCACACATCCCCAGAAAGCAAGGCCACCTCATCCGCACCCTCACACTGGGCTCTGCCATGATGCTGGTAGTCAGTTCGGTTATCGGATCAGGCGTTTTTAAGAAAGTTGCCCCCATGTCGGCTGAACTGGGATCACCCCTGCTGGTGTTGTTATGCTGGGCCCTGGCAGGACTGATCACCCTGTTCGGGGCACTGAGCAATGCCGAAATTGCCGGGATGTATGCAGGCTCAGGCGGGGAATACGTGTATTTCAAGCGCATATACGGCCGTTTCATGGCCTTTATGTATGGGTGGAGCGTATTTACGGTAATAAAAACGGCTGCTGTATCTTCAATAGCTTATGTTTTTGCCCAGTCGTTCAATGCGGTCATATCACTGCCGCGCCTTCCCGAAGCATTCGAGAAACTCTCACTGCTGGGACTTTTTAGACCTCTGGAGAATTTCGGGGTCAAATTGCTTACCATCATGCTGATCCTGGTACTCACGTTTGTTAATACAAGGGGACTGAAAGGGGGTGCCAAGCTGAGCGGTTACTTTACCTGGATGGTCGGCGCAGGCTTGCTGTTGACGGTACTGGCGGGTATGCTCTTCGGGAACGGAAGTCCGGATAACTTGTTTACCACTGCCTCCGCAATGCAATCCGACACACCAGGCGGCTTCGGTTTCATCAAAGCCATATTTGCTTCCCTGCTGGCTGCCTTCTGGGCTTATGAGGGCTGGAACACGATTGGATTTTTGGGCGGGGAGATCCACCAACCGAATAAAAATATCCCCCTGGCCCTGATGGGCGGCATGGCCATCATCATCACCACCTATCTGCTGGTGAATCTCACATACCTCTATGTGCTTCCCATCGATAATCTGGTGGGTGTATTCCGGTCGCAGAATGAGATTGCCGGAGTTACTGTTGTCAGGCATTTTGCCGGGAATTCGGGTGCTTTTGTGCTTTCACTGCTCATCCTGATCACCACCTTCGGTTGCACCAACAGCACCATCATCATGCCACCGCGCATATACCAGGCTATGGCAAACGACGGGCTGTTCTTCAAAGGCCTGGTGGATATCCATCCAAGATTCAATACCCCCAACAAAGCCTTGTGGCTGCAAGGGTTATGGGCTTCAATACTGGTGCTTTCAGGCAGTTTCGACCAGCTTACGGACATGCTCATCTTTGTGGTTTTCTTCTTTTACGGGGCTACTACCCTGGGTGTTTTTGTTATGCGGGTCAAAGAACCCCTTGTTGAACGTCCTTACAAGGCCTGGGGATACCCGGTGATCCCTGCATTGTTTATCATTTTCTGCATCAGCCTGGTCGTCATCACCTGTTTTACCAATCCTCGTGAAGCCGGTATCGGCTTTCTGCTTGTGCTGTCGGGAATACCGCTGTATTATTACTGGAACAGGAGAAACGATAAGGAAGTGTTTAAGTAATTAATTGATGCAGAAACGAGGTTTTGTCATGCTGCGTGTAACGAAGCAGCTGTGTGTGGTCAGTCGGGCAGTCATGCAGTCATGCAGTCATGCAGTCGGGCAGTCATGCAGTCATGCAGTCTAATAGCCTAATCACTGTAATTAACCAGCCATTCCTTTTCCACCGGAACAACGCCGACCTTTTCACAAACCAGTCCGGCTGCCAGATTTGCCAGCCTGGCCGTGTCGTATGAATCAAGACCTGTTGCCAGGCAAAGGCTGGCTACTGCTATAACCGTATCACCTGCGCCTGAAACATCAGCTACATCTCGTGCCAGTGTCGGCACAACTTTGTATTCATTATCCATGCTGATCAACATGCCATGTTCGGAAAGCGTGATCATCACCATGCGAAAGCCCGACTGCCTTTGTAATATTTTTGCTGCCTCATGAACGCCGTCAAAATCGGTTTTGACAAGTTCGATATGCATGCCCTCCGTGAGCTCTTTGAAATTTGGCTTGAACAGGGTGGCATTTCTGTAATGGTTGAAATTCCGTTTCTTGGGATCTACCAGCGTGGGAATATTCCAGGTGTTTCCCAGCGAGATTACCTTGTCTATCAGGCCTGGGGTGATTACTCCCTTATCATAATCCTGGAAAATGATGGCTGAAATATTACTCTGATTAACTAATGCCTGAATCCTTTGCCACAGTGCATTTTCAAGCTCTTCACCGATATAATTGTCATCCTCCTGATCAACCCGTAACAGTTGCTGATGTCCTGCAATGATCCTTGTTTTGCATGTGGTCATTCTTTCCGGTGATTCTATCAGTCCCTCTTCAGGCATTCCCAAATCCCTGATCATTTGTCTGAAGATCCTGCTGTTCTCATCCTCTCCTATCACAGAGCACATGATGGGCATGGCTCCCAGAGATTTTATATTTAACGCTACGTTTGCCGCCCCGCCAAGCCTGTTTTCTGTATGGCCGCGCATGACCACCGGTACCGGTGCTTCGGGAGAAATCCGCGATACCTTTCCCCATACATAGGCATCTACCATTACATCTCCCACAATCAGTACTTTGAGGTCTTCGAACTTTTTTAATATGTTGTTGATATCCAAGATTCCCACCCTGTTAATTTTTACTACGTAAAGATAAGACTTGCCGTTTAAAATAAAAACAGGCCGGCGCATTTGCTAAAACAATCCTATATTTGCCAGGTGAAATCCGTAAATCCTGTATTATGAGTTTCTTTGGTTCCGGACGTGGCTTGGCACTTCCTCCTGTGGTTAAGAATATCATCATTATCAATGTGGTCGTATTTGCAGCAACCTGGCTGACATCTGACGTTATGGGCACTGATTTCATGTGGAGGCATTTTGCCCTTTTCAGCGTGAAATCACCTTTATTTGAGCCTCATCAGATCATTACGCATATTTTTATGCATGCCAATTTTGCCCATATCTTTTTTAACATGTTCGGTGTATTTATGTTTGGCCGGATACTGGAACAGCTCTGGGGAAGCAGAAAGATGATGATCTTTTACACGGTGACCGGTTTGGGGGCAGCCCTGATTCATCTCACCGTAAACTATTTCCAGATGAGCCAGTTGATGAAGATGGCGAGCGAATTCAATAACACCCCGGGTTATACCCTGTTCCATGAGATTGTTACAAAATATGGTTCAAGAACTGGACAGTATGATCAGATCATGAGTTTTATGCAGCAATGGTTTTATAAACCCGATGATCCTTCTTTTATCACAGCAGGGAAAAATTATGTCGCCGAGATCATCTACGGCAACCTGAACATCCCCACTGTTGGTGCATCCGGAGCCGTTTTCGGATTACTGATCGCTTTTGCCATGATGTTTCCTGATGTTGAACTGATGCTGATCTTCCTGCCCATACCCATCAAAGCCAAATATTTTGTGCCCTTCTATGCCCTTTTGGAATTGTTTTTCGGAGTAGCCGGCTTCCGGTGGGACAATGTAGCGCATTTTGCCCACCTGGGAGGGGCATTGTTCGGATTCCTGCTCGTGAAGTGGTGGAAACGGAATCAATTTAGAATTTATTGATAAATTTGTCATAATTTAAAATATAGGTTTTCCATAAAGTATTATGACTGGCTATTGTTCCTTCGAATCCGCTCAGGGTAACCATCGTGTCGGGCTGAGCGGCGTCGAACCCAATATGTAAATAAGTAAAACCTAATCTCGTTTTGTTTATGAGTCTGGTTGATGAAATAAAACTATCCTTCAGGCAGGGCAGTGTCCTCAACCGCTTAATCTTCATCAATATCGGCATTTTTATAGCGCTTGGCCTCCTGTTTGTTGTTTTGCGGTTGTTTACTCCCGGCACCACACTGGTAGCCTTGAAATTTCAGTTCCATGATAGTGTCCTGAAGTATCTCATGGTACCAAGCCTTCCCGGCGAATTGCTGTTCCGGCCCTGGACCATGATCACTTACATGTTCACACATTTCAATTTATGGCACATCCTCTTTAATATGCTTGTGCTGTTCTGGTTTGGCCGGATCTTCCTGCAATACCTCAGCGGAAAACAATTGTTGAGCACTTACCTGCTTGGCGGGCTGGCCGGAGCTTTGCTTTATGTGCTATTCTTCAACCTGTTCCCCGGATTAAAAGAATACCTGGGTGGCTCCATGCTGGGTGCATCGGCATCGATCATGGCCATCGTAATTGCCATATCTTTTTACGTGCCTGATTATACCATTTACATGTTGTTTATCGGTCCGGTCAGGCTGAAGTACGTCGCCCTTGCTTTTATCGTCATTGACATCCTTATGATAGCCTCGGACAATGCCGGGGGAAACATTGCCCACCTGGGCGGTGCACTTTATGGTTTCGCATTCATCACCCTGTTTAAGAAGGGACGAGATATCGGGAACTGGGTGAACATCTTCCTCGATAAAGTAATTACCTTGTTCAGGCCCCACCCAAAGCTTAATGTCGCTTACCGGAAAAGCACCAGACATGTTGCGGATGAGGACTACAACCGCAACAAGGTGGAACAGCAGAAAGAAATTGACCGTATCCTCGATAAAATTGCTCAGGGAGGTTATGAAAGCCTGACAAAAAAAGAAAAGGAGACTTTGTTCAAGATGAGTGATCACAGAAAATAAACGGAACAACTGTTGCATAAACCCTGCCAAACCCTGTCCCTTGAGAAGAGTTGTCCGTAATATATTGTTTGTCATCAATACGGCATTGGCCCTGTTGCTGATTATTATCTACCTGTCAGTTTTTGTCAGCCCGGCTACTGCATGGATATTTGCCTTTGTGGCGCTCAGTTATCCATTTGTTCTGGTTCTGAATATCCTGTTTATCATTTTCTGGGTGATTTATAGAAAGTGGTACTTTTTAATTTCCTTGTTTTGCGTTTTGCTCGGATGGAATTCTATGAAGAGGTTCTTCCAGGTGCACGTAAAACACCCCGAGCCGGTCGTCCTCGAAAAGACGATAGACCTGCTTACATACAATGTAAGATTATTTAACTATTACCAGTGGAACAAGGACACTTCGGCCTGGCAGAAAATTGTGGATTTTGTCCATACGGAGGATGCCGACATTGTGTGTTTCCAGGAATTCATTACGCTACCCGGTACACACCACGACCTGGAAAGTCTGAAAAGGGAGCTTTCGCCGCTTGTCTATTCTCATGTATATTATTCTGATAATGTTCCCAGGAAAATCAACTTTGGAATGGCTACCTTCAGCAGGTATCCGATTATCCATAAGGAACGGATTGATTTTGAGGAATCGCTGAACGGAAGTGTCTGTTCCGACCTGGTCATCGGAACTGATACCATACGGGTTTACAATTGCCACCTGCAATCCATCCGTTTAAGAAAGGATTACAACGACCTGCTGGACAGCCTGATATTTAATTACAGCGAAAAACAACTGGATGAGCTGAAGGAGATTTCTGTACGTATGCGACAGGCTTATATACAAAGGGCAGAACAGGTCGACATCCTGGTCAGGCACATCCGGTCTTCGCCTTACCCGGTTATCGTATGCGGCGACTTTAACGATACCCCGGTATCCTATACATATCATCGATTATCCGGGAAAATGAAGGATGCGTTTATTGAAGCGGGTTCAGGAATAGGCAATACTTTCAGGGGCAACCTGCCTTATGTGCGTATTGATTATGTGCTCTACAGCCCTCCCTTTCGTGCCCATCAGTACAGGACCCAAAAAGAACCCTGGTCAGATCATTATCCGGTAACTACCCGGTTCACCCTGCACGAAACGGCAGATTCAACAGGTCAACATTCCCGCCCGAAAGAATAATCCCTGAACGTTCCCCCTTAAAGTTCAGGTGGTTATCCAGTAAAGCCGCCAGGGCCACGGCAGAAGAAGGTTCGATAATGATCTTCATACGTTGCCACACCAGCAGCATGGCCTGCAAAATAGATTCCTCAGAAACCGTAAAGATATCATCCACATGGGCCCTGATGACGGTAAAGGTACGCTCGCTGAGCGATGTAAGCAGTCCATCGGCTATTGTTTTAGGATTAACGGAGGGCAGTAATTGTCCCGTTCTGAACGAACGACAGGCATCATCGGCATTGGCTGGTTCACACCCGTATACCCTGATGGAGGGTTTCATGGATTTTGCTGCCAGTGCCGTTCCGGATAATAGTCCTCCTCCGCCCACAGGTGCAAAAATGCTATCCAGATCCGGAAATTCTTCCAGCAGCTCTTTTGCAGCTGTTCCCTGCCCGCAAATGACCCTGAAATTATCGTATGGATGTACCACCGTTGCCCCGGTCCGGGATACAATGGTTTCAAGGGTTTCCTCCCTGCTTTTCAGGGTGGGCTCACAAAAGGTGATCTCGGCACCGTAATGTCGCACTGCATCAATTTTGGGCTTCGGTGCGGTTCGCGGCATCACTACAAAGCATTTTATACCCCGGTTCCTGGCAGCCAGGGCCAGCGCAGCTGCATGGTTTCCCGAGGAATGCGTTGCCACACCATTTCCAGCATCCTGCGCCCCAAGCGAAAGCACAGCATTGGTCGCCCCGCGGTATTTGAATGCACCCACTTTCTGAAAATTCTCACATTTAAAGAATAATTCAGCACCGGCAAGCTGGTTGATATTCATAGAGGTCATCACAGGGGTGCGGTGAATGTGAGGCGCAATTGTTTTGTGCGCCTTTTGAATATCCTGAAATGTGGGAATATCTTGCATAGGAATGGATTACTGAATAAGTCAGGCAATGAAGCAGAAGTCCTCCAATGGCTTCAGAAGGTTATGAATGGACTTTTCTTCCTGTTTCTTTTTCTTGAATAGCTCGTATTTTCGCACAATGTTTACCATCAGCTCATAATCGTTTACCTGAAGGAGGTAAGCATCAGAGAAATCACAAAAATACATGAACTCGATAATTGTATCATCATCCGTTAATCCGGTGACCTTCCGCACAAGCACCGGGTTGTATTTCTGGTAAACCTGATCCTTGACTTCTTTTTGTTTGATGATCTCGGCAAGCACAATCCGCTCCTTTTCCTCAGGTGTTAGAATCGGAACTGCGATTAACGGAGGCGGAAGTTCGCCCTTCCTCAAAGCTTCATCGTAAGCCGCTATACCTTCAGCATGGGCGATTTCGGCAAGATCACTGGCGAGCTGTTCAGTTTTTGTGTTCGGCCTGTCAAGGGCAATGAATTGCTGTTTGAATTCATTGTAGGTCCCCAGGCCGATAATTCGCACTTCCGCAATCTCATAGGCTTGTTGCCTTAAGGCAAATCTCATTGTTTCCCAGGAATTTACCATGGAAGCATCCACGATAATCTTGCTGTAATAATATCCCACTGCGTACAATACAAGTGTGTCACCGGTGTGAACCTCAAGAGTAAAGTCACCGGAAGCATTGGTGTATACACGGTTATGGCTGCTGAAATTCAATAATGATGCGTATTCAATAGCTTTCCCGTTGCCTGCATCGATTACTTTCCCCTTGAGGGTAGTTTGCTGCGCGAAGGTAAAGACCGAACAGGAGAGTACAATTACAGTTATACCCATATACTTGAATGATATCTTCATGCAGGCAGCTTTATTTCAAAGTTACCTATTCCTTGAAAACCACAAGCAGGCAGGGGGTTAAAATTTGTTAAGGAAATGAACGGTTAATTGTTTAACTCGTCCAGAAGTTTTATGGCTGCATCCCTGAGTGGCTTCTGGCGTTTGTACCAGATCAGTACACCAATCAGGAAGCCAAGGATCAGGGTCGGAATATATACCAGCTGCACCAGCCCGATAATTTTCCACGGAGCATAAGCTGTAAACCGCTGGTAAAAGGTAATGGTCATGCCGGCATCAATAAAAAGCAATGGAAAGATAACAACCCATGTTTTTCTGTACTGGAGCCTGTATCGCTCGGCCGCCTTTTGTAACATTTCGGAGACCGGTAAGGAATAATTGATGGCTTTGTATTCGCGGTAATACTTGCGAAAGATCATGCCAAAAAGAAAAAACCCAAGAACGTAACAAACGCCGGTTATTCTGTAACTTAATCCCAGGTCGGTCCAGGGGTTAAAGATGAATATGAAGCTGTATACAAGGATGAATCCCACAAATATACCCTGAAATCTTTTAAAGGTCATGAGATTCCTGTTATCCTCCTTTTGCAGTCGTTGAACAAGCTGGTTAATTTCCGTTCCGTTGCCTTTGTTATTCTGTAATATATCATTATTCACCTGCATGGCCTAATCTGTTTAATTGGTTTCTTAAAGTTTCCTTAATCCGATGTATTTTTACCCGGACATTCGGTTCGGTAATGCCCACAATATCTGCGATTTCCCTCGAAGACAGCTTTTCCAGCATTAGCGAAATCAGCAGCTTGTCAATTACCGATAGCTGGTTCAGCGCTGACTCCAGTTCGCCAAACCGGAATTCCCTTTCCTGCGCAACTGGCTCATCGCTTTCCCGATCAAGAATATTCCTGAGGCTAACATCATCGGATGATACATTGAGCCTGAGGCGCTGGAGTTCTTTGCCTGTGAAACTGAGTGATGTATTCACGGTGATCCGGTAAATCCAGGTGCTGATGGCAGAATCCCCGCGAAATGATTCAAGGCTTTTCCAGATATTGATCAGAACTTCCTGGTATATATCCTTTTGATCTTCATCCCTGGGTGCATAATAACGGCATATCCGCTGTATCCTTTCACGGTTTTGCTCAATAACCTGTTTAAACTTTTGTTCTTTTAAAAGCATCTGGCTTTTCTTCATGGTTTACTATTTTGTATGCTGAAAAGCGAAATTGTTACATTTTTTATGGAAATGTTTTTAAACACGTAGAGGCTGTCTTAAAAGCTGGATAATTGTCAGACTGAGCGAAGTCGATGTCGGTTATTGCTTTTGAGACACCCTCTACAATAAATTGTTTTATTCCGTGATGCATTATTTCCACACCACCACTCCTGCCGGTTTCAGTATTGCAGACCCCACCAGGATCCTGGCGCCCTGAGGCATTGATAATTCGTAATCCCTGTCGGAGTAATTCACCCCAATGCCAAAACCATCCCGGTATTCCACCATCACCCCGTCGGGGTATCCCTCCACCGGAATTTTCAGTACCCCGTACAATTTCTGCAGAACAGCTCTCTCCAGCAACCCCTCCTTGCTGTCGGGCCCGACGTATGTAACAGTTCCTTTCCCCAGTTTGCGAAAGATGACCGCTGGTTTGCCGGCATAAAAGTTCCCCGAATAGACTGCCCAGGTTTCCGTGCCGGATCGTGGCTTTAGTATATCACCCCAGCTGTTCCAGGCATATTTACCATTATCCATAACAACAGTGTCCGGAACCTGCGGTGCCGGAAGATCATAAAATTCTATTTCAGCGCCGATCAGGTCATATATGGGTTCAGCAAATCTTGCTTCCCACAGGTGCATATCCCTGTCTTTGTAACCGGTGCGGCTCGTAAGGACAAGATTCCCGCCATTTCTAGCATATTCGGTCCATTTTGCCACCAATGCCTTGTCGATTTGCTGATAGGCCGGGACAATGATCACAGGATAAGCCTTGAAATCAAATGAATCCCTGATGAAATCAACCGGAGCACCAAACGATTTAAGGGTTTTATAGTACTTGGTGATATGACCTACGGAATTCCACTGTGTGGTCTGCTTGTTCTGCTCCATGCCCCAGATATTCTCAACATTGAAGAGTATGCCTGTCTTTCTGTCAATATAGGCCTGCGGTAACCCGGCTCCTGGATCAGCCTCCTGCCGCAGCAACTGGACTTCCTTTATAAACTGCTGATACTCCAGCCCGCCGGGGGTGGGTGTTACCCCGTCAGGACCCACAATCCCGTAATGGAATTGTTCGTAACCATACAAAGGTGCACGGTACCGGTAGGTACAAGCCAGCCTGCTCCCTCCGGCAAAAACATGCCACAGCCATAAATGAACCGCGCCCGGTAAGGGCTGCGAGTTTACTGAACCCCAGTTTACCTGCCCCGGCTGCAACTCCATAACACCATAAATGCCCGCAAAAGGCCTGAAGAAATCATTGGACATGGCGATGCTCTCAGGATCACCGATGCGGTATCCGGCTAATCCGATTCCGCGGTTATAACCTGAAACCATGTACTTTGTATAGGTGATAAAATCGAGTTCACGGCTCCTGCCAATATACCCCGACTGATAATTGGGAATGTAATTGGTGGTTATCCATTGCTCCGGAATGGTGTACTTCCGGATCGTCCGTGCCTGTTCATCCAGAAAAGTTGCTGTTTCCTCGTTGATGAACCGTGTATGATCGAGGATCTGATTCAGGTTCATTCCCCATTGTGCGTAAATGGGTATGTTGATCTGCGAGAAGTCGCTGTACTGCTGGCTCCAGAAAGCCGTACCCCAGGTAATATTCAGCGCTTCAATAGTGCCATATCTGTTCTTCAGCCAGCTGCGGAAACGCTGCTGGGCATCAACCCCATAGTCGTAAAACACCCTGGGTTCATTGTCGATCTGCCATCCCATGATCCGCTTGTCATTCCCATAATGCTGTGCAAGCTTTTCTACCATTTTAAGCGCATACTGCCGGAAAAAGGTACTTGAGAAAGACACGGTCTGCCTGGAACCATGGTCACTGCTTCGGCCATTTTCATTGGTTTCCAGGATCTCGGGATGTTTTCGGACAAGCCATACCGGAGGCGTAGCCGTTGATGTGCACATGATCACCTTCAGGTTGTATTTGGCAGCCAGTTCAACAGCCCGATCGAGCCATTCAAAAGTGTACTTTCCCTCTTCAGGTTCCAGTTGTGCCCAGGCAAATTCGGCATAATGGGTATACTCGAAACCCATGGCCGCGATATTCTTTAAGTCGCGCTCCCACTGGCCCGGATCCCAATGCTCCGGATAATAGTACACACCGGTAGTAATCAGCTGACCCGACGGGAAGAAACGGGAGGGATCCTGTGCGTTGCTGAAAACACCCAGGCAGAAAACACTGATGAACAGGAAGGTCTTTTTCATTTGATCTGTTTTAGTAAGCCGTAATGGTTGGAAAGAATTGATATACTAAGATACAAATTATGCCGGATCATCATGCAGTTTATACGAATTCTAAATAACCATTAATTCATTGATAACCTGTAAATACCTCGTTGACTAAGAATATCCCTGATATCTAAACATCTAATCATGTATATTTTTAAATAATAAGTATTTACTTTTTTCTCTTATTTTGTCTTCACATATACATTGAAATGACTAACCGAAGGGATTTTATCAGGATCTCAGCTTATGGTGCCGGTGCACTTGCCATGAGCGGTGGCTTTTTTCAGGCCGTGAAGGCATTTTCTTCACCCGAAAAAGCCGTTGCCTTAAGCGTGGATCTCACGCGCACCGCAACCTACTGTGAAGTTTGTTTCTGGAAATGTGCCGGCTGGGTATATAAAAACGAGGAAGGCAAGATCTGGAAGATCGTGGGAAACGATGAGGACCAGCATTGCAACGGTCGTTTTTGTCCTCGTGGTACAGGCGGTATCGGGAATTATTATGATGAAGACCGATTGAAAACACCGCTGATCCGTGTGGAAGACCGGGGTAAGCAGGTCTTCCGTGAGGCTTCCTGGGATGAGGCATTCAACTATATCGCCTCACGAATGAACACGATAAAGGAAAAGTACGGTGCCGAATCCATAGCCCTCTTTACACATGGTTCAGGTAGCAGCTACTATACAACGCTGATGAAAGCTTTTGGCTCCGGTAACATTGCAGAACCATCTTATGCCCAATGTCGCGGACCTCGCGATGATGCCTTTTTATGGACATTCGGAGAGGAAGTTTACTCACCTGAAATTACCGATATCCGTGATACCCGGTGCCTGGTCCTGATAGGTTCGCACATCGGCGAGAACATGCACAACGGGCAGATACAGGAAATGTCGGATGCAATTGACAAAGGGGCTACAATCATTACCGTTGATCCAAGATATTCAACAGCGGCCGGCAAATCGAAATACTGGCTCCCCATTAAACCTTCCACCGACATTGCACTGTTGCTGTCCTGGATACATGAACTCATTTATAACGAGTATTATGACATCAAGTATGTTGAAAAATACTGTCTCGGATTTGAAAAGCTGAAGGAACATGTAAAGGACTATACCCCCGAATGGGCCTATGGTATTACAACGCTTGCTCCCGATCTTATCCGCAAAACAGCCAGGGAGATGGCCGATGCTGCTCCGGCGGTAATTGTCCATCCGGGTAGGCATGTCACATGGTACGGCGACGATACGCAAAGAACCAGGGCTATCGCAATCCTCAATGCCCTCCTTGGTTCCTGGGGTCGAAGAGGAGGCTTTTACCGGCCGGCTAAAGCAACCGTCCCCGGCTACCCGGCACCCGAATTCACTGAACCGGCAAGATTATGGGGGGACCTGTTCCCGGGACTTTATGGTGTTGCTACCGGCGTGGTTTCCAATGCGCTGATCGACGCCTCAATTCCTGAAAACAACCCGGCATATCCCGTGAAAGGTTGGATCGTGAACGGTACCAACCTGATCAACTCCATACCAAACCAGCCCAACACCCTGAAAGCAATACAAAACCTCGATCTGCTGGTTGCCATCGATACCATGCCAGTTGAGATCACAGGCTGGGCCGATGTAGTACTACCCGAGTGCACTTATCTGGAAAGGTACGATGCCCTGCGGGCAAGCCCGCACCGTAAGCCTGCCCTAGCCCTGAGGATGCCGGCAACAGAACCCCTCTACAATTCAAAACCCGGGTATTGGATAGCCCGTGAATTAGCCGGGAAACTGGGACTGGATAGTTACTTCCCTTTTACGAAACAGGAGGAATTGCTCGACTGGCAGCTGAAACAGATTGGCTCATCACTCGATGAAATGAAAAAAACCGGTGTAAAGACCTTCGAACGTGAAGCCGATGATCTTTATTTTGCACCGGAAGAAAATGTGGTATTCCCAACCGACAGCGGAAAGATTGAATTGTATTCCGCTGCATTCGAAGGACTTGGTTTTGATCCCCTGCCCCGTTATGTTCCGCATGAAGAACCGCCTGAAGGATTTTACAGACTGATCTATGGCAGGGCTCCGATGCATACATTCGGCCGAACAGCCAATAATCCCAATCTGACAGATCTGATGGATGAAAATACCGTCTGGATAAATCCCAAAGTGGCCAAAATCTGGGGTCTGGTCAATGATCAGTACATTTGGCTGCAGAACCAGGACGGTGTGATATCGGAGTTTCCCATCAGGGTGAGAATCACGGAAAGAATCCGGTGGGATGCAGTTTACATGGTCCATGGTTTTGGTCATGCCCAGAAACAGATGCAAAGATGTTACGGACGTGGCGCCAGTGATACACAATTGATGACAAAAGTGCTTGTGGACCCCCTGATGGGAGGTACCGGCATGCGGGGTAATTTTGTGACCTTCGTGATTGAAAATACGGAAAAGGAGGCTTCTTCATGAGATACGCAATGGCTGTTGATACAAGAAAGTGCGTTGGCTGCAGCGACTGTGTTGTTGCATGTCAGACTGAGAACAATGTTCCGATCGGGTATTGTCGTGACTGGGTTGTAGAAGTGATGGACGGAACCTATCCCCAGCTCGAGATCGAAATCCGCTCCGAGCGTTGCAACCATTGTGAGAATGCCCCCTGTGTACGTTGCTGTCCGACCGGTGCAAGTCATTTTGCTGCAGGAGGCATTGTTTTGGTCAAGCCAGTTGAGTGCATCGGTTGTGGTGCGTGCATAGCCTCATGCCCGTATGATGCCCGTTACCCACATCCCAAGGGATATGTGGACAAATGCACCTTTTGCTTTCACCGGATCAAAAACGGACTGAAACCTGCTTGTGCTGCCGTATGTCCTACCAAATGCATTTATTTCGGAGATCTTGACGATCCCAATAGCGAAGTCTCTGCCGTACTTAAAATGCGGAAATCAAAAACCCTGATCCCTGAAGCCGGCACTATGCCTCAATTGTATTTTCTTATTTAAAACTGTTTAAGATCAACTTGGTATGAGAGAAGAAATCATTGTAAGCGGCCGGATGAATCCCATGGTGGATCCGCACTTGCAGATCTGGCACTGGCAGATCCCCCTTTATCTTTTCCTGGGGGGATTGGCAGCCGGTATCCTTTTCTTTGCAGCACTCTATTATATTAACGGAAAAGAAAAGGACTATCGTGCAGCCGTGCGGCTGGCGCCTTTCCTTACTCCCTTATTGCTTGTTCTGGGTTTACTGGCGTTGTTCATTGACTTGAGACACAAAGCTTTCTTCTGGCAGCTTTATACCAATATCAAACTTCAGTCTCCCATGTCATGGGGTGCCTGGACACTCCTGGTTATTACCCCTGTGTCCTTTGTCTGGTGCGCTTTGCATATGAAGGAATTGTTCCCGAAATGGGACTGGAAGTATGACTGGCTGAAGACTTTGGAAGCTTTCTTTAATCGTTATAAGAATATTTTGGCCTGGGTAATGCTGATCTACTCCGTAATCCTGGGCATCTACACAGGGATATTGCTTTCAGCCTTCAATGCCCGGCCCCTATGGAATACGTCAATACTGGGCCCGCTTTTCCTTGCCTCCGGTTTATCTGCAGGGGCCGCCACCATCATGATCATTTCAAGATCGAAGGAGGAAAGGAGACTCTTTGCCATCATCGATCTTATCATCATTGGCATCGAATTGTTCCTCATCGTCCACATGTTCATGGGATTCCTGGCAAGCACCCAGGTCCAGATTGAGGCCGCCAGGCTTTTCCTTGGCGGACCCTATACCATGTCTTTCTGGATATTTGTTGTGACTATCGGTATGATCCTCCCTGCTTTACTTGAAATCCTGGAGCTGAGGAAATATCATGTACCCGCAGTTGTCACGGCTGTGCTGGTATTATTCGGCAGTCTCATGCTCAGGTTTATTATTGTTTATGCCGGGCAGGCCAGCAGATGGCTTTACTAAAAGGAAAAAATAAAAAATTAACTATATCATTATGGGTGAATCAAACAACACAATCAAACGGACCAAATACCTCAATCCTTACCTGGGAGGTGTTTTATTAGGGCTTGTTTTACTGGCAGCCAATTTTGTCTCCGGAAGAGGTCTGGGGGCCAGCGGTGCAATTAAAAGCGGCGTGGTGACCGTGGTTACTGCCGTTAATCCTGCATCTGTGGAAAACTCCGGATTTGTTAAAGAATACCGCGAGTCACACACCGGTAATCCCATGAAAACCTGGCTGGTTTTTGAAATGCTTGGAGTGCTTGTCGGCGGATTTATATCCGGTATTTTTGCAGGCCGGCTTAAGCTTAAGGTGGAACATTCCCCGAAGATCACTTCCAATAAACGGCTTACGCTGGCATTGGGGGGTGGGGTCCTTTTCGGATTTGGCTCACAGCTTGGCCGTGGCTGCACCAGTGGCTCAGCCCTGAGCGGTATGGCTGTGCTGTCGCTTGGCGGTTTTATTACCATGATGGCAATTTTCGGTACAGCATTTGCCTTTGCCTATTTCTTCAGAAAAAACTGGATCTAACTTTAAAGAATTTGAAACATGGGACCATTATCTGTTAATGAGCTGATTTCTGAGAATACAAATCTTTTCCTGGCCTTTGTTATTGGTACCGCCTTTGGCTTTGTGCTGGAATCAAGTGGTTTCTCATCGAGCCGGAAACTGGCCGGCGTATTCTACGGTTACGACATGGTTGTACTGAAGGTCTTTTTCACAGGCGCGATCACTGCTATGCTCGGACTCTTATTCTTCAGCCTTTTTGGCTGGGTAGATCTTGATCTGGTATATGTCAATCCTACCTACCTTACCTCTGCCATTGTCGGTGGCATTATCATGGGCCTTGGGTTCATCATGGGCGGATACTGCCCGGGAACCAGCTTTTGTGGTGCCTCCATCGGTAAGATCGACGCCATGGTTTTCATCATTGGTCTCTTCCTGGGTGTTTCTTTATTCGGGGCAGGCTATGACTGGTGGGAAAAAATGTACCTGGCAAAATTCCTGGGTTCACCCAAGATAAGCGAGTCTCTGGGATTATCTGATGGGGTCTTCGCTTTGCTGCTGATACTCGTTGCTCTCGGCATGTTTTGGGCAGCCGAATGGGCAGAGAAGAAATTTCCAAGGGAAGAGTATTAAACTCCTGGTCATGCTGGTGTCTAAGCTTTTTAAACAATAACAAGTTGTATGTGTTAAAAATTAAATTCAATTATTATGAAACCGAGAATCTGGCTTGCCTTGTTTGTGATCCCCCTGGGACTGATCATCGCTGCCGTACCGCAAAATACGAGCCATCCCTATAAACTTACTGCCTCGCAACTGCTGGAGGAGGTCAATACCCGCACGCAGTTTATTACGCCTGAAACCGTGGCTGATATGATCGTTAAAAAAGACCCAACCCTGCAACTGATCGATGTGAGAAGCCAGGGTGAATTTGAAAAATTCAGCCTGCCTGGTGCTATCAATATACCGATTGCTGATCTCTTATCGGAAGAACATTCCGGCATATTTGACCAGGATGCGAAAATGAATGTGTTTTATTCGAACAGCACGCTGATGGCCAATGAAGCCTGGATGCTGACCCGTCAGCTGGGCTATGAGAACAATTATGTCCTTGAAGGTGGTTTGAATTACTGGTTTGAGGTAATCCTTAATCCGCAGGAACCAGCGTCAACGAGCCCTGACGAGGAGTTCGCAAAGTATGATTTCCGTAAAGGTGCCTCTCAGGCACTGGGAGGTGGAACCGTTTCGGCACAAACTCCTGAAACCAATTCAGCAGCGCCAAAACCGGCCATAAAGGCAACCCCTAAAAAGAAGAAGGCCGCAGGAGGGTGTTGAAGGAATTTGATGTTATGATCCGCCCAGAAGCAGTCAAATTGGTTTAACAATGATTGGTTTTTTTTGTACTTTTAATTGATCCAAAAAACTCCAATCATGAAAAAACTTCTGTTCATTACATTGTGCTTTCTCATTATTGCAGCATCGTGCGGTAAAAAGCCTGCAGAGCAACCCCTTACGACTCATGATCACCAGATGATGATGCAAGGTGATACTGCAGTGCGCGATGGCGTCTTTATCCATATCTCACAGGGATATAATGATCCTCACAGGGTACTGATGCCCTTAAAGATGGCAAACATGATGGCCATGGATAAGGACGTGCTCGTGTACCTTGATATCAAAGCCGTGGAACTGGTGCTGAAGACCTCGAAAGATCTGGAATATGCTGATTTCGATCCACTTAAAAAGCAATTGCAGGGACTGATCGATAAAAAGGTTGGCGTTTATGCCTGCCCCACCTGCCTTAAACTGGCCGGCCATACTCCCGACGAATTGATGGAAGGAATACAGGTGGCCAATAAAGACGCATTTTTCAATTTCACCAGGGGAAGAATTATCACACTCGACTATTGATCGAGCCAGCTTCTGAAATCCTGCATCCTTTCGCGGCTGACGAAAACATCCGGATCATTGCAGTTCTTTATGACAAGCTTCAGCCGGTAACTGGAATAGGTAATCATATCGGCAATGGCAGCAACGGAAACAATATACTTCCTGTTGATCCTGAAGAAAACCGCAGGATCGAGAAAAGTTTCGAGTTGTTCCAGCGTATAGTCCATGAGGACTGTTTTGCCGGTAACAATACTGGCAAAAGTAGCTTTCTCCAGGCTGTAGAAAAACAGGATATCTTCAGCCGGTATGCTTCTGAAATGCACACCTGACTTTACCAGAAAGCGTTTTTTAAATCCTTTGGCAAGCATTTGGTGTACTTTATCCAGTGCTGTCTGTTGATTGCCCAAGGAACCGGTATGATAGGGTGAAGCCCTGTATTTTGCCAGGGCAGCTCCCAGTTCCTCGAACTTTACAGGCTTGAGGAGGTAGGCTATGCTGTTCAGCTTGAATGCTTCTATGGCATAAGTATCATACGCCGTGGTGAAAATAACAGGGCAATCAACAACTACATGGTCGAAGATCTCAAAACTCAGTCCGTCTCCCAGCTGGATATCGAGAAAAACCAGATCAGGCTGTTTGTTTCCGCGGAACCAGGCAACCGATCCTTTTATTGAATCGCAGCGGCCTGCTACCTCCATAAGGGGATCCTGCTTTTTTAACAGATCTTCAAGCCTTTGTGCGGCCAGTGGCTCATCTTCAACAATCAGGATCTTCATGTGTCTGTCAGGGGTTTATCGATAATAGGCAGTTTTACCGTAAAAAAGCCGGCATCACGGAGTATCTCAACTTTTTTTCCGGTAAGGATCTCATATTGCTGCCTGATGTTTTCCAGCCCTACATTTTCACCTGATACTGTGGTGGTTTTTACCTGCAGGTTGTTCCTTACCACCATATAACCGGCTTCGGTGTATACATTTATGTGTAAAGGTTCATCTGATGTGATGATGTTGTGCTTGATAGCATTCTCCACCATCATCTGAACCGACAGTGGCACGACATAAAAATCCTGGTTGCCGGTTGTTTCTATCTGCACGCGGATATTTCCGGCAAAACGCATTTGCTGCAAACCCAGGTAATTCTCCACGAACTGCTTTTCAACGGACCAGGCTACAACCTTTTTATCCTTCTGTTCAAGCAAATACCGGTAACTGTCGGAAAGCTGAATGATCAGGCTTACCGCCATGTCCGGATCCTTGTGCACCAGTGTGGTCAGGGTATTCAGACTGTTGAAAAGGAAGTGAGGATTCACCTGGTTCTTTAACGCCTCCAGCTGAAGTTCCAGGGCCTTGCGTTGCAGCAACTCCTGCCTGATCAGGCCTTCTCTCCACAACCGGAAAAACTCAATTCCGGTCATCAGGCTGAAGAGGTAAACAACCAGCAACACTTCAATAAGCAAGAGATTCAACGTCGTCTTAATAAACTCTGTAAAGGAAACGCCTCTGATGTTGAGCACATAAATATAGTTGATCAGGAAGGTCAGCAGAATCGAGACGATAATCACCAAACCCAGTGTCGCCATGATCCTTTTTATCGGATTGATCTCCCATCTAATTTTTTTTGCGTACTTCTGAATAACGAGCTCGTTGAGTTTCATCATCGGCCATCCTAAACCGATGGAGAAAAGACAATTGCTTAGCCACATTTTCGGGTCCTTCACAAATGAAGGATCCAGGAAGAAAGCAATAACGTTTCCGATAAAAATCAAAACCAGGATGGATAAGAGGTTCTTTCTGATTGTTTTCTTCATGATGACAGGTTCTATCGTTCTTCCGGAATGCTACAATTCATTGCTTTTCTCAATTCCACCCAGCAACATTTCGCATCGGTCCCTCCCCCAGTTTGGTGCCAATTGGTCAGCAGGAACAAATTTGTTGAATTTTTCCCTGGCGAGCAAGAGAATAGGCAATGCTTTTTCTTTGCCCCCTCCGAATTCCGGCGGCATGTTATACACTGCCTCCGCCTCTTCGAGATAAATCCTCGGATTATCCGGATTGATCGATTTCGCCTGGCTGATCAATGCATTTGCCTCCCCCAGGAGTGTCATCCCCTTCATAGGATCAATGGCCATTTCAGCAAAGTACGACATCACCTTCAAAACCAGGAATTCTGATTCTTCGGGCTTCGCCTTCAGGCCGTTTTCGATTTGCTGCTGTGCGAGCGCAATAAATTTCTCCTTCCGGTCAGTAACCGAATCCTGAAAATTGATCACCAGGTTGTAAAAAGCTGCGTAATACCAGGCCGTCCATTCTGTCTGTTCGGCATTGGCTATGCGCTCAAAATTGTTGGCAAGCTGCTGATATTCTTCCAGGGTTGTGGCACTTTTTGCCACCTCCAGGTTCGAAAGCATGGCACTGATAAATTTCTGGCTCTGGGCATGCATGGATATTGCTGAGCAGCTCATGACTAAGAAAAAGAGAGTTGTTTTCATCGTATTTGTTTGTATTATGAATTAAAATTGATCATTAAACCAAGCATAAAGAATCTTTTCGATTGGGGCTTTATCGGGTACCGGCCATAATTTCCCCCTGCATCCGGCGTAGTGGAATAATTGTATCCGTAGACATTTTGGAAACCAAGGATGTTGTTCACATTGAAGACAAATGCACAGTAGTTCCTGAAGAAGGGCCTGATCACCACGATATTCAAGCTTAAATCGTTAAAAGACCTGGTCTGATCACCGGAATACACCGGAAGGGCAGGATTGTACCAGGTTTTCGGACTCGCATAAATGTAGGTGAGACCGGCGTAGGTATTGGCTTTGCTGAAGAAGTACTTCATCACTACAGACAGGGTATGGGTTGAGACAAAGGAAGGGACAAGCTGTTCTCTGTAATTCTTATAATTCCGTTTCGCATCAATATAAGAATAGGACACCCAATAATCAAGATTCTTCACTGTCCTGCTGTCGCGCCAGAAAAGATCGATTCCCTGAGCGTAACCATGGCCTGTATTGTCATACGTCAGAGGATCGGGGTTATACTCGCTTTCGTACCTCACCAGATTGGTGTACCTCTTCCGGTAAACCTCCGCCCTGAATATGCGGTCGTTGACTTCGTACTGGTAATTTACAATAAGATGCATGGCTTTCTCCATGTTCAGATCCCGGTTATAAATCAGGTAATCACTTTCGGGACGCTGATGAAACAATCCATATGCAGCGGAAACCTGTGAAAAATCACTTATACGGTATGCCAGGGACAGACGGGGTAACAATCTCAATCGATCCTGCAGTGAAATATACTCGGCCCTCAATCCCGGGCGAACGACAAAATGATTATGAAGACTGATCTCAGGCTCCACATACACAGCATAATCCTGAATATCAAGTCCAACATGGTATTGCTGTTCAGAACCTGCGGCATAGTAGTCGCGGTTAAATGAATACAACGAAGCTTCCTCTCCGATCTTCAGGGTCATCTTGTCCCGCCATTCATTGGTCAGGGTCAGGCGTTGGTGAAATCCCTTCAGTGTTTCGTCCAGCCTGTCCGTGTTGATCCCGGTTTGCGTCAGGTCGTAGGTTCCTGAAAAGCCTGCCTTGATTTTCCATTTCCCGGGCAGCACGTCACTGTATACCGAATTAATATAGTAATTTGTATTCTTGAGTCCGATAAGCGAAGCACCCGCAGTATCTCCTCCAAAGCTGTAATTCAGGGCACTTTTGCTGATATTAAAGGTTCCGAATACTTTCAGAATGCCGTACTTGCCGCGTTGCTGTCTGAATAAAAGGGTGCCGTCGGTCTGAACGGGATCCCTGGCCCAATTCATATTCTGCTTGAACAAACTGTTGTAAGGCCTCATGTTGATATACTGCAGGGTGCCCGACACGGATCCCCTTTCCCATCGTTGTGAGTGGGATCCGTTCATACCCACCGACATGATCATACAACTGCTCTGTGTTTTATCCGCCACACCCACCGTGTTCAGGTTAATGACGGAGGACAGGGCATCACCGTATTCTGCTGTAAAACCTCCCGTGCTGAAGGCTGTTCCCTTAAACAATATCGGTGAGAACCGACTCCGGGTTGGCAGGTCGGGCATTTTCGACAGGAAGGGCTTTTCCACCAGCAGACCATCTATATAGGTTTTCGTTTCATAGCCCTCGCCTCCCCTCACATATAGTCCTCCTTCATTGCCCACTACCTGGGCTCCGGGGAGAGTGGCCATTGCCCCGTAAATATCCCCCAGGGCGCTGGGTGTCGTGGCAATATCCATCGGTTTCAGCACAACAGGACGCTTCAGGTCGGCCGTTTCGAAAGTGCCTGCGGTAACTATAACCGAATTGATTTCGCCCGGCTGCATCTCCATGCGAATTAAAACCGGAGAAACAGGCCCGGACAAATCCATGCCTCTTTCCTCCACCTTAAAACCTATGAAACTTACGGTCAGGATCTGTTTACCTGTAGCAGCAGTTTTAAACCTGAAAAAGCCCGCCGTGTCGGTTGATGCCCCGTCATAGGTATCCTTGATGGAAACATTGGCGCCGGGCAGGGGCAACCCTTCATTATCCGTAACAGTTCCGGTCAACACAAGCTGCCCGTGAATCCATCCTGCCTGAATCAGGCAGATCATTATTAAGAATATGCTGGCTTTCATGATCTTTCAATTTTAGGTCCAATCATGATCAAAGATCAGGATTGGTATCGGCGAAATCAAAAAATATTCGCCGGGTGGTAAAAAGTGCAGGATGAACTGTAAAAAAAACGGAGTAAATAGCGAAAGGCACTCTGTAAAACATGGACCAATGATCCATGAAGATCTGAGGTGTTTTTCTATCTTTGAGCATCAATTAGCTATTCGAACGTTATGCAATTAACCATACGACAAGAGTTACCTGCCGATTATCCTGCGGTATTCGCGATCGTTGAAACGGCCTTTCGCACCATGCAGTTTGCTGACGGGGACGAGCAGTTCCTTGTCGAAGCTTTGCGGAAAAACAAAGCCTTTATACCTGAATTATCGCTGGTTGCAGAAGCAGATCAGCAGTTGGTGGGACATATCCTGTTTACGCCCCTTTGGATTACCAATGGAGACAGGAATTTTAGTTCACTTACACTGGCCCCGGTTTCGGTTCTTCCTGAATATCAGAACATGGGCATCGGATCAGCTTTAATCCATGAAGGACACAGGATTGCCGTTGCCCTTGGTTTTACTTCCTGTTTTGTGGTAGGACATCCCGGATATTACCCGCGCTTTGGGTATAAACCGGCCGGAAACTGGGGAATCGCACCGCCTCATGGTGCACCTCCTGAGGCCTTTATGGCTGCTGAACTGATTCCTGGATCACTGACCGGGGTGACCGGGGTGGCCAAATTCTTGTCTGAATTTGGAATCTGAAAAACTTTACCAAAAACCAGCTACGATTTTAACGATGCATACCAGTTCCGAACAACAATTCAACCGCGGTATCCTGCTTGCCGTCATCCTGATATCCTCCTTTTTCAATCCTTTTATGGCTTCCGCGGTAAATATCGCCCTGCCCAGCATCGGCAAGGAGTTTTCGATGAATGCCGTATCCCTGAGCTGGATTGCCATGGGTTTCCTGCTTTCGTCCGCCGTCATGCTTGTACCATTTGGAAAGCTTGCCGACATTATCGGACGCAAAAAGATGCTGTTGTTTGGCAATGTGTTCTTTACAATTGCTACCCTGCTTTGTGCCTTTTCCACATCAGGATTCATGCTGATAGCCTCAAGATGTGTTCAGGGTATCGGAAGTGCCATGATCCTGAGCTCGGGTATGGCAATCATTATATCAGCCTTCCCCCCGGAAAGACGCGGAAGCATAATCGGCCTGAATACCACGGCCGTTTATGTGGGATTATCTGCCGCTCCGTTGTTGGGTGGCATACTTACCCAGGCCTTTGGCTGGCAAAGCCTGTTCATTATCAATGCCTTTGCGGGCCTGCTGATAGTTGCCGGCATCGTTTGGGGTGTAAAATCCGAATGGGCTGAAGCCAAAGATGACCGTTTCGATTTTACCGGCTCTTTGATCTATATGCTGGCCATGTCCTCTTTGATGTACGGATTTTCGCACCTCCCCGGGAAACTTGCATTTGTACTTACCCTGGCAGGTGGTATCGGACTGGTTTATTTCGTGATCGTGGAACTCCGGGTTAAAGCTCCCGTGCTCAACATCAAGCTTTTCCGCGATAACAGGATCTTTGCATTTTCAAACCTGGCCGCCTTGATCAATTATGCCGCCACCTTTGGCATAACTTTCATGCTCAGTCTTTACCTGCAGAATGTGAAGGGCCTGAATCCCCGTGATGCCGGTTTGATCCTGATCACCCAACCTGTGGTGATGGCCGTCGTAGCGTCGATATCCGGGCGAATGTCCGACCGTATCGATTCACGTATCCTTTCCTCCCTGGGAATGGCAGTCATTGTGGCAGGACTGGTTCTGCTCTCCCTCCTTACCGTCAGCACAGGCAACACCTACCTCTTTTCAGCACTTTTTATCCTGGGTTTTGGCTTTGGTTTGTTTTCATCACCCAATACAAACTCCGTGATGAGCTCCGTTGAAAAACGATACCTTGGAACTGCCTCCGCTACCTTAGGTACCATGCGGCTTACCGGTCAGATGTTCAGCATGGCAATAGCCGCCATGTCCATCCACATATTTGTCGGCGACGCGGAAATAACCCGGGCAAATATCCCGGCCTTTATGCACAGTGTCAGGATCGTTTATGTTGTATTTGCGGTGCTGTGCCTGCTGGGTGTATTTGCATCACTGGCAAGAGGCAAAAAAACAGCATGATCATTTTTACCGGCTTTTAAACAATGTGCAGGAATTATTGTTTAACAATCGTAATGATTTATTAAACAATAAGTATTTACATAAGCATTCTGACGCTTTTATAACGCAACCCCGATGAGAAAGAAATTCCTGCCAATCCTTGTTTTAGTTATGTCAGGCCTTTTGTCCATGGCACAGACCGGTAAAATCAAAGGAAGGATTTATAATGAATCGAACAACGAACCATTGCCCTTTTCAAATATTGGCTTATACGGTACCAATATTGTTGTTTTAAGCGACACTGCGGGAAATTTTGAGATCTCCGGTGTTGTTCCCGGATATTATAAGCTTATGGCCTTATCTGTTGGGTTTGAGAATGCCATTACCGAAGAGTTCCATGTCACCAATGCAAGAACGACCTTTACAGATATTGCCATGAAAGAAAAGCCATTTGAACTGGAACAGGTGGTGGTAAAGGCTAACGCATTCAAGCGGATGGAAGAAAGTCCGGTTTCACTGAAATCGATCGGCATCGCTGAGATTGAGAGAAGTCCCGGCGGTAACCGTGATATTTCCAAAGTTATTCAATCCCTGCCCGGGGTGGCTTCCGGCCTCTCCTACCGTAATGATCTGATCATCAGGGGCGGAGGGCCATCGGAAAACAGGTTCATGCTGGATGGTATCGAAATTCCCAATCTTAATCACTTTGGAACCCAGGGCGCCAGTGGTGGTTCGGTAGGCATCATCAACAGCGACTTTCTGCGGGAGGCCGACCTGTATACCGGTGCCTTTCCTGCCAACCGCGGCAATATGCTGAGCTCGGTGCTCGATATGAAGCTCATCGACGGTAATCCTGATAAAATGCGCTACCGGGCAGCTATCGGGGCAAGTGAGCTTGCGCTCAGCGCCTCCGGTCCTATAGGTAAAAAAACAACCCTGTTGATCTCGGCGCGGCGCTCCTATCTTCAGCTGTTGTTCAGTGCATTGAAACTCCCATTCCTTCCAACATTCAATGATTATACCCTGAAGATTAAAACGCGTTTTAACGAGAAAAATGAATTGACCCTGCTCAGCATTGGTTCCCTCGACAAAAGCGTACTGAATACCGGCATCGAAAATCCCACGGAAGAGCAGCAATATATACTCAGCTACCTGCCGTCATATGACCAGTGGACATACGCCATTGGAGCTGTTTACCGACATTACAGGGAACATTCGTATGACACCTGGGTACTGAGCCGGAATATGCTCAACAATGAATCCAGCAAGTATGAAAATAACGATGAAGCAGGAAATCCAACGCTCAAGTATGTTTCCCGGGAAATTGAGAATAAATTCAGGTATGAAAATACCACCCGTTACAATGGGTATAAAATTACCGGAGGGGCAGGGCTCGAACAGGCAAAATACAGCAACAGCACTTTTCAGAAAGTATTTATCCCAGTGGGTGAAGATACGGTCACCACATTGAATTATGAATCGCAGCTTGAGTTTTATAAATACAATGTCTTTGCGCAGGCAAGCCGTGGTTTCTTCGAAGAACGGCTTACCCTGTCGGCCGGTATCCGTTTCGACGGCAGCAGCTATTCCCCGGAAATGTCAAACCTGTTGCGCCAGTTCAGTCCCCGGGCTTCGATTTCCTATGGCATCAGTGAAAAGGTATTTCTGAATGCCAACATCGGACGGTTTTTTCAGCTTCCGTCATACACCACCCTCGGATACCGGAATTCTGCCGGCAATCTGGTAAACAAGGAAAATCACATTACCTACATCCGGGCTGATCACCTGGTCGGAGGACTTGAATACAAACGGACCGGGACTTCCAGACTTTCACTGGAGGGATTTATGAAATGGTACGACCACTACCCTTTTTCAGTCATCGATTCGGTGTCCATTGCCAGCAAAGGTGCTGATTACGGAATATATGGCGATGAACCGGCCACATCAACCTCCTCGGGCAGGGCTTTCGGCGCTGAATTGTATTTCCGCGACAGAATATCGGACTTCCTGAACATCATCGTGTCCTACACCTTTGTCCGGTCAGAGTTTGATGATAAAAACGGCAACCTGATACCTTCGGCCTGGGATAACCGTCATATCCTGAACCTGTCTGCTGCGGCGGATCTGGGTAAAAACTGGTTTGTGGGAATAAAATGGAGATTCGTCGGCGGGGCACCCTACACGCCCTATGATTATGAACGATCCTCACTCATTGAAGCATGGGATGCACGCGGGCAGGGATATCCCGATTACGATCTGTTCAACACCCGGCGATTAACAAGCTTTAATCAGCTAGATCTAAGGATCGACAAAGAGTACTTCTTTAAGAAATGGTCGCTGAATCTTTATGTGGACATACAGAACCTTTTCAATTTTAAATATAAGGCTCCTGATGTGCTGGTTCTGCAGCGTGATGAAGCCGGCAATCCGGTCATCGATCCGAATGATCCAGCACGTTACCTCCTGAAATACCTGCCTTCGGAATCAGGAACAATTCTGCCCACACTGGGTGTGATTGTTGAACTTTAAAGGCATCCCATTCCGCCAGGTCCGAACCTGCCTGATCTGAGGCCACGTCACTTTGATCATCACAGGCTCCGGCTTCGAGGATATGTTCAATGAGAATGTGTCCCGGATTAACTGTACAAATACCGCTTGATACTACGTTTCGGCGTTTTCACGAACTCCTCGGGGTGAATCTCAAACCTGGCAACACTCATGTAGGAAGGAATGCTCGAATTTAGCTCCTTGCGGTATTGTTCCAGGATTTGGACGAGTTCGTCCCGTGTAATATTATTGGCGGACATGGAGTCGTTATCCGGATAAATCAATGCCACCAGCTTTTCATCGCGGTGCACCACCAGGGATTCACTCACAAAGCTTTTGTTGTTGATGATGGCCTCAATTTCCTCAGGATAGATGTTCTTCCCGTTTGAGCCCAGGATAAGACTCTTACTGCGACCCTTGATAAAGATAAAACCATCTTTGTCGATCAATCCCAGATCTCCGGTATGCAGCCAGCCATCGTCATCGATGATCTCACGGGTAGCCTCGGGATTCTTGTAATATCCCATCATGGCATTTTCACCCCGCAGGATGATTTCACCGGCAATCTTCGCCGGATCCGGTGAATCGACCTTTACTTCAAGGGTATCCACCTTTCGTCCCGAAGCACCAATTTTATTAACAGTCCAGGGGGCATAGCTGATCAACGGGCCACACTCGGTCATGCCATAACCGACCGCAAATGGCAATCTGATTTTCTTAAAGAATGTCTCTGCTTCAATGTTGAAAGGGGCTCCGCCGATTACGATCTCTGCGAAATTCCCGCCAAAGACCTCAACCAGCGTTTTCCTGATCTTGTTGTGCAGGATTATGTTCAGCAAAGGCACTTTCAACAGAAGGCTCACAGGAAACCTGGTAATCTTGGGCAGTATCCTTGCTTTATAGATTTTCTCAATCACCAGCGGAACCGACAGGATCAACCTGGGCTTGACCTCCTGAAAGGCCTGCGTCACAATCTGCGGTGAAGGTGTTTTGGTGAGGATGGTGATGTGACAGCCGATAGAAAAAGGAAAGAGGAATTCGAAGGCACAACCGTAGGAATGGGCCAGGGGTAAGAACGATACAATCGGATCACCAGGTAAGAGCGGCATATTCTCCTGTGCATACCTGACGTTGGCAGCCAGACTGTTATTTTGGAGCATGACACCCTTGGAGAACCCGGTTGTTCCTGATGTATAGCTGATCACCGCCAGCTCTTCATTACCCACTTCCGGCAATTTGAACTTGTCTGCTTTCAATCCTTCGGGATAGTTCTTCACGAATTCGGCATCGAGGTGTTCGACTATTGCACGGAGCGTTTCAGATGTCGTATGAAAAAGCTCAAAAGTATTGATGGATATGATCCCCTGAATGGCCGGCAACTTGGCCGGATCAACAGCCTGGAAGAAAGTATCCGAACTGAACAGTAAAATGGAATCGGAATGGTTGATGATCGATTGGATGTCATCCGGTTTAAAGTCGGGTAGAATCGGGACAATCACAGCGCCATAGGAAACCACTGAAAGATAAACGCAGCACCAGCGGGCCGAGTTCTTCCCGACAAGGGCAATTTTGTCGCCCTTTTTGATGCCCATGCGGTCAAAGAGCAAATGAAATTTCAGGATGTAATTACCGGTATCGGCATAAGTCAGTTTTTCCCCTGTGAAATCTGACAAAGCTGGAAGATTCCAGTTTTTCTTGATGCTTTTTTCGATGTAATCGACAAACCTTTCATTGATCATGGTGCTTGGTTTTTGTTTGCTAAGGAAAGATAATGATTTTTTTATTACCAGGTATCTGTTCTGAAAGGTGAAGCCGGAAGCCCTTCCCTGTTATAAAGGTTGGCATCATCAGGATTGTCGGCCCATGCATACCTGACTGCCACGGGATCCCTCACGGCATCACTGCTCACCACTATCTTATTTCCCGGGGCAATATACGCCTTTGCCCAAAAGAATTTCTGGTCGGCACCGGCAATGGCAAATGATTTCAGGTATCCATATTTGTCTTTTGCCAGCAACCCCGAGCCAACATGTTCAAATTCGAGGATTATCTTATCACCGCTTATTTCCATCGATCTGTAAATGGGACCCGAATATACGAGTTCCCTGCCGTAGGCTGTTTTCAAGGCAGCCAGCGATAACCGGTAACCGACATCATCCTTATTCCGCGGGTGAATGTCTTTGGCGTCACCAATGTCGATGATAACAGCCATTCCGGTATTCGGAACACTCAGGGTCATGGTCTGCGCCTCCCTTAAACCGGCCCAGCTGCTTTGCTGGGGAACCTGCGGAGGCTCCATATAGTTGGCCAGCTGAACAAACAAGAAGGTGAAATTTCCGATATTCCATTTGCTCCTCCAATCTTTGATCATAGCAGGGAATAATTCTCTGTATTTGATATAGTTACCGGCATTGTTCTCGCCCTGGTACCAAATCGCCCCTTTCACCGGAAAATTGATCAGCGGGTTGATCATGCCATTATATAGCAATGATGGCAAGCTGTTCGGACTGGAAATATCTTTCGGGGCAGGAAGGTTGAGGCCAACCTGGTAATGCCAGTCACCGGCAAGACTTTTCTTATCCCCGCCAATTTCTGTATACAGCTGGTTGTCCATTCCCCACAGACCTCCCCCGCCCCCGGTATCAATGACCTTGATGCAGATCACATTTTTCCCTTCCATGAGCAGACCTGGAGCTATTTTGTATACCCGGGGGAAGTCGTACCTGTTTTCTGTTTTACCGATCAGCTTGCCATTCACATAACATTCATCGCTGTCATCGACAGGTCCGAGGCTGATGATAACTTCCTTGCCGGCTTCAGCAGAAGTTAAACTGAATTCCCTCCTGAACCAGACCACACCATCCAATCCGGGTAATCCCGCACCTTCCCATGCCTGGGGTAACTTCATGCTATTCCATCCCGAGGCATCATATTCGGGCAGGTACCATTTGTTCACAATACCCGGATCTTCATGACTGATGGCATTTTGCCATTCCCGGATCTTCCTGTCGGCCTCCTGCTGCATCTGTTCCAGGTTCGCGGTTTTCATTTTCTCAACGGCCGCTGCATAATCCTTATCCATGTACATGGTTTCGAGGCTGATCCAGGTCTCAATGTCCGTACCTCCCCAATTGCAGTTGATAAGCCCGATGGGCACATCCAGCTCCCTGTTGAGATTCCTGCCAAAGTAAAAGCCAACGGCGGAGAATGAGGCCGCACTTTTATCATCGCAAATTTCCCAACGGGCTTCTTTTGTATTTTTAAGTGGTCCGACACTCATATTCTTGGGGACATAAAACAGCCGGATGTTAGGGTTTTCGACAATGTTTTTGTCTGTCAACCAGTTCCTGGATTGTGACAAGGGCCATTCCATGTTCGACTGTCCGCCGCATAACCAGACATCGCCACCCAATATATTCTTCAGAACAATTGTGTTTTTGCCCGAGATGGTCATTTCGTAGGGCCCCCCTGCAGGAATTGGTTTCAGACTCACCTTCCAGTCGCCGCCGGAACTGGCTTTTACAGAAACCTTCTGATCGAGGATGGCAACCGTTACCTTTTCACCGGGATTTGCCCATCCCCAGATGTTAACAGGAATGTCGCGCTGCAAGACCATATTATCCGAAATAACAAAGGGAAGCTTAACTTCGGCATACAGCGTGGTGTGAATCAGCAGGACCAGCAAGGGCATGAGGAAGAGCCGTATCTTTATCAGATTCACTGGATGAACATGGTTAATCTGCATGGTTATTGTTTTTTAGGTTTTGGTTTTTCGGTCTCATGGCCTGGTATCCGACATGCTGCATATAGGCATCCAGGATAATCAGGGCGGTAAAGGCCTCTGTCACGGGCCACATACGGGCTACAATGGTCGGATCACGCCTGGTTACGGCGGCAAGTTCTTTGTTCTCGAGGCTCACCTTGTCAATTGTAAGCTGAGGTTTGGCGATGGTAGGCGTGGGTTTTACGGCAACACGGGCCACAATATCCTGTCCCGTTGTAAGGCCTCCGGTTATGCCGCCTGCCTGATTGGATGTGAATACCACCTTACCGTCCTTTATCCGCATGGCATCATTGCTTTGAGAACCAGTCATCCTGGCTGCTTCCATTCCACAGCCAATTTCAACCGCTTTTACGGTTCCTATGCTCATCAAACGGCCCAATTCACCATCGAGCTTGTTGAATACCGGTTCACCCATGCCTGCAGGCACACCCGTCACGATCACCTCCACAATCCCCCCTGAGGAGTCTCCTTCCTGCATGATACGCAGGATCTCATCGTACATGGCATCGGCCACATCCGCATCCGGGCAGAATAATTTCGGATTGATGCCATACCTTTTCCGGACATCCTCTTCATTGTAAATGGGTCTTTTTATATCAGGGATACGGGTTTCGAGCTCAGCCAGGATGGCTGCTTTTTCAAAAAAACGCATGCCAGGCTTCATTTTACCCGACGCAAAAAGATCCAGGTAGATGGGATCGTATTGTTTCCTGACTTCGCGGTATGCAGCTGCTTTTTTCTTGATTTCCTCCACGGACATGTCCTTCATGCGTATGCCAGCTGCTTCACGAACAAAAGAAACTACTTCAATGCCATGATCTTTGAGGATCTTTTTGGCGATGCAGCCTGCTGCCACAATGGATGAGGTATAGCGTCCGCTGAAGAACCCGGCACCGATTGAGTCATCCCATGATCCGTATTTCTGGTAAGAGGCGTAAGAGGCATGCCCGGGTCGCGGAGTGCGGTTTGTCGACTGGTATTGTTCAATATGTTCCAGGTGCCTGTCGACATTGGGAATCAAAACCACGAGTGGCGTACCATTGGTATATCCGGCATTTTTGAATCCCGGCATGGTATTGGCAGCATTAATACCACTAAAGAGTATGGGGACATCAGCTTCACGCCTCGGTGAGGTAAGTTCCCCTTGTCCGGGTTTGCGCAGCATGAGTTCAACATATATTTCCTCTTCGGTAAAATGATATCCGGGGGGAACTCCCTGGATGTTAATTGATAGTCCTTCCTGATAAGAACCCCCTGCAACAGTGGTTTTAAACAGATTTCCGTATGTACATCCCAGCATATTGTATGGATTAATAGTTTACTGTTCAATCAGATCAAAGCGGGCACCCATTTTAACCATGTCATCGACAAAACCCGGGTAGGTAACACCTGCAGACTCTGCCGTATCAACGACTGTTACACCCTCTGCAGCCAATCCGGCAATGGAGAGCGCCATTACCATGCGGTGATCATCATACCCATGCACCGCTGTACCGCATAATTTGCTCTGGTGGATTATCAATCCGTCCTCCAGTTCTTCGATCCTTGCACCCATCTTGCCAAGCTCTCTGGCTGAGGCCGCGATCCTGTCACACTCCTTCAGCCTGGCCTGAGGTACATTCAGCAACCGTGTTGTGCCCTGAGCAAAACAGGCGGCCACGGCCATCGCAGGGAGCGCGTCCGGCGTATTGTTCATGTCGATATCAATTCCCTTCATTGTGCCGCCTTTAACAATTATACCATTGGGCACACGCCGGAACTGAACGCCCATTTTTTCAAAAAAGGGGAAAACCGCTTTGTCCCCCTGGTGATCACTAAAATCAAGTCCCTTGATCAGGATTTCCGAACCTGTAATGGCTGCCGCACAAAGCGGGAAAGTGGCAGATGAGAAATCGGAAGGGAGGTGCCTTTCAAAGGCTTTGTAATGCTGCCCGCCAAAGATTCTGAACCATTCAAGTCCCTGCTGTTCGAAACGGATTCCCATCCTGCGCAGCCAGTCGAGCGTAATCTCAACGTACGGCTTTTCATTCAGGCCTTCTACCATAATTTCAGTGTTATTGGGGCCCATTGGGCATGCGATCAGCAGGGCGGTCAGAAACTGCGAGCTGATGCCGCTTACATGTGTGGATCCGCCCAGCAAAGGTCCCCTTATGGTGAAAGGGCATTTGCCATCTGCGGATTCCACAAGGGTAACTCCCAGGTTTTCCAATGCAGTAAGCAATGGCTTCATCGGCCGCTGTCGGATGGATTTGTCACCGTCGAACGTCACCGGATGGTCACCCAGAGCGCACAGGGCCGTAAGGATGCGAAGTGAAGTACCTGAATTGCGGACATCGATATGCCTGCATCTGTCACCGGGCTTACCACCTATTCCCCTGATGACCCAATCACGGCCCAGTTCCACAGAGGCGCCCATTTCCTTTGCCCCGTCGATGGCAGCCTGTGCATCTTCCGAGATCAGCGGATTCTTGAGGACAGAGATTCCCCGGGCCACAGCAGCAATGGCAACTGCACGAATAGTGTGCGATTTTGAGGCAGGGATGGAGATTTCTCCTGATAATACAGAGTTTGCTGATCTGAGCTTCACGGTGTCAATTGTTATGGTCAGGCGGTACGAATATAGTGAATGGGGAGAATACTTGCAAACACATCGGGGAAGGTTGAAAGGATATGCTAATATCAGATAATCAGGGTTCAATTATTCAACCCCTACAGGGTTGAGTGAGGGGGGGTATCATAAGGGTATTCTAC